>CAZURK010000008.1:0-125567 GCA_964623055.1 uncultured Pirellulaceae bacterium
CAACCCAGGGGAGCAATTTGGAGAAAACCGAAAGCCCCAACGGGGCGGCTCTAATACTGCTGCGTTCAATCCCAAAGATGCCACAACATGCAGTACTGACAGCGCTCGCCGGCAACATGCCCGTGTTGGGAAACCGTCGACCCAGCGCAGTAGAACGAACCGCCTCAGACTTAGGGCCACCCTTTCAGGGTTCTGAATGGAATGACCTTCACATCCCAGGGTTCCGCGACGTTCGGTGACTCACGTCGCTCCACCCTTGGGCTGGCATAGGAACGTGCCTTTGGCACTGAAGAGACCAGATCGAAACAGGGAACAATCGAAATCAACTGAATGGATAAGAAGCGCGATAAGCTAAAGACCCCAGCTCTCACCCAACATCAATCACTTTCCCCGGACGCCCTCAGGTAGACGGCATAAAGACGCGGCTCACGATCCTCCTTCCTCTCGAAACGAATCCGCAACCGGACCTTTTTTCCTCCCAAACGCGAGAGATCCCCGGCAAGCCACGTTACCGGGCACTCCAAGCCGCCGGCGGCCTCCGTTGTACCCGCGTTGGTGCCGGAATAGCCAGGTAGCAGGCGGAAACGCTCGTCGGCGATTTCCACTCGCATCGTTTCGGCCGCGTCGGCGTTGAGCACGATCCGGCAGCCGGCCTGCGGCAACCGGACCACTGTCGACCACACTTCACCCCTCGAGCGATTCGGGTAGAGCCCCAAAGCGCCCCAGCGGTCGCGCGGCAGCGTGGCCAAAGCGACTTCTCCCCAATAATCGCGACCGTATACGGCGTTCCGCCAGCGGCCGTGGTAGATTCGGGTTTCGTCGCCCACGTTCACCGCCTCACCAGACT
This sequence comes from uncultured Pirellulaceae bacterium, assembly GCA_964623055.1. Taxonomy (GTDB): domain Bacteria; phylum Planctomycetota; class Planctomycetia; order Pirellulales; family Pirellulaceae; genus JADHUC01. Next base: position 848 of record CAZURK010000008.1, read on the forward strand.
GGATCAAGATCGTCGGGTAGGTCTTGCCGTCGACCGCGGTCACCGCCGAGTCGACCCGCGAAATGTAAACGTGTCCCTTGACCGGCTCGCGGAAGTGGATGCCGTCGTTGCTGACCACCAGCCCCAGATCGCAAGAGGTCTTTTCGTGTCCAAACCAGCTTGCGGGCACGTTGCGACTCCGGTCGCCGGGGTAGTTGTGCCACAGACCGTAGAGCCCTACCACCACGTTCCCCAGGCTCGTACCCGCCACGCCCAGATGAACCTGGTCGTAAGGCTTGGTTGTGCCCCGCTCGGCAGCCTCCGCCGGTTCGGCCAGCGCGAACGCTTCGGCGATTGCCGCGAGCCAGTTATCGAAATCGTACGAGACCCACGCGTAACCCTGACGGCCCCGGGCACCGCCGCCTTCCCCCGCCTCGAGCCCCTGGCCGTGCACCAGGTACATTCCGTTGAACTTGAAAAGCCCAGACTGTTCGAGGAATTGGTTTTTGGGATACGCAGGCGGTGTCTGCCAATGGATGCCGTCCGGGCTGGTCGCCGTCTGGATCGTGAACGTTCGACCGTTGTGTGGGTTGTAGACCATTTTGTATCGCCGTGCCGGGTCGGGGTCGTCCTCGTCTTTGATCACGTGGACACCCTCGATCACCTTCTCCGGCAGCTTGATGCCGTTGTGGTTCTTGCTCCCCTTGAACTCGATCTGACCCAGTTTCGGCTTCGTCCACTGGATCCCGTCTTCACTCTCCGCATAACAGACGGGCCCTTGCGTGAGTTCGGTGAAGTCTTTACCGAAGGAAACGGGGTAGTACCACATGCGGAACTGGCCTTCGTCGCAAAGCACCGACCCGTAGAAATGCGCCGCCAAATGATCCGGCGCCGTGGGATCGTCGCGGCTCGGGGCCAGCACCGGCTCCTTCCTCACCTTGGGCTTCGAGAGGTAATAGCAGACGTTCTCTTTCAGCGGCAGGGAAACGTCGTCGATCGCAAGCAGGATGGCATGCTCGTCAACGCAAACCCCGGTCGCCGGAAAATGGAACCCCGAGGACGCGACCGCGTTCTCGCCAGCAGCGGCCGACCCAGCCAGTATCGCCAGCCCCAAACAAAAGATCAGTAGCATCGTCAACGGTCGTACGGTCATTGTGCGGCTTCCTTGGCTTACGGCTCGGAGTAATGCGATCACGGAATGGGAGCAAAGCGAATCGCCTTGAGACTTGCCGTTTCAGTGTTCCCTTCCAGGCAAGATACACTTACCTGATACCGGCCGGGCTTGGGAAAATTGAGCCAGCCGATGGGAAATTCCTGGTAGTTGTGAGACGAGTTCTGTTGGTTCTGGATGTGCTCCCCGCCTTCGATGTCAACGCCCCAAACCAGGCGGCCTTCACCGGAATAGGTGAGATGGACGCAATAGTCGCCCGGCTTCAGCGCGTTGACTTCCCAGACGGCCTTTGCGTCCGGTTTCCAGTCATGCACACGAACCACGCTCCTCCATTCGCCGAATTTTTCCATCCACCGCTTCTCTGATTGTTCCGCGCCTTCGACCGTGGCGAACTCGGCCAGTATTTCGGTCCCCATGTTTGGATCAATTCCCCAAGTGGGATCGGCTCTGGGAACGTCCTCGAGCTGTAGCTCGATCACGGATGCGAGTGTTTCAGGTGCGCGCGGCGGGAGTTGCAGCACGGTCCAGCCGGCAGACGCTTCATAGCCAATGGCCTCTGACTTGTCGCCCTTGAGCAGGCGGGCGGACGCAATCGCTGTCTTCAGGCCGGGCAGATAGAGCTTGCCGGACGCAGGCCAATCGAAGACGACTAGAAAGAGCCGATTGCCCTTGGTCGTCACATCGCCCCACGGCAGTGCGTGCTGCCAAGGCGAGGCGTCCGTCCCGTAGACCACCTGCGGATAGCGATGGATCCACTGGCCTGCTTCGCGCAGCGAACGCGCGGCGCGTTCCGGAACGGTACCGTCACCGCGCGGACCGATATTGAGCATATAGGTTCCGCCCCGTCCAACGCAGGCGATCAGGCGATGCAGGATCTCCCGAGGAGACTTCCAGTATTGGTCGTACCAGGCATACGCCCAGGAGTCGTTGGTGGTGTCGACACTTTCCCACATGCCTTCGATGTTGCGGCGCGGTACCTCCATGTCGCCCAATGTCTGATAGTCTCCCAGGTCATGCCCGGCACGGCCGGAGACCAGTGCGTGGGGCTGGTTCTTGCGGACGACTTCCACAAGTTGTTCCACGTATTCCTTGGGCATCCTGCCCGGCGTATCAAACCAGACGATCTCGATCGGTCCATATTCGCTGGTGATTTCCTTCACCTGTGGCAGACACTTCTTTACGAAGTAATCATCGAAGGAGGCGGGGTTCCCATCGGCGTCGGTTTTGGGCCCGTTCCCGCCGCCGGGAAAGGTCCAGTCCTGATTGTGGGAGTAGTAAAAGCCGAAGCCGAGCCCCGCCTCGCGGCAAGCGACGGCCAGTTCCTTCATCGGGTCCTTTTTCCAGGGCGAGGCATCAACAATATTGAAATCACAGGCCTTGGAATGGTACATGGCGAAACCATCATGGTGCTTGCTGGTGATGACGATGTACTTCATTCCCGCGTCCTTCGCGAGCGCCGCAATGGCTTTGGCATCGAACCTCACCGGATTGAAAGTGCCGGCCAGCCGTTTGTATTCGTCCACAGGAATCCCGGCCATCCGCGGGTTCATGATCCACTCGCCGATTCCGTAATAGGTCTTGCCATCCACTTTGTTGGCCAATTGCGAGTACAGCCCCCAGTGGATGAACATGGCATAATTGCCTTCGTCCAGAAGCTGGCCGCGCCCGGCATTTTCCGCCCGGAGCTTCACGACACGCTCGCCCCACATCTTGTCCATCTCTTGGGAAAACGCAGCACCGGACATTCCCCACAGGAGCAACGCAATCAGACAGCCGTTTGTCATTCTGTTAATCATGTTTGTTCTCACTTTCGTTTTCTCTTGGTGTTCGAGAGATCCGCGTTACTGGCAGGTCTTGTCACCTCTCCCGCGCAGCGGGGGAGGTCGGACGCGTTAGCGTCCGGGAGGGGGCAGCAGGACGGGCAACTCGCCGCTGTCGGACGGAACATAGCAGCCCTCTCCCGGGCCTTAGGGCCCGACCTCTCCCAGAGGAGAGGTGACAGTGAAATAGAGAACGCGACAGTCATTTCTCGAACGATCCCTATTTGTCACGCTGCCCAGAAAAGCAACTCTTGTTCGGCTCCGCTGGAAGCGTTTTCTTCCATGCATCGATCAGAGCAGTCAGCCGTCGGACTTCGGCCGGATGCTCATCGTGCAGGTTCCTCTGCTCGAGACGATCGCTTGGGAATCGGAACAGCTCGACCCGACTCGCTTCTTTGCCCAGCAGCAATTTCCACGAGCCTTCCCGAACGGCCAGAGTCGGCCAGTTGTCGCCACGGCTTCTGGCGGTTTGCCATTGCCAGAATATCGGCTCAGTTCGTTGCGATCCGGCCGTACCCAACAACGCGGGCAACTGGTTCACACCATCGGGAACGTAACCTGTGGGCAATTCCACTCCCGCAATTTTGCAGAAAGTCGGCAGCAAGTCCACCGCGGTGATCGGAGTCGTATCGTCGATCTTACCCGCTGCGATCTTGCCTGGCCATCGGGCGATGAACGGCACGCCGATGCCTCCCTGCAAAAGAGAACGCTTCCGCCCTCGGTGCCCGCCGGTTGTACCGACCGAGGCGAACGTCCCCAATCCCGGTCCGGTGGATTCATCGTTCACGTTCCGACGACTTGGCGGACCGGTGTTTTCCGGCCCGTTGTCCGAGCTGAAAATCACCAGGGTGTCGTCGGTGAGATCAAGGCGTTCCAGTGCCAGCAATAGCTCGCCGATTCGGGCATCGGCGTGGGCGAGCACGGCAGCGTAGACCTCCTTCGCTTCGTCGTTCAGGTGCGCGAACTGCTTCAAGTACTCAGGAAGCGGGTAATGCGGCGTGTGGGGCTCGTGGATCCACAAGTTGACAAAGAACGATTTCTTGGCGGCGTGACTCTTCTGGATGAAGTCGATCGCCAGACGCACATCCTCGTGCACCGGCATCTGGGGACCCGAGCAATTGAACGCGCCGTACGTGTCATATCCGTATTCGATCGGAAGCGGCGCGTCCGGCACCATGATGTTGGTCAGATGCCATTTCCCGAAATGGGCCGTCGCGTAACCTGCTTTTTGAAGAAGCCGCGGCAGAAGAACCGCCTTCGGACTATGCCAGTCGGGCATTCCCCGTTTCGCGTGGCTCTCGACCATAGCAAAGTGCCCGTGAATGCTGTGTCGCGCAGGAAAGTGTCCCGTCAGAACGGCCGCCCGGCTGGGCGAGCAGACCCCGCTGGCAACCGTGAACTGGTAGAACTCGGTTCCTTCTGTGGCGAGGCGGTCGATGTTGGGAGTCTTGAGCCACGGGCGCCCGTGGCAGCCAAGATCTCCCCAGCCCCAGTCATCGGCAAAAATGAAAACGATATTGGGCTTGGTCGCCGCGCGCACGTGAGACGAAACGAGCAAGATGCCGAGGAGGACAACTACGAGTTTCTTCATCTGGATAGAACCTTCTTGGTTGCTGACCCGCACGCCTTCGGCGGCTACCTGGTCGGCTGTCTCCGGAAGTGAATGCTTGCGTCTTACATACCAGGACTATTTCCGCAGCACGTCAGCCAAATGAAGCAGCTCCACTCAATTGACGGGCTGACCCGCATGCATCAACGTGCCCCACGAGGCGTGGGAGCTTCTCCATCGCTCCGGACGTATCTTCTCGATAACCTGAGCGGTGAATGGCATCTCCAGCCCCTTCCGGTCGTGATAATGGTGGTAGACTCTCTCGTAGATACTGCTGAAACGGCCGCGGGACTTATCCGAGATCTTAGGGTAGTGGTATCGGCCCTCGTGGCTGCGATACGGCTCGTACGGCACCTCGTGCCCCAGGTTGTACTTCGCCGTATATTCGAATCCCAGGGCGAGCCGGTTGTCGTAGGCTCCGTACAGGTCTACGCCTTGCTTCCATGCGATCTCGGCTGCACAGCCCAAGTACCCCAGCCCCATCTGGGTATGGGCCTGGTCGCGACCGCTTTCCTGGCACTCGCCGAAATCGTTGAAGTATTTGCGGGTCGCTCCGTTGCCGTTGCCACTAAGGGTGTAGTCCACAGCCCGCCTCGGTGTGGCGGAGGATTTCCGCAGCGTTCGTGAACGTGATCCCTGCCATACCCGCCAACAGCCTGGCATCGTGACCGCCGATCGAATTAAGCGTGGTCGCGTAAGCGTTCAGAATTTCGATGGCCTTGTTCGCATGGGGCTGTTTGCCGGTGACGTACCACTGAATAGCGTGCGAGTAGGCCGCGGCTCCGTCCCGCATCAGGTTCGTGCCGCCGATGTCGGGATTGTTGCGCACTCCCCGCACGACATCTGCGAAAGGTTTGGGCTTCCAGTCGATTTCCGAAATGTCGTGCCTGCGGAGTTCCTCCCAGGCCGATCTCCACGGCTCCTCGCCCTCGGCCACCTTGGCCTTGACGAAATCCAATTCGGCTCGGCTGTGCAAGATGCCGGGGTGCGAAAACGCTTGCTCAGCAGCCGGGCAATTCGCCGCCGTTGCGGTAAGACTGCTGGTGAAACCAACCGCTAACAGAAAGCAGGTAGATCGAAAGGTTGTCATTGTTGTTCTCGCCGTTTCAATTCCACGTACCGGAGGTTAATGGGTTGCCAATCATCCTTGTCGGGTTTAATGCTCAGCGTGTACTTGCCGGCCTGGTCAATGCGGATGGTCGCCAGCGACTTCTTGAAATAACGGTAATAGCTTCCCGTAGAGAGGACTTCCACGGACTTTTGCTGACCGGCCAACTCGATGCGAAAGCGGCTCCTTTCCTGCTCGACGGCCAATTCCGCTAGGATCTCGTATTGGCCAGGTTGATCAACCTTGAACGACCACTCCACCCAAGCATTAGCGTCCGTCCAATAACCGATGTTGTTGGGAGTCTCTTCGCGGTGTTGCACGCGAGCCTGACGGCTGCCTTCATTGTTGTGGATGTAGGCTGCGTCGGCGGATAGAACTAGTGATCCATCGTCACTGGAGGTCGGCAACTCCCTTCGCAACCGTATCAACCCACCACTGGCGCAACTGAGGATTTAGCACGTCAAAAAAGAAGACATTGCGACGATGGGCGAGCTCGCCCGTTTCAGGATCGACCAATAGGAGTTCCTTCAATTCAGGATGTTGGTCGATTTTGTCCCGCGTAAACACTTGGTTGTAAGAGGTAAAAGGCCAGGCATAGGCCGAGTTGAAGTAGAACAGCACCTTTATGTCGGGTTTGATCCTTTTAAAGGCCGCAGCTTCGTGCTTGGCCCCCAGTTCGGCGGCACCGAGCGTCCTGAGTCCATGCGACTTTTCAATACAGAGAAAACCGGTTCGTGCCGCGATGGAACGCACTTCATCGGGCTGCAATACCCGCCCGGTATCGCCAAACATGAAATACTGCGGCGTCACCTCCCAGTTAAACTTCGGATAGAAGTCCTTGGGCACGATACGACTCCCATCACTGATAAATAACGGACGCTGCACCGGGGAGTTTACCGTATCCTCGGCGCTGACTGGTGGTGCACATACCATGAAAGGCAAAATCATAAGACATCCAGCGATTCGATTCCCACGGCCATGGCAGCACTGCCGCGCAGGTGCTCCGCCTTGCCGGAATGGTCTCTGATGAATACTCATCGACATGATCCTTGTGCTATGGCAATTGCCTATTTGCCCACGAATGTCTTCCTGTCTATTGTCTGTAATAGAACACATGGCCCGGCAGGCGACTGGTCTTCTCGCTCAGTCCGAACAGGTTGCGGTTTGCCTCGCTGACGGGGATCGACTCGATGGTTAGATCTGTCTCGTTCAACCCGACGGGTGTGAAAGTGACGCGGTCGCCTTTGCTGAGCGTAATTTCATACGTTCCACTCTCCCCTTGGCGAACTTGCTGCTTATCGGCAGCGATTCCATTGATATAGATCAACCGTGTATTAGTGTCCGTGTCAATTACCTCGCCCGCAAGCACATGACTGTGCCGTCCTTCAACGCGGTGAAGCAGTGGCCATGGGCGGCCGCGAGGGCGTCCCATCCGGGCGGGGAGTGGGAATTCCGCGATTTTTGTACCATCCTTGGCAGATACCGTCCAAGGATACCTCCTCGCTCGCCAGTGTAACCGACGAGCGCGATTTGCATCCGGAAGTTAGCTGGCCTCGACGCAGGGCGGCTGGGCCGCCAGCCGAATGCGAGCTGCCGCTCGGTTGGTAGTGGTCCGCTCCCGTTGGTCGCTGACTTTGTCAAGAAGTCAACGATCTTGGGCGTTAGCAATACAGTAGAGGTAGCGATTCGATCGCAGGAACAACTGACCATCGCTGATCGCCGGCGAGGCATTGAAGTCGGATTCGTCCGAGGCGAACTCGTTGTGTGCCAGTTGCTCGAACGTGGGCTTGGCCGCCAGCACGTACGTGCCGCCTCGCCGGCTGATGCAAATCAGCTTGTCTCCGGCCAGTACAACGGAGGCGTAGAATGGCTTTCCGCCGCGACCGCTGCCGCCCGTGCGAGATAGCCGCTCGCGATAGAACGTCTTGCCATTCTCGGCATTGGCGCAAAAAGCGATCCCCTGATCGCTCACCCAGTAGAGCTTCCCTTGGTAAATCACCGGTGAGGGAACGTAGGATGCGTCTCTGCTGGACCAGAGAGTATGCGTGCCCGTTACGTTGCCTTTCCCGCCGGCACGTATTGCCACGCTGCCGGTGTTGCGATAGCCACCAAAGATGTAGACGATTCCGTTTGCGGCTGCTGGACTGGGGGCGACGTTGCCGTCCAGGCCAGTTTCCGCATACCAGTTAAGCTTGCCCGTGTCGGGATTCAGCCCCCAGACCTCGTACGGCACGCCGATCACGAGTTCCCTGCCGCCGCCGGCCAGAGGAGCCAGCAACGGTGTACCGTAGGCGAGTTCCAGTGAGGCGGCTTCGGCGTTCCAGATTTCCTTGCCGGTAAGCTTGTCCAAAACGCGGATCGAGCGGCTCTCTTCGGAAGCGTTGACGATCACCTTGCCCTGGTAGAGGATCAAACTAGCCGACGACCCCCAGCGGCGGTTGCTCGACTCCTTGCCGACGTTCACTTGCCAGAGCTGATTGCCGTCGAGATCGAAAGCCAACACACCCGTCTTTCCGAAGAACACGAAGACACGCTCGCCGTCTGTGGCTGGTGTGTTGCTGGCATAGCCGTGCTGCGGAACACCCATACCGGCATACGCGTCTTCGGGCATTTCAGCCTCGACTGTCCGCGTCCATATCACCTTTCCATCTTCACGGTGGATGCATAATAGGTGACGCACCAACTGTTCGATGTTTCCGGGGTTGGTTCGGCTGAGGCCATAACCAGAGTAACACGTCACAAAGACGTGTTGCCCCCAGACAATCGGGCTAGACGAACCGGGGCCGGGTAGTGGCGTTTTCCATTTGAGATTCTTCGACTCGCTCCACTGGGCTGCCACATTGGCATCGCTGCTGATGCCCGAGCCGTCGGGACCGCGAAACTGCGGCCAATCGGCACCCGCGAGCGGGCGCGTCGGTACCAGGAAGGACAAGACACACATTGTCGACACGAGGTAGGAGAGCTTCATGGTATGCTTCCGAAGGTAAATGCTTGATCCCTGTACTAGGGATCGTTCGAGAAACAACTGGCGTAGCCGGAGTGGCAACGCTTCCGGCGAAAACGGCGAATCCCGAAGTCTTGCGACTCCGGCTACTCTCAAATCGGACAGTTTTCTTTCGATAGATGCTAACCAGCTCTGTTGCGCTGGATGCCCAGATCCCACCGCCCAACCATCAGAATGTACCACCCGATGGGAGCCATTTGCATCCTGCATATACAGGATGGCGCGGCGAATTGGCTGAAACACGTGTCTTGGGAGGGCTTGTCCTGCTCAAGGCTTGGAGATCCAGAGGGATCGCTATCGCGCCCTGTCCGTCAGAATTTGAGTATGGTACTTGAGAGATCGTCTACTCGCTGCCCTGCGCCAACAGCATCAAGCAATCGAAATAGTGGGGCAGATAGGAGTGTCTGCCCCACTTGACTTGCTCAAACTGCCCTCTCGCCGCGTAGCCTTAGTCTTCATCCGAGGCGGGACGTTGCGGGCGTGTTTTAGCGCGTCCGCCGCGACCACCAACGTCGCCCTGTCCCCGGCCACCGCGACCACCAGCGCTCGGCCGGCACCGCCACGCAAGCGTTGCTGGAAAGCCAGTTGCTTGAGCCGTTTCATTTGGTGTGGCAGGAGGATCTTGCTGATCTCCTTTTCCAAGTCCGCCTGGGCCTTTTCCATCAACTCGCGCATCTTCGTCATACGCTCTTCCCGATCCTCGATGTCCTGCAAACCTGAGAACATCTCGCGCATGCGATCGCGACCGCCTTCGCCCAGTTTCTGAAGATCGGTAATCTGTTCGGGCACCAATTCCAGTTCCTTCTGCACTTCCGGGCGCGCCAACAAGCCGGTCAAACCGCCACCGCCACCGCCCAGACCGCCCGCCATGCCGCCACCTCGGCCACCGCGACCGCCCCGTCCGCCTGGCTGAGCCAGAGCAGTCGTGACACATACCGAAACAACACACACGACGGCCAACGCCATCACCAACAACTTACGTGAAACCATCATCAGCCACTCCTTCAGTGGGGCAGGCCAAGGCACGAAGCCCGCCAGATCATTGAAACCAAGGTTACAACCCCATAACGAGCCCCGTGCCACGGCTCGCCCGACCGAACCTCTTGCTTTTGTTCCCTTGCCCGAGAGGGCGAAGCTCCGGCCGATCTGATGCAAAGAGCCGCCCGACGGAAACGCATACGGCCTGCCTCTACTAGTCCCTCGCCCAAACCTCCCGGAGCCGTTTGCCCCCCGCCGCTTGAGGCAGTCGTCGCCTCGGCCCCAACGCTGACACCGGTGGTGCAGACGCCAATTGAGGTATTAAACGGAAACGCGCCAGGTCCATCTACAGAAACGAGAAAATGCACAAGAATTCTTCCGCGAGCTCGATAGCCCATTAAGGTACATGGGTTCATCCGGGTGGAATGGCGGTGCACTACTTGGGCAGGTCGCCGTAGAATTCACGGAGGGCTTTCTCACCCATTGAGAACCTGCGCCGACGTAGGCAGGAAGAACCCACGCCATCGCCTCCGGGTCAAACGAGGACGCGTGATGCCGGTGGCATCATGGCAAGTCACAGCCAGCCGTCTTCTCGCTACTTTCGTCCATACAGCGGGCCGAATGTCTCGCACGCTCGGAAGTCGGCGGATTCAAGATTATCGGTTCCGAACGCATTCCAGGCACTCGGGCGGAAGACACGACACTCGTCGACGTTGTGCATGTACACAGGAATCCGCAACAGCGATGCGAGCGTGATGAAGAGGTGCCCCACGTGACCGGCGGTGAGCACGCAATGATTGGCACCCCAACGATTCATCACTTCGTACGTCGAGACGAACGCCCCACGCCCGGTAAGCCGAGGAGCAAACCATGTGGTCGGCCACGTTGGATTCGTACGCTGCTCCAAGACATCGTGAACGTCGTCCGGCAGATCCACCGTGTAGCCCTCGGCGATCTGCAGCGCAGGTCCAAGTCCTGCAACGAGATTGATGCGACTCATCGTCGACGGCATGCCTCCCCGCGTGCGATAGCGAGTGCTCATTCCACCACCAGGAAAATACTCGGTAATGCTTGGATGCCACGTGATCGCCTGCAAACATTTCTGCATTTCGTCTTCGGTGATTTCCCAAAACGGCTTTATCGTCGGTTGGCCATCGGTGTCTTGCTGACCGGTGCCGTCCAGCGCTGCGGGGCCCGAGTTGATCAAGTGCAGGATACCGTCCTCGGCGTGTCCCTCGGGTCGATATCCGTCGCAGGCGCCTGCGATCGCATCGGGGCTCCAATACGTCCGCAGATCGGCAAAGATCTGTGCCGTGTTGGTGAGCAAATGACCGAACAACATGGTCGCTCCGTTCAGAGCGTCGTTCTCTGTGGCGACGACGTAAGGGGCGCGGCGACCATTCCAATCGAACGATGAATTGAGGATCGCTTCCAAGAAGTCGCCGTTGGGAAAATGGTCCGTCCACTGACGTTGCCCTTGAAAGCCCGCTACGATGGCCCTGTGACCTTGCGCTTGTTCGCCGAGCCCCATCTCGGCCAGTTTCGGATTGCCGACCATCAGGTCGCGTGCAATCAACGCCATCTTCACACTATCCGACCATTCCGAGTCCAGTTGCTCGCGACTGCGACACTGGTCTTCGGCGTTGTAGTCTTTTCCTTCAGGACAGTTCTGTTGGACCCAGGTCAGGGCCGTCTTGAATTCGTCCGGATCAAACTGGTCCTTCCGCATGCGACCGACAAACTCGGTCATGTCAATATCTTCCACGCGCATCCCCAGCCACTTCTCCCAGAAGCTGCAGTCGACTGCTGAACCGGCGATGCCCATGGACGTGCCGCCCATCGACAGATACGACTTTCCACGCATCAGCGCTACGGCCAAACCGCATTGGGCAAAGCTGAGTAATTTCTGTCTTACGTCGTCGGGGATCGTTCCGTCGCCGGCATCCTGGACATCCCGTCCATAGATCCCGAATGCTGGTAGTCCCTTCTGCGTATGCCCTGCCAACACGGCAGCCAAATAGACGGCACCAGGTCGTTCCGTGCCGTTGAAGCCCCACACCGCCTTGGGACGCAACGGGTCCATGTCCATCGTTTCCGAACCGTAGCACCAACACGGCGTCACCGTCAGCGAAACGCCTACGTTTTCGCGACGAAACAACTCGTCCGCCGCCGCTGCTTCCGCGCAGCCGCCAATGCACGGCTTTGCGACCACGCACTGGACGGGTTCACCGGTCGGGTAGCAAAGACCTTGCGTCAAGAGTTCTTGCACGCCGTGAGCTAGGGCCTGAGTTTGGTCCTCTAAGGATTCGCGTACACCACCCAGACGCCCATCAATCGTCGGACGGATGCCGATTTTCGGTAAGTCTTCCTGCCACACACTCGGTAGATCTTGGGAATTCATCATTCTTGGCAACCTGTGAGTTGATTGGAAAACCGTAATTTACCCGGAGACCGAATCCATTTCTATGACCTATTGCGACCGGTTCATGAATATATGCGACAGAAGTTCATTCCAGGACAACCAGACCGCGGGACTCGGGCAACTGGGCGGTGTTGAAGATCGGCGCCCAGCCGATGCGTTCCTTGGACTGGAACGAATTTTCGTAGAACGGGTTCCTCATGATGTTGAACGTGTAGGCCCCGGCGGCGGAGTAGTCGTACAAGCCGTCCACCTTCAGCGGGAACGCAACCTCGATGGTGTAAGACTTCCCGTTGTCTGCCGTGGCGACCGCGCACGTCACGTCCTTGCGGTTGTCCTGGGCGGCGCGAAAACCACGCCACGCACCCATCGATGTGACAATGTACTGGAGATATTCACTCTTCTCATTGCCCGGCTGCGGGGGTGGGCCGAAGAAGAACTCGCAGCCCGACTCGCGCCAGATTCGCGTCCCTGTTTCGATGTCCGCGGGTGTTTCGGCCCAGATACCCTTGGGCTGCACGCAGGTGACGCCGATCACCAGGCGATCGCCGACACGCATGATTCGGCCCTCGGTCTGGTTGCCGTGGGTGCTGGGCACCAGGATGTCTGCCTGGGTCCAGCCGGTGAGCTTGGCGGCTTGCTGCCAGACGTCGTCTGACAGGTCGCCGTCGAACTCCGGCAGCGTCGACAGGCGAGGTACCCAGAGGGTCTTCTGTACTAGTTCCTCGATCTCGGCGGCTCGCTTCTTGTCATACTCGGCCGGCAGGTTGGCTCGGAACAACTGGCGCGCGCGTTCGACTACACGCGCCACGGTCGTGCGGTCGGCCTTGGCCAGATCAACGCCCTGCATGGCGTCGCGTTTGATGGCGGCGATGATGGTTCCGAGCGCGCGCGAGTAGTTGTTGCGGTAGGAAAACCGGATTCCGGACGAATTGTCCTGGGCGTTGCTGTCGGGGGCGACGGTCCGTTCCTCATCGCAGTACCGGTCGAACTCGACCAGTCGGCCGCCGTCGTCGTTCACGTAGAAGGCCAGGGCGTCCTTGTTGATGCCGTTCTGTCCGCCCAGCACGGTGTAGCGGTGATAGAGCCGGGCCGGTTCGCCCGCGGCGAGGCACAACAGTTCGTGTGCCCGGAAGTAACGCATGATGGCCGCCAGACGCTTCTGGATCATGATTCTGCCCTGTGTCTTTGCGATCGCCGTCTGGAGCCACTTCCGTTGCAGGGCAAGATCCTCGGGCAGGTAGAGGGCACAGTCCTGGCGTGGCCAGTCGTTGCGCTTGCAGTAGGCGTCGGCCACCACCTGCTTCTGCTGGAACATGTCGTAAAAGCGGTACATCTCCTCCCAGCCCTCGCCGAACATATCCCGGCAGTACTGCCGCCAGAGCGCGTCGGTTTCCAGGAAGGGATCCGATAGGAGTTGCCGCAATACCCAGTAATGTGCGCCGCAGAGGTACCAGTACTCGTCGCCCGACCACTCCGTGTAGATGCCCAGCATGCCGTTCTGTACGCCCCACTGCAGGAAGGCAGCGAGTTGCCGGCTGTAGATGCGAGGGTTGACGCCCTCGAAATTCCAGTCGTGAGTGATCCACTTCGCGCCCAGGGAAGCAAACGCCAGGATTCCGCGCTCCTCGGCCTGCCAGTACTCCTTGTTGGTGAACTGGTAGCTCTTAATCACGTTGTCGATGACGATGTTCGGTTCGAGCTTCATGCCCGTTGGAATACCGATATTGCTGTAGGCGTAGCTGGTTAGGTACAGGCCCGGGAACTCCTCCTGGCATTGCTTGGCCACCTTGTTCAGAAACGTGTACCACAGGTTGGCAGCGTTGCCGTCCATCTCCTGCATGCTCTTCCGGCACACCGGGCAGTGGCAGTCATACCTGCAATCCATGACACCGAAAGACAAGTAGCCCCGGTTCCTTGCCTTCAGCATCTCCCGAATCTCGCGCATGGCGATCTCGGCGGATAGGTCGGGGTCGGCAAAGCACGGGTTCCACGCTCCGCCGGTCGGCTTGGGACGCGTCCCGTTGGCCGCCATCGGGAAAAGCTGCGGCCGTTCGGCGTGGTACTTGTCGGGCGGGAAGTAGGACGTGATCGTGTGGCTGGCGCGGAGGTCCAGCCCTTCGGAGACCGTAGTGTTCATGCGCAGCCAGTGCGCGTTCCGCTTGTACCCCCCGCTGGAAAACGTGGTCTTGGCGAAGTACGGCTCCATGACGATATCCAGTTGATCTATCGCGAAGGAGTCGCCTTCCGGCATGGAAACCCACTCTAACCCGTCCGCACCGGCCGGGGCGTACATGCGCACGCCGGCAGCCTTGTCGAGAAAGATACGAATTGCGTTCAGGTTCCAGGGATCCCGCACATTCCGCGTGCAAACAATGGCGTTGCCCTCGCGCCGCACCAGTACCGTGCCGCGCCTGGCCTTCTCTATACGCTCGATCACATCGGCGGGCAGTACGCCCTCGGAGATGCGCTCGATGACGCCCACGTACACGGCGATCTTGTCGGCCGGCACGTCGTTTTTCGATACAACCGGGAAGTCCGGACTCGTCGTCCGGTCCGGTTTGGGTTTTGCATCGATGGCGTAAGCATCAGCACCGGCGGCCTTGGCCACGTACTTGACAAGGAAATGCTGCAGGTAGGCCACGGAGTAGGCGTCCCCGCAATTCACGATTACGGTATTGTCGCCGCGCACCTCCAGCGTCTGGGCCTTCGCCGCCGTAAAAAAAGGGGACAGAATCGCGACGCCAAGCGTCAGTACGCCTCGGCCTACCCACCCCACAAATCTCGAACCTGACATATTGCGCCTCCGTACGTCGTTGATGTAGACTGTGGGAGCACCAAGTGCAGGCTACTTGTAGAGCCTATTCTGCAGTTGCCTGAACTGCTCTAACCTGTCCCCGTACACGCTTGCCCAAGCGTCGTTGCAGCCAACGGGCTTGCGGTATTTCACCATCGTGGCCACGGCGTCTGCCACGGTGAACGGAGTCTTCATGCGCCGCTTTCTGCGCAGATTCGACTCGTGGGCCGCCAAGGCTGTAACGGCTGCGCCCAGCGCAGGGCCTTCCTCGTTCAGAAGTCGCTTCAAATCGCGACCGAGGACAGAGGCCAGGATCTCGCACATCAAGTCGCTGCGTCCCACGCCGCCGGAAACGGTTATCTCGTTGATGTCGTGTCCGATACTCCGGTGTGCCTTGACGTGCAACTCGACTCCCATAGCAATCATGAATGCCACGGCCTCCAGAGACGCGCGCCGGCGCACGCTTCGGTTCTTCGGCGGGGACGTCTTCACCCATTGGTTGCCCTTCTTTCTGAACCATCGAATGTCCTTTGTATCCTTTGTTACCCCCAGCGATGGCTCGGCGTCGGCGAAAGGCATAACCATGATGCCGCCGGCTCCCGGCGGTACGGCGCGAGCTTCCTCCTCCAATGCTGCCCATTCCTTGCTGCTCCACGTCTTGTCGGCCCCTACCGCCTCGTTCAACGCTTTCGCGCCGTTGCTGTAGCAGCGCATCAGGAGGTAGGGCCCCCAGTTCAGACACATCACATCCAGATCCTTCGCATTCGGCAAGCTGGCCGAAGACGAATTCACGACGGCCGACGTACCGAGAATCACGGCCATCTGCCCTTCGTTCACGGCGCCGCCGCCGACAAGACCAGCCTGCTGGTCGTCCGAAGTGGGATAGATCACGGGTCGGTACTTCAGGTCGACGCCGCCTTCGATGGCCACATGTTTCGCCAGCAACCCGATCGGTTCGTGTTGGTCGACGATTCTGGGCAATTGACCCCACGCAAGCGCCCGGTACTTCTGTTTCGCCAGCGCGCCCAACATCTTGCGGCTCCATTTGCGATTGACGAAGCTCATCATGCCGGTGGACGCCGCCGCAGATACGCTGGCAACATCGAAGTTGCCCGTCAGGTAACCGGCGGCAAGCGGCCCGTGCGTCAGGATTCGGTAGGTCCGCTTCCAGTCGGCCAGTTTCAAATACTTGTCGTCCTCGTTCGGAACTTCGGCGTCTTCGTCCTTGACCAAGTGGCTCAGTGTGTACCGGCCGGCCCAAGGACCGCCGATCAGCTTTTTGACAGCCGCGGGGCCGCCTAACCGCTTTTCGCCCCGCTCGCGGTAGGCAGCCAGCGTTTGATCGTTCCAGCAGATGGCACGGCGGATTGGCAGTCCGTTCTCGTCGATGCGTCCGCCGGTATGGTGGGTTGCGGAAATGCCGCCGGCCACCCAGTCGTTCAGTCGGCCCAATTTCTTCAACTGCGCGGCAATTCCGCGCACGCTGGCCCGAGCCTGGCCCTCCAATTGCAGCAGGTTCAATTCCGATATGTCTTCATTCGGCGGGTCGCCCTTCCAAAGGTCTGTCGGCAGCCGTACTTCCGCTAGTACCTGGCCCGCCACGTCGAATGCCAGACACTTGACCTCGCCGGTGCTGAAATCCCAACCAGTAATAACACTGCGACTCGGTATGCGGAGCTTCTGCTCTGTCATCAGTGATCTCCTGTTCGGTCATCTGTTGTTGCCAGCCAAAGTGGCACGCCCAATCTACCAACAGCGCGCCCGTCTGTACAGAATGTTGGAGAAAACCAATTCAGTTGCATCGACGAGTTGCCACGGCACACGATAGTCGCTACCGTCAATACCGATGGCAACGTTGTTCGTTTGACTGAACGGCCTTTCAGGGAACGGTGCAAGTGATGTTTTCTGGACAAGAAATCGTCGCGACGCTGACCGGCCTGGGCGTGTCCCACGTGATCTGGGTTCCTGATTCGGCAATGGGACCGTGGGAGCAGAGTCTTGAGTCCTCTGCCGATCTGCGTCTGATCCGCGTCTGCCGGGAAGGCGAAACCTGGCCGCTCGCGGCGGGCCTAATGCTGGGCGGCGCCTCACCTGTCGTGATCATGCAGACCACCGGCTTGTTTGAATCCGGCGATGCCCTGAGAAACGTACTATTCGATTTGCGGCTTCCCGTATTTGCCATCCTCGGCGGCCGAAGCTGGCTTGTCGAGAACTCGGCGGATTCCGCAAGACGATTCACCAAGCCGATTCTCCGTGCCTGGGGAATCGACTACGTCCTGATCGAAAGTGAGGCCGATCGACCGAAACTTGCCGAACACTACGAGCGTTGCAGTTCCGCAGGCATGGCGGGCGCCGCGTTGGTCGCGGAAGGGCGTATGTGAAGGAGACCGGGATGGGAACCGATAAGGCAGCGTCACCGCGCATGTCGTTGCCCGCTGCGCTACGAGTGCTGGCCGACCTGAGAGAAGCCGACCAGATTGTCGTCACCAGCATGGGATCGGCGCGCGAGTGGCCCAGAATCTCCCAGCATCCGCTCGACTTTCACTACGTTCCCTCGACCATGAGCGGAGCGGTCCCGTTGTCGCTTGGCTTGGCGCTCGCCCAACCAGCACGGGAAGTGCTCGTGTGTACGGGCGACGGATCGTTGCTGATGAGCCTGGGTTGCCTGGTAACCGTGGTCGACAGCCGTGCAAGGAACCTGACGATCGTATTGCTGGACAACGGCGTGTATGAGATCACGGGCGGACAGAAGACGGCGGCCGCGAACAACGATGTTGACTTCGCCACCTTGGCCCGCGCAGTCGGCTTCCGCGCCGTTGCAGGCTTCAGTGATGATCTGGATTGGCGCGATCGTGCACGCGAAGTGCTCTCACTGCCTGGGCCTCGATTCATCTGGCTGAAGACCGAACCGGAATGCGAGGACTACATACTCGATCCACCCTGCGCGATGCAGAAGCAGTTAACTCGTCTCCGCACAGCGTTGAAGTCCTAGGAGGACCATTATGAACTCGTGTTACCGAAGGCCAATTGTCCTGGCTTTTCTGTCCACCGTCGTCGCCTGCGTAACGGTTACTGATCGCCCATATCTCCTTGCCGCATCATCGGATTGGCCACAAGTACTGGGCAGCGGTATCCAGCCAGAAGATGTCGGCAACCGATCCTATCTGGATTATGTTCGCGAGTGCGTCGACCTGCTGATTCAGCATGGCACCGACCGCTACGGTCCGGTTCACAGCCCGATGTTGATGAACATCCTCGACGTGCGCAACCGCGAGTGTCCCGCGGATCCACTGGCGTTGGACGAGCGTTTTCGCGTGACGCGCCGAGGCCGGCGAGGACCCAGTGGCGGAAATCTGTACGCGGATTTGCCAACGATCGCGGCGATGGTCCGACTGTCGCGTGTGACCGGCGACGATCGCTTCAAACAGTTTGCCGCCAAATCGGCCAACCACACCATGACCGAACTGGCCGATGACAGAGGTTTCTTCTGGTGGGGATGGCATCGTCACTACGACGCACACCGGGATGTGATGACAGGGCATGCGGGCAACCATCACGAGATTCACGTCCAGCGAGTCGACTGGCCATTCCTTTGGGAGGTCAATCCGCAAGCCGTCCGACAGGAGATCGAGGCCATCTGGCAGTGGCATGTGATCGACAAGACGACGGGCGAAGTGAATCGGCACGGCGACGGGCATCGCGGCTGCGATTTCGCCATGAGCGCAGGCGAGATGATCGCCGCCTTCGCTTTCCTCCACACCAAGACGAATGACGGGATGTGGTTAGACCGCGCGAAACTGCTTGCTGGCTACTACTGGGAGCGTCGTGACGCGCAGACCAATCTGATCGCCAATCGGCCGAATGCAGGTAAGGATCGTTTCGATGGCTCGCACTTCGATACGTCCATAACGGCGTTTCTCTGCCGAGGTCTGCTGGAGGCTCACGAGTTTACCGACGATCCGCTGTTCCGCGAACATGCGTTGGCATACCTACGCGCCTTTGCCAAGTTCGGCTACGACGCCGATTCGGGCAAGTTCTGGGGTTGCCTGAAACTGGACGGTACGCCAGAACCCGGACCGCGCGTTGTTGGCGGGTACGCACAATACGAGCCGCGCGGGCACATCGACCTCTGGCAACCTTATGCGGCGGGTTACGAGCATCCGATCCACACGGCGCAGATCTACGCCCGGGCGTACAAGATCACGGATGACGAGGCAATGCTCGAGGCCGCCGTGCGATGGGCAGAGTCCATTCGCACGAGTCTGCCGGCCACAAGCTGCCTTATCAAGACGTGGTATGGGGAATACGCCGAACATTGGGCGCCGCACGGAACCTACGCCGGCAAATACGGCAGGACGATTTCCTTCTACTGTCACATGCAACGTTTGAAGAACGATGAACAGTACGGGCGCCTCGCCCAGGAGGTCGCAGCCGAGGCCATCAGCCGCCTGTACTACAAAGGCATGTTTCGCGGTCATCCGGCCAAACCGTACTATGAGTCCATTGACGATGTCGGCGATCTGCTTATGGGGCTGTTGGAACTGCACGAATTGACAGCAAACTGACAAAGGAGGCGGTGCGATGACGAGAGTCAAACGTCGAAGTTTCCTCAAGAACACTGGTCGATTGGCTGCGGGGCTGGCCGCCGCGTTTCACGTTGGAGCCTCTTCTGCCGCCGAATCAGGCCGGCGGATCAAAGTCGGTCAGATCGGCACTGGCCATGCGCACGCCGGTGGGAAGATGTCCGCGATGAGAAAACTGACCGACGACTTCGAAGTCGTTGGCGTCGTCGATCCGGATGCGGACAGCCGAAAACGGATGGAGAGCCATTCAATCTACCGCGACCTGAAGTGGATGACCGAGGATCAATTGCTTGCCACGCCGGGACTGCGCATGGTAGCCGTCGAGACCACGGTCCCGGAGTTGGTTCCGACGGCCGCCCGATGTGTCGAGGCCGGCATGCACCTGCACCTGGACAAACCGGCAGGCGATTCTCTGCCGGCGTTCAAGAAAGTCCTCGAAGCCGCCGACCGCCAGGATCTTTGCATTCAGATGGGCTACATGTTCCGCAACAATCCGGGCTTCCAGCTTTGTTTTCGTGCCATTCGCGAAGGCTGGCTGGGAACCGTCTTCGAACTGCACGGCGTGATCAGCAAGTACATACCCGACAATCGTCGAGATCTACTCGTCCGTCAGCCCGGCGGAACCATGTTCGAGTTGGGCTGCCATCTGATCGACGCCATGGTGGCCGCACTGGGCAAACCAGCACGCGTGACGCCGTTCATTCGCCGTACTCGCCCCGAGCGCGACCAATTGGCCGACAACATGTTGGCTGTATTCGAGTACCCAAAGGCCACTTGCACGATCCGCACTGCGGTGGTCGAGATAGACGGCGGACGGCGTCGGCAATTCGTTGTCTGCGGCGACCAGGGAACCGTGGACATCCGGCCGTTGGAGCCACCCAAACTGCTTCTGGCACTCGACCGGCCGCGGGAAGGATACCGGCGCGGCTATCAAGAGGTCGAACTGCCACCGATGCCCGGTCGATACGACGATCAATTGGCCGAGCTTGCACGAATCATCCGGGGCGAGATCCAATCGCCGTACCCGTCGTCACACGACTTGGCCGTACACGAGATGGTATTGCAGGCCAGCGGCATGCCCGCGGACTAGTGATTGACAAGGGCGAGTGGCTTGCCAAACGCCGTTGTCGATGATCTCGGATTCGGACGTGTTCGTGCCTATGGCGGATTCCGCCATCGTAGTATCCGGTTGTGTCAAACCAGGGTCGCAGAGGCAGACTGGTTGATTTAGACTGGGTTGCTGAAGCGAACTCGTCGGCTTGTACCGCAGCCGCGGCGAATAGGAAATCTAGCCCGATGCCGATTCTTGTCAGTTGTTCCTGCGGTCAGCGTTTCAGCGCCAAGGATTCCTTGGGCGGGACGACAGTCCGATGTCCATCGTGCGGCGGCCCGCTGGCGATTCCGCCGAGCCAGCCGCTCGTGACAAGCCAGCCGCCGCCGTCCCCGCCTCTGTCTCCCTTGCCGTCGACCGCGTATTCAGGCGGTAGGCGACGACGCCCTCGCCCCAGCAACCCGTTTCCTGCGATCGCGGCGATTGTCGGTGGGGTGTTTTTGCTGTTGATGCTGATTTGTGGCGGCGCGGCCTGGGGTATCTATCTAGGCGTGAAGCAGGCGGCTACAGAATTGGCAGAAGAGCTTGATCTCGAATCGTCCGAAATGGAAGAGTGGATCGACATCGCTCGTACGGCCGCGAATCGGCAGCCCACTGCGACATTACCGTCAGGGCCGCTTGTCTACCAACCCATGTTCAAATGGAAATCGGGCGATACGTCTTTCCAGGGAACGGGCTTTCTGATGCGCACTCCGCAAGGCGAGACGGTTGCGATGACTTCGGCCCATTTCATTGATTTCTACGGCGATCCGCTGCTGGAAGCACGTTGGCTGGACGTCGCCACATTGGAGCCCGTCGTCACTTTGACGCACCAGTACGGTGTGCGCGGCCGAGGTATCGGCTCAGGCGGCGCGAACGGCAAGCCCAGTCTCACATCCGACTACTTCATGCTGGCCGGAGCGAGCAACATTGACGCCGGCAACCGGGCGGTACTGGAACTCGATCCGCGCAAGACCGTGGACATTGGCGAGCGAGTCTGGTTGCCTAACAAAGACGAGACTGCAGCGAACGGATACGTGGCGCTCGAGGGAACGGTGGTCGAGGCCGAGCAGTCCTATACGACGATTCTGTTTGACAACCGGTTCGAACTACAATCGCAGAGCGGTTCTCCGCTGATCAGCCAACAGACGGGCAAGGTAATCGGCCTGTTATCGCTGGGCGGCGAGTACCGTGAACGTTCCTGGATCAACATTGCGCCCTCTTGGTCACCGCTCCATTATCTGGAAATGGCGAGCCGCCGTATGCCGCTTGAGGAGACGTTCGGCGGAAGACGCCCTATCCGGCGTCCGGGCCCCTGACTCCGCCGTCAACGGCAACTACCACGAACGATACTCCTCCGTGAGATCGAAGCCGGGGTCGATTTCAAACCCCGTCAAGCGTAGGGTGTCGTGCAAGAAATCGACGATCTCTTCACGTTCCATCGTTTCGATGAATCCGCGGTGCTGGCGAGCCACCTTGTTGAACGCTTTCGTCGCTTTGGTCAATGCGGTGTAGATCGACTTGGCGTTCTTGGTTTTCGTTGCTTTCGATACGTTGGCGATAAACGCCGCAAACACCTCTCTGGACGCCTCTACTGCCTCCGGAGTAATCTGTTCGTCGCCAGACTTCATTCGCTTCTCCCAGGCGGCCGTGGGAAGCTGTTGGATCGACGCCTCGATCTCCGGGATGCGTTCGGGAAGGATGTTCTTCTTCTGCTCCTTGAGACTCTCCACAAACTGTACTTTTTCACGATCCGCCTGTTTCAGTGCCCAGATCTTGAAACGGTCTACTTTCTTTCCATCTTTCGTGAATAAGACCAACAACTCGAACTTGTCGTCATAAAACGCCCATATCGGTTCTTTGGCAAAGTTCTTCGATTTGCTGAACGGTTTTCTTCCCAATGCGTCGGTCACCGCCTCGGGTGACGCGCCAAACCTGAGCCCAAATGGCAGTTTCGCCTTGGTCAGGCCCTTTGAGCCAAATCGGACTTCGTACAGAACTACTTCTTCGCTGTCGTCCGGTTCGACGGTACCCTTGGGTTCGCCAATCTGCTCGCGATAGAACTCCTTCCACCAAAACCAGAAGCTGATGCCCAACGAACGACTTTCGATCGAGGCGTACCGGTGGAGTTGACTCTTGTCTTCGCACGGTGCGTCACACCGTTCGAGCATCGCGTCGATTTGCGGATCGTATACGGAGTAGCCGAAGAGGTCCAAGATGCCGGTTAGGTCCATTTCTTACCCCCTGACTCAATACCGTTAAGGACTTCTATTCTGGAAAACAAGGACATTCATCTGTAGCTGAAGTCGCAAGACTTCAGGGTCTGGCCGGAACGCCCGAATTCTTGCGAATCCGGCTACCAATGTCCCTAACGACGTTGTCCTTTCTGACGAAATGATACACAAGGATGGAAGCTCCGAGGTGATGCCTCCTACTCCCGCACGATCGGGCCGTAGGTAACGTTCGGAACTCCCTGGTAGATCAAGTCGCCTCGCTTCGCGTGCATGCGAGCCGGCGGGTGTTGCGTTGCCAGCGGAAACGCCGGTTCGACGTAGTCGTCTTTCGGTTCGTGGCAGCCGATGCAGCCTTTCATTTCGCCGGGACGGACGTAGTTGAACTCGCTTTCGTGGATCACGGCCTGCTCGTCGGCATCAAGCAACACAAACCGAAGCGGCGTGTCGGCGGGTACCTCGACATAGAACGAGCCGTCCTTTTCAAGCGGCACCTGGCCAAGGATCCGGGTCCGGAACGAGGCGTTGGCATTCATCGTCAGGCCCTGTTGCCGGGCGGCGATGACGCGAACGTACTTGACCGCCGAGTGATCGTACGGCAAATCCGAATTGAAGACGGACACACAGTAGATCCGGCCGGTGGCTTTGCCCGGCGTGATAGCCGGGACAAGAATCTTGGGAACAGGGCGGGAGTAGACGGGGACCGGATCGACGTCGGACATCTCGGGGTCGTCGTAGACGAGGACCTTGCGACGAGTGGCCGTATTGAACAGGTAGATCCCGTAGCCGTTACGGCGCAGGTCGTACCACGGCGCGTGGGAGACATACAGCCAATCGTCCGTCTTCGTCTCAGATCGGCTGGCCGGCACGGCCGGATAGGGTGTGGTAAACCGGCCGTGGGGATTCATGTGGTCGTGGTTGTGGATGTAAACCTCTTCGCCGCCGGCCAGATTCAGGATCTCGGGATAGACAGGCCGTTCGCAATCGGTCCGTTTCAGACCGGAATCGACCATCGTGAGTCCAGCCGGTGTGATGCAGGCGATCCGTCCGTCCGCCATCTCCTTTTGCTGACTGACGGAGACGCCCACTAGGTGACCGCGGGGATGTTTGCCTTGATATTGGAGGCTGTCGGGGGTTGGCAAGAGGGGCGTGTAGTACGAGCCGCGCATGGCGCCGTAAAACAGGTCGTCGCCGCTGCCGTCGGGCCGGATGGTGCGCAAGACCGTCTCGATGCGTTGCAGGAATCGTTCACCCCGCACGGGTCCCGGACTACCGTCCTGGGCGTAGAAGCGGTAGCTCGCGTAAGCCACGAAACCGTTCTGCAACGGCAGCGGTTCGTAGTCCTGGTTGGGGTTGAACGTGAGTTGCCGAATGTCCGAGCCATCAGCGTTCATCGCGTAGATCACGCGAGAGCGTTCCTGGTGATAGAACTCGTGATAGCCGGCCCGGTCGCTGCAAAAGACAATCCGACTGTCAGGCAGGTAGGCCGGGTCCACGTCGTTGCAGTTGCCGTCGGTCAGTTGTCTGAGTTCCGAGCCATCCACGTTCATCTCGAAGATGTGGAACCCATCGGTCTGAGCGTTGCGGCGCATGGCAAACAGGAGCTTGGTACCGCCGTAAGACAGTTCGGGCCCCTGAACGGCACCGCCTGTAAGTTTCGTGAGGTTAGCAAGCTTCTGTTTCTCGCGGGGCCAGACAGGGCTGAGCAAATAGAGGTTCTCGCCCGAGTGATACCAGGGTGTCTTGTCGACGAAGTAGGAATCGCGGAACCCGAGGTTTGATTCCGAGCGATTGGCCGTCTTGACCAACAGAAGCGCGTCGGGCATGGCCGGCAGAGGTGGATCGGGTTCGATCCATGTTCCTTCGATCCGTTGGACAGCCTCGGCCGCGGCATCGCGAACGATCACCACGGGATCTTCGAGGGCCATGGTCTTGAGCCTATCGAGCTGTCCCTTTGCCTTCATACGCCCCAGGCCGATGGCGGCCGCGTGGCGGATCAGGTAGACAGGGCGCGAGGCGGCCTTGGCCAGGGTCGCTTCGGCCTTCGCGCCGCCGAGGTCGCCCAGAGCAAGAAGCGACGCATACACGGCTCGGATATTCGGCATATCCTCAGGTGCCTCTATTGGCGCTTTGACGTTGTGAGCATTCCGGGCCTTGAGGACGACGCGGTTGCCCCACGCCTGCTCCCAGTAGTATTTCGGCTTCTCCGGCAACATGGCGGCCAGCCAGTCAACTGCCCTCGCATCGGCGACAGCGCCCAACGCGCGGGCGGCCCAGTAGGCAGCGACCTGATTCTTGGAAGGGAGCAACTCGATCAGCATTCCAGCAGCAGGCCGATGGGCCTCCTTGTCGGCACGTTCGAAGATCGCCCAGGCACAGAGGGCCGCGGTGCGTTTGTTGGGTTTCCTCATGGCTTGGCGCAGAGTCTCGACGGCAGGGGATCCCATATCGGCCAACCGCAAAGCGGCGTCAGCATCACCAGCAACAAGGACTTGCCTCTTGAGGATTTGGACCTCGGGCTGGTTAGCCACCGGTTCCCCGCACCAGACATTTGCCAAACCGATCAGAAGCGCAGCCAAGGTCAGAAGAATCGCCGAACGTGGAAGTCGGACACCAGAAGCCGTCTCCAATCCGACATTGGGTGGCTGGGGTCGAACGAAGTGAGCCCCCAGGCAGTCGTTTCCTGGGGGTTCGCTGCGCTCAACCCCAGCCACACTCCTGTGGAAACCAGTTCTCAAACCGCTTCTATTCATCATCACTCACTTTCATTCCTGCTGATCGCAGCAAGCCGCTGGGCGATCTCGATGTATTCCATCGCTCGGGCTGCTTCGTTGCGGACTTCCCGAATAATGTCGTTCTCGGCGATCTGTTCCAGCGCAGGCACCGAATCGGGCGAGCAAAGGAATCGCAGGCCGACGGTGGAGCCATAACGGATGTCACGATAGGAACCGTCGGCCGTCGCCAGTTTCTCCAATGCAAGCCGGGCTCGATCGCCGCCCAGCTTGCCCAAGGCGATGCAAACGTAACCGCGCCAGCGCACGAACTTGCTGCGGTCAAAATGTTTGCCGCTTACCTGGCTCGTGGGATCTGGAAAGGGATAGGGCGTATTGACGACGCGCACTATCGAATCGACTGCCTCCTGTGCCTGGAGCGTTGCCAGCGATTCCGCTGCGTAAATGCGCACGATATAGGCCGGATGATCGAGAAGCTTGATGAGCCTCGGGACGAACCGTTTGTCTCGTATGATGTGAGGCACCGCAGCCAAGGGTTGCGTCACGGTGAGGCCGTCGTTTCGAACGAAGCCCGGCGCCAGTTCGGGCTGCATGTCGGCCAGGACCTTCCGCAAGTGTTCGGGCGTGTCCTCATCGCGACGCGTGCCCTCGCACTGCGCCAGAATCAGGTCAACAACTCTCTGGGATTCGCCCGTTCGCAGAATCAGGCTCGCGGCTACGCGTTGAAACGCCGTTGGCTCGAATTGCAGGTCGTCGGTTCGGCTGCGGAAAATGACCAATCCGAAACAGCTCAACAGCATCGGAACGTGTGGACCGCACTTGGTCGATCCAAGCCGATCGAGGTTCACCATGTAGTCGATGCGTGAGTTTTTGTAGCGGGCCATCGCTGCCAGCAAAGCCGGTTCGGCCTCCGGTCCGCCGATCTCGGCAAGCGCCCAACCCGCGTCGGGATAAGCGGGGCACGCGGCAGCGAGCCCTGGTACGGACTTCTGCGTTCCGATCCGTTCCAGCGCCTTCAGGGCGAGAGTCACGCCGGGACGTCCGAGCTGCGCACCGCGTAGAGCGACGGCTGCTTCCGAGGCCGAACTACCGATGAAGCGAAACGCCTTCAGGGCGGCTGTCGCGCGTGTGGCATCCGCGTCGGCGAGTTGTTTCAGAAGAGCAGCCTCTTTCTCTTCCCAGGTCGACTCTTCAAGCCATGAAACGCCCGCCGCCCGATCGTCGAAGGGAGGCTGTTCGGTCATTCGCTCCAGAGCGTCTCGCGCATTGACTCGCACCTCCCAGTCGGAATCGCCGAGACAGTCGATCAATGGCCGGATACTGTTCCGGCCGCCACAGACGCCCAGGGCCTTGGCGACCTGCAGGCGAACCACGGGCGAATCGCTCTCGATCATCGGAAGAAGGATCGCTTCGCCACGGTGATTCCCAAGGTAGTACAGACCCTGGGCCGCTTCGACCTGGCATTCCGAGATGCCGCTGTCCGCTAACCGCGCGAAGCGGTCGATTTCCGATTGGAAATAGCTGACCAGTTGCGAATCCTCGGCTCGGGTGCTGGTGATTCCGCCAAGAAGCAGAAGGGAAACGCAAAAGAGACGAACTATCATCGTGTGAGCTTTCCCGTCGATTCACTTCGCGATTCCAAACCCATGGTCCCGTGCGATCTTGGTCAGGATGCCGCTCGATTTCTTGGGCTTGGATTCAAGATATTCCCTGATCAGTTGCAGGGAATCCTCTCCCATCCAGTCCAGCACGTTATACAGCTTGCGGTCGGCCATCGTCCCATTGTTCAATAGGTCTCGCAGACACGCCAGCCCTGCCTCGTTCCGGCCCAGTCTAACCATTGTCCACGCCGCCATGATTCTGACTTCGTGCGACTCGTCTTCCAGTGCCTTCTCAAGCGTCTCCACCGCGGGAGCGGCATTCTTCTCAAGAAGGTGAAGTCCGACAACCGCCCAGTAGCGGATGCCGCAGTCCGGGTTGGACATGCCCTCGATGAAAGCCGGCAAGTTGTCCGCGTTGCGTTCCAGGGCCATGTCGGCGGCATCGAGGTATGACTCGAGGGGATAGAGTTTCGGGTCGCGGACCATTTCGTAGATGGTCACATTGTTCTGACTCGCCCGCCGGACCCTCATAGATTCCGGCAGGAGTCCTGAATCGTACAGTTCCATCTGTTTCTTCCGCATGGCCTGCTTCATTTCGGCGATCTTCTTCTGGTGCCGGGGATCATCGATCAGGTTATGGACGTTGTCGAAGTCTTTGACCGTGTCGTAGAACTCCTCAGAGACGCGCGGCCTGAAGAACCTTCCCGTAATCTCATCCGTCTTGCCTTCTTTGTGGTGCCTTTCCCAGGCAGGAGCGGCCTGGGCACGCCAGAGGTACGATAGGAATTGTCCCGCCGGCGCATAGGGCATGTAGTTCTTGTAGTAGGCGTACTGCTTGTCGCGAATCATGCGTACGGAATCGCAGCGATCGTCGGCGCGCTCTCGGAAGCTCAAGTGGTATTCCGGCTCGCGTTCCATTCCTTTTCCTAGAAACACAGTGCCCTGGAACGTGTCGGGGATCTTGGCGCCGGCGAGACTCAGCCAGGTCTTCGGCATGTCTACGAAGCTCACCACGCGGTCGACGGTCGTCCCCGGTCTTTCGGCTGGCCAGAGGCGTTTGTACTTCTCCGGGATACGGACAATCAATGGGCAATGCGTGCCGCTGGAATACAGAAACCGCTTGCTCCGCGGCATCACGCCGCCATGGTCCGAGCAGTAGATGATGATCGTGTCCTCATAAAGACCGTCTTCTCTGAGGGCATCCAGGGCTTGCTTGATGTCGCTGTCCATGTTCTCCACGGCATCCGCGTACTTGGCATAGTTCTTCCGTATTATGGGGAGGTCTGGATGATAGGAGGCCAGCTTCATCTTGGCCGGATCGTTCCGCGTGTTTTCCACATCACCGTGCGCGCGGCTCTCGTGACTGCTTGTCGTGTTGACCACGGCGAAGAAAGGTTGCCCCGGTTTGCGCTCGCGCCAGCCATAGCGAACCTTCCTGTCCATGACGTCCCAACAGTCCCGATCCGAGCGCCCGCCGATGTTGTAGTCTGTCTTGATCGCGTTCGAGGTGTGATACCCCGCCTCCCTTAACAGGTCCGGATAGTACTTGATCACGTCATGCGGAATGTTGTTGCGACTGCGCATGGGTTGGGTCCCATTGGAAATGGCGTACATGCCGGTGATCCACGTGGAACGCGTAGGCGCGCAGACAGCGGCGTTGTCAAAGCAATGGGTATAGCGAAAACCCTCCTCGGCGAGCCTATCGATGTTTGGCGTTTGGCAGTTCTTTCCGCCGTAACAACCGACCCAGGAAATACCATTATCTTCGCTGGTCAGCCACAGGATGTTCGGTCGCAGCTCGTCACCCAGCGCCGGCTGCGCATCGTCTTGCGCCATCATTGCCGCGGAAGTCAGAAAGCAAGTCAGAATGCACAATGTCTTTCTCATAGCGTTGTCCTTTCGTTGTGAGAGCCTAATTGCTCACGGCAGTCAGCCGTCGCTGACCAGGCGGTACGGAGTCAGTGTGACAGGCCCCAATAGGCCCGATGGCTTCGGGTCCCAGCCCGAGGCGTCAAAGGGTTTGTACATGTGGTCGACGAAATTGATGTCATGGAACTTCTTCCAGTCCACCCCGTGCCGGTCCAGGTCGCGGATTCGGTTGGCCGGAAGATTGGTCACCTCGATGGCCAGCTCGTTGCTGCCCGGCTTCAGCAGGCCAGCTAAGTCGACACGGAAGGGGTGGGCCACCACGACACCCGCCGGCTTGCCATTCACCCACACGCGGGCGCTTTCCCGCACGTCGCCCAGATCAAGGGACCAGCCGTCGGCATTCGCATCGGGCAGATCCACGGTGATGGTGTATCGCGCGGCTCCGGCAAATCGTTCGGCCTCCTCGTCGCCGAACTGCGTCCAGCATTTCAACCCGTCCACGGCGAGAGCTTTCGGGAGATGCGGACCGCCTTCAACGAACTCGACTTGCCATTTCCCTTGGATCGCGATTGGCTTACCCGACGGTTGGCTCACCGGCCAAACGGGGCCGCCAAGCGTTTGCTCAGAAAAGACCCGAAGTATGCGGGTTTCGCCCGGCTGCATCTGCAGATAGACTTCAGTCTTTTCGCCTTCGATACGGATCGGTGCGACGCCCGTACGAGCCGTCATCGGATTCATCATAACGGCCGATCCGCAGGGCGAGGCGAGTGCTACCCACGCGTTGACCGATTCGGCCGAGTGGTTGGCGATGAAATACGATACGTGCGAGGGGCTCTTGCGGCGCATGAACTTCAGGCCGTGATCGACCAGCGGCTCCCGGGCAATTTCAGCCATGTCAAGCAGGCCTTCGAGTTCATCGCCGACAACCACCTTTCCCTTTCCTACGGCCGCAATGCCACTGGTATCGAACGGCAGCCCATCAAATAGCTTGCCGAGATTTTGCCTTCGATCGGTAAAGTCCTTCCAACCAGGGACGTCTTCCGGAAGCGTCTTCCAGACCAGCACAGTTGCGCCGGCCTTCGCCAAATCGAGCAGTTGTCTGGCAGTATCGATCTTCATGAACCTCGCCGCAGGGACAAGGATGGTGCGGTATTCATTGTCACCTCCTGTACGGACTGATCGGCCGTCGCAACTGGTACAGAGCAACTGCTGATCCGAGACGAAATCGAAAGTGTATCCATGGTCGATCATCCATCGACCAGCCTCTCCGCATGCGGTGCTTTCGATCCAATCGGGATGATGCACCGAAAAACGCTGCTCGCGGCTGCCACCGCTCATCCACTGGTCGTACACTGGCCAGTACAGCAACACGTCGTTGTGGGGGCGCCCCTCCTGTAGTACGCTTTGGCACCGCGTAATGTACGCGTTTAGCGCCGGCACATCTCGGAAGATCGAATTCCGGGCGTTCGCCTGGGTCGATGCGTAGAACAGCCATCCCGGCCAAGTTGCCTTCTTCGGGGCAAAACAAATTCCGTGGTAGTAGATGCAGTTGATGCCGTTCAATAACAGCTTGTCCGATTCGGCCTTGATGTGCGAAAGTGCCGTGTGGTAGTGATTCCGCAGCCAAGTGAAGCTCTCCGAGATCACAACTTTGCGGCCTGCCACATGGGCGGCGGAGGAAGCGAAGCGGTTGACCAGGTCGCTCTGCCGATCCGGACGGATCCATTTCGGATCGCGACGGTAACCTGGAATCTCGAATATCGACGCGCCAAACACCTCCGTCTCGGGAATCTCGGCGGCGGCATACATATCCAGCAGATTGGCCGGGGCGCCGTGTGCTTGCATCCGCAGACCGCTGCCCTGATCTTTCCCCCAGCTAATGATCTGTTCGACCCGGCCGAGTAGTACATCGGAGAGCGTTTCCCGGTAGTCACAAACCACTCGTTTTGAACGATCTGCGTCTCCGCGGCCGGCCAACGCCCCGACGTGTTCCTCCAGCGAGTAACCGCGCAACTGCCGGAACGATTGCAGGAACTCCGGACACCAGTTGCCCGGGTTCTCGAACGAGTCGTAGTAGAAAGCCCGCGGCGGCTTGCCGCCACCCTCGGCGAATCGCTTGCCAATCCAGTCCAGATGAAACGTCACGGCCGCTTTGGAATAAGGGTTGATCGCCAGCCCTTGCCCGCCGAGCCCAGCCCGCTTGACCTTGGCGCCGTTCGGTCGGGCCACGATCTGATCGTTCTCGACGGCGAAGCTCTGTTCTCCGTATTGCGGAGTCACGTGTGGTCCACCCATCCGCCAACCGGAGCTGGGCGTCAGGTCAATGTTCATTCCCAGACGCTTTGCTTCAGCAACCGCGTGGTTGTACATCTCGAACCACTTCGGCGAGAAGATGTCGATGGACCGATCTTCCTCTCCCCGCACGCCATAGATCCCGATCGTTCCCATGTTACCCCAACCCGCCTTGCGGTAGGTCTCGAGGTTCCAGGTCAGGTCCTCTTTGGTGACCGCGCTGCCGGGCCACCACCAGTACGTCCCCGGGCGGCACTCTGCACGTACTTCCGGCCACGCGAAAGGACCTCTCGCAGCCGTTGCTGGGAGGAAAGCATCGGGCGGTGTCCATGACGGTGTGGTTGCCACGTAGTCTTCCGGGCGGTCAGGCGAGGTACAGGGGAGCACCTGTAAATCGTCGAACGGCTCGCACAACTCCTCGGCGGGACACCACGTCAGGCTCACTGACCAAGCGATTACGACAAAGGCGAGATCCCGTGCGGAAAGGCGGCGGATCATGAACTCTTTCTCCTATGTGTGTCATCGTGCCATTTGTGTACGAGAACGGTTGCCCGCACACATTGTTGCTTCAGCGAGGTATTCCCGCAACAATGCCTGCGTGATGGTTGCGTGATGGGTGTGGCAAATCGAACAAGAAACTGAGACAGCAAGATGGACAGAAGACGCTTCTTGAGTGTTTCGGCTGGGGCGGTCAGCATGGGCTATTTGCAGGCTGCTGCCAGCCCGTCAGCCGCGGTGGAAGACAAAGCGAAGGCCGTGGCATCGCTACCGGTTGTTACGATCGACGCAAGCCGCTCGGCCATTGAGGAAGCGCCGCGGCGGACGCCGGTCGCAGGCGATGTCGACGTATTGGTCGTCGGCGGTGGTCCAACCGGCGTCGGAGCTGCGTTGGCCGCGGCCGGCGAAGGTGCCAAGACACTTGTGATCGAGCGGCACGGGATGCTCGGCGGCATGTGGACGGCGGGCTTGCTGAATCCGCTGTTCGAGCCGCTACGTGGATGGTGGGTCGAGCGGTTGGTCGGTCGTCTGCAACAGGGCGGCGGTTGGCGCGATCATCCGAAATTCCCCGTCTTCGACACGGAGATAATGAAATACACGCTGGAGCAGATGCTGGGCGAGGCGGGCGTGGATTTCTGGTATCACGTGCAGGCGACCGACCCGCTGGTGATCGATCAACGCGTGCGGGGCATCATTGTCGAAGGCAAGTCGGGTCGCGAAGCCATCTTGGCAAACGCAGTAATCGACTGCACAGGCGATGGCGACATTGCGGCTCGGGCAGGCGTGCCGTTTCAGTTTGGCCGGCCGGTCGATGGTCTGGCCCAACCCATGACGTTGATGTTCGAGGTGACGGGCATCGAGTCGTTAGGGCCTGACACGCAGCACATCCTCAAGATTCTGACCGACGCGATCGAGGCCAACGATCTGCCGATCCGGCTGCCATACGGGAAACGGCCGCGCGGCACGCCCTATCTGATTCCACCGCCGGAAGAGGGCGTCGGAGCGATCCAAGCGACGCACGTGTACCGCTACGACGCCACCGACACACGCGACGGCACGCGGGCAATGGTCGAAGCCCGGGCTCAGGTACACGAGATTTTCTTCGAAGCATTGCGGAACGTCCCAGGGCTTGAGGGAATACGGCTGGCTCAGACCGCGCCGACACTGGGCATTCGCGAGTCGCGACACATGGAAGGACGGTACAGCCTGAACGCCGACGACGTGACGGGCGGACGCCGCTTCGAGGACGCCGTGGTTTCCTGCGGCTTCGGATGCGATATCCACGAAATCTATCCCGACGACAAGCTCGCCCATCGCATACCGGCGAAACCGTTCGAGATACCATACCGCTGCATGGTGCCGAAGTCGGTCCGCGGGCTGCTGTTCGCGGGCCGCTGCATTTCCGGCACTCACGAGGCCCATGCGTCGTACCGAGTTACCGGCACCTGCATGGGAATGGGACAGGCGGCCGGATTGGCCGCGGCAATGGCGACCGCTGCGAAAACCACACCTGACGAAGTCGACGGACGAGAGTTAAGGACCGCACTGGAGCAACGCGGCGTGAGGCTCCTCTGAATCTGGGCACCTTTCACAACTTTTGCAGTCGCTGTGATCCAAGCCAGATTTCCCACGTTGGAGTTATTGACGTGAAGAGGCTCGGGTGACCCGATTGTTGTCGCTGCTTCGCAGTCACAAGTTGATCAAGAAGGTATCGCATACGTTGTACTACCGGGTGACGAAACTTGGTCAGCACGTGATGTCCACGGCCCTTCGTCTCCGCAATCTCGACGTTGCCCTTGTCGGCAGTTAATTAACCCCAAGCGTTACACCGGCTTACGCCGCAAAAAGGCAAGAATCTTTGTCAAGAAGACAAAAGTCTACGAGTTTGCAGCGCAGCGAAGAATCTCCGCTTCTCCGTGGCGAGATCCTTCGCTGCGCTCAGGATGACATTGGTCGGACATGCTGAAGGAACTGGCCACACACCGGTGTTTGGTCGACGTGCGGTTAAGATGGAAACGTGGTATGATGGTCCAAGCCGTTTGTGGATGGCGCGCAACGCAGGTTGGATGAGGAGATGAAACGAAACCGCATTCTGACACTCGCAGCCATCCTCGGCATGGCATCCCAGTCCGCAGTTGCCGCAGATACCGAGGTCGAAGCAACCGTCAGTCGGCTCTCCGCTCCAGAGGACTACAACAGGTCAAGGGCTGCTCACGCTCTGGGTGGCTTGGGACCCGACGCGAAGTCGGCTCACGATGAGCTGTTCCGTGTCGCGCTGTTTGACGACGTCCCGAAGGTACGGCATGCGGCTGCAAACGCGCTGGGGAAGATCGCCAAGGAACGAGCAACGGCCGACTTCATCGCCCGGTTGAAGACCAGCTCTATTGCCAGAATCCGCGAGTACTCAGTTAATGCTCTGATGCAACCCGAGCTGAGGTCGCCCGAGGCAACGGTGCCCCTCTTTGAAACGCTGAGAGACAAGAATGACCGCGTCAGGGGCAGAGCGGGCGTAGCTCTTCAGTTCTACAAGAACGACACACTGGCGGGATTGCTGCTCGGTTCCTTGGAAGAAAGAAACGACAAGGCCCGTGAGTGGGCGCCATGGTTGCTAGGGCGAATGAAACACAAAGAGGCCCTTGAGCCCTTGCACAACCTGCTCGGTGACGATGATCCGAAGTTCCGAAAGAGCGTCATTGGAGCACTCAGAGACATCGGGAGCAGGACATCCGTCAGCCCTCTGATCAATGTAGCCACACAGGATAAGGATGACGAAGTCAGAATGCGGGCCATTGAATGCCTGGGGGAACTTGGTGATCGGAAGGCCTCGCCTCTGTTACTTGGGGCCCTGGATGACCAGAACCCCGAGATTAGAGCCTATGCGGCTGGAGCTCTCGGGGCCTTGGGGACGGAGGAAGCAAAGAAGCCTCTGAGGGAGATGTTCAAAGGCGGTGAAGGCCGCGAGGTACTGGCCGCGATGTGCTCCCTTTGCCTGTTGGAGGACAAACAGGCCGTACCGCTGATCGTGGAGCGCATTAACGACCTGCAGGGCCGGCATCCTGAGCTAATCGCTTGGTTTACGAACGCCCTCGCGGAACTGGGTGCTGAAGGGGAGTTGGTCTCCCTTTCGAAGCACAGCGACAGCAACATCAGGGCCGCGGCTCAAGAGGCGCTGAAGCAGGTTCGGGATTGCATCACACCGGCCCTCGAACGACTGTTGCCGACTCCCGGTTTCCATTTGCACGTGATGAAAGACGGGACGTTTATGATCGACGGCCGCCAGGGCAATATCCCTGTGCTGAAGAATGCCATACAGTCTTCCCTGAACATGGTCGACTCGGCATCCATAAGCATTCTGTTGAGTCTCGAGGAAGGCGCCGGGATACCATCCGACATTCGACGATTGATCGTCGCACCTGGCATCGCCGTGTATTCCGTGAAACGAATTGATGTGGAATGAGGGCACTTGCCAATGCCAGCTCCCGATCCCGCCAAGTATCTCGACCCTTGCGACGTGATCGACTTTCGCAACTCGGAGGTCATGCGACGTGCATCGTTGTTAGCGGGCGCCGACGAAATCGCAACGGCCGATCGGTGTTTCAGGTTTGTCCGCGATGAAATCAAACACAGCTCGGACCACCAACTCAACCCTGTTACGTGCCAGGCATCGGATGTGCTTCGTTTTCGTACCGGATATTGCTACGCCAAGAGCCACTTGTTGGCAGCATTGCTGCGAGCCAACCAAATC
The DNA here is from genome assembly GCA_964623055.1 of uncultured Pirellulaceae bacterium. Taxonomy (GTDB): domain Bacteria; phylum Planctomycetota; class Planctomycetia; order Pirellulales; family Pirellulaceae; genus JADHUC01. Next base: position 36,374 of record CAZURK010000008.1, read on the forward strand.
CCGGCCGGGCTTTGCTACCAACGGTTGACGATCGACGGCGACTCTCCACGCTTCTGCCTCCACGGCCTCAATGCGATCTACCTGCAAGATTACGGGTGGTATCGAATTGATGCGCGCGGCAACCGCCCCGGGATCGACGCCCAATTCACTCCGCCGGACGAAAAGCTGGCTTTTTCCACCGCGGATCCGGGCGAGCTGGATCTGTCTCAGATATTCGTTCGACCGCTTGCGGTTGTTGTGGATTGCCTTCGATCATGCGAGACTTGGGAGGCCGTTTACGTGAACCTCCCTGATGTTCCCGACAACCTCGACGCGCTATGACTTCAAACGGCAGATGACGAAGAGTAAGCGGCCCGTGTTCCGTTTCAGCTTGTCCACGTTGCTCCTCGTAGTGACGAGCGTCGGTCTGTTTTTCGGATACGCTCACTGGCGACGCGTCTCGATTTTGCGGGAAGACAAGGAGCTGGAGGCACGTGGCGTCAGATTGCTTTGGGCGGAGTCGTCACCTGATGGGATCTGGCCTGTCGTTCCCAAGAAAGCCGCGTTTGAGTACAAAGAACTGTCGGCCAACGAGGTGGAGATAGCGTCCATCAAATATGCGTTGGAAGACGCAAAGGTCTATTGTGATGCAACGTGGGAACGCCTGAATCGGCTCGGCGTCGAGGAGGTAGTGATAGTCAAGAATGGCAGGCGGACGAACACGTGGCTATCGACAAAGTAGCGTCGCAGCCCGTTTCATTCTGCCTACGCATCCCGCGATTAGGTGCTGCCATGACACGAGAAACTCGCGTCAAACTGAAGTATGCTATCGCCGCACTTGCTGCGATGTGTATCGCGCTTGTTTGCGTCTCGATCGTGTTTCTGCGGGGCGGTGACAGTGACGGAGAACTCGCGTCTCCGTTTCAAATCTCTGGAGTCTGGTCCGTCGCGGATCTTCGCGGAGCACCGATGGGAACAATCACATTCTCTCCCGATGGAGAGTTTGACGACGGCGAGTATGTTGGACGGTGGTCACTTCGGGATGGTTGCATTCACGTGCAAGCCTGGGAAGGCGAACCGGCTTTGCGGATCCGCTATTTGTTCCCCAAGGTTGATGAAGTTGTACTTGTGCCCCAATTTGACGAAGAGAACGATGCTTGGATTCTACAGAACGAGAACGTAACGTTGACGCGTCAACCCGACGGAACTTAGCGACCGGTAGGCGCGCCGACGAATTGGCCGACGATACCCGATAGTTGCATTATGATTTTGCCCAGAAATGACTTTGCCTTGTCCTCCCTCGGGCAAAATGATTGTCGGGCAAAATCATATCGCACACGCGATCCGCGTTGTGCCCGTGGAATTCCATCAAGAGGCCTGTGATGCGTAGACTCGCCACGGTTCTGTTTCTGCTGCCGATTGCAGCTTCAGCGTCGGCCGATGTGCTCTGTCCACGAGTGACCAGCGAACATAACGCTGATGTCACCGACCTGAAGCGATTCCGCCAGTTTCACGAATGGAAGAACAAAAAGGACGAGGCACTGGCCATCGCCATTTGGCAGTACCTTTGCGGACGCGAGACCGGCTTGTTCCACATGAACACCGTGAACGACGGGCCGGATCCGTGGGGCGAGTACTCGACCGTTCGTGATCCCGTGAAGCTGATGAACATCTACAACGTCGGCTACTGCGGCATCTTCGGTCCGACGCTGGACGGCGTGTTTCAGGGTGTCGGTTTCGAGAAGGGACGGGCGTTTGGCGTTTCGGGATGGAACCACTGCACGACCGAGGTCTGGTATAACGGCGGCTGGCACTACCTGGACCTCGATGTCCGTGGCGCCTTGATGAAGCCGGACGGAACGATCGCCAGCCTTGCCGAGGCGCAAACACACCGTGACCTGTGGGTCGATCCGCAGCGGAGAATCGAGCCGTTCTTCCCGAAAGACAGAAACAAGGCGAGAGTCTTCGAGATCTACCGAGACAGCCGCATCGACAACTTCTACCGCTGGTTTCAAATGGGCCACGTGATGGACTTCCGCCTCCGCCAGGGCGAGACGCTCACTCGCTGGTGGCGCCCACAAGGCGGGCGGTGGCATCATCTGGAAGCGTACAACAAAGGTTTCGTCCGCAATTTGCTCGAGAAAGACCCCATTGGATACAAGTCAAACCACTCGGATTTCTCCATCTGGACACAAGGCAACGGACTTTGGCACTACGAACCGAACCTGACCGACGCCAGCAGCGACTTCGCAGACGGTGTCCATAGCGTGATGAACCTGGAACCGGGCAGCGAGGGGCTGAAGCGTATAACCCCTGGCATCGGCGAGGCGGTGTTCGAGGTCTTCACACCGTGGATCATTGTGCCCAGAGTCAACAACCTGGACGACGAAAGCGATGATGCTGAGGCGTCGATCGTCACGCTGGACGTCGCCCGACCGGTGTCGGTGCTGGTCTCGCTTGATCACGGCAAGACGTGGAAGGAAGTGACGACGGTCGGGACCGGCAACGGTTCGGTTGACCTGACCGAGTCGGTCAAAGGGACGTACGGCTTCCTGTTGAAACTCCAGGCGACAGGCCAGGCGAACGAAACGGTGCTGCGGGCAATGACCATCCGGACCTGGGTGCAAGTGGCGCCAATCAGCCTTCCGCGTCTGGCGAGCGGTGTGAACAAATGCCGTTACGACATTGGCGATCGCTACGGCAAGCCGACTCGACCCATGTTCGTGCTGCCGAACGTCGCTGATCCCTACGACTTGAACAAATACGTGGTCGATATGCCGGAAGACTACGACCTGGAACGCAAGACGGCTCGCATTCGCGGCGACGTGATCCTGAAACTCGAAGCACCCGAGGGCGCAGCGATCGACTGGTTCACAGCCGGCGCGTGTTTCACCACTCACCAGAACCAAGCGGCGAAGAACACGGACAATTGCATCGCGTTCGCCGTCGACGAGCCAACGGATTTCAAGGAAATCTACAAGGCCAACGTGCCGACATGGGTCAACCACTGGCGTTACCAGTGGGACGAGGATGTGCGTCTGGACAAGACGGCAAAGGTCGCGTTCGTAAGATATACGGGCAAGCCGGGGGTAAACGTGCTGCGGGCAACCGTCCATCTCAAACCCGAGAAGACGCCTCAGAAAACCGTGCAGATCACGCATGCCTATAGGCTAGGCGACGAGTTGACGGAAGAGGTCGTCGAGATGCAGGAACCGGGCGACTACACAGTGAACGTGAACGGCAAACCGGAGAACGTTTACATCCGGATGGCAGTAGAATCGCAAAAGCGATGACTCCCCGTTAGTCTACTTCGACCGGTGAAGCTTGACCCATTTCTTCGTTTAACCGCGACCCAGCGGGGAGCGCGGGGTCTGATGTCGCCCGACGCGCTCCCCGCTGGGTCGCGGTTAAACGAGTCATCTTCGGCCAGCAGCGGTATAATAGGGTCTATCCCGTTCGACTACCTAGCTACCATTGTCCACGGCGCGGACTTTGTTCTCTTTGTCCTGTACAATGGCGACACGGATATCAGTCGTCCGCAATCGATCATGTACAAGGAGCCCGCCATGCTTCGGAACCTACGTTGCCGACCGATCGTTTTGACCGTGTTGTCGATCACGCTGCTTTGCGCCCCGCTTTGTTTCGCCGAGTTTCGGGCCGGTGCTGCGGCCGTCGACGTCACGCCCGAGGAGTTTCCTGTGATCGTCGTCGGATCGATGCTGTCCAGAACCGCGACGGAGGTGCACACACCGCTGTTCGCCAAGGCCATCGTGCTGGACGACGGCAAGGCGCGTCTGGCGATTGTCGTGGTCGACACCTGCGCCATGCCACGTTCGTTGCTCGACGAAGCCAAAGCGCTGGCGTCGAATAGCACGGGCATCGCCACCGAGAACATGTTGATTTCTGCGACTCACACCCATTCGGCCCCCGCGGTCATAGGTGGTTTGGGAACCGATCCTGATCCCAATTACCCCCCGTTGCTAAAGGCGCGCCTGGTGGAAGCGATCGAGAAAGCGGCGAAGAACCTTGAACCGGCCCGGGTCGGAGCCGCCGTCGGCAACGCCGCCCCGTACACGGCGGTCCGGCGTTGGATTCGGCGTCCCGATCGCGTGCTGAACGACCCCTTCGGCAACCCAACGGTCCGGGCGAATATGCACCCCGGCTATCAGAGCCCGGACGCGACCGGACCGGCCGGTCCCACGGATCCCGGCCTGTCGGTTATCTCGTTTCAATCACGCGACGGACGGCCGATTGCACTTCTGGCGAATTTCTCGATGCACTACTACGGATCGCCGTCCGTCGGCGCTGATTACTTTGGTCTCTTTTCGAATCGCGTGAAAGAGCGGATCGCACCGGGCGACGCGAGCGCGAATCAGCCGCCTTTCGTCGGCATCATGTCGCACGGCCCCAGCGGAGATATCTGGCTGAGGGACTACCTGAAACCGGCCCCGAAGGAGCCGCCGCACGATATCTCCAGCTACACCGACGCGCTGGTGAACATCGCCCACGAGGCATACAAGACGATTAAGTACCGAGACGACGTGACGTTGGCCATGGCTCAAGCCGATCTGCCCCTGAAGTTCCGGTTGCCCGACAAGCAGCGCCTCGAATGGGCTCGCGGGATTGTCGACGCGATGGAGGGCGGCTCGCCGAAGAACACCACGGAGGTCTATGCGCGCGAAGCCATCTTCTTGCACGAACAACAGGGCACAAGCTTGATCCTGCAGGCCCTCCGCATTGGCGACATCGGCATCACGGCGATTCCGAATGAAGTGTACGCCCTGACGAGCTTGAAACTGAAGGCATACAGCCCGCTGCGGCCGACCGTCAACATCGAACTGGCCAACGGATCCGAAGGGTACATTCCTCCGGCCGAACAACACCCGCTGGGCGGCTATAACACGTGGCCCGCTCGATCGGCGTCATTGGAAGTCGATGCCGAACCCAAGATCGTCGAGACGGTGGTCCGGATGCTGGAAAAGGTTGCTGGCAAACCGCGGCGACAGCCAGCACCGACGTGCGGGCCCGCGGCCAAGGCGATCATTGAATCCAAACCGATCTCGTACTGGCGGATGGACGAGTTCTGCGGGCCGGAAGCTGACGATACCTTAGACCGTCACATGGCCATGTACGAGGCCGGCGTCGTGTACTACTTGGACGGCGCGCGATCGGACCAATTCAACGCGCCCGGCGAGATCAATCGCGCCCCGCACTTTGCAGGCGGCCGCATGCGGACGCTGGTTCCGGAAATCGGCGCGACCTACAGCGTGTCGATGTGGTTCTGGAATGGAATGCCAAACGACGCTCGGCCCGTCGCGGGATACCTGTTCTCGCGAGGCCGAGACCACGCGTCCGCTGCTCCCGGCGATCACCTGGGCATCGGCGGCAACGGAGGCCATACAGGCAGCCTGATTTTCCACAACGGCGACAACAGCGAAGACGTGTTCGGTGGCAGCACCATCATCCAGCGCTGGACGTGGAACCACGTTGTTCTGGTCCGCGACGGCGACAAAGTCAGCGTCTATTTGAACGGTAATCGCGAAATCGACGGAAGGGTAAAGTCGCCCATTCCGTCCACCGTCGGCCAGTTCTTCATCGGCGGTCGCTGCGACAGTGATTCGACGTTCGAGGGCCGGGTGGACGAGACCGCGATCTACGACCGCGCGTTGACCGCCGACGAAGTGGCCAAGCTGTACCGCGCGGCCACAGAAAAGACGAGTGTCGCCGAGGCCAGCCCGTGACCGTGCCAGCAACCCTTGCGACCAAGATTGATGAACCCGACCAACTCGAAAATGGGAACCGAACCATGATGCGCTTGCAGTACCTGCTACCAATGATGCTGCTCTCTACTGCCGGGCTTGCGGGAGAACAGGTGATCGAGACGATCGTGGCCCCGGCTACCGAGTCCAACCGGCGGAACACAGAGGGAGATCTGGTTGTGCTCAAGGACGGCACGTATCTGTTGGCCTGGAGCGATTTCTACGGAGGGGCCCGGGATGACTCGGCAGGACGCATCTCGGCCGTGCGATCGACCGACGGCGGCCGCACGTGGAGCGCCCGTTTCACGCTTCAGGAGAACGTCGGGAAGCAGAACGTTATGTCCGTGAGTTTCTTGCGGCTGCGGTCGGGCGATATCCTGTTCTTCTTCCTGCTCAAGAACTCGCGCCGCGACCTCGACTGTTTGGTTCGCCGCTCGGCCGACGACGGTGCCACTTGGTCGGAACCTGCGGTCGTCACGCGCGAGGCAGGGTACTACGTGATGAACAACGCCCGTGTGGTCCAGCTTTCCTCGGGTCGGATCCTTTGCCCGATGGCGTTTACTGGGGAAGTCTGGACGTCGAGCGAGAACTTCCGCACGCTGGTCTACTACTCGGACGATGACGGGCGCACGTGGCGCCGCGGCCGCGGTCTGGTCTCCTGCCCGAAACGCGGCGCCATGGAGCCGGGGCTTGTTGAACTGGACGACGGGCGCGTGCTCCAGATCATCCGCACTCAGCTCGGCCAAATCTGGTACTCCCACTCAAGCGACGGTGGCGACACCTGGACCGAAGCCGCCCCGTGGACGATGGCCGCGCCCGAAGCCCCGAGCACCCTGGCGCGGACTTCCGACCGGGGCGAGTTCCTGCTGATCTACAATCCGACCGTCCGCCTGGGAACCGGTCACTCCGGGCCGCGGACGCCGCTGGTTGCCGCTCTGTCAATCGACGAAGGCCGCACTTGGTCGGAGCCGAAAGCGATCGAAGCCGATCTGTCGGCCACCTACGCATACACCAGCATCCGCTTTCATAAGAATCGAGCACTGATGACCTACTACGTGGCCCGCGGCGGACGGTCGTCGTTGAAGTTCAAGAGCATTCCTTTGGCGTGGTTTCGAGAGTAGACTCGGCGAGACGGAATCATGAGACAGACTATTGCTTTCCTATTGGCACTATGTTTTTCTGCGGCGCTGCCAGCACAGGTGAAAATCATCTATGACACGGATATGGACACGGACTGTGACGACGCCGGTGCGCTGGCTGTCCTACATGCTCTTGCTGCTCGAGGCGAGGCGGAGATTCTGGCTACGGTGGTCAGTTCGCGGTATCGGTGGTCGGTTCCCTGCGTCGAGGCGATCAACCGGTACTACGGTCGCCCGGATCTGCCGATCGGTGCGCCGAAGACCAAATGGGCCGATACGGCCCGTCGCGGCTCGCGCTACGCCAAACAGATCGCCGAACAATATGCGACTCGCTTGAAGTCCAACGACGACGCGCCAGACGCTGTGGACGTCTATCGCCGGGTACTGGCCGCTCAGGACAACGGCAGTGTCGTGATCGTGACTGTCGGGTACTTGACCAACCTCCGTGACTTGTTGGCCAGTAAGCCGGATGCGATCAGTCCGTTGGACGGCCCTGCGTTGGTGCGACAGAAGGTCAGCCGCTGGGTCTGCATGGGTGGCCGTTATCCCGAGCAGTTGAATCCAGGCGTATTCGGTAACTTCAAACCGGACCCGTCGTCCGCTGTGATCGCGGTTCGAGACTGGCCGGGACCGGTCTACTTCACCGGATTGGGTGACAACATTCAGACGGGAGGCCGGCTGCACGAGACGCCAGCCGACAACCCTGTGCGACGAGTGTACAAACTGTACTTGCGAGAAAGGAAAACGCGGCCCAGTTGGGACCCAATCGGCGTGCTGTTCGGCGTACGCAGCGAAGCTGACTTCTGGAAGATCTACACCGGCGGCCGAAACCACATCTTCGAGAACGGCACCAATCAATGGCGTGACGGTCCCGAGACGAATCATCACTTGGTTCAGCTTAAGCCCAACGCGGAAGAACTGCTTCGCGAAACGCTGGATCAGTTGATGGTGCAAGGAAACACCGCGGAACCGAAGCCATCCAAGCACAACGAGCCTACCGCCTCACGCCGGGAAGCGCATGAAGACGGAGGCCGGAAGACTCACTTCTCGTTCGAAAGACGCGGCAAGCTCATATCACGCCCGACAGGCATGTCGAAGCCGGGACCGTACTACACGACTTTGGTGAAAATGGGCCAAGTCGATCGGTTTCCGTATGAGTATGCGTTGTATTTCTCGACGGACCACGACCGTGGCAAAGGGGGGATCTGGCTGTATGTGTGCAGCAGCGATCCCACGGACGCCGATAGTTGGAAGTCGTACGATCAAGCGGTCGCGGATGGTAGTTTCGACTATCTTCGAGCGAAGCCCGCCGCCAACCCGATCTTCGTCGACAGCGTGCAAGGTCGCCAGACCGAGACGCCTCATGCGAATGTCATCGACGACACCGTGTACATGACCTACCACAACGCGGGCGCAGGGCACAGCCAATCAACGTTGCTGGCCACATCCAGCGACGGCGTGAACTTCACTCGGATCAATTGTGACGGGGATTCCGTGATCCTTGACTACGATTCGAGACAGGAAGTGGGGGACGGACACACCGGGTATTTCCGATGGAGACCGAATCCGTTCACAGGCTTGGACTACAAGTACGTTGGCTACTCGCTTCACGGCGGCGGCGACGATTTCCACGGAGCGATGTGGGCGTCCAACGATGCCAAACACTGGGACAAACTTCAGGTATTCGACTCGATTGAGGGACATGCGGTCGACGAGGACCGAATCGTCAGGCGGCGTGCCATCGACCCCAACTCCATCACCGCCCTTGGAAACGACGAATACGTTGCCATCTGCTCGATTGGACATCGGTCGTCGGGAGGTAGACCTCGCGTGCTGGAGTTCTACGAAGTCTATCTGGCTGACGACGGCAAAACACTAACACGCAAGGGACGCAAGATTCTGGGCAACGGGCCACCGGGAGCCTACGACGAGGAGGAGTTGGACGGGGCAACGACTGTGGTCGTTGGAGATACGTGGCATCTGATATACGTTGGAACCAAGGGCAAGGCGCGAGAGAATACGATCATGGGCGCCATAGGCAAGTTTGACAGGTCGGCCCCAATGAGCCCTGAATTGCCACCCAACGACCAGATACGTGACTTCCACCGAAGGTAACGCGAGGACATATCCTCCCACCGCGTCGAACAGGTGTTCCGATCGAAGGAAGACGGCAGTGAAACACACACTCCTCGTTTTCAGCCTTGTTACCTCAACGTTTTCGTCCGCCGCTATCGCGGCGGCGAAACCTAACTTGTTGGTAATCTTCACCGACGACCAGACGTTTCGGGCGATTGGCTACAACAACCCGGAAGTCCAGACTCCGCACCTGGATGCCTTGGCCAAACGAGGGTTGATCTTCGACAACGCCTACGTTGCCAGTCCGATCTGCGCGGCCAGCCGCGCTTCGATGATGAGCGGCGTTTTTCCTCAACAGCACGGGGTGATCGCCCTGAAGCACAAGGAATTCCACCCGTATCAAACCGGCGGCAAGCGGGCCGAGCAGACGTTGGCCCATCAGCTCAGCCAGGTGGGATACCACACCGGTTTCTACGGGAAGTCTCACCTGGGAGCGCCGACGAAGTACGGATTTGCCGTGGGCGACGAACGGGGCGCTTACGACGACAAGCCTACTTTCGAGAAGGCCGCGGCGTATCTCGATGCCCATGCAACGGGTGCGAAACCGTTCTTCCTATGGCTCGCGCCCCGGCAGCCGCACGTTCCTCTTCTGCCCGAGCAGCGGTGGCTGGATCTCTACCCCGAGGGGAAACTCGCGCTGCCTGCGAATTATCGTCTCGAATCCAGGCACATCAGCCTGAACAACCAGGGGATACCGGGACAACACTTCTACCGAGATTCGAACTACCGGAGGAATCATCGCGATCTTCCTGCCGGGCCACCCCGTGACGAGGAGACGATGCGCGAGTTCATTCGCGCTTATTACGCCGTAATCAGCCACCTTGACCATCAGATCGGGCAACTGGTCGCGAGACTCGAATCGCTGGGCGTCCTTGAAAACACGGTCATCGTATTCCTCTCCGACAACGGGTATCACCTGGGCAGCCACGGCCTGGGCAATAAGATCACGATGCACGAGGAATCCGTACGGGTCCCCATGTTCATGTTCGGGCCAGGTGTGCCGGACGGCGTGCGGACTTCGGCGTTGGTCTCCAGCCTGGACGTCTACCCGACCCTGCTGAAACTGGCCGGCGTGCAGGACCTCCCAAAGCATCTGATGGGACAGTTTTTGGTGCCGATTCTGAAGGACCCACAAGCGGAAGTGCGAACCACCGTCTTCAGCGAATGCGTGGGCGTCGGCGGTGCTGCCCGCCAGGGTCATCGCATGGCCCGCACTAGACGGTGGAAGTACATTCTCACGGGCACAGACGAGGAATACCTGTTCGATCAGCAGAAGGACCCGACTGAATTGCGAAACCGAATCGACGTCCCCGAACTGAGACCAGTAGCCGATGAACTTCGGCGAGAGCTAAGCACGTGGATGCAGCAGATCGGGGATCGGGAACTCCTGGAAGCCCATGAACGGTTAACACAACTTGAACCGAGCCTCGATTGCGTCCTTCAGTTCCTGGGGATCGGTCTCCCTTAGACGCTCCAACACACATTTCCAGCGGTGCGCGAAGTTACCTTCGCCCCGGACGTGCCGCAGGTGGAATAGGCGGTGGAAAGAGTGCTCTTCCTCGCCGTATTCCTTTTGCAGGTTGACGAAACGCTCGATCATCGAATCCAGATAGATTTGGGCGAAACGGGCGGGGTCGGGCAGATCTTCCTTTCGCCGGTTGACGGGGTCGGCGTAGGCCTCGGCGAAGCGGCGAAGCGGTTGGTTGTAGTGCCAGAACGATCCCGTGTGGTGCATTACCACCAATTCCACGGGCATTTCCTCCCGCTCGACGACCACTTCGTCTCCGTCATCGAAGAATACGATCAGTTCCTCGTCCGAGACTGGATCCAAATCGCCATCGCCGCAGCCGACGATGATGTTGGGAGCGGCGGCTTGCCCCAGCAATTTGGCGAACTGCTCGGCGTAACCTGGCCGCTTCCACCGGTCCTTGGGAATGGTGTCGCTAGCAACGCCGTGGAGATAGGCTCGTTCGAAGTACGGTGTCCAAATCGGCATATCGCGAAGCCAAGTATGCCTTCCCTTATACAGTTCGCTGATTTTGCCGATCCGTACGGGGCCGAACAGGTTCATGCCCAAGCGTCTGCATCCCAGGTAACGGTCTTGCGTATATTCCGTGTACTCCTCCGTTTCGAACATGGCTGCGTCCGGCGCCGTGGGGTTTTTTTGACTATCCAGCCGGTAGGTCATGTCCCATTTTTGCATCCGTACAACGCGGATCTGCTCTTCGCTCTCGCTGGCCCGCTTCATCACAACCACATAGACGTCCCGGCGTCCCCGTTCGGGCCGGCCGGCCCGTGACAAGGATTCGTTGATCCAGCCGACGTTGATGTGTTCCAGATCGCCGTAATCCCGGACAAAGTTCAGGATGATCGCCTTGGCTCGACGGTTCTCCTGGCACTGGAATTCCGCTGGCAACTTTTCTTCGTCGCCGTCGAAGATCGTATCGAAATCCAGGTACCCTCGTTTCAGTCTTCCGCCAGGCAGCCACTTGACGTGTTTGCGGAATTCCGGTGCCAGCCCCAGCCACTCATCGGCATCGGTCGTGTAATCCCGCAGCGGATATAATGCGGTGTAGAGGGCAATCAGCCAATCCTGCACTGCGAAGTCATCCAGCCGCAAGTTGGGGTGGACGTGTTGCTCGAGAACCTCACACAACCTCTGATGCTCGGCCTGCAGCGCCGCATCGTCGCCTTCCGTGAAATTCGCTTCCCGAAAGGCCGTCCTCACTTCCCCGCACTTTGGAAAAAAGTCGACCTCCAGGCCGCCACGTTTCCGACGACTGTCGCAGTACGTCTGGATCTCCACAAGATGCTGATACAGCTCCGCCGTGTCCAAATAGGACAGGTTCTTGAATTCGTTGAAGGTCAACAGCCGCGTTCCCGTGGGAGGGCTGTAGTAGTAGATCGTGCGACCGCCCAGCTTCATCTTGGCGGCCCGGACAGCCGTCTTCATTTCGTCGTTTGTGACAGCCGCCGCCGCAATCCGCCATAATTCGCCGCGCTGCGTAAGTGCATCGTGGACCTTGGTGTTGGAGGCCAACTCGAACCGAATGCGAAGCTTGTTCACCTTCGATTGGAGTATCTCATCGGCCCGCATGACCAAGTCGATCTGTTCCGGGTCCGGGCGGATCAACACCAAATCGGCCAACACGATCAAGTCGACACCGGTTTGCCAGATTCGGGAATGCTCGTCGTCGCTCAACGGCTCGCCGCGCTGCTCCTCGAGCCACTTGCAGAAACTCTCGCGGTTCGAAAGATGGGTCGTTCCCTCCGTCACCAAGGCATACGTATCGGGTTCTTCGACGCACTCCTCGGGAAAAATCGTAGCGACCTGCGGGTCGAAAACAGTACCCCTATTCGAGTACAGCGATGGGCCAATAATTTTCAATTTCATGAGAGGTCTCGATAAGGAATGTGTCCCGAACGAGCTATTGCGCCTCACCTGTCCGCAAAGCGACATTGGCATGAGACAACATCGCCACAACCAAAGTCGTTTAACGCACGGTGCGCGAATTTTGACCGTTTGCCGTGCAGGGGGATTCCCGCGTGAGTTACGACGAGAAACGAGCCGCAGTGAGCCGCTCATTTGTGCCGGATGATGCCAATACCATACATCTTCTGCGCAGATGCATCAAGCAACTTGACTCGCCAACGCGGCCCAAATCGTCAATAATCGCACCTTGCCCGCTCACATCGCTTGAAAGAAACAGAAGGAAACGCCATGAAGTTCCGCATGCTCATAGTTTGCGCGGTGTTCGTCATCATTCATCGCAGCCCGGCCGACGCACGGGCGCCATTAAACTCGACGAAACAGAGACCGACGGTCACGGCGGGTTCGAATATCTGCCCGGAGCGGGGAACCTGGAGTGAACGACCGGCGACGCGGTGGGAGGATGCCATGGTCTCGGGCAACGGGCGGATGGGTGTGATGGTCTTCGGCGATCCGATTGAGGAGACGATTGTTGCCAATCACTGTCGTCTGTTCCTGCCGCTGGGCAGCCGCGAGATCGTGCCGGACTTGGGCGCGTTGCTTCCGGAGCTGCGAAAGGTCATCGGGCCGCAGCAAGACTATCGACAGGCCATGACGTTCATTCTCGGCAAGGCCAAGGAACAGGGCTTTCCTGGGATCATCTACACGGATCCGTTTCATCCGGGCATGTTTGTCCGTATCCGGCAACCCGCCGAGGGCGATGTCCGCGATTATTCCCGGTCCGAAGATTTTGCGACCGGCGAGATAACCGTGCAATGGACCGACGATCGCGGTCGGTGGTCGCGGCGCTCGTTCGTGTCGCGCGCGGATAACGTGATCGTGACCTGCTTGAAAGGGTCGACGAAGATCAACTGCACGCTGCGGTTCCCGCCGCTCAATCCAACGGCGGGGCAAGGTGGCGGGGGCTGGATCGCCGGGGTGACTGCCGACCAGATCAAGAGTCGACAGACGATAGAAGCCGGGTTGGTGACGTATCACAATGTGTACACCAAGGGCAAAGGCGGTTTCGACTCGGCCATACGCGCGTGCCTCACTGGCGGCCAGGCGACGGCCGGTAGAGACGGCATTGCGATCCAGGACGCCGACCAGGTTGTGCTGCTGATGCGTATTGTGCCGTGGAAGACGCCCCTGCCGAAAGACCGAAGCGAAGCCTGGGCCTACTCGCCACAGAATCCGGATTTTGCCAAAGAGAATCTGGGACGATACGTCGCCTGCCCGAAACTGGCCGACAGTTCCGTCGTGGCCTTCGCTGATACCGGCTCCGCTGGGGCGTTGATGCCGAAACTCAAAGCGTCGTTGGAACGCGTCTCGGTGGACTACGACGTTCTGCTTGAGACGCACGTGGCCCTGCATCGTCCACTTTTCGAACGAGTCCGCCTGGATCTCGGCGCCTCGCCGGACCAGCGAAAGAGAAGCTCCGAGCAACTGCTCGACGAAGCCGGCCGGAGCGGGAAAATGTCTTCGGCGCTGGCGGAGAAGATCCATGACGCCGGTCGTTACATGTTCCTGTGCTGCGCCGGTGAATTGCCGCCAAACCTCCAGGGACTCTGGACCGGCACGTGGAAGCCGGCTTGGAGTGGCGACTTTACCCTGGACACCAATGTTCAGTTGGCCATGAAGCACGGGTTCAGCGGGAATTACCCGGAGCTGATGGAAGGCTATTACCGGCTCATGGAATCGTTCTATCCGGAATGGCGCCTCAACGCGAAGCGGACCTACGGTGCGGATGGGTTCCTGACCAACGCCAGGGCCTCGAATACTGCGCTGCTGCTCCATTGGGGAACGTGGCCCGGCATCTTCTGGGCAAGATGCCTCAATCGGGATATCTCACGTAGGGTCGAGGTCGCGGAGGTGGCTGGTGGGCCTGCGCAAGCCGACGGAAAGGAGTCAAACGGGGCAATGAACGGGACAGACGAGTTGCCCCAATCGACCATGCGGTCTTCGCGAATCGAAATGTTCTCACATCGTCGATCGTCGCGCTACCTGATGCGATAGAGCGCACCGTCTGAGCCTGAGACAAAGAGGCTCTGCTCTGCAACAGCCATACCGTCCCATACAGGAGCGAATTCCAGGTTGACTCTCTTGAGCACGCCACCGTCGGCCGTGTCAATGACCAGCAGGTCGGCCTTGGTGTTCCATTGCCGCGCCTGGTCCGCAATCCGCCCGGAGACAGCCGGGAAAGGCAGTCGCAATATGATTTCGCTTTCGTCGTACAGCTTCTCAGGTCCTGCCACCAGGAGTCGATCACCTGCCTTGATGATGGAACGAGCCAGAATGGGAATGTCGACAGACCAGGTTCTTTCGCTTTTGCTCGGGCGGGATGCTCTCCTATTGCCCTTCTTTCCTCTCTTCCCGGCCGGGGCTGGAGCAGCGGCGTCAAGCTTCATCGGTGCTCTGTAAAGCTGGTAGGTGAATGCCGAGCCCCAGCCGTATCTGTTCCGGCCAAAGCCATAGAGGTTGGTGTCGTCGGAAGCCATGATTCGGCCGGAGTGGTTGCTGTTGCCGGTACTGCCAAAGCCGCCGCAGCCGCCCTTCCAGTTGGAGGAACAGGTCCAGAACGAGCGATGGAACCACGTGTCGTTCAGGTAACCATTCACCGCGAAGATGTGAGGCACGCTCGCTTCGGCGACATTGCATTTGCCATCAAAGGCCAACGAGCGCATGAACAGGTAGGGCCCTGAAGCGGAGAGGATATCGGGTTTGGAGGGAATGGTGTTCATGCCGCCGGTCGGCTCGAACTCCTGCGCGTGATTGACGCAGTGTCTCAGCGCGCCCGTCAGCGGATCCAGAGCGCACACATAAAGACCACCGTCGACAAACATGTTCCTTCCCGCGATCGCGTAGATCAGGCCATTGTGAAAGGTCACCGAGCCGTGCACAGGCCATACCGATTCGGTCCTTCCTTCATTGACGATCTTCTCCTCAGTGGGAGCCAGTCTGCGCCGCCACACCATGTTGCCGTTGTCCGTCTTCAAACAGGTAACGGTCCCGTCGGCCGAACCGAAGTACAGCAGTTCACCGACCACGGTAGGCGGCGAGTCGACACGGCTGCCAGTCACGTAGGTCCAGGCCCTTTCGCCTGAGTCAACATGAACGGCAATCACTTGGTTCCGTTCGATCGACGAAAGGAAGACTTTGCCGTCGCAGACGACAGGAGCAGAGAGCTTGCCTCCGATATCGGTTTGCCAGGCCAGCTCGAAGGACTCGGGCGGCGCGTTCATGGTCGAAGAGTTTCTTACGGAGTTCGCTCGATAGGTAGGCCAGGAATTCTTCTGTTCCATGCTGGCCGGTAACATCCCTGTGAATGCTTCACCCTGTTCTGTTTCTATTTCGTTGGCCGACTCCTGTCTGGATGCTGCCAGCTTCGGATCTGCTTTTGCCAGGGCCACGAAACCGTTCAGTTTTGACTCCGGGAAACAGTTGCAGGGATCGGGCGTGGCATAGATCAGGCCGTTGGCCGGCATGAAGCCGTAACCACATGAGCCGCGGACCCAGTGATCATTCGTGATTTCCTTTCCATCAAACGCGATGGCGTTGATCCCGACTTTCGAGGCGAGCATATACTTTTCCGTGGCGCGAGACGAGTAACACCGATGGTGGAAACCGTGCTGGAGGTCCAACTCAACAGTCCGTTCGATCTCGCCGGTGCGGGGATTCAGCCCGTTCAGCGTTGACGTTGCCTTCTTCGTTGTGTCGGGCGCCCAGACCAATCCCTGCGCTATCAAGAGATCCTCCGGGCTGCGGTAGCCGGACGACGGGTGTGCCGCGCTCCAGAGTTTCTTGCCATCTAAGGCCGAGACGGCCGTCATCGTGTCGTCGGCTCCCTTGGTGCCCGGTGGTATCCAAATGAAATTCTCGCCTCCCGAGAAGATCACCACTTCGTCGTACACGACCAACGAAGCGCCGTAGCAGGCGTAGAACTCTTCCCAGATCGGGACCTCGGTCGAGGTCCAAAGCTCCTCACCAGTAGTGAAGTCCAACGCCTCTAGAAATTCGCCGTTGTGAAAATAGATACGTCTATTGTCGGTAGCCAGGCTGAGCGGAGCACACTTACACTCGGCTTGCCATTTTTCCTCACCCGAGCCGAGGTCATAGGCGATCAGACGGCGCCCGGCGTTCAGCCAGAGAGGCGATTTGTTGCTTCCCATCAGCCTATTCAGATAGGGGAAGCCCGTTGCTCTGCTGTCCTTGCCTGTCGCACCGCGCTCCGCGTCCATGTCGTCCAGAGGGCCTTTGTCTTTGAGGCACAGAGCCAGAAGGGTATCGCCTGTGACGATGATCTCCTCGCATCGTTCCGATCCCGCGAAGACCTTTATGTCTGAGCCGTCGACAGCATTGAGCTGAGTTACCGGTGCTTCGATACCGAGGGTCACATAAACGCTATCTCCTATCGAGACGAGCCTGCGCGGAAGTGTGGCGGGCATGCTTTTCAGTGGCCATAGATGTGGATGCCATTCTGGAATCTTCTTCTTCCAGAGCACAACGCCGTTGAAAGCATCCCTGGCGATCAGGCTCCATTCCGGCGGAAACAAGATCGACGCGCTGGAAGCTCCGTCGAAGATATAGAAGACCCGGCCCTTGCTGCTTACCATCGCGCTCAGGCTGGGCAGGTGGTCGTGATGCCTGAGCATTTTCGGGCCCGCAAGCCATTTGACGCGCCGGGGCGGACCTATCAGCGTGTCTTTCGCGACCGCGTTTCCGTTGGGCGCGTACAGATAGTGCGTCCATTCGTCCATGGCTTTGGGCCACGGCTTCTGCCATAAGATCTCTCCCCTGCGATCAACGACAGCGCCGTAGGGTGCCAGTGCCCTGCGCATTTCATCAGTCACCTGTTCGTCGGTCACAATGACGTTCACCGTGTCCGAAACAAAGGGGATGCTCGTTCCGTGCCAGACGCCGACGGTTACCCGGCCGGTCTTCTCGGCGGCAAAGAGCTCGGCATTCAGTTCAACTACGGCGTCGATATTTCTGACCAGGCCATGGACGAGGTTCGATTCGTTCCGGGCATACTTCAGCAGTTCTTCCGCGGAGCCTGCGTCGGCAACGACCGTGACACCAGCCCTTGTCGAAATATCCGCAGCGGCAATAGCCGTGACCGTCATCAATGGCAGCACAGCGGATAGCAAGCAGGTTTCGTTTCATCGTTGTCACTTTCGTTTGCTTGGTTTCTGCAATCGCGTGATTATTGGAATCGTGGTTCCTGAGATGACCGAATTCACTTCTCCACACGCATCACCAATCCGTCTTTGAGGCAGACAAAGATGCCAGCGGGGATGGCGAGGATGCCTTCATGAACGGGCGGCGCGGGGAACTCGAGCGTCTCGACGATTCTGCCGTCGTTGCTGTTCAACATGTGTAGCAAACCGCCGGCACGCCACTCGGGACCCCTCAACGGATCGCTTGGATCTAGAAGGTCTGGACCGCCGCCAAGCAACAGGTGCTCTCCTGCTGCGATAAGAGCGGTCGGTCGGAGTGGAAGCAGCTTGTGCCACACCAGGCCGCGATCGGCCGGCGCTTCCAGCCGCCAAGGGCGTCCCGCCAAATGGGGCATGGGGTCTATTGGCGCAGATTTGGCGGGGCCCTTTTTGTGCTCGCCTGCCTGACTCTTGCGATCAAAACAGAGGACAGGGAGTCCACCGCTTCCGGGTGTATAGTATTGGAAATGCCCCGGGCTCACGCTGTGGCGGATGCCGTAGGAACGTTCGGCATCGAAACAGATCCGGTTACAGAACTCGGCGCGGTCGAGTTGCATGTGGGCTCGGCCGAAGAGTTCGTCATCCAGGAAACCCCCGGCGCAGGAAAGGACCGTGCTGCGAGTTTCTTCGGCGGGCAGATTGACTGGGTCTTTGTTGTAGGCCTTGAGTGTGCCGTCGGGGCCGGTGAAATTCCACCAGAGCTGCCGGGTAACGGCCAGAGTCGACGTGTCGATCCGCATGTGCTTGAGAAAGATGTTTTCGCCGTCCGTCGAGAGAAGGTCATTGTTAGCACCCTCGTAGTAATCGCGTTGTTCTGTCTGCTCGGTGAAGAACGTCGACGACGCTTTGACCGCGCCGGTCATTGGATCGAGGGCGAAGAGCCGCAAACCGCCATCCAGATTGGAGCTGCGTCCGGCGACGGCGTAAACGGTATCTTTGAAAACCAAAACCGAACCGTGGACCGGCCAGGCCGATTCGATTCGACTGTCGTCCAGAATCAGCCGCTCTTCGGGCGCGGCGCGGAACCGCCAGGCCAATTCGCCCGTCTTGGCGCGCCGGCAATAGACCCAGCCGTCGCGCGTACCGTAAATCGCCCGTCCTTTGTAGAGACTCGGAGGCGAGTCGATCCTGCCTGGCACGCGCCAGGCAACGCCACCGTCGGTGCAATTGACGGCCAGCACCTCATCATCATGTCCGAGGTAGAGGCGAACGTTGTCACTTGTCGGAGCGGTCAGACGACCGCCGAGGGAAACGCTCCAGCCTGGACCGTCGGCCGGGACCACATCGGTATGGCTCGATCGCAAGACGTCCCGGCGGTACTGCGGCCAGGCATCCGGTTTCACCGTCGAGAAGGCTGCGTTGTAGGCCGGTCCCTTGACCAGCGGATGCTCGGGCACGGGGGCCGGAGCGGCCGGGGCGAGCGCGCCGAAGCCATCGAGACGGTTCATCTGGTTACAGGCACAAGCTTCCGGCGTGAAGTAAAGCAGTCCGTTGGCCGGCACGATTCCATAGAGGCAGGCGCCGCGCACCCAGCGGTTGACCGTCACCTTGCCTGTCTGAAGGTCCACGCACTCCACACCTTCCTTGCCCATGAAGAGGGAGTTTTCGGTCGCCTTGTTTCGGTAGCAACGGTGATGGTGCTGTGAGTTGATGGCGCTGACGTCGACGCGTTTGGTTTCTTTGCCGGTCGTGGTATCAAGAAAGACGATTTCCGCATTGCTCCTGTCTTTGACCGCACTGCGCGTTACGAGCTGGGCACCAACAAGATAGAAGTTGGCCGAGGTGGAATACGTCCAGTCGGAGCCCTGGGCATGCCACAGTTCCTTGCCGCTGGTTCCGTCGAGGCAGATGATGGTTTTGGATCCGCCCGGCCGGGCAACCTGGCCATAATAGACGTCTCCGCGATAGGCGACCAAGCTGCCCAATTGATCCTTGCTCTTGGCAGGGGCTCGCCAGCGGAACTTCCCTGTTGCCATGTGGCAGCAGACTACCTCTGTCGGCGTTGCCGCAACGACGAAGTCATCGTCGGCCGCGATCATCAGCCTTCCCTGTTTCAAGGTCGCTCGTTTTCCACGAGCTCTGAAATCGGCCTGAGACGCCATCGGCTCAGTCTGCCACAGGATGCTCCCGTTATCGGGATTCAGCGCCAATAATCTCATCGGCGGCGCGGTGTTGACGGAGTCTTTTGATTTGGCCGTGACTGAGAGGACTAGGGTGTTGTCGTGCACCAGAATCTCGGCCGCGTTCTCCGTGCCTTTGAGGACGCGAATCGCCCGGCCCGTTTCGGCGTCCAGAATGCTGACCGGCGCCGAGTAGCCGAGGGTCACATAAACACGATCGCCCACTGCGACTAGGCGGCGATGAATGAAACGCGGATTGCCCCAGCGCAAATTCATCGGCTCGGTCGGCGACCAGGCCTGCCAACCCCAATCCGGAACATTTTTCTTCCATAGCAAGGTGCCACTGAATGCGTCCCTCGCAACAAGCCGCCAACGGTCAGGCACTCTACCGCCCACGCTCACTGGCGCTTCGTCACAGATATAGAAAAGCCGGCCCCGCGCGCTGACCATGCCGGTCAGGCTTGGGCTCTTCTCATGCGAACGGGAACGGCGGGGGGTGGCTGTCCAGAGCAAGCGGCGGGGAATACCGACGCGTTTGTCGGCGGCTACAGGGTTGCTGCCCGGACCGTGAAGCCAATGAGTCCACTCGTCGATATCGTCTGGCCATGGCTTAGCGAACTCACGCCAGCCGGATTCCGTCTTGATCCGGGCCGATCCCAGGGGCCGTAGCACTCGAAGGATTTCCTGTTCAGCGACGGGCTCTTCACAAACCAGATGACGAACCGTGTTTTCGGCATAAGGGAGTTTGGCTAGAGCTTTCTCCAGGTAATGAATCACGCGTCCTTCACCCGCCAGCGGCGCCGCGCCGCCGATCTGAACGATCAGCCCCCGAGGTCGTTCGCCAGCGTCAGTGATGGCCACAGCAGTCGAGAAACAACCGATCCAGAATGTTGCCGCAATGCAGAGCTGAGGCGCGAGTCTTCCACCGTTCATTCATCCCTCCCCCTTGCTTCCTGGAGCGATCCTACTCCAACCCAGCGGCCCAGGCGCATCCGCGTCGATACATCTCTGCCGCGTTTTTCGCCTTGAATGCGACCGGATCATGTCCCAAGGCGCAGTGGAATACACGTCCCTTGCCACAATCGAGAACGAATGCCATGGGGTACGTTTTGCCGTCTCTCTTCGACACGGCCGTCGCGAGCACTTGGATCGGGACGTCGCCGATCAGGCAGGTATACAGTTCATCGGTCGTCTCGAAGTGCTTCATACCCCGCGTGATTGCGTGATCGACGTCCGTGATGTTGACCGTGAACTTTCCGCGCGGATCGTGCTGATGACGACCGGGCGGTATGTTGGTCTTCCCCATCCAAACGCGACCGGCAAGCTGCTCGAAGTCGTCGCGAGACTCTTGGAACGCGCCGCACGCGAAGTGGACCATCACAAGGCCGCCGCCGTTTTCGACATACTTCTTCATGTTCTCGAACGCAGCGCGTCCCGGAACTCCCTCGTCGCTGCTTTGAAAGTGCATAATCACCGCGTCGTAGGGGCTCAAGTCGAGATCGCTCAGTTTCCTGATGTCTTCAAACACGTCGACCGACAGTCGACGGTCTTTCTCGACAAGTTCCTTGATCACAGGCGTCGTTGCGCGCCAGTTGTGGTACTCGACGCCCGTGACGATCAGGATTTTCGCGGTTTTCTTCGAGGTCTCTTCGGCCGTCGCGTTCGAAGCGAAGGAAGCCGACATGGCGACACAGAACAACACTAAACATGGCAACACATTTTGAAATCTCATCATTTTTCAGCCTTTCACTTTGTCTACGGCATTGTCAGGAATCCACTTCGTTTTGTCGCGCCAACGTTTGATCTTCCAGGCTTCAGCGGCGCTCTTGATGTGTGCCTCGGATCTTCGGTCAAGCGGCCAGTTGGGATCGGGGCGATGTGCCTCGTCAAAGATCTTTTGTGCCTTCTCGACGAGGTCGGGACGGGATTTGGCCAGATTGTTCGACTCGGCAGAGTCCTCGGTCAAGTCGTAGATTTCGATGGGCTTGTCGACGCCGTTGCGGACTGCTTTCCAATTGCCGAATCGTGCGGCTTGAACTGGTTTGCTGCCACGGTGCAGTTCCCAGTAGAAATAGTCCCGCTTCGGCGCATCGCCGCCTTTCAGATACTCGACCAGGGATCTGCCATCCGTTTCATATCCTTCCGGTGGAGTGGCCCCGCTCAACTCAACGAAGGTTGGCATGAGATCCCAGAACGCCCAAGGTTGTGCGTCCACGCGGCCTGCCGGGACCGTGCCCGGCCACCAGGCGAACGCGGCTTGTCGCAGCGCGCCCTCGTACATTCCTCGTTTGTACCCGCGCAGACCGTT
Source organism: uncultured Pirellulaceae bacterium (assembly GCA_964623055.1). Lineage (GTDB taxonomy): Bacteria > Planctomycetota > Planctomycetia > Pirellulales > Pirellulaceae > JADHUC01. The sequence goes on from CAZURK010000008.1 coordinate 58,500, forward strand.
ACTCGCCTGATCGAACACCTTTCCGATTTCGGACTGCGGGTTGAATGACGAACCATTGTCACCAGAGAAGATAATCAGCGTGTTTTCGGCGATACCAAGTTCGCGCAGTGCATCGACCAATTCGCCCATATCCGAATCGACTCGGGTGACCTGCGCGGCGTACGCCTTCTGCTTGTCCGTCCATGGCTTGTCGCGGTAGATCCCGTAGTCGTCTATTTCATGTCGGCCATGAGGCAGCGTGATGGCATAGAACAGCAGGAATGGTTGCTTGGCATGCTCGCGCACCCATTTGATCATGTCGTTCTGGATCAGCTCCTGCGCGTAAGTCTTGCCAACCGACTGGCCATCATTCCCTGGCAACACAAACGGTTGAGCATCGTCGTACAGATACGTCGGAAAGTAAGAATGTGCGTGGCGCTGGCAGTTGTAGCCGAAAAAATGGTCGACGCCCTGATTCAGCGGGCTGCCGCTGGAATCGAAGAAACCCATACCCCATTTGCCAAAGGTTGCGGTCGCGTAATTCGCCGATTTCGCGACCTCCGCGATTGTGACCGTTTTGTCCGGCAGCGGCAGTTGGCCTTCGGGAGGAACTTCGTAGTTACCGCGGACCGGACAGTGGCCGGTGTGTAAGCCTGTGAAAAACGAAGAACGACTGGGCGCGCAAACGCTGGTGCCACAGTACGCCTGAAGGTAACGCGTTCCCTCGGCGGCCATTTGATCGAGTCGCGGCGTTTTGATCAGCTTTTGCCCGTAGCATCCAAGGTCGCCTTGCGCAATGTCATCGCTGAGGGCAAGAATGAAGTTCGGCTTTTTCCTTTCGCTTTTCGGCGAATCGCCGTACACCGGGCTAGACGCGAGAAACGCAAACGCGATCGAGAAACAGAGTGTAGTTCGTAGCTGTGGCATTGTCTTTCCTTGGTGAAGTTGTGAGACGACGGAAAAGCGAAATCATGTAGGGCAAAATTATGCTTGTGTCTGCTATGATTTTGCCTCCCATCATTTTGCGTACGGGCCCGTTCTTACGACATTGGGGCGGGATGGCGCGTCGGTCCAGTCCGTCCCAATGTTACTTTCCTATTCGCGCAATGCGCGCTTTCAGAAGCGCTTCGAGCCGTTGCTTGTCCCGAGCGTGTTCGTCTGCTCCGGCGAGATTATTCCATTCGTTGGGATCGTTGTCGAGGTCGTAGAGTTCCTCGGAACCATCGGCATATCGAATGTATCGCCAACGTACCGTACGCAGGGAAAGATTACCCGGATCGAACGTGGTGACAACGCCTCGAACGTTGCTACGTCTGGGTTCGCGCAACAGCGGTACAAGCGACTGGCCAGCGAGCTTGTCGGGGCCGGCGACGCCGCAGAGGTCCACAAGAGTGGGATAGATGTCGATCAGTCCAACAGGCTGGTCGCAGCGCGATCCGGCGGCAGCGAAGCGGTCGGCCAGGTTCTTTGGCGGGGCGATGATCAGCGGCACCTTAGTGGATCGTTCCCAACTGGTCCACTTGCCCCAATGTTGTTTCTCGCCGAGATGCCAACCGTGATCGGACCACAGCACGATCGCGGTGTTGTCTGCGATGGAGGAGTTGTCCAGCGCGTCCAGCAGCCGACCAATCTCGTAATCAACATAGGTAACGCATGCGAGATATGCCTCGACGGCCGCCTGCCATTGTCTGTGCTTCACGACGGTTGCGTGACTGCCGGCGGTGACCGGTTCGAGAGCCCAGCGTTTGGCGATCTCGCTCAAGTCGTCGAGGTCATCATCCGTAACCTGCGGCAGCTTGCCGGGTGAATCGGCAAAGCGATCGAAGAACCGCTTCGGAGCCCAAAGCGGGATATGTGGACGGTAGTAGCCAACGCCGAGGAAGACTGGTTTGACGTGAGCCTGCTTGATCTTCTCGATCGCCCAGTCGGTGATCTGCGTATCACCGAAGTCCGCATCGGGAACGTCCCATGGTCCCCAGTCGAAGGATTCGCCGTCATGGCGATCTGCTCCTCTGTCCGAGGGCATCCGGTTCAGCGGCAGGATGACCTCGCGCCCGAGCCTATCCTTGGTGACGTGCCGCGGGGTGTCGGTGCCCTTGGTCGGCAGTTCTTTGTCCGTGTATTGGACAGCCTTCTTCGACAAGGGGCTCCATCGCTGTTCCGTGCCAAAGTACTCGTCGAACGCTGCCTTTCCGCGCGAGTGCAGTAGTTTGCCCGTTCCGAGTGTTCGGTAACCCGCTTGCGAGAATGTTCTCGGCAGCAGGTTGGCCTCTGGGTATAGCCGATCAATCGGTCCGCTCCGATTCGACCAGACGCCCGTGACCTGGGGCATCTGACCACTGAACACGGCCGCCCGCGACGGATTACACGCCGGCGCAGTGCAGTGTGCATTGGCGAACAGAACACCACGCGCCGCCAAGCGATCCAAGTTCGGAGTCAGAGCTTGCGGATGCCCTTTCATACAGCCGATCCAGTCATTCAGATCGTCGACCGCAATGAACAGGACATTGGGCTTGTCTGCTGACTGCGCAGTGGTCGCTGCGACCGGAGTGGCGAGTGCCCCGAGTGCAATAGCAAAGCAATTCATGTTCATAAGGCTATTCCCTTCCGATTCTGTTCTTCGCTTACCGCGGCTGCGTGTCAATCTCCCGCACATATCCTATCGTATTCAGATTCACTTTCGGCACCCTCAGCGTTGTGGTTCACGTCGCTTATCCGTTATCGGCCTCCAACACAGACTAGGGTTCCGTTCTCCATCGGTAGGTAGAGGCAACCGTAGGCGGCGGCCATGCCATCCCAGACGGGAATAGACTGCAAGGCGTGTTCGTAGAGCTTCTCGCCTGAGGCGGCCGAGACAGCCCAGAGAAGGCTGCCCCGGCTGCCTTGGAGCATCTCCGCCTGGCGGGCAAACTTGGCCTGAGCGGCGGGCTCGTAGACCTGTTTCCATTCTTCCTTTTCGTCAAAGATACTCGGCGGGCCGGCCACGAAGAGGGTCTCGTCGGCGAGGACCATCGCCTTCACGAAGATCGGGACGTCGTGAGTCCAGTCGTACTTGAACTTGTTGCGCGTCGGCTGGCCGTAACCGGCTTCCTTGTTCCTTTTGGTCGGGTCGAGCATCGCGGGCGTCTTATCGATGCGGAACAGGTGGTACTTCAACGGCGTGATCCAACGGTAATCGCCCTGCACTCGTCCGAAGCCGAACACCGACGAGCCGCGATGCGCGAGGATTCTCCCGGCCGGCACGGCACGCCCCGCCTTGTACCACTGGTTCCACCCGGAATGGAAGCGACTGCCCCAGAGCCAATACGTGCGGTGAAACCAACTGTCGTCCAGGAATCCGGTCGGTGTGAAGAGGTGCGCAATCTCCTCGGCTTCCAGCGGATCGGCGGCCAGCGTATTACCTTTGAGGTCGAACACCTGGTCGTGCATGAAGATGTACTTGCCGTTGCCCGACAGGATGTCGGTCAGCCCAGTCGGCATCGACAACCCACGGACCCCTTTGTGCAGGTCCTCGCCGGTCGCCATGTCATGCTCGTCGAGCAGTGTTTCGCCGAGCAGCCTGCCCGAGCGGACATCGAGCATCACGAGCCGCATCCCGCCATCCAGGAATCGCGATCGCCCAGCGATGCAGTACACCGTGTTGTCTTGCAGAAAGACGCTTCCGTGGACCGGCCACGACGATTCGAGCTGTCCGAGTGCGACCATCTGCCGCCGTTGCGGTGCGGCGTCGTATCGCCAGACGAGCTTGCCTTCGGCCGCCGTCAGGCAATAGACCGATCCGTCGGCCGAACCGAATATGAGCAGGCCGTCGATGTACGCCGGGGGCGAATCGATGCGGCCATCGACGGTGAACTGCCATGACGGCCTGCCGGTTTGGGCATCGAACGCGTGCAGGGTGTGGGCGTCCTTGGCCGCGACGAAAACCTTGCCGTCAGCGACGATGCAACTGGTCAGCTCCCCTCCGATCGACGTGGCCCAACGTTGGGTAAGGTTGGTCCCGACTTTCGCCGGCGTGGCGCCGCTGCGGCTCATATCATGCCGGTAGAACGGCCAGTCGTTCGTAGGCTGGAGGTTGGAGGTTGGAGGCTGGAGATCAGACTTTGAAGTCGCCAAGTACGCAGGGCCGTGGATTAGCCTCTGGTCCCGTGTCCGCGGCTGTTCGTCGTAGGTCACTCGTGACGACGGCGCCAATACGTTGAAGTAGGACAGTTTCGTTGACAGGTAACACGCACAAGGATGGGTCGGTGCGTAAAGCAGGCCATTGGCCGGCATGATGCCGTACGTGCACGCCCCGCGGACCCAGTGATTCACGTCGTACCGGCCGTTGCGGAAATCGATGAATTCGGTGCCCGTTCGCGACGTAATGAGATAATTGTCGGTGGCCCGGGCGCGGTGGCATCGGTGGTGGAACCAATAGGGCTCCTTGGCCATGGTGAACGTCTTGATAACCTCGCCCGATTGAAGATCGAGCCCGACAAACGTCCCCGGCTTACGTCCCGAGGCCGTCTGGCCGAACCAGACCTGTCCGTCGATCACGAACACGTCGTAGGGGGAGTGATGCCCGGTCGTGGTGTGCGGAGCCGCCCAAAGAATCTCGCCCGAATCGGCCGCCAATGCGGTGACGTTCTTGGCCATGCCGGAGAAGAGGACAACATCATCGGCCAGGACGAGCGTGGCCCCGCGCCCGAATTGATACTTTGGAGACTGCTCGACGGGCGTCTTCCACCGCTGGCGGCCAGTGGCCCGATCCAGGCAAACGACGCCTTCGTTGTCGTGAAACGCCACGTGCCGCGCATCAGCCGAGAGGCTCGACTGTGCAGTCTGCGACTGGATCTTCCACAGCGTTTTGCCCGTCTTTGCATCGACGGCCACAACGTCGCGCACGTCGTTGGGGAACGATTGCCCGAAGATCTTGTTGCGCTGCGCAACCATGTCTTCGATTTCGCGCCGGTAGTTCATCAGTCGCCCGTCTGGGGTCACCACCGCAAAGACGCCCCCATCGCAAACGACGAACTCGAAGGTGCCCCGCGTCTGGTCGAACGTTCGCAGCGTCCTGCCGCTGGACGCATCGAGCGCGACGATCGGAGCGTCGATTCCCAGCGTGACGAAGACTTCGCCGCCGGCGGCCACCAAACGCCGCGGCAACACGACCGGGCCGTTCTTCATCGGCCAGTAACGGCTTTGCCACCGGGCGATAGGCCGCTTCCACAGCAGGCCGCCGTTGTAGGCATCCCTGGCGATTAGCTTCCAATCGGAAGGCAGCATGATGGACACGGGCGAGCCCTCGTCGACGATGAAGAAGATCCGCCCGGCTTCGGAAACCATCGCGCTGAAGCTGCTCATGTGCTCGTGCTGGCGGCCGAACCGCGGCCCGGTGAACCACTGCAGGTGCTTCGACGGCGCCACGCCCCGATCGTGCGAAACCGCATTGCCGCTGGCGTCGTAGAGCGAATGCGTCCAGTCATCCAATTCCGCCGACCGCGGTTTGCGAAGGTGGGTTTCAGGTTTCTGGTTTCGGGTGTCAGGATCGAGTTCCAGCGCGACGCCGCCAGGGGCCAAGACTCGCATGATCTCTTCATCCCGTATCTCGTATCCCGCATCCTGCATCACGAGGAGATTCACCAAGTTGTCGTTGTACGGCAGCGAACCGCCCTGCCACCGTCGCACCGAGACGCGTCCATAAAGACGCTTGGATTGGATATGCCGCCGGGCTGCATCGACGGCGGCCGCCGAACGGTCGAGTCCTTGCACAACGACATTCTCGCTCGTCGGCAACGATGCCGTAAGCTTGCCGTCACCACACCCCACGTGCACGACGAGTCCGCCGAGTAGATCGACAGCCCGTACGACCTCTTCGGTGGACGGCGATTCGGGAAGATATACGTCCGCCGCGGTAGATGCCGCGGTCGGGCAGACGAAGAGTAGGACCATTCTGTACAGCGCCGTTCGCATGATAGTCGCCTTTCGATACCAGACTTGGTTTTGCAGAATTATGTGGGGCAAAATGATGAATGCGCTATTCTGACAGCGTGATGAATTCGATGCGGTGGTGATTGAGGTTGATCCACTGTAAGTGCTTCAAGCGTGTGTGGGTCATGAAGCGGCCTAGGTGTATCCTCATCCCATCTGTTGATTCCGTGACGGCACTCACAGCAAACGCAACGTCTTCGGAAACAAGATGCACTTCCTGCTCGCCAATCAATCGTTCGTCAGAGTACACGGGAATCCGCCGGATGACCACCGCTGGCCCGCCGAGGAAGTGCGTGAGCGCGTCGCGATATAGATTGCATTCGAGAAACGCACCCCAATCACTCAGCAGCTCGATCATTGTATCCTTCAGTCGTCGCGAGCGGGCATCGACATCTCGCCACGCGGAGTCGTCGATCGTGATGCGCTTCCGCAATTCCGGGGTCAACCGTGTGGAAACGAATCGCCATTGGACTCGCTCCGGACGCAGATTGATCAGCTTGGCATGGTGAGTGCCCGTCAACAGCACGTAGTTCAAGGTTTGGGCTTCATGCGCTGGCGCGAGCCATTCGACGGCTTTGGCCTCATAGACGACTCCATGGGAGAACACCAAGTCAATCGAATACTCCTTGGTGAACGTGCCGTGCGTCACCCTGATGCGCACCTCGCGTTCTGTGGGGATGTCGGATTCCGTGCATCGTGCGGCGATTTCACGCTTGTAGAGCAGCTCATCTAGAAAACGACCAAACTGATTGTGGATTTGAAATGTGATTCCCATGACCGCGTGATCCAGTTCGTGGAAATCGTCCTGGGAAAACAGTCTCAACGGGCCCCCTTGAACCTCAATCGGCATGGCCTTCTCCCCATGATTCTGCCGCCCATCATTCTGCACATTTCCACAATAACCAACAATCTACAGAATTCGTTCTGCAAAATCACACTGGGCAAAATGATGAAGAAAGCATCCTGGAGAATGGTCGCAACGGGCCACCCTGAATCGCCATCGCCTTCTCTCATGATTTTGCCCTCTATCATTCTGCAAATTCCCAGACGCTAGGCCTCGACGCACTATTCGACCTCTGCCCCCGCCTGCTCGGCTCGGGCAACTGACTCGGGTACGGCGCGCAGAAGCACGTCGTTGAACGCCACGTTTGGGCGGTAGTTGGGATGCTCGTGGTACTTGGCGTTCAGCCGCCCCCAGTAAGAACGGTGGAACTGGCAGTTGATGTCAAGCCAGTTCGTGATTTCGAGAAACTCGGCATCGCTCAACCGGACGTCCTTGTGCGACGGAGCCAAGCTGTCTGCGTAGGCCTGCAACTTGTCGTCCTGCAGCGTGATTTGGCCGCGGGAGAGCATCGCGGCCAGCGGACTGCTCAGGGCGCCCAGGGAATAGGGCGGCAGATACTCGATCCCCGCGGAGCCAACGTTCTCGTTCCGCAGCTTTCGATTCCCGAGCAGTTGCTTTTCTGTCTTCGCGAGCTTGATCAGGTTGTGGTAGGAGACGCTGTATACCCCTTGGGGCTCGCCGCAGAGATTCAAACCTCCTTGCGGGTCTTCCTCCCCGTGGCACTCGGCGCAATGTCGATCCCAGATGGGCTGGATTTGCCGATCGTAGTCAAAGAGCTTTTTCGCCGAAGTTTCGCCCCGCTGCGGCGCGAGGCCGGACGGCGGGCGCCGTAACGCCATGGGTGGATCGGTCGGCTGCGACTGGGTGCGGTTCGGCGTTTCGTGGCAGCCGATACAACTCCGCGTTTCCCCAGGCATGTAATGCACGTACGTCCTTTCGGATTGGATGGCCAGGAGGTTTTCGTCGAGCGCCTGGAAGTAGATATTCCGCATGGCCGGGACGTCGAAATGGGCCGAGCCGTCCTCTTCGACCGCCACGACGCCGTGCTGGACCTTCAAGCCGAGAAAGCCGTCGCCGATGGCCGAATGCGCCATGCCGTCCCTGTCGTCCTTGTACCACGACTTGCGAACCGCCCAAGGTCGCGGTACTTCCTCGAGCACCCGTAGAAATTTGACCGTTCCCCGCTCCACGCCTTCCATCCCCTGATACACGTCCGTTACCACGCAGCGAGCCAGCCCCCGATCGGCGAGGGCTGCGTTCGACGAAGAGTCGATCACCGGCGGGCGCTCGCGGGACTTCAGCGGGTAGGGATGCCAGCAGGAAGTCTGTTCGTCTTGGTACAGAAGCGTTTCGTTTCCCTCGCCGTCCAGCAGGCACAGATCGTACGCCTTTGGATCGTCCCACGCGGGCCCCTGGGGCTTACGAGCGGCGATGAACAGATGCTCTGAGACAGGGTACGGGTCCTTGAACAAACGGCCGAGCGTGCCCGTCTTGTCCAACATCCACTCGCCGTTGGCATCTCGAAAATGAAATCCGGTGTGTGCCAGGGCTCGGATGTCATCGGTGACAAACTGCATCGTGTCGGACGAACGAATGTCGTCCGACGTATCGATCACGATGACCGCCCCCATCGCGTTGTTGGGACAACAGTGCGAAGTACCCAACATGACGATCTTCCTCGGCGCACCAGGTATCGGTCGGGGATAGATCATGGTTTCGGGAAACGTGATTGTGTTGCCGTAGATCTCAGACGAGGCCGAACCGTCCGGGTTCATGGCCCAGAGGCACTTCAGGTTGCCGGCGGCCTTGTCGACGTACTCCCAGCGGTGGTAGATGATCCGGCCGTCCGGTAGTATCGCAGGGCTGGCCTCGCTGACCGGGCTGTTCGACAGCGGTTCCATGCTGTTTCCGTCGGCATCCATGCGGAACAGGTTCTTGGTGGTATAGACGTCGGGAGCGTTGCAGAGAATGCCGTATTGGCAGCGCGTGGAAACCAAGACAATACCTCCGTCGGGCAGATAACAAGGGTGCATGTCATCCGTGCCGTGGTGGTAACTGCTGTTACCGTAGCGCTTGACCAACCCCTCTTCGTCGTCAGCGGGGAACGTCAATTGATGCAGGTCCGAGCCGTCCACGTTGACCTCGTAGATGCGATACCCGTCCCGCGGGCCCTTCTTGAAATCGAAAAGGATCTTTGTGCCGTCGAACGAGACGTCGAATCGATTCACCACGCCCTCGTTCAGTTCAGGAACCACGTCTCTCGCCTCGCCGCTCTGCAAATCGAGGATGCAGAGCCCGCCGCCGGGAGTCCAGCGGCTGTTGAGATATTCCGTATAGACGTGGTTCGCGTTGAGCGTATGGCGGCGAATGAATACCAGTCGGTCGATCCCGTGACGGAGCAACTCCTCGGCCGCCTCCGCGTTGAACACGTGCGGGGCCTCGGCAGCGGGGGACGGCGGAGGCAGGGCCGGTTGCCTGGCCGTAGACTTCGCTTGCCCGGCATAGATCTCTCGGGACGGCATCTCGGGCGGTACGTTCGTAACCAGAAACTCGACGCTGCCGTTTTGGCCGGCTCCAGCGTCGATTCCCACATGGGCAGCAAACCGAGTGTATTTTCCGTCCAGCTTGAAATGCAGCAACGAGGGACCGTGAGCCCAGAACCCGGTGGTGAACCTTTTGTCGCCAATCTGCAGCGGCCGGCCTTTCTGGTTCTCGTTTTTCAGAAGCCGTCCCCAACCGACCTGGGAACGTTTCGGCGCCAGCGTAGTGAGATCAACCGTGCTACCGTCCACGGCCGTCAACTGCGGCTCGCCCCAGATGGCCTGATCGCTGCGATAGTTGTCGCCGCCGAAAGTTACGACCAAGTAGAGATCCTTCAAGCCGGTCACGTCTGCCATCAGCGGCGTCGCCGCGTCCCCGCCTCTCATCGTCGCCCTCTTCACAGGCCGAAAATCGCACTCGCAATCCGCTGCCACGGACGACTTGGCCGGCAGCCATATCAATGAAACAACCGCGAGTACTCCAAACGACTTGACAACGTGCATCTCGAACGCTCCAGCAGTTAGGTGACAAGGATTCATGTTGTTCCGGCCGGAAGCCCAAATCATGAAAAAGGCGAGTGTTCAATCAGTCTGCGCTCGCGGCCGTTTTGTCTGCCAATCGGGATTGCGGGCCTTGTAGTCTTGGAAGGCATCGTACTCTTTGACGTCGGTTTGCCCGTTCTTGTTGGTATCGATGAACTGTTGGTCCACGACCCAGCCGCCCCGATCAGCAAAACTCTCGACCTCAACAAGCAACGACTTGGCGTTCTCTGCCTGTGCCGTCTCCACCCCAAGCCCCGATGCCGGTAGAACCATTGCTGTTTTCACTAGTATCTTCCTTCGTCTCATGGAATGCTTGCTCGAGGAATCTGCGAATCGCCTTGCCAGTCACGGCCGTCCTGTTTGATCATGTCGGGAAAGAAGCGATAGTAGTTGCCGTAGGTGAAGTCATCGCTACTCCGGGTTTGCACCTTTCCGAGTTCTTGCATTCTCGCACGTGCGGTTTCCTGATCACCGATGAGTAGCATGTACTCATTCGCCGAGATCTCCGTGTCCTCGCTGTCCACCAGAGACAGACTGACGGTGAAGTGATCGCCTACTTGGCCGGCCATGTTCCAGCGGATATCGGCCTGTTGTGCCGAGCTGTCGGGATCGATCGTGGCCACACCAACGTGTTGCTTGTTCAAGCAGGTCCCTTGTTCATCGCAGATCGTCAGCTTGATCTTGCAGTTCTGATACTTCTGATACGTGTCGTTGACGATCCAGAGTTGGCCTTTGAAGGTTTCATCGCCCTTCCAGCGACGACGGTCGAACTTCAGGCTCACCAGCAAGGGCTGATAAGCCCGTTGAACGAAGTAGTAGGACCGCTTTGGTTGTTGGTAGTTGTCCACAATACCCCACTTCATGTCCGGCCAGTAGGTGATGAAGTGGCACAGAGCGATGCCGCTAGTCCGCGGTTTGGCTCGGCGGAAATGCTCGACAGACAGTTGGAAGATCGTGCCCTGGGAATCCTGCGTGGCATTGACAAATTCCTCCAAGGAGCCGGTCCGTTCTTCGCCGAAGGTATCGAAGTTCTGCATGCGCAGTCTTCGCAGATCGGCCCAATGATGCCCCCAACTGGGACCGGGCGGCCAGAGTTCCTCTTCCGGGATGAACTTCTTGAGGCTCTCGACCGACGGCACCGAAGTGATCGCCAATTCTGGGACAATGGGGTAATCCAACGGTGTGTACCAGTCTTCCATGAGCCACTTGCCCATCGAGTAGAAATAGGCGAGGGCATGGACCGCTTCCTTGGGCTTGTAGCCGACGCTTTGGGCAATCTTACAGGATAAGGGCGAGTCCGGGACATAGGGCAGATCGACGTGTTGGCGCACGCGGCGTCCCAGTTCTTCCAGGAAGTGTTTCGTGAACTCCGCGTCCGCGGCCCGTAAGAATGCCTCCTCGCCACCCTCGATCAGAATCAAACAGGGATGATTGCGCCGCTGGATAATCGCGGCCTCGGCCTCTTGATAGATGCGTTCCACGAAAGCCGGGTCTTGCGAAATATTGGCGGTCCCCAGAGGAATGACATCTTGCCACACCGTGAGCCCTGCCTCGTTGCAGTACTCGTAGAACTCCGGAATCTCGGGCGGATGCCAGCCGAAGATGCGGATGTTGTTCATGTTGGCCGCCTTGGCCATGTCGATCAGCTTCTTGTATTCGTTCGGCGAGGTGCGTCCAACGAAGATGTCGGGCGGTCCGCCCCAACAGGCCGACCGAATGAAATGCGCCTTGCCATTGAGCTTCACGGTTCTGGGGAAACTCACTTCCTCCCTGGTGAAACCAGGGTTCCATGCCATCTCTATCTGACGGATGCCAAATGTGGTGGTTGAGCGATCGTGTACAAGGTTGCCTTCTTCCACACGAATGTTGGCCGCGTACAGGTTGGGCTTGCCCAAGTCCCAGGGCCACCAGAGCTGAGGGCGATCGACTTTGATCGTGGTCTTCAAAACTCGTTTGCCGGGTTCGATGCTTGCTCGGATTTCGCCGACGTGTTCGGGGCCTGTGAAGTTCTTACCCTGCAGCGTAACAGGAACGACGATTGACTTCTTGTCGGTTCCGTGGTTCTCCACGGTGACTTCCACATGGATCTCCGCAGAGCCGTCTTCGTGGAGATCGGATTTGACGTAGAGGTCATCCACGCGCACGGGACCGGAAGCCACCAGACGCACGGGACGCCAAATGCCGAAAGGAACCAGATCCCGCCAGTAGTCCCCGAACCATGGCGTTTTCAGCCCGGCCACTTTGTGATTGACCTGCGGTGGTGGATCCAACTTGACCATCAGCATGTTGCGACCCTTGCGCCAGTTCTTGTCGCTGAAGACCACTTCGCTGACATCAAAGGAGAACGGGGAGAACATGCCCTCATGGCGCCCGAGGTAATGGCCATTCAGCCAGACCTCGCAACTGAAGTCGACGCCATCGAACTCCAATCGTACGACTCTGCCAGCCAAGTCTTCGCTGACATTGAACTGCAGCGAATACCACCACTCGTCCAACATCACCCACTGGGCCTTCATGCTATTCCGGCCCCAGTAGGGATCGTCCAAGGCCCCCGCCTTCCAGAGATCGGTATACACGTCTCCTGGCACACGAGCCGGCATCCACACCAGGGTTTCGATATCCCCTGGCGGTAGCTTGTGTAGTCCTTCTCTTACGCCTTGACCAGGTCGCATACGTTTGAGCTTCCAGCGATAGCCGCTCAGATCCCGGACGAGTTGCCCCTCGCTCTTGACCTGATCGCCGGCCCCAGGCTGAGCCCAGGCAAAACTCGTAGAGATGCACGCAACAATGACGGCGCACAAGATGCATCGACTCATATCACAGCTCCTATGCTCTCTCAGAGCACGCATGATCTCTCACGGAACTTTCACCTTTTTCGCAGTGAATACCGTGGGCTGCTGCAAGTGCGAACCCGTCGTGATCTCCAGATCGTAGGCTTGGCCAGGCTTGAATGACGGGGGTAGATTCACGCCAACGTTTGCCTTGCTGTAAGGTTGAAGGGCGGGACACGCTGCGGTGATTGAGGGCATGTCGGCTGCCTCGATTTGAATCTCCGAGGGCTTGGAGGCCACTTGCCCGTGGTTGGAGACTTCGATCCTCAGCACGTGCGCCCTATCTTGGCCCGTTACTTCGGGGCGTCGCACGGTCAGAATCGGTTCATCGTAGTCGACCCATGGGAGGCGGCAATAACCAAAGAGCAGCCTCCCGTTCGAGGTCCGACCTAAGAGTTTGCCTGCGAAGTTGTGATCCGCGAAACCGTTTCCTTTGCCTGAGAATACGGCAATCAGGTCCTTGCCGTCCTGCTCGGTTCTCGCAAGTGTGGATCCACGTCCAAAGTCGACCTCTTCCGGTGCTCCGAATCGCAGGGAATCCAGTTGGATATCCTTGTGCGGATCAAAGCCCGGCTCGGAAGCAATCCTCACCCGGGTCTCGCTCGTATCATCGGTAATCCGCTCATTATTGAAAAGTGTCAGCAGACGACCGGCGGTCAGAGGTATCGAGATATTCTTGGAGCTGTGGATGTCATTCGGTTTGTCTTCCCACTTGCTGTAGTCGATCACTGCGAAGTTCGCCTGAATGGCGCGCCCGTGCTGATCCAGGAACATCTTGATGCGTTCGTACTTGTACCACTCGTCCTTCTTTCCATCCTCGGAGACGGCGATGCCGGGCGTGTAGGCTTCTCCCGCGTCGACCTTCCAATGCACGCCATCCTTGGAACGAAGATGATAGGCGATGCGACCAAACCAGTCGTTGACGATCACGTGATACTGGACCTTGGTTCGCCAAAGGACCGGATCTTCGAAGCGACCTCTTACTGGGGGATAATTGCTGCCTTGCGTTACCTGTTCCCAGGCGGAAAGCCCATCGCGGCTGACCCACATTCCGCCGCCCCGGTTGACCATCAGGTACGAACCGTCCTCGCGTCGGGAGAAGCTCAGGTTGGACAGATTCGCGACGATCTTCCGGTCCCGAGGATTGAACTCGAATGTTTTTCTTTCCCAGGGGCCTTCAAGCGATGCGCCCAGATAATACCCATTGATCAAATAGCAGACGTAGCGGCCGTCCTTCAATTGATAGGCTTCCGGGTTGTGCCCTGGGCCAATGACTTCCGCAACCTTGTAAGGACCAAGGCGGTTTTTCGAAACGGCTCGCACCACCTCGGACTGGCGCCAGGCCATGTGGCCCTTGGGGGAATTCTCCCGCCAGCGGCAAACGAACAGATGAAAGGTCCCTTCTTTTCCCTGTAGGATGTTCCCGCCCCAGTAAGACCATTCCGCTTCCTCGATCCCGTTCAGCACGTCTCGCGGCTTGACCGCATCCACACCCCACGTATCTTCCGTGCGCTGGCCCAGCAGCGGCATCGGCTCAAAGCGATCCATGAAACGCCCGCCGAAAGCCAAGTCTTTCCAGGCGGCTGGTCGCACAACATCTTCGTGCTGTGCATGCACGGAGGTCACAAGTCCGGTCAGAAGCGCCAGAGTAAGCAGGGCTTTTTTCAATGTGATGGTGGACATTCGAGTGGGTTCTTTTCAGACGTTCATTCCCAGAAGACCAGTTGCAGCAGCGAGGGGCACCGTTACGGCAAATCCCCTTCCGGCTCGGGGGCTTTCCGTAGCCGAAGGTCGAGTCACCGTGGTGGAAGAAGTCGGCGTGCTGAATCTCGGACCAGGTGCGATAGGCCTTGACGAGCCCGACACAACTACTTGTCATTTTCGTGGCGCAGCATAAGCGACCAGGACGCTCGACGGCTCTGGCCATCCTTGCCTGTTTGAATACCGGACTCCCGTAACCATTCGAACTCGAAGGAAGACGAAAAATCGTCGCGCATGTGCTTCTCGCGAACGCCCGGCGGACCGTCGCGGTTCAAAGAGAGTACTAAGCATCTCGTGCCCGGCTTCGATATCTGGCGGACCGATTGTACAAATGTCTTTGCATCGACGTATCGGACATTGTGGTAACAGCCGCGATCGAAGATTAGGTCGAACGGCTCCAACTCGGGAAGCTCCAGCACGTCGGCCAGCACCCAGTTCACGTTTACTCCGGCCTTCTTGGCTTTCGCTTCAGCGATGCCGAGAGCCGTCGGAGCGACGTCGATCGCTGTGACATCAAAACCCTTGCTGGCCAGATACACGGCGTTGGTGCCGGAACCGCAACCGAGGACCGCCGTTCGGCACGGGCGGATGTCGCCCTTCTCGACGGCCTGCTTCAAGTCCTCGGCGGGTATGCCAGTATCCCAACCGGGTGTGCGGCCGTCGCGGTAACGGCTGTCCCATCGTTCGATCAAACGCACGCCTTCCGGACCGTGAGGAAGCACGCCGCTCGGCAAAGGCCGTCGCGGGACAATGGTCTTGCCGCGGGCATCCTGTATCGCAATGTGGCCGGCTGCCACTCCTGGAGCCGGCAAGCTCATACGGAAGACTCGATCCGGAGTCGTAATCACCAGTTCCCGAACGCCGTTCTTATCTTCCAAAACCGATTCCACCGCAGCACCATCGTCACCCGCCTGGCGCAAATGAACCACGTGCAGCCAGCGAACTTCGCTTGCGCCTGTTTGCGGTTCCACCTCGGTTTCACAGACGGACTGTTCTCCTTCACCTGTCACACGGGCCTTTCCGCGCCTTTCCGCGCCGGGCAGAAGGGTCTTACACACAAGTTCCTGACTTCCATCGATTATGCGGAGTTGGCCGTCCGCGACCGTCGGCTTGTTCCGGCAGTACAACAGCCATCGTAGCGAGCGGGCCGAAGGCGACTGCCTGACGACCTCGTCCACCACAAAAACGGACGGCCTGAGGACGATGAAACGGCGGATGAACGTGACCTTACTTTGAGCCTGCAACGGTTCAAAGATATGCGAGGCATCGCCCGTCGCGCATATGAAGTGGCTGTTTTCCTCATAAGCGACGATGCGTGACTCAGCCGAGAACGGTTCGCACGACCGTTCCGGGTCATACGCGTCCGTCGTATCGCCCTTGCCAACATGAATGGTGTTGCCGACGACGAAACTCCCAATCGGGAAACACGCATCCGCCAGCTCAGGAAGATCAGCGGGTTTCGGCGCCTCGCTTCGCGCCTCGCACGTCAAGGCAGACACCAGCAACATGGCCGACAGACAAACCAGGCAATGTCGCCAAGACGGACAAGACTGACGGCTGCAACGATTCTGATCATTCATAGTGAGACCTTTTCTGTAGTAGGTCATTGCACGGTTGCCTACGTGGCATGCGATTGGGTCTGGGCTGGTTATAGACTGGGGGTTATAGATGAAGATGTTCTCGGTCGAGGAGCTGTTTCAGTCTTTCATTTCTTGACCGTCAATTTATGACCAGCAACGAAGATCACTTCTTCTAATCCTATTTCCTTCGTGACGCTGGGTCATAGCTGAGCATGGGTACTTTGTGGTAGCCCATGGTTCCGTGGGCGACGTCCATGCGGTAGATCGGGTCCTGCATCAGGCATGCGCGGCGGTCGGTGGCGGGGATTGTGGTGGTGTAGATTCGTAGTTCACCCGGTACGCTGGTAACGATCTCTTCGCGCCAATCGCCCAACAGGTCGATTACTGTGATCACGCTGCCTTCGATGCGAGGCTCGATGTTCTGGCCGCGTGGGTCTTCGTAGTTGAAGATGCGGCCTCGGAGGAGTATCTCCCGTTGCACGTCGGCGTCCCAGTGAACGACGTGGGTGCCGAACCCGCCGATGTTCTCCTCGCTGATCACTTTACCTTTGGCGGTTCGCAGACGGGCCCAGGCAAACTTCTTGCTCGAATCCGTGTCGGCGCTGTAGCACTCGCTGCCGGGATGGCGGCTGTCCATGTCGCTGCACATTCCGCGGCTGTGTACGTGGCGCGTGTAGCCTTCGTGCCCCCAGAGGATCTTGCCGGTCGCCGCGTCGACCAGGCACATGCCGTTGCGCTCCTTTTGCCGCGATTCCATGCCGTAGTAGATCTCCAGCCCCGGCCGCGTGGGGTCGATGTCGCTGACATAGAGATGATCGGGATGGCCCAGACCGGTTGTCCAGAGCGCCGTGCCGTCGTCGTCGATGACCGCCGAGCCGATGATGACCTCCTGCCGGCCGTCTGCATCGATATCGGCCGAGTGCAGCCAGTGGGCGCCTTGGCCGCTGTAGCTGCGATCCTCCTTTCGGTTATCCCATCGCCACACTTCTTCGAGCTTGCCGCCGGCCAGCCTATAGGCGACCAGCACGATCACGTTGTACGTGCCGCGTTCGACCAGCAGGTGCGGCGTTTTGCCGTCCAGGTAGGCTACGCCCAGTTGGTTGCGTGCCGAGTAGTTGTACGGCCGCGATGTATCCTTGAACAACTCACGTGACGGCCAGTCGATCTGCGTGACCGGTTTGCCCGAGGGGCCGTCCAGGATGGTCAGGTACTCGGGCCCCGATTGCACTCGGCCGTCGTCGTCGCGAGGATCCCCTTCGCCGGTCTTCACAGCTACTTCGGCGCACCCGTCGCCGTCCAGATCGTAGACCACGTAGGGCGAATACCAGATGCCGCGCTCGATAGCCCAGCCCAGGTCGTATCGCCATAGCAATCCGCCTTCGTGGCTGTAGGCCTCCAGCTTGTACGTATCCGGACTCGGCTTCCAATAATGCACGTACGGGTCGATATTCGCGTTCGGCTGTTTGATTACGAAGTCGTAACGGTCATCACCATCGAAGTCGGCAATGCCAACTTTCTGAAATGTGTGATCGCCATCCAGCCGGATCGCGACATAGGGAAGCGATTTCGCGTTTGGCTTGATCGCGACATACTGACAGATCGGTCCGATCACCGCTTCCCTTCCGTCGATGACGGACTGCACCAGCCAAACGTGTTCGACATCGGCCGCAGCCGTGGCGTCGATGAAGTCGGTCGTATCGGCGATTGGCTTGTCGTTCAGCTTGATCGGTTCTGCTTGTCCGGTGCGACGATAGATGTTGAACGCGACGTCTTTTGGATCGGACGCGAGCAACCGCCATCCGAGGTACACTTTGCCGTCATCTACGCGCCGGGCAATCACCGCGCGGTCGAGTTGCTCGGAGATTTGAACCTTCTTTGGCGAAGTGCCGGACTGGTCAGCCGAAGCGTACGAAATGCACAACAGCAAGGCACTAACAGCGGGGGGAATGAAACGCATGGCGTGGACTCCTGGCGAGTAGCGGCGGGTGGGCGGAGGTCGACTCGGACATTGGACTCCGCAACGACGATCAGATTCTAGCGCATCAGAGCGGCGAATGCGAGTGTCCGAAGACATCTTGCGGCAGCGGGGTAATGCAGCCGTAGAGCGCAGACGGCAAGAGAAAGCTACGACAAGTCGTAGCACCCCAAAAGTGCGCGGGAACACCAGGGTAATCCGCGCCAGTCTGAAAGGAGCGTCTTGTGCTCGCTCACCGCCCCCGCTGTCGGGACCTTTGGGAACCGTAGTAAAGGCGACGAACCGTGTTGCCGTAGAAGTGGCCTGGCCGGTTAGGCCGGTCCAGGATGTGCATGGCTCGGATTGAAGCCCGGTGCGCGCGGCGACCGTTGGAGGCGTTCGACGAGTTGGTTTCCTGTGCGCCGGCTGCCGTAGACATCCACAAAGCGCCTGCGAGTGCAATGACGAGTGTCCAGGTGTTCATGATCTGTTGGTCTCGATAGAGTTAGAGAAGTGACTACGAAACCATAGGTTGACGCTGGAGGCCCTGCAAATTGGATCGCGGAAAAAGCGACTTCAGCATGTCGGCAATCCGCAGGGGAAGTCGCAAGACTTCCGACGCAATCCCTCGATAGAATGTTGCCCACACGCCACATGTCGGCATTCTGCGACTGCTCGTTCGCTACGGCTTGGCAACTCGTTCGAACTTCTCGCGGGCTTCTGCGTTGTCCGGGTCGATGTCCAGCGCTTGTCCGTACATCTTTGCCGCTTCATCGAGATCGCCTTGGGCCTCCGCCGCGCGTCCCAGCCCAAGGTAGGCCTGTATATGGTCCGGATTCAGAAGCAGCGCGGCCGAAAACTCGTCGACGGCCAGATCGAGTTTCTTCGTATCGACGAACAAGAATCCGAGTTCGCAATGGGCGACGGCGTCTCTGGGGTCGATGTCCAACGCTTGCCCAAAGTGATCCACGGCAGTGTTCAGATCGTTGCGCTGGACTGCGATCAGCGCCAGGTTCTTGTGTGCGTCCGCAAGCTTCGGTTCAAGACGAAGCGATTCCTGGTATTCCTTCCGGGCTTCGTCGAGGTCTTCCAGGGTGAACAACGCATTGGCAAGACGGAAATGCGGGTCGGCTTTGTCAGGAGCCAGTCGCACAGCTCGCCCCAGGTAGTTCTTGGCGGCTTCGGGCTCGCCTTTTTCTAGCAGCAGACTGCCAAGCTGCAGGATTGCCGCCAAGTAGTCGGGGTCGATGCTGAGCGCCAGCTCGTACTCGGCGACAGCGATGTCCAAGTGTCCGCTTTGCCACCGCGCATCGGCTGCCATGTAGTGAGCCTCCGCGTCGTCCGGCAATCCTCCTACGGCTTTGACAGCCAGCTTGGCGGACTGCTCGAACTTTCCAGCCCAACGAAGCACCTTGGCCAAGTTGCGCAGAGCGTTGGCATGAGCTCGATGATCCAAGCGACCTTTGACGCGGGCTGTAACATCGTTGAGTGTCTGCTCGGTCAACGCCGGGCCCGACTTGGCGATGCCCATTTCCTGCATTTCGTCCAACAGGGTCAAGGCCAGCAGGCGATGACCTTCAACCGTGGGATGCACGTGATCCAGGAAGGACTCGTCGCCGGGGATTCCGTCCTGGGCACGTTTGTCCATCATTCGGACGAAGTCTATCACCGATGCATCGTTTGCTTCCGCCACATCAACGACGATATTTCGCATGGGCGTCAGCGCCCGCAACGGACAAACGTCCTCGTCACGTGCTCGCATGAACGCCCGTTTCGCTTCCTTGTAGCGTTTGAGCCGAAGAAGGACGCGCCCGCGAAGGAAATGCAGCCGCGCGTGGCGGTCGTCGATTTCTGCGGCCTGATCCAAGGCCTTCAATGCTTCGTGGAATTGCTCCTTGTCGAATGCCTCGCCAGCCACGTGCAAATGGCCCAGCCACAGATTCTCGTCGACCAAATCCAAGTCGGCTCGGTGTTCGTTCTTGAACGGAAGGAAATCCCGCAGGTTCGACGCCGGTGTGACGAAAATCACTTTGGCGCCGGCGGAACGCGCGATAGCTACCATACGCTCCAGGCTGTACCGATAATGCAACACCACCCGATTCCTCAGTTCGTCGTCACGCGTGTAGGACTCGGGACCGACTGTGTGATCCAAAATGGCGTCGACCTCGGCGGGAAGCAGATCGCGACCATCGGCTTCGACATCGGGTGATCTGTCGTCCTTCTTGACCAGTCGATGGATGAACGAGAAGGTCCGCGTGCCCAAGAGACGCGAATGCAGATTGCGCACGATCGGAGGTGTATCCAGGGTCGCCTGGTACGTGCGCCGCTCGAGGAATTCGTTATGACCGGAATAGACAATGAACAGATCCGGTTGGTACTGAACCAGTTCCTCCATCAGCATTGCCACGCGATAGCTGGCGTAGCTGATCCCGCCCGCGTTGATTACTTCCCATTCACGAGAACCATCCGCAGCCGCCAAGAACTCCTGTAGCCAAGTCGCAAACGAAGCGTTGTGATCGTAGGGCCGGCCATAGGTCGTCGAGCCGCCCATAGAGAAGACTCGATAGGCGCCAGTAGGCTTGTTCTTCGGGAATCGTTGATGGTTGAAAAGGGACAGTCGATTCTCGGCGGTTACCATATGCGTGACGCCACCGTCGCCGGGCTGCTCGACAAACAGCGGAACGTTCGACGCGAAGCCCACGTAGGGGTCTTCGTCGTACAAAACGGGGGTAACGCCAATCGCAGTCAGTATCAGCTCGAAGAGGACGAAGAAGACGATAGTGACAGCCACAGAAAACAGCAGCTTCTTCCATAAGCGCATACGAGTTCGTCTGGAATGGGACTTCGATGCCTTTTTGCGGATGGTAGCCACGGTCACTGTCACCTAACGCGTTCGAGCCGCAGCCAAATTCGTTTAACGGCAAGCCGAAGGCGTCTGCGGTGGCCGGAGACACAGTCGCCTTCGGCTTGCCGTTAAACGAATTCGCGCACGGTGCGAATACTGAAGGTTTGCGGTGCAGATCCCCTCTTACTGTAATCTTGTGAAAACCAAGGCTGCAACTCTATGTTGAACGATTTGTGGCAGTTACACTAGCCGCAAGACGGATATGGGAGGCCTGTGGGTATTGCCCCGCGCGTTTCGGGCGGGCATCATCCGTAGGCGAGCCCCCCATTGCGAACGCCTGCACCCCCTACGCTACCCGCCACAAGGAGTCCAACCGTGACCAGCCGTAAATCCAGCCGACGCGATTTCTTGAAAACCTCTGCCGGCATCGCCGCAGTTACCGGTGCGGTGCCCTATCTTTGGACCAGTTCGTACGCCCCCGCTCAAGAGACAAACGACCGTCCTAAACTGGCGTCGATCGGCTTGGGCGGCATGGGCAGTCACGACGGACGCAGCGCGTCGCGATTCGCGGATGTGGTGGCTTGTTGCGACGTCGACCTGCAGCGAGCCGAGAAGTTCGCGTCCGGTTTCGACAAGAAACCCGATGTCTACGGCGACTATCGCGAAGTACTCGACCGCCAGGACGTGGACGTGGTCACAATTGGCACGCCCGATCATTGGCACACGAAAATCGTCGTCGACGCACTGAAGGCCGGTAAGGACGTGCAGTGCCAGAAGCCGCTGACGTTGACCATCGACGAGGGGAAGGTGATCTGCCGCGTTGTCAAGGAAACCGGCAAGATCCTGCACATTGGCACGCAACAGCGCAGTGAAAATCGGTCCATGTTCTTGAAAGCCATAGCGCTGGCCCAGAGTGGCCGGTTGGGTAAACGGCTGACGGCCACGTGCTCGATCGGCGGCGGACCAACGGGCGGGCCCTTCGATAATGCCGATCCGCCGGATCATCTTGATTGGAACTACTGGCTGGGGCAAACGCCAAAGGTCCCTTACTGTCCTAAACGATGCCATGGCAATTTCCGTTGGTGGTTGGAATACTCGGGCGGCAAGATGACCGACTGGGGCGCCCATCACATCGACATCGCCCAGTGGGGATTGGGGTACACGGATTCCGGCCCCGTCGAAGCCGAAGGCGCCGGCGTATTCCCCAATCATCCCGACGACTTCGATCCCGTGGCTTTCTTCAAAGGCGAGCAAAAGATCCCCAACGGCTACAACACGGCCACGACGTTCAAGATCACGTTGACATACGAAAACGGCAACCAGATGATCGTCCAGCACGGCCCGGACAACGGCATTTGGTTCGAGGGCGAAAACGGCCGCATCTTCGTCAACCGCGGCCGCCTGACCGGCAAGCCGGTCGAAGAGTTGACTGAGGCCGACAACGAGTGGCTCGACCAGGAGGTGATCAAGCTGTACAACGGCAAACAGCCGGGCGACCACATGCGGCATTTCTTCGAGTGCCTCAAAGAACGCTCATTTTCCGTCTCCGATCCCTTCACGCATCATCGCACGATGACCGCTTGTCATATCTGCAACATCGCGCTGCTGCTGAAGCGGAAACTGCGTTGGGATCCCGCGAAGGAGGATTTCATCGGCGACGAACAGGCCAGCGCGCTGCGAAGTCGTCCCCAGCGCAAGCCGTACACGATCGAGGCGTAAACGTATACAGCGAGCCGGAATTTGATTTCCACAGTAGACTGGGTTATCCTGCAGCCTGCAAAACAACCAAGAGCATTTGCGCAACCACCAAAACTAGATGTGATTTGTGAGGAAAGCCATGAAGAACCAAAACACCACACTGTCCAGAAGAACGTTCCTCGGCGGCACAGCGGCTTTGGCCGCATCTTCCATGATACCGGGCCGCGTCTTCGCCGCCCCGGTGGCTAAACCCAACTCGAATTTCAACGGCGTCCAGATCGGAGTCATCACCTACAGCTACCGATCCCTGCCCGGCAGCGCCGAGGATCTGTTGAAATACATCATCCAATGCGGTATCAGCTCGGTCGAGTTAATGGGCGGCCCAGCCGAGAAATTCGCCAAGGAATACGCAAGCGGAGACAAGGCGTCCATGGAAGGATTCAAGGCATTGCGGAAGATGTACAACGACGCGGGTGTCAACATCCACATCGTCAAGTTCGGCAATATCGGGAATCCGAAGATGCCCGACGAGCAAATCGAATACTACTTCGAGATCGCCAAAGCACTGGGCGCAAAGGGCATCACTCGCGAAATCTCCGAACCAGCCGCAAAGAAGCTCGGTCCCATCGCCGACAAACACAAAGTCATGATCGGCTTCCACAACCACACCCAACTCACCCCAACACTCTACGACGGCGACATCCTCACGTACGGCAAATACCTCGGCATCAACTTAGACATTGGCCACTATGTCGCCGGCACCAACCAATGCCCCATCGCGCTGATTAAGAAACACAGCGACCGGATTCTCAGCCTTCATCTCAAAGACCGAAAGAAGGACAACGGCCCGAATATGCCCTTCGGCGAGGGAGATACTCCCGTGGCAGAAGTGCTGCAGTACATGAGGAAGCACAAACTGACCTTCCCCGCCGACATCGAACTGGAATACAAGATTCCCGAAGGCTCGGACGCAGTGAAGGAAGTGACCAAATGCGTCCAGTTCTGCAAGGAAGCCCTGGCATAGCAGCCGATTGACGCATCGGTAGGCTGGCAACTTGGTAGGCCGGCAACAAGGAGCACCAGCGACGCCGTTCCGGCAGCTCTTTGCACGAGAAATGGGTGTTGCCGGAACAGCGCTGCGCTCGTTCCGGCCTACTCTGCTACTTCGACCGATGGTACTTGAACCAGTACTCTTTCGCTTCGTTGGGGTGCGATCCTCTTAGCACCAACGTGCTTCCGTCGAGTCTTCCTCGCGACAGATCGATACCCAGATCGAACCGGCGGACGAGTTTCCGCGTGGCCATGTCCCACACAAAGACGACACCCGGTCTGAGTGCCAGCGTCAACAAACGTTCGCCGTCTTCGGTAATTCCGACCACATTGCCATACATGTCGGGCAACTCTTGTTCTGCGCGCTCGCCTGTGTTCGCGTTCCAGAACACCAGCTTCGAGTTGCCAGGACCGTAGCCATGCCTCACTCGGCCTGACGTGGCTATCGTGTCGGTCTTGGTGTTGATCGCAATTCCAACTTGTGACGCGCCGTGCTCGAGATTGATGACCTGGTTTCCTCTCGCCAGATCAAATACGCGAATGCCATCGATCCGTCCGCCGCGACCGAAGCCCTGATAGTTGATGGCAATCCGTTCGCCGGACAAGAACCCGTACCGTCCGCCGAAGTGCCGCACGTCGACGGGCAATACGAATTCGCATGCACCGGTCACCGGATGAAAACTCGCAACGGCTTTGCGGCTCCAAACCACGGCGTGCTTCGTGTCGGGTGTTATAACAACGCGCAGTCGCGGAATCTTGCCACCATTTCTCGCTGCGAATCGTCGACCGATCGGATCGCGAGGTATCCGGCTGACGTCCAACTTCACCAGTTTTGTCCTCTTGGTGCTCAACTGCAGATGCAGTACCGCTTCCTGTCCACCAATCGCCGCGGTCCCATTCGTGGTGTTCAACGCGATCGACGCGATCTCTCCCAGCGAGTCGAAGTCCGCATCGGATAGCTCGATTGTGAGGATCCTACCGGAACTGACTTGCTGAACGTCGATTCTTCGCCCGGAGAACTGTGCCTCCCACGCGCCGTTGGGACTGATGGCCCGCTGGCGAACGGTTGGTTCCATCGGCAACGGGGCGACCGGCCATGTCTGGGTCAAGGGCTTCGGGATCTTGACGTTAGGGCCTGCGTCCGCGTCCGAGAACCGCCTGCTGGCCTCGAACATAGCCAGTTCGGAGGACAGGGCGATCAACGTTTCGTCAGGAGTCTGCTTGCGAAGTTCCGCCTGAAAATCCTCCCAGCCGGTCAGCCGAGTGCGAGCTTGTAGCTGAAACCACAATTGTTGCTTGTCGTGCTCCAGAAAAAGCTGGACATGCGTCAGGGCGGCAGCCAAACGCTTGTTGGAATCGCCCAGCCGCTCGACGACCGACGGAACGCCGTCTTGCAGTACGGCAGTTTCGATTCTCGCGAAGTCAAACGATGCTGGCGGATCGCTGGCGTAGAGACTCTTGGTGATAAGTAATACGCCACCGCAGACGCACGTGACAAGCCAAGGAGTTCTCATGGATCTCATACTCATACCCTCGCTTAGAATCCGACAGACTAGCCGTAGAAGAGGTTCCACTGTACACGATCGAAGCAGAGATTGCACGGAGATCGGGACTCGGCTATCGTTGCCCAGCCGCTGCCGCGCGAATGCCCCGGTTTCAAACGTCAGGGACCTGTTATGATGATCAGACGTCGTTTCAACGCTGAATGCCAAACCGAAGGAGCATCATGTCAAACGAACCCCCGGTGTCTCGTCGGAGTTTCGTGACCGCTGGGATAGCCGCGGGCGCTGGAGTCGTCTCGTCCCGTTGCCTAGCGGATGAACAGAGTCGAGGCGACTCGTCACGGCCTGCGGCCGGCCCGTTGGCACAGGACTACACGGTGCTGACAGAGACAGGCGACAAGAACGTCTGCACGTGCGGTCCCGGCATCGTCCGCACGCCCGACGGCAGCTTGCTGGCCACAGTTCCATATTGGTGGCGCGGGGTTGCGAAACGTCCCGGCGTCGTCCACATCCTTCGCAGCAGCGACGGCGGCAAAACCTGGGAACGTCTGTCGTCGTTGGAATACTTCACCGCCATGCCCTGGACGTACGACGGCACACTGTATCTGTTCGCCCATCGCGATGGCCGCGGCCGTTATCGCAACGACGATTTGGTGCTGCGGCGAAGTGAAAACGGCGGCCGAAGCTGGTCAGAACCGGTCACGTTGTTCGAGGGCCACTTCTGGAATTGTCCTACCGGCATAGTGATTCATGACGGCCACGTGTACCGTGCGTTCGACCAATTGGACGTACCGGGTCGCGCCGAACGCGTCGTCGCTGGGGATCTATCCCGTGACTTGTTGAACCCGGCCGCCTGGCGGATATCGCCTCCGATTCCGTTTCCGGGAGCGGTGCCCGAGTTGTGCCGTGGCGGTCGCTGTCGTAAGAGCCGATGGCTGGAGCCGAATGTGATTCAAATCGGTGGAAAGCTCAGGCTCTTCTCTCGTGTTGAAATGGATGCCATGGCCACGGCAAACGTTTGCGGAGTGTGCGATCTGAGCGACGACGGCCAGAAACTGAATCTCCAATTCGCCCAGTACTATCCCATGCCCGGCGGGCAGTGCAAGTTCCACATTGTCCACGACGACGCTTCGCGTCTGTTCTGGACGGCCGCCACGCTGGTTACCGACAGCCAGGATCAACTCGGCTACTGCCAACAGGCGCGAAAGCGTCGCGAGTTCACGGGAACCGGCGGCAACGAGCGACGGATACTGATGTTGATGTACAGCATGGACGCTTTGAACTGGTTCCAGGCAGGGTGCATTGCCATGGCGTCAAAACTGCGTCAATCGTTCATGTACGCCAGCCTTTTGATAGACGGAGAAGACATGCTGGTCCTTTCACGCACTTCGCGCGAAGGCCGAGACCAACATGACGCCGATCTGTGTACCTTCCACCGTGTTCCAGACTTCCGCCGTTTGGCGCTCGATTTGTATCCAGAGGCGTAACTTCGGTCATACAGACGCCAGAATCGAAACTGCTCGTGCCACTAGAGGAAGTTCACGCAATGTCACGAAACCGGCTTCTTGCCCGCCTCTTGGCTGTTCTCTTTGCCACCGTGCTGCTGCCTGCCGGCAACGTTCGAGCTCAGCTATACCAAGTGCCTGCCGAATACGGCATGTGGGATACCTGGTTGACGAAAGAGGGCGACGAGTATCACTTGTTTTTCCTCCAGCGGAAGCTGACGAATATCGGCCGTGCGGTTTCCAAGGACCTCGTCTCCTGGACTCCGCTGCCGGATATCGACACGAAGGCACCCCCGGGCCACTGGGACAGCGACCGAGCCAAGACGGGTATGTGCGTCAAGGATGGCGATCGCTATGTGTGCTTCTACGGCTCGATGGTCCAGGGCAACCAGAGAATCGGGGCCCTGATTTCGCGCGACCTGCAGAGCTGGCGCAAATCGCCGGCCAATCCGGTCATCGAGATCACTCCACCACACTACGGAGGCCGAGACTGCCGCGATCTGTTTACCTATTTCGATCCCGAGCAACGCGTCTGGGAAGGACTCTTCTGTGCCCAAACCGGAGGCGGAGAACCGAAGCTCGACCCGATCCGCGATAAGACGCTGGTTGCGTGGGTGTACCTGGCCAACAAGTCGCAACGAGGCGGCGGTCTATTGACACTCGACTACGGCTCCCGCCCGGACCAGTTCGACGCGATTGTGTTCGGAGAGAAGCGGCCCGGCGTTTGGATGACCGGCAGCGATTCAGCGCGGCGGACTGATCCAGACCAGTCGGACTACCCGCTGGAGGACGCAGATCAGGACGAGTTGCTACAGATAGCCGCCGTGTATCGCGGCACGCAGATCACCCTCTATCGAAACGGCGAGAAATACACCGAGCACGACGCCCGCTCGCAGCAGGTTTTCCCCAGCGGTACAGCCGTGGTGATGGGGCTTCGCCACCTGGAAGCCGGTGCAAGCCGATCTCGCTTTTTCGCCGGGGCGATCGAAGAGGCGCGGGTCTACAGCGTCGCTCTCGATCAGCAGTCCATCCGCCAGCTTCGCCTCGATCAACCGAGTGATCCGAGACCACTCGCCCAATGGACCTTCGAAAACGGATCCACGGCCGATGCCATGGACACCTTCCCACCCGCGAAGCTTCACGGAGGGGCCCGCATCGTCGATGGACGCCTCGTATTGGACGGCATCGACGATTACCTGGCTACGCCTGCCAAGACTGGCGGAACAGCGTGCATCGCGCGCGTCCAATCCAAAGACCTGGAACGCTGGGACTACTTGCCGCCCATCTACGCCAGCGATCAGTTCGTCAATATGGAGGTTCCCGAGTATTTTGAATTGGGTGGTCGCCATCACTTGATTTTTTCCAGCGCCGGATCCCGAAAAGACGTGGGCGGACGCGTTAACGCGTCTGGCACATTCTATGTCGTGGCTGACCAGCGTGACGGTCCCTATCGTATCCCTGACGACCCGCTGCTGCTCGGCTCCGGCCAAGGCCGTGTGGACAACTATGTAGCGCGAACGATTCCCGACGGCGACGGACGCATCGTCTATCACCACACTTGCGGCGGAGCGGTGACGTTAGGCACCGTAAAGCAACTCCGCCAGCGGCCTGATAGTTCGCTGTGGCTCGCATACAGCCCCGCGATGGATGGCCTCCAGCGGCGCACTCTTCTCGATGGGACGGACGGCATCACGACCAAGAAGCAGATCGGTGTCGGCGAGTGGTCGACCGTTGGCGAAACCGTCGAAGGCCAGTCGGTCGGGGCTTCCGTACTGCCACTTGCCGTTCGCGCTGCGAACGTGATGATGACGTGTGAGATCCAGCCGAAGAAGAACGGGCAAACGGGTCTGGTATGGCGACGGACCGCCACTGGAGCCTACGCGGCGATTATGGACACGAACACCGATTCGATCCGTGTTGTATCACTCGATATCGAAGGCACAATGATAGCCGAAGAGACCCTGGACAGAATCGTCGGATTGAACTTGCCCGATGGTGCCAGACAGCTTCGAGTCCTCGTCCGCGGCCACCGCTCTGAAATCTACTGCAACGACCGATGGCTGTTCAACGTCCACACGCCCGAAGCCCAAGAAGCCGACGGTCTCGGCCTGATCGTATGCGCAGGCGAGGCGCAGTTCACGCGATTGCGTATAGGCGAGATCGGGCCGCTGCAGGTTCAATCGCCCTAGTTCCTCATCGCAAGGATAAGCCTACTCGAGTATGGGGCACAACAGCATGACCGGCCGAACAGACGAACCGTCGACCGACGCGCGAGACACTCGTCCGCGCCGGAGATGGTATCAGTTCAGCATCTGGTCGATGTTGGTATTGCTCACGTTGGTTTGTGTCGCTGCCGCGTATTGGCGAAGGATGGTTACAGCGTACGAGGTACAAGCTGCGGCAGCGGAGGAGATTACGAAGATCCGTGGTTGGGTCACATTTAGGCGGGCGGTACCTGAATGGCTGCGATGGCTGCCGCTGGCCGATCGCTGTAACAAAGTGGTAGAGGTCAATCTGCAGGAACGCGACTTCTATGAAGGCAGCCTGCAACCGTTGGCTCAATTGCCAGATGTCGAGCGGCTGTATTTGGCCAGAAGCTCGGTTAGCGACAAAGACCTCGAATATGTCGGGAAACTGACGAGGCTGCGCAGGCTTTCCCTGTGGCGCACAAACATAACCAACGAGGGTCTGAAGCAGTTGGAGGGACTCTCCGATCTGCGGCTGCTTGACATACACGGCAACCGGTTCCTGGACGAAAGGTCGCTGGAGTGCCTGCGCCACTGGCCAAGGTTGAGGCTTCTGATACACGACTTTCCCGTGACGGAACGAGGCTTGAGGCTACTGGCCGAACACCCGAACGTCCCGGTGACAGGGTTGCGGGCGAGCCGAGTGTCGGATCGTGGCTTGGACGACCTTGTCAAGTTGCAGCGGCTCGATCGTTTGACCGTCGAGCTTGAATGTGGCCGCGAACGGATGATGCGGCTGACCCAGCTACAACAACTGAAGCGATTGACGGTGCTTGGGCGGTTGGAGGTGCCTGTGGAGAGGCTCCAAGCGGCCATGCCTAAGCTGAAGGTTATCGAACCGCGTCGTCTGTCGGAAGTCAGTTTTGGCGAATTGGCTGGCCGCTGGGGAAATCGTGCTCAGGACCTGAGGATTTGCGGAACGTATCCGTGGACAACCGAGACCTTCGAGCGATTCGCGGTCCATGTCTCCATTACGCAACGGGAGCCCTTGGTGAGAATCGATGCCGAGTTGAAAGATGTCACGTGGGAGGACATTCGGCGATTTCGGAAGCTCGAGTCGGTGACAATCGAAGGCCAGGGGTTCGATGGGACGCAACTCGCCCACTTGCGAGACTTGCCGCGACTGACCGAGCTGCAACTGCGGGTGCCCTTGGACGCCGAAACAATGCGCATGATCGCCCAGCTCGATGGTCTGGAACGCCTTGACCTTTCGGGATGCAAAATGGGTGTTTCAACACTGGAACCCGACGCGTGCGATCCGCTCGGATCGCTGGACGAATTGCAGACGTTCACGGCGACGGTGATTTGCATGAAGGATCGTCATCTGGCGTTCCTCCGAAACTGTCCAAAGCTGCGCCGCGTCTACCTGTGGGATCTCGGGATAACTGGCGAGACCCTTAGTCGTCTCAGCGAAGTGCCTCGCCTGGAGGAACTGCTGGTCTTCAACGGTCATCAACTTCGGAGTGAGGATCTCGAACACCTGAAGACGTTCAAGAACTTGCGAACCTGCTGGGTCAGTGGCAGGTATATCAATCGCAGCCTCATGGATACCGTACTGCAGCATCTGCCGTCGTTGGACATGGATCCGCGAAAACTCAAACTGTACAGATCTGCAGAAACCGGGCTTGACCACCGGGCGTTTTGGAAGCTACTCGAGTTATTGGACGGTACGCCCTAGACAGAGACAATGGAGCATCGGCCGCCGAAACGGCATCTACCATCATGGCTGCACCGTTTTGGGGATTGTAGTTGATATCGTGCTCCTCTAGGATACTCGGAGCTGCGCGGGAGTACTGCACATCACAAACGCCTCCACGCAGCGCTGGGTGCCGCTGAGGTAACCACGAAGATGACTTCGCTCGATCGTCATGTACGCTTTGGCTGGCAGACTCTCGCCCTGTTTGCGACCGGCGCGGTCACCGTTGCTTTGCTTGAGATCGCGCAGCAACAAGACGTTATCGGAAAACTGACGGAGGGCGTGGCCCGCTTGGCCGTTCTTCTGGTTATTCTTAGTGTCTTCGTTGTCCTGTCTCGCAAGCCGTATTTCTCAGCCTCCGTCAAATGTGCCGTTCTCGTGTGCGCCGTCGCCGCTGCATCGGAGATGTTCCTTGGCGTTACCGAAGACATACCATCTTTGGCTAACGTGACCATCGTAGGCCATAACAGTCGAGTGAGAATAATCCTTGAGAAGGCGCTCATGGGGATATGGATCTGCAGCGTGTTCTCTCTATTGTATCTCCTGCTCAAGTCAGTCGAGAGCGCGTACGGGCAGATCGTCCAACGAGAACGGCTTAGCGCTCTGGGAGAGATGTCGCATGCGCTGGCTCATGACTTGAATAACACGCTGTCTCCGGTCGTCGGCTACGCGCAGCTCCTGGGCAGGGTCTCGGAGTTGGCTCCAGAGCATAAAGAGTGGGTTACTGCGATCGCCCAGAATGCATCCGACGCCGCGGCCGTTGTCCAAAGCCTCCAGCGGTTCACCGGCCAAAGGGACGAAGCCGCGATGGAGTGCATGGACTTGAGGAAAGTCGTCCAGCAAGTACCGAATCTCACTCGTCCCAGGTGGAAAGACGAACCGCAGAAGTCCGGTCACGAGATTGACTTTCGGTTGCAGCTCGCTGAAGAGCCGGCACTAATACGTGGCAATCCGGTAGAAATGCGTCAGATGCTCGTCAATCTGGTTTTCAACGCTGTAGACGCAATGCCCGAAGGTGGAACGATCACCATCGGGCTTCGGTCTACCGACGAATCCGTGACGATGCGCGTCTCCGACACGGGCCGCGGGATGACAGAAGAGGAGCAGCGTCGTTGTCTTGAACCGTACTACTCAAACAGGTGCAATGGCAGCGGCCTTGGCTTGTCTGTCTGTTATGGCATTGTGCAGAAACACAACGGTAGTATCAGCCTATCGAGCCGTTCAGGAGCAGAAACGACATTCGACGTATCGTTCCCGCGCATGTTGGAGCCTGAAGAGCCGCAACGCGAGATTCCGCAGCCCACAAGCAGCCCGGTCAAGAAACGCATATTGTACATTGACGACGACGAGCAAGTACGCGACGCGACGAAATGGATGTTGCAGGTACTAGGCCATCGAGTCGATCTGGCAGAAGATGGCCTGTCTGGTTTGTCCAAGTTTCGAGAGGGCGATTACGATCTTGTGATCACCGACCTCGGTATGGCTGGAATGGACGGCTCGGAAGTCGTTCGGGCGATCAAAGAGACCGATCCCACATTTCCCGTGGCATTGATCACGGGCTGGCCGGCCAGTGATGTGGCGAAACGTTTTTCGGAGACGGATCGGCCAGACTGGATCATCGAAAAACCAGCCACTCTGGAAGATTTTCAGACCGCGCTGTTGTCGTCCGAGTCAGGATAGCCGCAACCGGTCACCGCGGCTTGTCCGGTTCCGGTCTGCGATATCTTCGATCGTGCAAGGAATTAGAAGAAATCAACATGTTTTCGACTCACTTCGTGGACAGATCCGTCGCAGAGTTGGCTGGCTTTCCCAAATTTCAATACCGTGTCGCCGATCTTCGCGATAGAAGGAGAAGTGCCGTGATTCGCCTGCAGCCAACCTATGCTGTCGCCATTGTTGTTTCGCTCTTCGCGCTCACGCTAGCCGTCGCGGGCAGCCGCGTTGGGCTGGCTCAGGTTGGATCCGATACAGTGGAAGCAACACCCGTCTCCGCTCAGCTTTCGGAACAACCCGCTACGGACTCTCTCGGAGACCCTCTTCCTGACGGCGCTCGTCTCCGGCTGGGTACGCTGAGGTTTCGGCACCCATCGAGCGCTATTGAGCTGGCTTTATCGCCCGATGAGAAGACGATCGTGACGATCGGCCGTCGCGAGCTTATCGCCTGGGATGTGGCGACGGGCAAGGAACTGTGGCGTGTCGACCCGAGTGAACACGGAATCAGTCTGCCTGGAGCGGCTTATGGCCTTCGAGCAATCGCTTTCACGTCCGACAGCTCACGATTCTATACACCGGCTCGACACAACCAGGTGATCGCGTGGGAAGTCTTTTCCGGCCGCCCCAAGGTGTTGACTGTCAATTTGGCCAATCAACCTGTGCGTGCCCGATTTGGTGCCACAAAGGCTGTTGATGTGACACGGGACGGACACAAGCTTGCGATCGGAAGTAGCCATGGCGTGGTTGTCTGCAACGATAAGGGCGAAGTCCAATTCGACGTCGCCAACCAGCCGGACGGTCCAGTCCAAGTCGACGACATGAACCGTGATCGTTTGACGTTTGCCGGTCATTACAGCTTCGGCCAATTCTCGCCCGACGAGAAGCTACTGGCGGTGGTGACCAGCGATTCACCTGAAGAAATACGGCTGCTGGATTCCGTGACTGGCGAGGAACTGCGCTGCATTGACCTCACGTCGCGACTGGTCCGCCTGGCGTTTTCCCCGGACGGTAAGCAGCTCGTGGCGACCGAGCGTGACAGTGCCGTGCGTCTTTATGCGGTCGAATCAGGCAAGGAAATCTGGGCACACAAGATCAAGCTGACAAACAAAGCCGAAAGCTATACATCGGCGGTGGCCTACAGCCCGGATGCCAAAATCATCGCTGCGTGCGCACCGATTGGGTCAGACTACCTTATCTACCTCTTGGATGCGGCAACAGGGCAAGACGTTGGTATACTCTCAGGTCACGTCTGGAAACCGTGGTGTGTGGCGTTCACGGCTGATAGCAGGATTCTTTACTCCTCGGGATGGGACGGTTCAATACGACGTTGGGACGTAAGGGCTCGACAGCAGCTTGCATTGCCAAAGGGGTTCCGCGCAACGGGCGTGTGTGCTGCTTCGCCGGACGGCCGAACACTAGCCTACGCGGACGACACGGGAGTGATTCGCCTTGTCGATGCAAAAGAAGGTACGCAGCTCCAGACTCTCAAATTGCTGGGCTCCGACTGCTCGCGACTGGCGTTCTCGCCGGATGGCCGCGATTTGGCCGCTGGCGGAGCGAGCGGCGGCCAAGTGCATGTGGCGGTGTGGGATTTGAGCAACGGGCAAGTCGTTCACCGCTGGGATTGGCCAAAAGGTCGTGATCCGCACTGCCATGTCGAATCTCTTTGCTTCACGCCAGATGGGAAACGATTGGCCGGAGCGGTCTTCCGCCAGTCTGCGGCTTGTTTGTGGGACATGACTACAGGCCAGCAGATCGCTCAGCTCACGCATGGCGAAATATACGGCCTGTCGTTTAGCCCGGACAGCAAGACTCTGGCGACCGCCGGTTGGGATAAAGTCGTCCGCCTCTGGGAAGCAGACACCGGAAAGCTGAAACGTGAATTCAACGTCGAGGATGAAATCGGAAACGATGGCGATATGCGCATGTACACAGTGTGCTTCGCGCCAAAGGGCGGTTTGATCGCGACGGCTCATCTGAGCGGCAAAGTGCGGATCTGGGACGCAGCCGACATGACACTACGATCGACGTTTCAAGTCGAAGGGCGTTTCATCCACGGCGCCATCAACTTCTCGCCGGACAGTTCGTGGCTGGCCACCGGAAGCATGGGGGGCAATGTTGCCTTGTGGGATCCGCTGTCCGCAGAGAAGATACGGGACGTCGGTCGGCATCAAAGCTACGTCTATAGAGTCAGCTTCGGGCACGACAATCGAACGCTGCTCAGCGGCGGAAACGACGGCGTCTGCTACCTATGGGACTTGCAGCCAAATGACACTCGGCCTGGCAAGGACCTTGACCGCTAAGCAACGTTCAAGGAATTCAGACCAATAGAGCAGGCGACTGGATTCTTGCGAATCCAGCTACCACGGCGCGAAATTTGGAGGTGATCTGATGCAATGCACATTGAAGTCGCACGGCGTGAACAGTTCGACACGATATCGAGTGGACTTGAACATCTGGGTGATGGTTCTGACTGTGTTCGTGGCAGCAGTTCCCGCACTGGCCTACGACGCCAAGACCGCGGCGGACCTGTATTCGGTCGCCGGGATTCAGGGCGGCGTGGTCGTTCATCTGGGCGTGGAAGACGGCAAAGAGATCGCAGCATTGCGAATCGGCGAGAGCTTTCTGGTGCAAGGCCTGGTAAAGGATCGCTCGACGCTTGGGCGAGTGCGGGAATACCTCTCGTCGAAGGGGATACACGGCGCGGCTACGGTCCGAGAGTTTGACGGCCGCCACCTGCCATATATCGATAACCTGGTGAATCTGATTGTGGTGGATACGAGATACGAGATGCGAGATGCGGGAAGCGAGATTCTCCGCGTGCTGACACCGGGCGGCGTGGCCCTTGTGCGAGAGAAGGGGAACGAGGCGTGGCTATCCCGCATCTCGCATCTCGTATCCCGTATCCCACATCCCGCACCCGGTACTTGGGACGGTTTTGTGATGTTCGAGAAACCGGCCCCTGCAGATACCGACGAGTGGACCCACTACCTCTACGACGCCGGGAACAATGCCGTCTCGAAAGACACCCGCATTGACTCGATGCGCCGTCAGCAATGGGTCGGCGGTCCGCGTTGGTCGCGTCACCACGATCACATTGCGGGGCTTACGGCCATGGTATCCACCGGCGGACGTATCTTCTACGTGATGGACGAGGGAAAGAACTGGTCGGTCTTGCTGCCGTCGAAGCACTTCCTCATCGCCCGCGACGCGTTCAACGGAACGATTCTGTGGAAGAAACCACTTGCGTCCTGGCACCCTCACCTCTGGCCGCTGAAGAGTGGGCCTGCCCAACTTCCCAGACGGCTGGTCGCTCGGGGGCAGAAGGTCTATCTGCCGTTGGGTATGGCCGAGCCGCTGAGTGTTCTGGACGCCAACTCGGGCGAGGTCCTCAGGACGTTTCCTGAAACCCGGGCAACGGAAGAGGTGCTGGTTTCGGATGGGATGATCTGCGTGCTGGCCAATCCAGCGCCGGAGATGTACAAGAGTTTCACGCTCGGCAACGCCCACAACGGCACTCAGAAGGGCCGTGTCGCCAGAGAGTACCCTTGGAATAGAAACCCAAGAGAACTGATTGTGCTCGATGAGGAATCCGGCACGCTTCGCTGGCAAAAGCAAGTGGTCGCAGCCCCCCTGTCCCTGACAGTAGGCAAGAGCGGCATCCTCTTCTACGACGGCTCGCAGATCGTAGCTCTGGACAAAGCGAACGGCGCCGAGTCGTGGCGATCCGACGACATCAAAGCAAAACCGGTATTTGCGGTCAACGAGTCGCCTATCCTCGTGGCCTACGAAGACTACGTGTTCTTCGCCGGCGCGAACCGGCGCCTGAGCGGTTACTCTGCAGATACAGGCGAAAGGCTCTGGGAGGCCGAGCACCTGCGAGGCGGATACTGTTCGCCGCAAGACCTGTTTGTGATTGACGACATGGTATGGTCCGGGGCGATCGACACGCCGCGAAACACGGGGATCTTCGTGGGGAGAGACGTCCGGACAGGCGAACAGAAGCGAGACATCCCGCCACAAGACGTTCCCTACACGTTTGGGCATCACCGATGCCATCGCGCAAAGGCGACCTCCCGCTTCATCTTGGCTTCCAAGACGGGTATCGAGTTCTACGACATCGAGAACAGAAAGGAACGCGTGAACCATTGGGTCCGTGGTGGGTGCCTGTACGGAATCATGCCCGCAAACGGCTTGATCTACTCGCCCATGCACAGTTGCGCTTGCCATCTGGATTCAAAGCTGACGGGTTTCAACGCGCTGGCGCCGCGGGACCATGCCAAGACGGAAACCACCGCCAGCCCGCGTTTGGTGAAGGGAGAAGCCTACTTGAGAAAGGGCCTGGAGGCGGCAAACGATGCCGGCTGGCCAACTTTTCGAGCGGACAATGCCAGAAGCGGCTTGTCGCCCGCGCCAGTCGCAGACGGCTTGAGACGCAAGTGGCAAACGCCCTTGACCGGGAAACTCACCGCGTTGACGATCGGTTGTGGCAAGGTTTTTGTTGCGGCCGTGAACGAACATCGTCTTTCTGCGTTGGATCAGAATACGGGCGATATCGCCTGGTCTTTCCTTGCAGGAGGCAGAATCGATTCGCCACCGACCGTTTTCGGTGACTTCGCCTACTTCGGTTGTGCAGACGGGCACATCTACTCTCTGGCTGCTGCGGACGGGCAGCTTGCGTGGCGTTTCCGACTTGCACCGGACGACAGCCAACTGTGCTCCTACGGCCAGCTCGAATCCGTCTGGCCGATCAATGGCAGCGTCATGATCAAAGACGGGAAACTCTTCTGTGTCGGCGGTCGATCGTCGTTCCTGGACGGAGGACTCCCGTTCGTGCGACTGGACGCGTTGACCGGCAAGCTGGAAGCGGAATCAGTGCTGGATGATGTGGACCCGGAAACCGGCAAGAGCATACAACTGTTGTCCGCCCAATCCATCATGCCATCGGCCATTCCGGATATTCTCTCCTGCGACGGCGACAACATCTTCATGCGCGTCGAGAAACTGTCTGACGACGGCAAACGGATTGGCTCAATCGAGTTCGACGAGGAGCGTCAATACGAGGAGAGGCACATTTTCAGTTGGGCCGGCTTTCTTGAAGACTCATGGTTGCACCGGATCTACATGAGCTACGGGAACGGGAAACTGCCGAGGGGGACATACCTGAACTGGTGGACTTACGGCGAGCGGAACCCTGACGGGCGGATCCTTGTCATGGACGATACGAAGATCTACGGCTACGGACTGAAACCGAAGTACCATACGTGGAGTTCGACATTCCTGGACTATCAACTCTTCTCTGTCAACAAGACGATCGAGACCGAACCCATCACCGGGCCGACGATATTCGGCAGGAAGATGGGACGCACGCCGCTACGGAAACTACGGTACAACTGGTCGGCGGAAGTCCCCTTCTATGTGAGAGCGATGATCAAGGCATCGGACAAACTGATCCTATGCGGTCCCGAGAAGATCATCGACGAAAAGGGCGTGATCAGCCGCTATCCAGAAGAGAGTGTCTTGCAGGAACTGAAACAACAGGAAGCAATTCTCGGCGGCCAGACAGGCAGCCATCTGTGGGTCGTCCGCGCCAGCGACGGACACGTCCTGGAGAAGCACCAGTTGCCAGCACTGCCGGTATGGGACGGCATGGCCGCGGCCCACGGATGCGTCTGCCTCGCGACACAGAACGGGGTCGTTTGCCTCGGTGGTGAGTGATTGATGATTGTCGACTGATGATTGTTGATCTGCGAAGTGGGAATGCAGTGCCCGCAATGCCGGCATCCGGGCTTGGTGCTTCGACGCTCATCAATTGACAATTCTCGGCCGATTCTCAAAGTCACTGGGTTTCATCGCGCCTTACTCTCCGCCTTCAAAGATCAACAATCATCAATCGACATTCGACATTCAATTTCTGTCTTGACGCAGAGCGACCAATCCGGGTCGTCTCGTTCGCTTCAGTTGTCGCTCGTAACCCGCTCAACGTACTCGATCAGGTAGCGGACGTTCTGGGGATCGGTTTCATACGGTAGGGCGCCCGTACCCAGACACACGTTCGGCCGATCGCCTGCCACGGCCAGGACACGATTGGCCTCGGCTTCGATTTCGGCGTGCGTGCCCGAGGCGACGATACGCAGGTCCATGTTGATGCGAATGCGAACGTCGGGTCGGTGGGCGACTCGGGCCATGAAATCCATCTGATCCGTTTCAAACGGTGCGACCAGGTACCCGGTTCCAGTTTCCAGCATAGCCTCGACGATCGGGGCCGTGTTGCCACCGATGATGCACGGGATGGGGTGGCCGACCACTTCGCCGATGCGGCCCATGATCTGCTCGAGTGCCGGCAATTCGATCTGCCGAAACAACTGCGGTGAAAGCATCGGTGGGCAGGCCGCCGATTCAAAAAACGCCACGTCCACCTGGGCATCCTTGATCGCCTGGGCGAAACGCACCTGGCCTTCGACCAGATGAACCATCGCTTCGGCAACCAAGTCGGGCTCGGTCGCCACTTCCATCAGCAGCGTATCGAAGCCGACCAGATTGCTGGCAATCGAGAACGGCCCGCTGACCGGCACCCGGATGTTTGCCTCGGGAAAGCGCTCAATCAACCGTTGCGCCACTTCGATCTGCACGGGGATGCGACCGTCCTTGGTCGGGTCCAGCGGCGGCAGCTTCAACAACTCGGCGGTACTCGACAGCGGGTGGTGGTTGATGGCCGGTATATTGTGGCCAGATGGCTGCTCGATCACCGCGCCGTAGGCTTCGGGTTCCAGGTTGTAGATGTCAATGCCGGGCATGATCGGCGTCTGACGGTAGAACTCATAAGCCGCCGCGTGCGCTTGGTAGATCAACTCGCCTTCGCGCGACACCTCCCACGGCGTGCGCCCGAGTATCTTGGCCGCGTGTTCGTAGACGGACGGAGAAACTTCCATAGCCATGATGTACCTCGTCAAGCGAAAACCTCAATACGATCCAGGCTCAACATCGCCTCGGCCTTGCCCGCCAATTGACTGCGCAGCGCGAAATTGGCACGCACATCATGACAGAGTTTGCATATAATGTCATTACCTGACGGAATCACCAGACGCAACAAGCCGATCCAACGTCCGCGTGCTGTCTCTTGAACAGACGCATGGGGCACGCCGATAGAGAACAGGACAAACGCAATGAACTTCAACAAGGTGTATAGACTCACCACGGCGTGCTTGTTGCTTCTCTTCACCACGGCCGGTGCGCGTACGGTGTCGCCGGAAGACGGCCTCGTCGGGCACTGGTGTCTGAGGGATGACTGCAAGGATTCCTCCGGCTTGGGGAATCACGGGATCAACCACGGTGTGACGTTCACCGCCGATGGTGCCGTGTTCGACGGCATCGAAGACTACATCGAAGTGGCCGATGCGCCATCGCTCGCTTTCCGGGCGGCGGACTTCACCGTCGCGGTTTGGGTACACACGGAGGCTCGACTGAGAGACGTGCTGGGAGACGTGCTCTCGAAGTGCGATCCGGTCGCGCGCGTTGGGCTCAACTTCAGTATCATGAACTACGTCGGTGCAACGTCAGCTCAATCGAACCATAGAAACGTGTTCTTCGGCATCGACGCAGGCCAGGCTGCTCCGAAGTGGATCGACTGCGGGCGGCCCGGCAACAACCGCATGATCTGGGCGCTGACCGTGTACGATGGCGGCCTCTACGCCGGGACATGGCAGCCGGGGAGGGGGAAGCCGGCCACGTCTATCGCCGTGAAGGCAATACGACGTGGGTCGACTGCGGTAGCCCCGATCTCTCGAACGCCGTCTCTGCTCTCGGGGAACACGACGGGAAGCTCTACGTCGGCACCTCCTTCTACAGCGGCCGGGGATCCGCACAGCCCGAGTCGCCCAACAAGAACCCCGGCGGAAAGGTCTTTCGCTACGAAGGCGGGAACCGCTGGACCGACTGCGGGAAGATTGGCGACGTGTACACGGTGACCGGGCTGGTGACATTCGACGGCCAATTGTACGCCACCACCTGCGACAGCTACGGATGTCCCACTCGGACGGAAGCCTGCTACCGCTATGACGGCGATCAGAAATGGACGTTTGTTGGCAATCCCGGTGGACGTCTTGGTGCCTTCCTGGTCCACGACGGCAGTCTCTACGCCACGGTGTTCGGCAAGCAGGGGTTTGCCCGCTACGACGGTCAGGCGCAGTGGACGCCACTGGGCGTCGTGCCCGACACGACCCAGACCTACTCGGCGGTGGTCCACGAAGGACGGATCTGTTTGGGCACTTGGCCAACGGGCAGCGTTTTCCGATTTGACGGCCCGAACCAGTTCACCAACCTGGGACAACTCGGCTCCGAACGGGAAGTTATGGCCATGGCAGTCTACAACGGAAAACTGTACGGCGGCACCCTGCCACTGGGAAACGTCTACCGATACGACGGCCCTGCAGGATGGACGTGCACCGGACAACTTGACGCGACCCCCGACGTGCTGTACCGCCGCGTCTGGTCGATGGCTGTCTACCAGGGGAGGCTATTCGCAGGCACACTGCCTTCGGGTCACGTCTACTCGCTGGAGGCCGGCAAGTGCGTGAGCGACGATCGGGCGCTGCTGCCGGGCTGGCGACATCTCGCGGCCGTGAAGGCTGGCGGATCGCTGTCGCTTCGCATCGACGGACGATGTGTTGCCCGCACCGCCAGATTCGACCCCGCCGATTACGACCTGACCAACCGCCGACCGCTACTGGTAGGCTTCGGCAGCCACGATCACTTCAATGGCAGGATGCGCGATCTGCGCATCTACCGTCGAGCCCTTGGTGACGAGGACCTCGCCGACCTCTGCAAGGACACCCCCGCGGGCCGCCAAGTTGACCCGGAGCCGTAGTATTGTCGCAACCGTTCACGCATTCGGTAGCCGCTACTCTTGATCTAAACCCTACTCTTAATCGTAATCTTGATCTCGGTTCCTCGTAGAAGCTTCTGGAGCGAAGGTATCGTTCTTTTCGCCACGGTCCCGAATTTTCGGGTGGTACGATTACGATTAAGAACTCACGTGAATCCGTGAAGGGTTACGTTCTGGATGGCCACAATTCAAGGCGCGGTCGCCTGTGTCCCAATCGGTGTAGCCGTCTCACCGGACGACGCGAACTCGCAGATCACGGCGCGTTGAGTTGCCGACGTTAAGTCTTACTGCTACCGGCTCGAATTCGATCTTCGGATCCGTGGAACTGACGGCCAAATGGATATCGCCGGGCGGGAGGCCGGTGATGCGGTAGCGGCCTTCATCGTCGGTCGAGATGGCCGGCAACGCCGCCATTCCGTGTACGCTCCAGTAGCCGCTTCGTCGCTTCCATATGGGCTTTACATATACGCCCTTAAGTGCCTGCCCGCGCCCGTCGGTGACACGGCCTTCTGCAACACAATTGGATTTCGACAGATCGATGACAAGGTCAT
The DNA here is from genome assembly GCA_964623055.1 of uncultured Pirellulaceae bacterium. Taxonomy (GTDB): domain Bacteria; phylum Planctomycetota; class Planctomycetia; order Pirellulales; family Pirellulaceae; genus JADHUC01. Next base: position 100,192 of record CAZURK010000008.1, read on the forward strand.
CAATTCGCTGGCTTTCGACTACATTGAACACTTTCACCCAGCACAGCCCTTTTGTCGGCGGCGAAGGAAAGGTCTGACCTGGTTTTGTCCATTTGCTCCATTTGCCATCGCGGACCTCCAGATTGTTCGGTCCGTCCCACGGATAGTAGAGTACGATTTCACCAGGTGGCACTTGTTCGAACCGGAAGACGCCGTCGTCGTCCGTTATGGCTCGCATGTGGTTTCCCGTGCTGATCGACGAAACCCTCGATGTTGGCGTGGTAGCGATCAAAGGGAAAGTAGCCGCCTGCGAACACAAACACTTGAAATCGTTCTACACCCGGCAGCCACGGTATTTCGTACGAACCATCTTGCCGAGAGGTGCGGCGGGCGAGGATCTTGATCTGCGCGATTCTCTTCCCGTCCTCGCCAACCACCGTCTCGCGTCGAGCGAACTCAAGTTTCGCGCCGCCAACGCCTTCGCCCGCCGAATTGACAACACGGCCGGTTTCGCCTGTATTGTCGGCCGGGTTTTCAGGTGGCACGTTGACCGCATTGAAGAAGAACTTGTGGCGGGTCTTGAACGGAATCAGTTCAAAGTGATCAATCTGGTCGAGCCGCACATCGAGACGGACATACTCGTGGCGACGCATCGTGAAATCGAGGAAATGCTTGTGGTCCATGGCATGACGCCAGCCTTCTTTCGTAACAGCGACAAGGTGATACCTCCCACGCAGTACTTCGCCTTTGTTTTCCAGGTCCACCGTTGTCCGCCAGTCTATGTCGCGGGGGTTCTCGACATCCCAGATCATCTTGCCCGAACGAGAGCCCCTGCCGTTCATGTGACCAGCAAGTAACGACGTGACCGCGACTTGGCTGTCTCCGCATTCGACCGAAGCACCCTCTTTCGCCGGGATCAGAATGCGTCTTCCAGGTCCGTTCTCCACAATGCGCAACCACAGGTCGATCGTCGTGGGAGTTGAGCGCCCGTCTCACGGATTCGAACACGGTCCGTTTCGCCGTCACGAATTACGACATACTTCTGACTTGAAGAAGCGTTCTTGGGGTTCAACTGCCACGCGCTATCGTGGAAGAACTTCAGTGTGGAGTGGTCAAACAGCCGAAACGAAACGATTTCGTATCCATTTTTCAAGCCCACGCTGGCTTCAAGTGCCCCGTCGCGACCTCTGGTCAGGTCGGACAGTTTGAACCGAAGTGTCCCGGCTCCGATCCGATGGTTCATGTCGGCGGCGCGTATTCCCTTCTCGTAGGCCACGGGCGGGTCCTTGAAGTCGAAGTCGGACAGTGCGTTATTCGACTGGTTTGAAGCGTTGTTGTGCTGGTCATTGTCGGCGGCGCGTATTTCGTTTTCGTAGGCCGCAGGTGGGTCCTCTAAGTCGCCGTCCGACAATGCGTCATCCGTCCGACCTGCAGCATGGAGGCAGAGTAGTTCCACGGCCACAATGCCTAGAGCCAATGCAGCAACCGCAAAGCCGACTCGCGTCACTCGAACCGGCGTGTCGATTGTGTTGCCAAGTACTCGCAGGACCCGTTCGCGCAGCTTTGTCGAGCGCGTACCGGACGCGGCGAGCGCTGCTGTCGAAGACAGACGCTGAAATTGAGTCATTTCTGCAACACGGACCAGCAACTCCGCATAGCCCGTCGCCTCCGCACCGGTCGCCAACACGGTGTCGTCGCAGCAGTTTTCGCGCTCGCGACTGACACAACGGCTGACGTACCAGACGGCGGGGTGAAAAAACAACAACGACTCGACAATCCGCTGGAGGAGATTCGCCACATGATCCCAGCGGCGGATGTGCGCCAGTTCGTGCGTCAGTATTGCTTCGATCTGCGACGGAGAAAGCTCGCTCAGAATGGCAACGGGCAACAGGATCGTCGGCTTGAAGACGCCGACAATGATCGGGGCAGCGACACGCTCACACTTTGCGATCGCGGGCGCGACGCGCAAGCCCAGTTCCGTCGCCTTCGTCGTGAGGAGATCGAGAATCTCCGGCTCCTTCACAGGAAACGAGCTTCGTCGCAGTCGTTCCCCACCACCGACAGCCAACACGAGACGCAAGAGCATCAACAACACGCCAAGAACGTAGAAAGCCACGATGTACGGCGACGCCCGCATAGAAAGGGCTGGCTCGGAGGGACCCGCGGAAGCTGCGTTTGTAGCGACTGTATCCCGCACGTGGTCTGGAAATATCGACGAGTTGACGGACTCGACCGCGGGAATCGTCGAGACGGGGCCCGTTGAAGCCGAAAGGGCTTCGCCGGAGTCAGGGCTATTGGCCGGTGTGTGCGTCTGAACCGAAGGCCGCGCGTCGACACCAGGGACGTAACTGGAAGGAACAAGCACTAAGGTCACGGCCAAACAGACGGCCATGATCAGTAGTGCACCAAAGCTGACACCGTACCGCAGGGACGCCGTCCGCTGGCGACACAACCGATTGACGATAGCCACGATGGCGGCCAACAGCAGCCCCTGCCAGAGGAAATGCATCAGCGCCTGCGCGGCGCGCACGCAGAGATCCGCACCAGCGATGTCGACAATGCTCATTTCTTTCCCTTTGCCTTCTGGTTTATCAGACGGCGAAGCTCCGCGAACTCCTGCGAATCGACTTGCTCCGAGTCAACGAGATTCACGAGCAACGAGACGGCCGATCCGTCGAACACGCGGTCTACGAAGTCGGACAACATCCCCTGCGACACTTCTTCTTCCGAGACGCAGGCCTCGAAGACATAGGCGTTCAACTCCTGGGTTCGCGTCACGAAACCCTTGTCAACCATCGTGTTCAGAGTCGTCACCACAGTTGTGTGGGCGAGGTCCCGTCCCTCTTCGGCCAACAGCCGCCGTACATCGCGCACCCGGAGCGCTCCGTCGCGCCAAAGGATCTTCAGAATCTTCAACTCCAGTTCCGCGGGAAACTGTCGAGTCTTCCTGGCCATCTCACTCGCCCCAGAGCCAACACTAAAACGTCTACTGCAATAGAAGATATCTTCTATCTCCATAGAAGGCAAGAGGGAGTTCTGCAAGAATTGAAGATTTTGCACAAAGTGGACCGACGCTCTGCACTGGAAACGATCAGAATTCGCGCACCATGCGCAAGATCGTTTAACGGCAAGCCGAAGGCGTCGGCGATGGCCGGAAACGCAGTCGCCTTCGGCTCGCCGTTAAACGATTTGGCTGAGGCTATGCCAAACCGGCTCCTCTGCCTAGAATTTGCGGCGTCACAATCACTTCGCAGATTCAACTCAACGTAGAGGAGAGGCTATCATGCGCATCGGTCAATCGATGATTCCCGAATTCGACATGGAAATGGCGGGCACGCGCAAGGTGCTGGAGCGCGTCCCTGATGCGAAGCTGGACTGGAAGATCCACGACAAGTCGAACACGATTGGCTGGGTCGCAAATCATCTAGCTGACGTACCGAGATGGGTAGACATGACCATCAGCCAGGATTCGCTGGATGTTGAACCGGTGGGAGGTGAGAAGTACAAATCACCCACCGAGCAAACCGTGGCAGCGATCATCGATCTGTTCGACAGAAACGTCGCGGCAGCGCGGCCGCTTCTGGAAACCGTCGAAGATGCGACGCTGCATGAACCTTGGAGGCTGCTGAAACAAGGCGAGGAAATCATGACGTTGCCGCGACTCGCCGTGCTGCGCACATGGGTGCTTAACCATTCGATCCATCATCGTGCTCACCTGTGCGTCTATCTGCGAGTGAACGACATTCCGGTCCCTGGGCTGTACGGCCCGTCGGCAGATGACGTTGGCATGTGAAAACCGTCCACGATTCGGTACTAAGAATCGCGGGAAAAGCAACCTCCAGGAATGTAGCTACCGTCGTCAGACGGTGGACCGGCGATTCCCCACGGTCTGGCGAGCGTAGCTACCAACAGAGGCGGACATCTCAAACCGGCGGCGGTATATTCGCATCGTGACTCCTGTATTGGCTTGGGCGCGCATTGGTTGCGCTACGAATGAAAGCGGGGGCGGCAAAATGGCAAGCATTAGTTTCCTGATTTCTTGGCCTTCTTTTTCGACCCGCCGCGTTTGACGCCCTTATCGTACGGAGCGTTGGGGACGTTCTCTTTCGGCAACCAGGTGGATAGCTTCTGCTTGATCGCCTGGTGCTCCGCGTGGCCCGCGAGGTTCGCGTATTCCATCGGGTCGGTTTTGTGGTCGTACAGCTCTTCCGATCCGTCGGCATAACGAATGTAGCGCCAGCGGTCGGTACGAATCGCGTGGTTCAGTCGGCCATGTGTGGTAATCGCCGGCCGCTCCCAGTCCGCGTCCGGGTCGGCCATCAACGGCACGAGGCTTTGCCCCGAAAGCCCAACGCGCTCGGGCAACCCGCACAGATCGACCAGCGTTGGGTAGATGTCCAGCAGGCTAACGGGCTTGTCGATTCGTGCGCCGGCGGGTGTACCTTCAGGCAACCCGGGCGTTCCTCGCGGCGCCTGGAAGATCAGCGGCGTGCGCGTGGCCTCCTCCCACAACGCGAACTTCCGCCAATGCCGCTTCTCGCCCAAGTGCCAGCCGTGGTCCGTCCACAACACGACAACTGTGTTACTCGCGTGAGGGCTGGCATCCAGTGCGTCGATCAATCGTCCCACCTGGCCGTCGGTGTAACTGATCGACGCCAGGTATCCCTGTACCGCCGCGTGCCATTGGTCGTGCTTGCACACGGCCGCATGATCGCGCGATGGGTTGGCCATCTTCACTCCTGCCGCCGGGATGTCGTCCAGATCGTCGTCGCGATGCGCGGGCAGTTGGATTTCATCAACCGGGAACTGGTCAAAATACTTGCGCGGCGCATACCACGGCAAATGTGGACGGAAGATTCCGCAGGCCAGAAACAGCGGCTTATCGTGCTGGGCCTTAAGCTGCTCGATGACCCAATCGACCACCTGCGTGTCGCCCATTTCTGCATCGTCCGCGTCGACCGGGCCCCAGTCGAAATGGGCCATGTTCAGCCCGCTGACGGACTTGACGTCCGGCATTGGGTCGCCGGGTCGGTTCCGCGCCTGGCTGGGCCAGTATTCGTCCCACGATTCGGGATCCGGATACCTGCCGTGGTAGATTTTCCCAGATCCGATCGCGCGGTACCCGTGCTGCATGAAGTGCTGGGACAGCGTGACCTTGTCCTTGAGCACCGGCTTCCACGGCTGGGGATTGACGTACACGCCCGATCGGTACGGAGCGATGCCCGTCATCAAGGCCGCCCGCGATGGGTTGCAGGCCGGGGCAGCGCAATGGGCGTTGGCAAACAGCACGCCGCAATCGGCCAACCGGTCGATGTTGGGCGTCAGCGTCTGCGGGTGCCCGCCCAGCTTGCCGATCCAGTCATTCAAATCGTCGATGGCGATAAACAGCACGTTGGGCTTTTCGGACTCAGCCCCACTGACTGAAGCAATCGCGAACAGCCCCACGCAGAATCCTGCCACAAAAAGTCGAAGTTGCATTGCATGTCTCCTAAAACAGTGTCGGTTGACGCCTATTTCACCACGCAAACCAAGCGAATCAAAGGGGGCTCCTCCGAACAGACCGCCTTCCGAAAACCCGGCGAGCCCCAAAATTGTAGGGTCACTCAGTAGAACAACAATGCTTGCGACACGTTCGGCGTCCCCCGATAATTGCCGCAACCAGGGAGAATTGATATGTGTGAGCCTCAGCACGCGAATATCTATCGAATCGCCGCGCCCCTGGGATTCCTCATACTATCCCTTCTTGGATCGGCCGATGCGCAACAGGCAGATGCTGAATCAGCGGGGGTGGCTGATACAGAATTGGAGAGACACATCGAGCAAACCTATGGCATGCCCGCGCTCGATGCAGTCCGACTACACCTGTGGAGCATGTACGGCACTTATGAACGATTTGCCGGGGATCTGGGCGTTCCACGGTCGGCGGTCGAGCGATTCCTCGCCGACCACCGCTGGGAACTTCCACACGCACCCGCGTTGGCGCTGCAAAACAGGCACCTTTCGGCGCACGACGCTCTGTTCGCCTCGTCAGGTAAGACGATTTCCGTCCGCGCTCTTGTGACAACGGGCGGCCGGCCGGCCAGCCCCACGACAGAAGCATCGATCGGCTGCAACTCAAACGAAATCATCTTATCGATCACGTGTCACGAGCCAAACGTCGACAGATTGACGGCCAGAGCCTCGGCCGCCAATCCGTTGATCGACAAGCAGCGTTTGCACTGGGACGGTCATATCGTGGCCCTGAAGAATGCGTTTCAGAACAATCTCGTGCAACTCAACGCGTGGGCGGAGAAGCTGACCCCACCGTCGCAATCCGTTCTGCTGGACGACTGCATCTTGGTCCTGCTCACGCCCGTGGCGATTGGCAAAGATCGTTCGTACCTGTTCCCTGCCACGTTCATACCAAACCCGGCGAAATGGCTACAGGAAACGGAGCCGCCAACCGAGAGCCGCGTTTTCCTGGAAGGTGCCTACTACGCAATCGCCGTCAATCCCAACGGCGCGGTACTGGACGCGTTTTTCGATCCCTGGGAAGGTGGCACGGTCTGCCCAGCCTGGCCCTCGAAAGTTAGAGTGGCCACGCATAAGGGAGACGGCATCTGGCAAGTCGATCTGCGGATTCCGTGGAGTTCCCTCAAACCAATCGTCAACGAGGACTCAGTCTGGGGCGTGGACCTAGCTCGGATTCGTCGTGCCGGCGATTCACCGGAGGATGTGACGCGAAGTCCGCAGTCCACCTTGGTGCGCTACGACGTGGCCAATTCTCGGCCTGCGATCAAACTGCGAGCGCTGCCGGACATCTCCGTCTCGCACCTGACCACGACCGATTCGGTCGAGACTTTTCCATCACTAGGCGAGTGGGCTGCGATACCTGCGATTAACGATTTCTACGACAACCGCAGCGCTCGCAAGGTCGAGGACATTCAGGCTCGGATCACTCACGATTCTGACACGCTTTACGTTCGCTTCGATTGCCGCGAGCAGAACATCGAGCGATTGCGCGTGGTCACGTCGGCCGAGGAACATGCCGAATACGGCGAAGAAAGTCGACGATGCAACTATCTCGATCGTCGCGAGCACTATGGACTCGACTGGGGCGACTACGTCGAGGTGATCCTCGCACCGAACCTCGATTTCGCCGATCGCTTCCACGGCGGCATGTTTACGTTTCTGGTGAACTCGCGTAGTGCCTTGCTGGAGCGGTATTACGATAGCTACGGCATGTTCAACGTCTCGCCTCATCCCCAGTGGTCGTCCGGCGCGAAAGTGCGCGTCACCAAGGCAAACGACACCTGGTCCGTCGAGTTGGCGATCCCCTTGGGCGTGCTGACGACGATGGGCAATATCTCGTCGACATGGGGACTGAATCTGCATCGAGCGAAGTCGGCTCAGGTCACGGGTCGCGGTGAAAAACACCTCTGCTGGTCGACAACGCAGCCCTCGTTCGAGTCCGGCGCCTGGCCGGCAACGCTCAAGTCGCTGCGTGACGGGCGTCGGCTCGGCGTCATGCGCATTGATGCCGAGCAGTTCGAGGTCAGACAGCACGTGAATTGTCCCAATCCAGCCGTCGCTCGTTCGGCCAAATCTGCGTCTCGGAAACCAGCCGATCGAGACCGGCAGAGTGATCGGCTCTCGAGCGTTTGCTTCGTCGACCCATCGCACGGCTGGGCGATCGGTGGTATGGGGACAATTTTGCACACTGCCGATGGCGGACTGACGTGGCGACAGCAAGAGTCGGGCACGGATTTCATTCTCGAAAAGGTGTTCTTCATCGACGAACATCATGGCTGGGCCATTGGCGGCTGGCCGCGGGATGCGGCTGTTTCGCTGCTGGGCGGAATGGGCGTGATCCTGGCTACCAGCGATGGCGGCAAGCATTGGACCAAACAAATCGACGGCGAAGCCTCTTGGCTGAAGGACGTGTTCTTCCTTGATCGGCGGCACGGTTGGGCGGTTGGTGAATACGGCACAATTCTCAGAACGACGGACGGCGGCGAGCATTGGCGGCAAATCAAGCGGACGCATACGCCCAGTTGGCTGTATGGCGTCGCCATGATCGACGATCTCCGCGGGTTTGCCGTTGGGCACGACGAGACGATTCTGCGCACCAACGATGGCGGAGAGACGTGGTTCGTTCGTCAGAGCCCCGTCCCGCGCCAGCCAAACGGTTGGCCGGCTGCATATCGTGCCGTCGCGTTCGCCGATGCGCGGCGCGGCTGGATCGTCGGCGACGGCGGTACCATCCTCCAAACCACCGACGGGGGAAACTCGTGGCAGCTCGATCAGCTCGACCTTCCGGACGAGGTCGTGGAAATGGCGTCTTTCGAGGACTTGACTGTGAGCGACGACGGCACGGCGTGGGCAGTCAGCCCTGTTGCGCTACTCAGCAAGCGCTCGAAGGAAAGCCACTGGCGAGTCGCGTCCTCGGGTGGACTTGGCTGGCACCGCGCGGCATGTTTCCTCGACGCGTCTACAGGCTGGTTGGTGGGCGAGCGCGGGCTGATGCTGCACACGTCGGACGGTGGCCAGACATGGAATCGGCAATGCGAGTCCGACCGCTCGATGGGTCTCTTGTACGCAACGGCTCATGATCACCATCTGAACAGCGGTCCGTTGAGTGCAGTGAGTGAGCCGTGCGACACAGCGTATGTGTGCTTTTGTCGGGGAGTGCGACCGTTCGAGCTGGATGGCGACTACAACCGGCACATGGTGGCCGCTTCGGCGATGGCCGCGGGGATCCCGGTCGTGCACAGCTTTGTCGAATTCTGTTGGCGCGAGCGAGATTTGCCGCACTGCATCGCTCAGCGATATCAGAACTACGACGGGATTGAAGGAATCGAAAGACGGCTTGTCGCCATGATTCGTGCGCTGCGCCCGCAAATCCTTGTGGCCGAGCAACCAGTGATCCAGGAGGGCTATTACGCGCACGGTGTCGGCGAAGTGGCCCGAGCGCTGATTCGTGCATTCGATTCGGCAGCCGACCCGACGAAGTTCCCCGGCCTCGTCGAACTAGGCCTCCAGCCCTACGCGCCGCAGAAGCTGTACATCATCAGCAATTGGGCCAATCACTTGTACCGGATCCATCCGCCGACGCTCCGAGTGCCGCCCCCGACGGATCCGTTTTCCAAGCGGCTGGGCATGACATTTGGCGAGGCCAAAGCCCGATCTCGATATTGCTTCTGGGGCATGCTCGATCGGCAGTTGCCGCCCAGGGAATCACTGGGCTCAGGCGCATGGAACCTCCATCTGAAAAAATGGCGCGGCGAGATTCAGTCACCCGAACGGAGCCTCTACGACGGCGAAGGACGCCAATCTGGTTCGCAACAATAACGACGTTGAGACAGAGAAAGGGGCGGTCACTGTTTGTTCGTACCAACGCGATCTGCCGCTTCATTCGTCTCGGGCTCGAATAGGCTGTCGGGGATCTCAGCTTCAAAGTCGAGAAAATAGCGGTAGACCTTGTCCCAGCTATCGTCGTTGTCCTCGTTGTCTCCGGTCACCGTCTTTTGTCGAACGACCGTCGGATACCAGAATCCCTCTGGCGATTGCTTGAAGTCCTCCATCACGTAGATTTCCTTGTACGTGATCGGCTCGTCCGTAGCTTGGCCAGCGGGCTTCCGGCGACCTTCTGTCTCATGGCGACAAGTTGCGTAGCCGCGGGTCGGATCAAGCCAATAACGTGATGTGTGGTAAGCGAAATAGTCTGAGCCCCCGTCAGCGCGAAAGGTTAGTAGGATCGTGTTAGGGGGCCCTTCTTCGGGATCGAGATCCAACGTATGGGCCCACGAGTCCTCGCTCGATACTGACAGGGAAGGATATGCGTGGCGTTCCACGGCGAAGAGTGCGGCTTGGCCTTGAACCGTAGTAGAAGCGTGTTGGAAGGCTTCCCATCTTCCCGTCTCCGGATTGCTGCTTGTTGACCGATAGACAGTCTTTCCGTCGCACAGTTCCATGGCCCATATTCTGAAATGCGACAGATGTTCACGCCACCAGGCAACCGTGTTGATCTCGGCCGGTAGCTCCTCGGCCATTCGTATCGCCCGGACGGCCTCTCGGGCTTCAGGCGTGGGCCATCCCATCTCGAGACGCCAGCGATTCCCTTTCCTCCAAAGCCGATGTGGCGCGGGCTGGAGGAAGTCGTGAGGTTCGCGAATCGACCTCACTACTAAGGCGCAGTAGGGCAGCAAGCCCGCTCGGCCGGCTTTGTTCGCCTCGATGACCTTTGCCAGCTCGCCCGTGGGCAAACGGTCATCAATCTTGGCCGAGCGTGGAACACCCAGGGCGTAGATATCTGTCGGGCCTTCGTCCGGGTAGTCGATCTCGTACTTCACTGCGTGTTGCGGTTCCCGACCGTTACCTATGATTATCTGCATTGACTGAGGAAGCCGCGTCTCCGGATCGACCCGGAAGATCACCTTCGCAGTCCTCACGCGGTCCGGCCCTCCGTACAATTCATGCCGCAGCGACAGTTCATAGTCGATCCATTTGCGTCCCTCCGACTGGACCGTGTTGCGACGCTGATCGACCACGTCCGTTCGCGGCATGGTAGAGTCGATCTCGTCATCGCCAGTCAAGATTCCGCGAAACACGGCATCGAGAAACCGGAACTCTTCGCTGACGAACTCGTTCGTTTCAGTGCGTGTGATGACGCCTTTGACCGGATCATAGGTTTGCTGAGTCTTCGATCGCAGATCGAAATGGGTGACCGTCCCATCACAACGCAAGGAGGCGGTCTGGGCAGAAGAAGATATCCATGACTCATTCTTCTTTCCGTCAGGCAATTCGGCGACCAAATGAATCCACGGCTTGGCCCGCACGGCACCGACCACATGGGCCCACCCTGACGACGATGCACCTCCCCACGGAAACAGACCGATCAGCAGGGCCGCCGCAATGCCGACCCCAGCCAGAACGCTCGCCCAGCGCGGCCATCGAGCCGGCCGTCTTGCCACCCTGGTCCGATCAAGGAGCATGTGGCGTACGTGGTCGATATGTCCTGGATCGGGCTCGACCGTTGGGTCCCCAGCCTCGCGGATCCAAGTGCCGAGTCGATCGTCTTCATCTCTTTCTCGGTCCACCATCGCAACGCTCCTTTTGTTCCCGTTCGGCTGGCACGGCAAAATACCACCGAAGCAAATCTCGCATTTGAGCCCGAGCCCGGGAGAGCAACGATTCGACAGCTTTGGTGGTCTTCGCAGTACGAGCGGCGATTTGGCCAACCGACAGCCGGTCAACGTATTTTAGTATCAGCACTTCGCGACGGTCTTCGGCCAACAACGACAGGGCCGCACGAACCGCGTCGGCACGTTCTGTTTGTTCCATCAAATCGTCCGGCAGAATAGACGAATCCGGTACCTCAAACGGTTGACCGTCCTCTCTTCGTTCTGCGGATGTCAGCCCGCGGGCCGCATGGCGTCGGAAATGCAGGGCGACCTGTTGTCTGGCGATGGCAAAGAGCCAACCACGGACCGACCCTCGACTGGGATCGAATTGGTCGATTCGGTCAATACTTGTCAGCCAGATTTCCTGATTCAGTTCCTCGGCCACCGCGTGATCGCCGCCCACGAGGTGAAAGACCAGCCCGAAGATCTCGCGCACGTGGCGGTCGTACACGGCGGCCCAAGCCGTCGGATTGCGCAGCTTCAACTTCGCCCCAAGGCGTTTCTCTTGGTCCCGCACCATGCTGTGTCCAATCTGTGCCCGTCCAACGGCAGTCCTACGTAGGGATATGCGCAGACGTCGAAAATCCTTCAGCGTGAAATGGACTATTTGCCGTTCTTCGACTTGGCAGATTGTTGTCCACGGCGTTCTCTCGCAACGAGGTGCTCCCTCCAACCTACCAACCGCGTCTCGCGGGTGGTAGGGTAAGGTTTCTGTGGCTGACGCCTTGTCGGCTGAGAACCTGAGGCGACGAGCGACGTTAGCTTTGGCCGCACGGAGTTTTCCAGCGAGCCACAAGGTTCCAACGTGGCTGGAGTTGGCAGGAAGAAGAGTTGGCTTCGCGGCATCATCGCCATTCGATTCAGCTCGAATGACTTGGATCAAGAAGCGGCGGGAAGAACTGACCGCCCATCGGCTGGCCGGCGGGGATCGTGGGAACTCCCTCCAATAACGCGTCGTCCGATGCCGAGCACACGCCGTCTCGGAATACGTTGACTACGGTCGCTCGACGTGGCCGGTCGCTGCGGTTCTCGAACGATCCATGGACTGTCAACGGATGATGGAATGTGGCTTCGCCTTTGCGCAATTCCATGGCCACCGGCTTGTTGAATTGTTCCCATTGTTCGTCGTCGAACACCTCGCGTATGGCTGCCATGTCGCCCGCCAGCCCCGTTATCGGCAACAGTTCCCAACGATGGCTGCTGGGAACGTAATGCAGACAGCCGTTTTCCGTGGTGCTGTCATCCAATCCAACCCAGCAGGTCAGGTGTGCCATTGGCTGAGTTCGCGTCCAGTACGAATAGTCCTGATGCCACGCCACCACGCCGCCGTGCCTGGCCGGCTTGCAGAACAACTGGTCGTGCCAGAAGCGGACGGGGCCTTCGATCAACTGGGCGGCTGGCACGGTGATCGCCGGATTCCACAGCAAATCGTGAAAGCCCGGTGTAATTCTCCACGCCCCCAAGGGCGTGAAACAGGACCGTATCCGTGTCGGCGGATTCGTTTGTGTGGTATTCGTACCACAACTCGCGGCCGGAATGCTCGGGCTCGAAGAACGCCGCCAATTCCTCGCACAGCGTTTCGACCTGCTCGTCCGGCAAGACGCGCACGCCGCCGACATAGCCGTTCTCGCGGTAGAACGCAAGCTGCTCGTCGGTCAGTTCGTACGCTTCCCACTGCTCACGCGTCTCAGGCGACGGGAAAAGGGCGCCGACCGGGCTGCTGTGCATAGACAGATCGTCCGCCACGTTGTTCCTTTCGCTAACGCCCCTACGCTAGTATACCAGTTCCCCGAGAATCCCCTAGGGCCGATAGTGCTTAAGGCGATCGACCGTCTCGATTGCCTGACGCGTGCCCCCGCGGGCTTCAACTCGGAACGTCAGCACCCCAGTGCCATCCAACAGGCCCGACTCGTTAAGCACAGCCTGCTGAAGGTCTGCGTCCAGACACAGCGAAACTGCCGCACCGGTCGCGAGGCGATGGCATCCCATGACGTGAACTACCTGCTCGACGTCTTCCAGAAAGCGGAACTGTTCGCGTTCGAATACTTCGTCCACGGGCATGTGGACGATTGCTCCGAAGTCCTCGTAAATCAGGTCGTCCGTGTCGTCCTCGGCCAGTTTCCGGACGGGATGCCACGTCTCCTTGCCAAGTTGCAGACAAACAAATGTCGTCATGTACCCGAAGTAGAACGGGCGATTGGCGTCCGAATATCGCAACGCAAAGTCTCTGCCGACAATCTTTTGGATTTCCTGCAACAACAGCTCGGACAACGGATGGCGATAGGGCGAACCGAGAATCAGCAGCGTGTTTTTGGTCAATCCGTATGCGGCAGGTATCGAGAAAAGCATGACGCCCTGACGCGTACGCGTTCGCGGTGTACTTCTGCGCTTGACGATGACCGTATCGGACAAATCATTCACCCGTTCCGTTACCATGCCGCTTATTCTTGATACTCCGTCAATCTGCTGAAGCAAGACTTTGTTTCTGTGAGTGTACGCCCATGGCAGTGCCTCCGGCTCGACCTCGGGGAAGCCCCTTGGAGGATCTCGCCTGGGACGTGCGGCAGTGACCATTACGTCTGTGGGCGTTACCCGTTTGGTGATTTCGCCAATGAACTGGTCGATTTGCGGAAACGCCTTCTTGAACCGCTGCATGTAGCTTTCCGATGGCCTGTCCGCGTTCTCGTTCTTCGAGACGGTTTGCTGGCTGACAGCGAGTTTCTCCGCTAATTCCGTTTGTGTCAGCCCAAGTTTCTTGCGACAGTAAATGGCATAATTGGTCATGACAACACACCCATAAAGAGTACTGTTGATGCAAGTGGTACCATCACGTACAATTGTCCACATTGGGCCATTTTTGTCAATATACGCATTTTCTGGTTGTGAATGTACCCTTTGATACAACCTGGAGGCGTATTCTCAAACTTGCCCGAACGCACTAGGCTGTCGTCTTGTCGTAACCAGATTTCCGAACCCGTCTTCCTTGAAGGTCGCAGATGACTAGACAAACAAAGAGACTTTTCGCGGCGAGGCCGCAAATAATCGCAGCCGTTGAGCGTATCGCCAGTGTTCTTAGTTCGCCGCCGTGGTTCCCGCAGCTAGTTCCGAAGTTCAAGGCTGACGGAACCAAACTAACGCCACTCGATCCAAAAATCGAAAGAGAACTCATCCAAGAGACTCGTCAGATACTAAGCCCGGACTCGTGGCATGTGATCGGCGAAGAAGGGACTGCCGGCAGCAAGCCGAAAGTGATCCAGCCATACACAATCATCTGCGACCCCATCGACGGGACGGCGTTGGCGTCTAGCGGGTTATTGTCGCTGGTTGGGGTGAATCTGGCGTTCCTTGGAGAGAATCGCGAGCCGTTGCTCGGCATCATTCACTTTCCGCAGCGGGCTAGTCTCCGCAAGGGAAAGATTGGCGTAACGTACGTGGCATCCGCCACCGGCAAGACGTGGAGATTCAACTGCAACGGCGATTCGGTAGCGATACAGAAACTGAATTCGGAAAAACCATACTACCTGCACGTGTCCAGCTACCCACACCGGACTCTGAACTTGGCGAGCTTCAAAGGGAAACTCCGAGCCTGGGGAGCGACAGGCACCGCGTTGGCTCTGCTGGCCGATGGTGGCGACGACCCGGCCGCCGTATGCCTCACACGTTACAAGATTTGGGACTGCGCCGCTGGTCTCATGCTGTGCGAATCCCGCGGATGCAGATTGTTCGATCTGCGCACTCGCCGAAAGGTATCGCTCAAGAACATTTTGACTAAGGCCGAGCGCGACAGGCCATTGCTTGTGATCGGCGCACAATGCAGCCCGCCCATCGTCGAGCACCTGAAAGAGACCGTGAGACTGACCGAATGACTCGAGAGAATAGGAGGAAGGTTCACGATGTTTTCTACCGACGAAGTCCAGGTCGATTTGCGCCGTAAGTTGGCGCGAGAAGATGCCGAGTCGGACGAAGGTGTCGATAAGGCCCTGGACAGATTCAGCAGATTGTCTTCTTCCTATCCTCAGCTCTCCAAGCTCAATTTGGCAACGCGAGAGAATCTGATTGATGTCGCCGAATACCTATTCTACTGGCGGTCGGGTTATTGGGATCCCATCGTGAAAGGCGATCTCCTGGCCTTCGGCATTTTCTTGCACGAATTGACAGAGCGTCGATGGTATGAGTCTCATAACCTCGATCCGTTCAACTACGAGCACCAGACATCGTACTACCCTCAGTCGCACTCGAAGGCCCTCATCGAGGAGCATCGTTTTCTTGCCGCGGTGGCCCGAATCGAAGGGCTGGAGTTCAGTCTCCGCCAGCTAATCGAAGCGAACCCTTGGGGTGACTGTGGCTCAGACCGGTGGGAGGGCGATTGGGCCATTGTGGCGAAGATCCGCGGCCATGAACTAGACCCCGGTGACTTTCAAGTGGATGGACCCCAGAGTGCCAACGTGCAGCAGTTCCTTGAGAGGCTTCGATCTGCAGAGGCCATCGTAGCCTCTGAGCGACCTGTCTCGCTGCATCGTGCCACCGGGTGGAGTGCGTTCGCTACATTCCTTTGCTCGGCTCCGACGCTATTCTAACCAGGGTCTCGCCGCGTGGTGCGCATTACCAGCGGGCATATGGACACTAAGGGAACAACACGGTATCGCTTTTTGAGACGCTGCGAACCAGACTCGCAATGCGTCTTTCCTTTCGGAGTGGCATTCGAGCGAGAGGGTGTGCCCGTTCTGTTCGTTCCCGCTTGGAGATCGCCGCGGCCGCTCGGGGCTCAGAGTCTGGCGGAGCTTGGCGAAGCCCACTTCCCCACAACCAAGGATTGTTGGGAGTGGGGTGAACTCCAGAGCACGGAGACGCCGGTCTCCCATCCCAGCAGCCTCCTTGAGCTAGGACTCCAGCAACCCACATCGGAAGAACGTCGTCCTGGCCGGTCCGACCCGCTCGATTCAGAACCCGGAACCCGCCCTTAGGGCGGCAAGGGCGGGTCTGTCTAGTCGTTACCGGCGAAACACACAACCTCGCCGTCGGTGGTGGACACATACAAGTGACCTTTGGTGGCGATCAGGCTGTCGAAAACGGGCAAACAGTCGAATTTGTACTCGGCCAGCTTGTCGCCCGTCTCCGCGGAGACCGCCCAGAGCAGAGTGCCTTTCGCGCCGTTCAGCACGGCGTCTTGCTCGGCCAGCTTCGCGTCCATCTCGGGATCACCGACTCGGCGGAACGCTTCCTCCTCGTCCACAACATCTGGCGGGCCGGCGATGAACAGCGTCTTGTCGGCCAGGACCATTGCGCGGACAAAGAAGGGGATGTTGCGCGACCATTCGTAGCGGGGATGTTGGACCCGCGGCTTTGCCGTACGTCTTGCCTTTGCCTTGGGTCTCGCGTTCGAGCTTGGTTTGGCCTTCGGCGCAGGGCTGGCCGGTTCGCGCACGGTTTCCGGCTTCTTGGCAGCGCAGAACAAGTGATATTCCAGCGGCGTTCTCCACCTGTAGTACACCGGTTTGCGCCCGAAGCCGTATACGTTGGAGTCGTCGACCGCCATGATCCTGCCCGCGGGAGCAAACTTGCCGGCCTGAGGCCAGCCGCCGGCTCCTTCCGAGAAACGCTGGCCGTAGACCCAGTAGGACCGGTGCCACCAAGTGTCGTCCAGGAAACCGGTGGGCGAAAACAGGTGTGTGGCCGGGCCTTGCTGGTCAGCGCCCCGGTCAAGGTCGCTACCTTTGATCTGGACCAGCGAAGCACGTTTGCCTTCCGGGTCGAACTGCTGGGACCGCATGTACAGGAACTTGCCGTCGCTTGATAGAACGTCGGGAAGTCCCACCGGCATGTTTCTGACCTCGACGTGTGTCTGCAGGTTCTCGCCCGTTTCCGGGTCGTTTTCGTCGAAAATGACCTCCGAGATCAACTTGCCGCTGTCGGCGTCGATCCGCAGGTAGCGCAAACCGCCGTCCAGGAACATCGACCTTCCGGCCACGCAATAGACGACCCCGTCTTGCACGAGCACACTTCCGGACACCGGCCAGACCGATTCGACTTGCTCGAAAGACGTCATCCGCCGGTCTTCCGGCCCCGCGCGGAATCGCCACGCCAACTCGCCGTCAGAAGCCTGCAGGCAGTACACGAATCCATCGGCAGACCCGAACAGCACACGCCCGTTCCAGATTGTAGGTGGTGAATCAACACGCCCACCCGCCGTGAAGCTCCACACGGCCTCGCCGGAATCGGCAGTTAGGGCATGAACCGTATGCGTATCTACCGACGCCACAAACAGCTTGCCGTCGGCAACTACCACGCTTGACAGCCGACCACCCACCTTGGCCTTCCATTTCGTCGCTAAATCCGCGGACACAGAAGCCGTCGTGAATCCGCTACGGGCCAGGTCATTTCTGTACGTCGGCCATTCGTCGGCTTCGTCCGATTTGATAATGGTGACGGTGTATTCACCGGGCTTCGCTCCATTGCGGCCGACTTCGCCGCGCAATTCGTAACGACCATTCGAGTCGGTCACGCCACGCAAAGGCGAGCCGCCAGCCTTCGGCTGTAATTCCACGGTCAGGCCCGCAGCAGGCTTGCCATCCAGACTAACCGTGCCGCTGACTGGTAGGGACGAACCAGCATTGTCGTACGCCGGTCCGCGCTCCAACCGATTCTCCGGCGGACTCTTCGACTCTCGCCCCGCGGCGAGCGCACAGAACCCGTATAGCTTCGCCTGCATGTAACAGGCGCAGTCGTGTGGCGTGGTGTAGGTCAAACCGTTGCAGGGCATAATCCCATAGATGCAGCCGCTGCGCACCCAGTGATTCGTGACCCAGTGCTTGTTACGGAAGTCGATGTACTCGGTGCCGGTCCAGCCCGGGATCAGAAAACGGTCCGTCGCCTTGCTGCGATAACAGCGCTGGTGCATGAAGTAGATGTCGATATCGGGTGGAAACTGGCTCTTGATTTCACCCGTGCGCGGGTCGCGTCCGATGAACACGCCGCTGTCGCGCCCACCTGCGATTTCGCCGCCCCACACCAGACCGCCCGCTACCAGCACGTCCTCCGGGCAGTAGTGGCCGGAGCGCGGATGTGGCTCGGTCCAAAGGACCTTGCCCGTCTTGGCCGAGACGCCTGTCAGCTTCCTCGTCGCGCCGTAGAACAACACAACATCCTCGTAGACCACAAGTGTCGGCGTGATGTTGGTGGGCACCTTTGCCTGACGTTCCACGGGATCGGAACTCCACAACGGGGCTCCCGTCTTGCGATCCAGGGCAACCACTTTATCGCCGTCATGGAAATAGATACGATCCGCGTCGACTGCCAGCGTGAGGGGAACAACAGGCGTGCGCGCATTCCACATCTGTCTGCCCGTCTCGGCATCCAACGCCACGATGTATCGCGGCTTCTCGTTCCACGGCCAATCGCGCATTACGCGGTCGCGCTCCGCACCGATGCCTACGTCTTCGGGTTTGAAGTCGTCGTAGTTCTGTGGCTTCTCGTTGACCAGTGCGAACAGCACGCCCTGCGAAGCTATTACTTCCTCAGTCGCAAAGGTGTCCCCATAGGTCCGCACGGTCTCGCCCGTGGCCGCATCCAATGCGACCAACGATGCGTCAAGCCCAAGTGTCACGTAAACCGTGTCGCCGATGGCCACCAAGCGGCGTTGAAGCTGGGTTGGCCCGCTTTTGAACGGCCACAGGTGCGTATGCCACGTAGGGATGTCTCGCTTCCAAAGAATGGTTCCGTTGAACGCATCGCGAGCAATCAAAACCGTCTTCGGTGGCAACATGATCGAAGCAGTCGAACCCTCGTCGAAGATATAGAAGATCCGGCCGCCGGCCGAGACCATGGCGCTGACGCTCGCCCGCCGATCATGGTGCCGCGCCCACCGCGGGCTGCCAGTCCATTGAAAATGGCGAGGCGGTCCGACGACCATGTCCTGAGAAACGGCGTTCCCGCTTTCGTCATAAAGGTAGTGGGTCCACTCGTCGATCTCCTTTGGCCACGGCTTGACCAGCCGCCGCCAGACTCTGCTGCCAATTCTGATTTCTTCGCGACTGATCGCTGACCGCTGATCGCTGACCGCTGGCACCAACGCCACACCATTCGGGGCCAGCACTCTGGCAATCTCCTCACTTGCCACCTGACACTCGCCACTTGCCACGACCAGATTTACCAGGTTGTCGACGTACGGCAGTTGCTTGCCGCAGAAACGATCCACGGATACGTCTCCATAGACGCCAAGATCCAAAAGCGTCTGTCGGGCCTTTTCAACGTTTTCCGGGTCGTCATCTAGCCCGTGTACCAAGTAGCAGGCCTTCGTGCGTAACGCGGCCGTCAGCCTCCCGTCGCCGCAGCCGAGATGTATGATCAGCCCTCCTCGCACGCCCGTTTTTTCCAGGATCTGCTCGGCCAACTGACCCACATCACTCTTGTCCGCCGACTCTGCAGCGACCGGCACTCCCATACCGACAAGAAGTGCCACGACCGTGAGGATTCCGATGTGCACGTAACCGCCATTTCGCGTTGCCGTGATCATGTCGTTCATCTCCTGTATCGAGAGAGTGCATCCGTCTAGTTCCGCATCCAGTCATGTTTGACTGGCAAATGCGTAGGCCGGAACAAGTCCGCGCAGTTCCGGCGTCTTTCTGCATTCGTGCCGGAACTGCGCGGACTTGTTCCGGCCTACCCGTCATCCTCGACTTGACGCGGAACCGGCCATTCCCAGATTATCAGGACGCGCGGTTGGAATGCAACTGTCTGCAGGCCTTGTTGCTGCGTTTCTCGTCGGTGGTGATCGGCAAGACGTCAGACCAGCGGCCGCTCCCGGCGGTGTGGCGGTAATCGACCTGGACGCGGTTGCCGAGCAACTTGGGCGCGACGTGCAGATGTCCAATGCTGCCAAGCAGCAGGCCGATTTACTGAACGAGCAATTGAAGAAGTATCAGGTGGCGCTACGTGGACAGTACGACCAGAAGAAGGACGAATTTGGATCGGAGCCACCTGAGACCGAAGAGGAACTAAAGAAACAGCAAGCCGAGCTACAACTGGTCGATCGCCAATTGGGGGCGCAACTGAATCAGGCGAGCGCAGAAGCCCAACAGAACCTGAACGCCGGCAAGCGGCGTCTGATCCATCAGTTTCGCGAGGAAGTAAGACCCGTGGCCCAGTCGGTCGCCTCGGAGTTAGGCTTGAGTATGGTCGTGACGAAAAACGACAGCGTCGTCTTCGCCTTCTCCTCCGCGGTCGATATCACCGACCGCGTCGCCGAACGCATGCGCGGGAGCATCACGGATGAGCCATCTGCAGAAACAGCCCATCGCCCTTCCACCGTGACGGAGCGGAGGTAGGCGAAGCGGTTCCGTCTATCTTACTACGGGCACGACGTGCCGTTGATGGTAATCGAACCGGTATTGCCACCACCGTCGGTGCAATTCAAGGTGGGCGCGGTATTTCCGGTTCCTGACAAGTTGCTACTGGCCGCATTGAGCGTGTCGAATGCTGCGCCGTTGTTCACCGTGGAGTTGTTCAGCGAGAAGTTATTGACTCCGTTCAAGACAATCGCGTCGCCGCCGGACGTATCAATCGTCCCGCCCCCCACGGAGAGGTCGAACACCGTGCCTCCCGATGCATCCACTTCCAAGCCGGTACCATTGAAGCTGGCAACATACAGCGTCTCAATACTCAGCACGCCAGTCGGGTTGATGAACGACAGGCCGTCGCCCGTCACCCGCGCGATGGTTTGCGGCGGAGCCGATCCGATATCCAGATCGCCAGTGAACGGTACCTGCTGGTAGCCGTTACTTGGGTCCCCATCGGCATCGAAGGTGACCTGGTCGAACCGAATCCCGCCACCGCCCGTGCCGGAAATGATCGCGCCAATGACCTGATTCGGACTATCCCACGAGCGGACGATCGTCGAATTGAGGCCGCCACCTACGTGTTCTTCCGTAAATACTCCAGGAGTGTTGGTAGTCAAGGTACTGTTTTGCAGATCCAGGATCAGGGAACCGGCCGTCGGACCGGAGGTAGTCAGTATCGTCTGATTGGTCGAATCGATAAAATTGAACCGCACATCCGCCTCCAGCGTTCCCGTGCCGCTGGAGCTAATGTAGATACCGCGATTAGCAATGCCTGTCCCGGCCAACGGGAAGATATTGTTGCCGAGAATCGTCGCCGTTCGGTCGGTGCCATCGCTATTGACGACTTCGATCCCGTCGTCACCAATTCCTGTGTTTAAGCCGATCTGGACGAGGTTGACCGTCAGGTTCGTGTTGGTCACATTGATTCCGTCACCCGTCGTGTTGTCGATATCGACGAAGTCGAGGGTCAACGACCCCGAGTTGTTGGCCCGCACACCGGCGCCCACCGACTGGTTGATCCGCAGATCGCTAAACGTGGCCGAACCGGGGCTGCTGTCCATGTTGACCGCCACGCCCTGATCGTTAGTAATCTCGTTCGGATTTGCGAACGTACCAGCGAAGGTGAACGTGCCGGCCGAATCGCTGATGATGTCGATGCCCGTATCGGCCGAGTTGCTGGTGCCGTCGAGGGTGATATCGCCGTTGAAGTTGTAGGTGCCGTCCGCGTCCATGAATTGAAGACCCGTGCCGTTGGTCGCTTCCAGGTTGGTTCCCAAATCGAAGGTCACCGTGCCCGTGTGGCCACCCATCATGTCGATCAAGGGCTGGTTGTACGTGTTCTGCGTGATGCTACTGCCAGATTCGAAGGTTACATCGGCCGAGCCGCCGTCGACATTCAAGCCTATGCCAGTCGGATCGGTGATGGTGGTATTGCTGAAGGTGAAGCTACCGGCCGAACCGCCCAGGATATCGATGCCCGCATTGCCGCCGTTCAGCGTGACGGGGCCGTTGAAGTTGTAGTTGCCGTCGGCACCGTTGAATTGCAGGCCGTCGCCGTTGGTGGCGATGATTCCACTCCCGGCATCCTGTGTGAACGAGCCGCTGTGTCCACCGGAGACCGCGACAGTGCTGCCGTTGGTGTTCTGGTCGATTGTACTGGGGCCGAACTGGCCGGCCCCTGGATTGTTCGGGCCGCCAAAGTTAACTGTGGACGAACCGCCGGTAATGTCGATGCCGGCCGTGGACGAGTCTTCAATTGTCACGTCTGTGAATGTGCCACTGCCACCCAAGATGTCGATGCCTGTCGCACCGCCACTGATCAGCGTACGGTTGAGGTTGACGTTGCCTGTCAGACCGTTCAGCCGCGCGGCTGTGCCGGCACCAGTGATCGCGAAGTTGGAGATTTCGCTGACGTTTGCGACGTCCAACGCCACACCCTGTACGTTCTGAATCACGGGCCGATTCGTGCCACCGTTGCCAGCAGGCAAGTTGATCATGCCAAGTTGGTCGGTGTTGACAGAGTGCTGATTGCCGTTGCCCTCGCCCAGCAGCCGCTGATTGGCGTTCAGGACGTAGCTTTGGTTGTTGTATACGCTGTCGGCATGGACATAGACGATGTTCGACCCTTGTGTAACAGGCAGAATGGTAAAGGGATTCTCGAACGTACCGAGATTCGCGCCGCCTGCGTTGGAATCGATGTGTGTCAACGTGATTGGGTTGCCACCGTCGGTCAGCACGGTTTGCGTTTGAGCCGTGCTCGGCGTCGAATTGGTCACAACGTCGATATCACGAACGATTGGCTCGACCATGCGCCGCTGCAACGGCGACAATCGTCGGCCACGTGAGAACAGGCGGCCAAGCGGAACACGAACTTGGACCAGCCCCGTGGCTTGCGTATCCCTGACGTTGTCATACTGGATCTCGCCACCGAACACGACGCGCGATTCCGGACCTAGCCACGGCAAATCGAACATCCGCAATTCAACTCGTGCTCGCGGACCGGCAATCTCGGGGAATCCGGCCGCGTCATTGTCGAAGTAATAACCCCTACGTAACCGCGGACTTCGGCATCCAGCGGCCCTCCGAACAAGTACAGCAGGCGGCCGATTTCCGCGTCCATACCGTAGTAGGCTCGCTCCTCGCCACCCGCGGGAGTCATAAGGAGAATGTTGTTGCCGCTGAAGAATATGCCGCTTGGTCCACCGCCGCCACCAGCAGCAAACTTCGGCGAGCCATCCGGCCCGTAGCCGTTGATGCGAAAATCCCAGTTCACGTCCATCAACTCCGCTCCAAACATGGCCTGGTGGAACGTGTTGCCGAAGGCGCTTTCCCGCAGATCGTAGAAGCCATACATGCCCGCGATCCATCCCGAGGGAAGCATCCGGCGATAGCCCAGGCCCCAGTTGCCTTCCGCACTTCTATCGTCCCCCAGTCCGCCGCGCATATCGGCGAACAGCAGTTCGTTCTCTGACTGCATCAGCGGAGCGAAGAGGTCCAGCGTCCCGACTTCGCGGTTTGACCCGCCACGGAAGACTCCGTCCACGTAACCGTGCCAGATCCGATCCTGGGCTATCGCGGGTGACGGAACCGTTATGGCAGACAAGAGGCAAATGCTGAACGCAAACGAACCGACGAGCACTCGTCGGTTGGGGGTGGCCGTGCTGAGTGGCATGACGTCCGTGTCCTCGTGAGTGGCAGCAGATTGCGGGTGCGGCGCAAACCGTGCGCCCACGCATACTCAATCAACATCGTCAGTTGAAATACGGTGACTTTGGGGTGAGTCGCTCTGATTCTATGAGTTGGTCTCAGTTAGCAGTTCTCTCCTGGCGAACTGCCCCACATACCCTTCCCAGTCGAAATGGCTTGCCAGGGCCGCTCGGAGGAAAAGGAGATTCATCCGCGCACCATCTTCAACCATCGCGCGAATCCGTCCATCCCACTGGTGCTTCGTCAAGGCGAAAACGTGGGGTTGGGTGGCCGGGGCTGGACTGAGCGTCAGCGAAGGAAGCCCCGGGGTTTCGGGCTGCGCCCTCCAACCCCGGCCACCCTGAAGCTAAGCTTTTACAAATCACTGGTCACGTCAGAGCTCCGCAGCAGGCGTCTACCTGCCGGCCAAGCAGACGAGTTTGCCGTCGGTCGTTGAGAAATACAGACATCCTCCGGCTGCCGCCATACCGTCAAACACTGGTGGCGCGTCGAGTTGGTACTCGGCCAGTTTCTCTCCGTCGTTGGCGGATACCGCCCAGAGCAGGGCGCCTTGCTTGCCTTCTAGAGCACCGACCTGATCGGCAAGCTGAGTTTGCACCTCGGGGGCGTCGATTCTCTTGAAGGCTTCGTCCTCGTTGACCAAGTCCGGCGGTCCGGCGACGAACAGCGTGCCTTCGGCCAGTACGATCGCTCGAGCAAACAGCGGCAGGTCCTTGGTCCAGTGAAGATCGACCAGATAGTCGCCTTCTCCCGGCCGTTCGTCGGGCGACTGCGATGCCGGTGGCGGCGTCTTGTTGGCAGCGAACAGGTGATGTTCGATCGGCGTCGTCCACCGGTAGTACTTGGGCTTGCGGCCGAAGCCGTAGATCTTCGATTCGTCGAACACGAGAATCCGTCCTGATGGAGTCGCCTTGCCGGCTCGGAAGTACCCGCACCAGCCACTGACAAATCGGCTGCCATACATCCAGTAAGTGCGGTGCCACCAGGTGTCGTCCAGGAATCCGGTGGGACTGAACAGATGTGCAATGTCGGCTCGTTGCGTGGCCGGCGGCGCTCCGCGGTCTGCGTCAGGCCCGCTGGGCATCGCCTCCAACGGCAGGCGCGATCCGTCCAGCTTGAAGGGCTGCGATCGCATGTAGACGTAACGGCCGTCACAAGACAGGATGTCGGGCAGACCGGTTGGCATGTTCAGCCAGCTCACGTAAGACTGCAGCCCCTGATCGGACTTCGAATCGCTATCGTCCAGCACGGTCTCCGACAACACACGTCCCGTCTTCGGCTCCAGCCGCCACAGCGTCAAACCGCCGTCCAGGAACATCGACCTGCCCGCTACGCAATACAAAACGTCGTCCTGGACGAGCACGCTGCCCGGGACGGGCCAAACCGACTCGATCTGCTCGAACGCCGTCAGACGCTGGTCCATTGGTGCCGCGCGAAATCGCCAAACAAGCTGGCCATCGGCTGCACGCAAGGCGTAGACGCACCCATCGGCACACCCGAATAGCGCGAGGCCCTTGTAGACAGTCGGCGGCGAATCGACTCGCCCGCCAACGGTGTATTCCCATACCCGTCTGCCGGTGGCGGCGTCGATCGCATGGACAGTGTGCGTATCCACCGAAGCCACAAATACCTTGCCCCCAGCGATAACGGGGCTTGTCAGGCGACCGCCGACATCGGTTTTCCAAGCTCGCTT
>CAZURK010000009.1:0-120698 GCA_964623055.1 uncultured Pirellulaceae bacterium
GAAGTTCTGTACCACACCGCCGCATAAGACCTTTCGGCATGGCAGTCGCGCCGAAAGCCGCAACTGCCAAATTCCGCGTTGACCCCCGATAACAACGAAGTCTTGGATCTTGGCCTGCAAGGCCCGCAATTGGGCTGTACGAATACAAGCTGGTCCACCGGCGAATTATGAAGATGCTGTATATTGTCAAACTCGGTACAACGTTTCCTGCCACGGCGGAACGGTTTGGAGATTTTGACAAGTGGACGGCGGCCATGCTTGGCCCAGTCGACATCGAGACTTGTGTCTTGGACGCGGAACATGGTGCTGCACTCCCGGCCGCAGCGAAGTGTGCGGGTGTCATTCTGACCGCATCACATTCCATGGTGACGGATGACCTACCATGGAGCGTCAAGGTGGAGGAGTGGATACCTTCGCTACTGGAAGCTCGTACTCCTCTTCTCGGCATCTGCTACGGGCACCAACTCCTTGCGCGAGCCGCAGGTGGTCAGGTTGGCTTCCACCCATCTGGAAAAGAAATCGGAACGGTCGCCATTCAGCTCCATCCCGCGAGCGCCAATGACCCTCTGTTTCAAGGGCTTCCGCAGTCCTTCTTCGTTCATGTCACACATTTACAGACGGTGCGGCGCTTGCCGTCGAATGCTACATGTTTAGCTGCCAATGCCCATGAGCCGAATCATGCCTTTCGCCTTGGGGATTGCGGCTGGGGACTTCAGTTCCACCCGGAATTTGATGCAGACGTCATGCGATCGTACGTCATGGAGCAGGCAGACGAACTCAAATCAGCGGGGCTCGACGTTGCGGAAATCTTGGGCGAGGTTGCGGATGCGCCGTTCGCGGCCAAGACGCTCAGGAATTTCGCCCGCTTCGTCGAAGGACGGCTGGCCAAAAAGGCGAATGCAGGCGACAGCAAATAACCACACTTGATCTGCGTCTTTAGGCCTTCGATGTCGCCCCTGGCGAATCGCCGAGTCGGATGGATGTTGTGTGGCTCGCTGGCTCGGCCTTTCGGGTCTATTGAGTCTCACGCCATCTTGTTTATCTTCTGAGCCAGTTCTTCATTTGTTTTGTCACGAACTCAGTCGCGTCGTGTTGAACGAAGTGGCCAGCATCGGGATGGGTGACGAGAGTCAAATCCCTTTCCAGCCACTGCCAAGTATCGTTCAGTCCGCCGGGCAAGAGGGCAGTGTCCTTGAGTCCGTGGATCATGAGCACGGAACATTTGACTTTGCGCGTGTTAGCTGATTGCTCGTATGGCTCGCGGGGATAGTTGGCTTTGTAGTAGTTCAACATTGCCTCGAACGACGATCGCCTGAACGCCTCGACGTACTTCTTGCGAGCATCCGCTTCCTTTACCCAGAACGCCAATCCTTCGGCGGTCAGTTGCGAAGCGGCTTCGGGCTGCTGAAACCGTCGAGCGTACGCTGATGCCTTTTGTTGCTCAGGATTGTTCGCCAGCTCACGGCGCAGCGCGTTCGGGTGCGGAAGGTTCAGAATCACCAGCCGCTCGGCCATCTCGGAATGTTCCATGGCGAACGACCATGCAATCGCTCCTCCCCAATCATGCCCGACGATTACAGCCTGCTTCTTTCCGAAATGATCGACGACCGCTTTCACATCGCCGACCAGTTTGGACATTGCGTAGTTCTCCACACCTCTTGGCTTGTCGCTCTTGTTGTAACCCCTCAGGTCAATCGCAACCACTTGAAAATGCTCCGCAAGCACCGGCATCTGTTTTCGCCACGTATACCAGTAGTCCGGGAAGCCGTGAATCATCACCAGCAGTGGCCCCTTACCCTTGGCCACATAGTGAATCTTCACGCCGCCCGAGTCAGCGAAGCCATGTTCCCCGAAGTCTTCAGCCGTGGCACGAGTGACCGTCACGCCAAATAACATGGCAAGAGTTGTCAAGAAGAATCTGTCCAAACTCACGGCCTGTCTCCTGTTCGTCGAAGAATCAGAGAATTCTTCTGGCAACTATGATAACGGATCAAGTTGTCTCCCAGAGAAGCAATGTGGCTGTTCGACGGGTTTACGATCCGGGCCTCCTGCCTGATGTGGCAGCTTGGCTCAGTAGTCTCTCTTGACTGTGTGCCAGGTGTCGCCACGCTTCTCGTAGACCTCCCGCCCTTCTCGGTGAACTCGTTTGATGGGCCATCCACGGTCGTAGTACCAGTGATCGTACTCCTCTTTCTGTCCGCCGTAACGCCAACGTATCTCATCGGTCTTGAAACCGTCGGCTCCAAAGACTTCTCGACTGATCGGTCCCTGCTGGCCAGACTGCCAGTACTCGCGCGTTGTCAGCTTGCCATTCTGGTATGTGAGGCGCCGCGTCGCCTCGCCGTCCGCATTCAGGTCTTCCGCCCCCGTCAAGACGCCGCGCTCGAACCGCTCCCGCCGTGTGACTCCATCGCGCAGGTGACGGATTTCGCACACCGCCGCTTCGGCCGCCCTAGCCTTCTGCTCGTCCACTTCAACGCCGTCGACCAGCCACACGCGCTCGGTCCACGAGAAGTCATCCGGCTTCTCGCGCAGCACTGTCAGACGCATTCCGGATCGGAGCTGCACGGGTAGGCTCGGCTTGCCCTCAAGGCCGCTCCACTCTACAGCGATGGCGACGTAGGCTCCGTCTCGATCCAAGGTTACGGACTGCCCTGGCCGCAGCGGCCCGCCTTCTGTACGTTCGCCATCCCGTTCGAGGAAGTAGCCATATGTCTCCCAGTGGTTTTCACCCGGGATCAGTTCCGCCCCGGCTGCCGTGCGACGCAAGTGCGGTGGATCCGGGAGTCGCACCACACTTACGTAAACGTCTGTCTCTCGTTGGTAGACCAGGCAATCGTCCGTCTCGCCTTCTTCCTCCAACGCCTTGACCATCAAGCCCCAAGGCGGCAATGCCCTTGCCTTTTCCTCTGCGTTCATCAGTTGTGCCGCAAGCGGCGTCACGTACTGGTTCCTGTACGGGTTCCGAGGGTAGCCTGTTCCGTATTTATGTCTCTCAATTCCCTCGAATGATGTCGAGGTCTTTGATTTGTAGGCAATCACTTCGGAGCCCACACACAGATCCCCCGACTCCGGAAAACCGTCCGTTGTGGTGACGCGTAGCGTGACCCCGTCGAAGTTGGCAGTTATCTGCGCGAAAGGCGCACGTTGCAGGTCATGGTTTGAGACGAAGGAAATCTTGGTCCCATCCGGGCTACCTTTGGGATCCGCATCGTGTGCATTTGATTTGTCGAGCAGGTCGCCCTGGTTGACCGGGAAGCAGATGTTCGCCGGGGGTCGTGGCAGGTGGACACCGTCCCCTGAACGCAGGTCGGCCACTTCGTAGTCTCCGCATATCCAACGACCGCTGCGCCCGCAGGCGCTGATGTCGCCCACGCTGATATTTGCCAACAGATGGACGTCGCTGGGAAACGGCTCATCCCATCGGCGTCCGCGCATCTGGTGGTTGCCCATCAACTGCCACTGGCCGTCACCGGACCACGACATGTGGCAGGGTTGCGCCCTGGGTACGCCCATGCGGACGTTCGAACCGTCCAGATCCATCCAACTGCGGATGGCCTCGAACCCTTTCAAAGACGAGAACTTGGAGCTATTGGATCTTACGGTCAACACGTCGTGCCGGGGGTTGCAGAGCGGCCGGCCACCGGCTGGGCGCTCCTCATAAATCACTTCCAGCTTGCTGCCCGTCTGGATCCGGGCTCGCGCCAGAGGGCCCCACCGCTTGTCAGCAGCGACATGCCGACTGCGGTGGCCGAAGATCCACCTGTCCTGGTGATCGGTCGAGCCCAGGTGCTTCATACCGGTCGTGATCACATCGGTCTGGCCCGTGGCGCAGTCGTAGCGACAGACCTGACAGGGCTCACCGGTCGACTTGGGGTTGCGTCGCGAGAAGAACAGCCAGTTGTGTTGTTTCGCCCATCGCGGCGTGCCGCCCGGACCCATGGCCACATTCTCCCTCTTGTGCAGGTCAATGATGTGTACGCCTGGTGGCTCCAGTCCCGGCCTGTAAGCAGGATCATAGGAGTCTGCGGCTCCTTTGTGAAAGGAACTGAAGTGCGTATAGCACAAGTACCTGCCATCGGGGCTCCAGCAGTCCTGATTGTGGTAATTCGCCCAGTCACGCACCGCGGGGTCGTGCGTCAGACGCCAATACTCGATCACCTTGCCGCTGGGGTGCCGGTCTGCAAAACGTACGATCGTCGCATGGTCTACCTGTGTCGCTGGAGACGCAGACAGGAGGACTGTCGCCGCACATACGTAGGTTGTTGCCATCATCAGCGCGTCTCCTTCTGTTACTCTCCCTATGCGACCGATCGGCGTATCCTTGTGACACGAACCAGAGAAGGCTTCACTTTCTAAAAACCGCTGACGCATCCGAGAGAACGTTCGAGGAAACGGGACAGCCGCTCGGCGTTACGGTGTGGATCTGACGCGACTATTTGCATCGCCTGCATCCGGCTCGTTCGTATTCCCTTGTGCGTAGTTCATGTCTTGTTCCAAAACCGAAGCACGCGATCCGATATTCGCGGAGCACAAACGTTGGGGTCCTTCGTGTCCTTGTCGATGCCAAGTTCCCACGGAGTGGGGCCGACCCAGGAGGTCTTCTTTCCTCTTATGACGATGTGGGCTTTGGTCAAATCCATTTCTACAAGCGCCCAAAGCGGGTCTTTGTACGGCGCCGTGTGTGAAATCCAGGGGAATCCCCGGTGGATATCTTTGCCGTAGCTCTCATGCTTGAATTCGCCTCCTAACCATGTGTATGACGCGCTGTTGATGCGAATGTAATGGATGCCATTGATCTGCTTCGCCTGATCGTCATGGTGATGACCGCAGAAACAGGCCACTACCTTCTTCTGCCCTGTCTCGGTCTTTGCTTCTTCGAGTGTCTTGCGTACGTCTTCACTGTTTTCGACACCCGTAGAGTGATCCAATGTTTGATGGGTGAAGACTATGGTAGGCAGCGACGTGGCCTCCAAATCTCTGCTAATCCAACTCAACTGCTCCTTGGAAATGAATCGCTTGTAGCCTTTGCTCGTGCCGCCCGCATCATTTCCATCAAGAACCATAACGTGCACTCCCTTTTTGTCAAAAGAGTAGTGCTTGCCTGGCATCCCCAAGAAGGCCACAGTCTGCTCCCGCGTATATCCACCATCCATATCGTGATTCCCGAGCACATGATATCGAGGTCCGTCGAATTCCCGCCAGCATTCAAGGAATCCTCGATTACGTGCATGAGGCCAGCAAAAGTCGCCAAGCTGGCAAATGAAATCGGCCTTGGCTTCATTCATTGCTTCTACGAATGCCTTAATTCGTCGACATCCGTCATGCATTACATCTTGATGAACATCCGCAATAAGGCCAAACCGCAGGACAACGGGAATCTTGCTCGAACCAAAGACAAAGGACTCGCAGAAACAGGAACAGGAACAGGACGAAACGGTCTTTAGGAACGAACGCCTGCTAGTTGTGATGTCATGTTTCGTTACATCCATACCGGGCGTCTTGAGATGAGTCATGTGAGTCTGCCTTCGTCAATCTGCTTCAGAATCCCGCAGGGGCGAAGCTATCGAAATCGAAACTGTCGAGAATCCGGAAGAAGTAGTCATGGTTTCGGCCGGAGACCGTTTTGACCCAGGCTAGCAAACAACGCCCGCCCCCCAGAGCTTGGCTGCGGACTGAGTAGCCCTCCGCCGGCACGCGACGGATGTTGGCGAGATCTTGGCGAGGCCACACGGGAACGCCTACGACCGCCGGTCCATTTGACCCCCGAGTCGTTATCCAGACCGCGTAGATCTGCCCGTCCGGGGCCTCCAGCAAGGCGGGTATTGTGTCGGTCTCTGATTTTGCCGACTCCGGCGTCAGCAGCTTAGGGGTATCCCACTGGATGCCATCTGAAGAGGTCGTCAGATAGACATCGGCCGATCTCCCCAGCAATCCTCCCGATACCGAGGGATCGTGCCGCTCCCAGACCAGAAGAAACGAGCCATCTTGGGTGATGCGAAATCCGAAAAGGAAGTCATCCAATGGATCGCGCGTCAGACGGACCGGATCGCTCCACTTTTTGCCCTTGTCGCGCGAGCGCTGCAGGTAAAGATCGTAGTTCCCCGAGCGTCGCGACAAAGTCAGTAGCCAGTAGTGTCCATTGCGGGCCTCCTGAAAATAGCCGGCTGCGCCCTTCTCGGACCAGCGGACAGGCTTCGTCCAGTGGATGAGGTCCGTCGAGGTACTGTCATAGGTGGCGAACTGACCGGTGTGCCAAGTTCCACTGCGCCCCGTCAGGTGGTAGAGGCCGTCCTTAGTGCGCACCAGACTGTTCATGAGGTCGTCGGCCGGCGTCTGCACCGCGGGCCGCGGCTCGCCCCACTTGATTCCGTCTTTCGACGACTTAATCCAAACGTCGGTGTTGCCAGCCCGATCGGAGATCCAGACGAAGTGGACCGTTCCGTCATCCGCCACAGCAAAGGCCCCGTCCTCGTCATTGGCGTCACTGAACGTTAGTTGCCTCACCGGCCCATATGCATCATCGTCCGCGATAGCCAGAGACACAGACTCGATGGGAACGAATGCAAGGAAGAGAACCACAAATCTGCGATTGTCGTCGGAACTGGCGAGCCTCATATTCTCTATCCTGTCATATCCTAGGAATCCAGTACGCCCCAGAGACCCCAGGCTCTACTAATCTAGCCGCCCTATCAACCGGGTGCAATTCTCCTCATATCGAAGCCTCAAGGATCAAGACGAGTGTTCGCATCAGTCCAGTAGCCGCCCCAGCACACCGCAGAGACAATGGCCCCGATGAGTTCTGCGCGCGTCTAATGGTGCTACCTTGCTTTCGACTGCATGGAGGCTGTGCTACAGTAGTTCGACACCAAATGACGCTTGGCCAATAGAACGACGCAGGCCAAGACACATTTCCCCGGCGGCCGTGGGAATCGCTCCGCGGGAACGAACAGCGGCGGGGGTGTGGTTAATCCAATTTCCAAGGAGATGCATCAATGAGAATCCAACGACACATGCTAGTAACGGTTGTCGCACTGTTGATCGCCATTCCGGCGATGGCCCAGGAGAAGCCAAAACGCAAACCCGTGAAGCTTAGCCCGACATCTCAAGCGATGATGCGGATGATGAAACTCGGGGAGACCCTGAAGCAGTTGGACCTCACTGACGAGCAGAAGCAGAAGCTAAAGGAGATCCGTGAGGAGGCGGGGCCGAAGATGAAAGAGATCCTCGACAAGGTGAATGAGATCCTCACGGAAGAGCAGAGCACTGCCGCCAAGGAAGCGGCAAAGAAGGCTATGGAAGCTGGCGAGAAAGGCCGAGACTTCTTCCTGGCCGTTCAAACATCCATTCAACTCACCGACGAACAGCAAGAGAAAATGGACAAGGTTGCCCCAGAGATCCAGGCCGTGCAACGCAAGATGATGAAAGCAATCACGGGCATGCTCACGCCTGAGCAGAAAGAGAAGATGAAGCAGATGCGGTCGGCGAAGAAGAAAAAGGCCAAGAAGGCCGACTGACGAGTGACTTGACATAGGACGTTGTGGAAGGCGCACGCAAGGGCCCAGCCGCGATCCGGTCGCACCTCGCTACTTATTCGGCAGCTTGAATGCGGATTTGAATCTTGTTGCCGTTGCGTTGAATCTTCTGCGGCTGAATCCGGATCTTCCTTAGCTGACCCGGTTGGAGGGGCACGGCTTGAAATTGAAAGCGCCGTTGGGGCAATTCGAACTTTGCTCCCTTCATCTTCTCGAACTGAGCCTTTTGCTCGTCGGTCAGCACGTCTATCGTTTTGGTCTCCGTCTCCTTGGCGATCTCATCGAGTTTCTCGCGGTACTTTGTTCGCTCGACGTTTCCGTTGCGGAAGTCTTGTACTAACTGGGCACGCTTCTGTTGCCCAGCGGCGCCGGCATCCTGGATCTGCTTTCTTTGCTCAGGCGTCAATTGGAGTTTCTCGGCCACCGCAGCATCACTGAGTGCCTGAAGCCCGCGAACCTGGAGCAAAATCTGGTCCAACCGCTGGGCCTGTTCAGGCTTCAGCGCTGCACGGATCGTTTTCGTTGCCTCGGCTGTTTCGTCCTGCATCTTCTTCTGTAACTCCGCCATCTTCTTTTGTCGTTCGTCGCCCTGCAATCCTCGCAATGCGGTGAACAACTTCTGACGCTGCGCATTGACCGTTTGCAGAGCCTCTTGAATCTTGGCTTTCTGATCGTCGTCCAACTTCAGCTCTTCCTGTACCTTCGCATTGCGAACAAGATTGATTGGACTGTTCAGTGCGCCGCGGATGGCGACGGCGCGGGGTTGTACGCGCACTTGAATCCCAGCTTGTATTGCCGGTTCTAGTCCTGGCTTCGGGCTTGTGTGCTTCTCGTCCTTGCCAAATGTTGGCAAAGTCAGCAAAGCAATCGCGAGCATGGCGAGTACAATCTTGCGGTCCATGTAACTTCCCCTTTAGCGAGTTAGGTGGGATGGAGCTGGAGTGACTCACACCGAATCACGGACGGATACCTTACTTTAGTGCCAGACAGAGCACGGAAAGTTCCCTGTCTGGCGTCTCGCGCGGTCTTCTTGGCCTGCGGCTCGACGCTACTCGCAACTATTCGATCAATTCAAACACAAAAGCCAGAAAACGGCTACTCAAACACAGGATCATCGAATTCCGCCACCGGCATAAACCCGAACTGCCCCGGCCCCATCTTCAACTCATGTGTCTCGCCGTTGCGAGTGACGACTAGCGTCACTTTCTCGTCCTCAGTCGCGGCTGTTTCCTTCCGTGCAAGGATCAGGTCCCGTCGCGTGGCGATCCTCTTGCCGCCATAGCTGACCACGATGTCGCCGGGTTTCATACCGGCACGGGCGGCCTGCGTGCCGGGTAGCACTTGGCCGACCTTCAGAAAGGTTTTCTTCAGTTTGGCTTGGAGGGCTTTCACATCGACCGTATCCCCTGGCTGCCTGCCTTCGTAGGGACCAGCATCACCTCCATCGCGAACCGCCTTTCGACGTAACACCTCGCGGACAGCCCGATAGCAGTTGATCAAACCATGTCCCGTCTCGTAGTCAACGCCGGGCGCGGCAACGTCCGTGGCCGTGGTGGTGATGATCTGTTTCAAATCCCACGGCAGAAGGTCCGGATCGGCCGATAGCATCAGGGCAATGGCACCGCAGAACATCGGTCCGGCGAACGAGTTCCCATTCAGGCCAGCAGACCGTACCGTACCATCGGTCATCAACACGGGGAGAGCCATGTTGAACGCGCACACCTCGGGTTTCTGAACGAGCCCGTCGTGATAATGCTCCGTGTCCCATTTGACCGGACCTTTGCTGGAGAACAGGGTCCGCCGGAAGTTCCGTTGGACGCCCGCTGCGGCGAAAACCACGTCTGGAATGTCTTCCGGCACGCGCATCTGTATAGGAGTAGGAACTTGCTGAGAGAAATTACCAGCCCCGGAAACGAAGAAGACACCGCAGAACGAACCATGTTCCATGATCTTCCGCCAGTGTGAGCGATATTCACCAAGTCGTGGTATCGAGAAACTCATGCTGTATGTGTCCGCACCTTGTTCGATGGCCCATTCGACGGCCGCCTCCAGCCGTTGGGATCCCATCACCCCGGTCCAAGAAGCTTCAGGCGCAATGCCGAACTCATACTCCTTGCCCTTTACGCCGGCACCGCAGATGATTGCCGAGCACATGAATCCGTGCATCACCTGCCCCTGAAACTGGCCCGGGCCCAACTGCCGCGTCGTCAGCACGGCCGTGTTGCGGTCGAAGTTGTAACCGTGGTAGTCGTCCACCAGCCCATTTTGATCATCGTCCTTGCCGTTAGCTGGCGTCTCACCCGGGTTTCGATAAAGGTTAACAGTCGTGTTGTCGGACAACACAAAATTGAAATCGTGGATGACGTTCAAAGTGCCCTTCCCGGTCACACCGAATTCCTTCCACACCTTATCGGCCAACAGATACCGTATATACCAAGGATGTTTGTATTGGTCGGAATCGAAAGCGGCTCGGTCGACAGGTTGAAACGCCGGCGGTTCACCCTGCTGTTTGCCGAAAGCAGCGGCTTGTCCTCTCTGGCCTGTCAGAAAGATGTTCTTGACGCCTTTGACCTTCTTCAGCGCATCTAGCGCGTCCGGCGCAATCGTGCACGAGAAACCATTGATGATCCAATGACGCTCGACATCGCGAATCGTGCCATCCTCGATCAGCTTGTCCAAATCAGCTTTGGCGGCGGCAAACGACTCATCGCTGGCTGATTTCAACGTTCGGACGACGGCTTCGCGCAATTCGCGACGACCGCGGTTCGAAAACTCCGCCGCACGTTTCCGGTAGGACGCACCGTCCCCCAGGAACTGGAAATCAAACCAGACCTTTGCCCTGAACACTCGTAACCGGCTCAGGGGTGGCGTAGTTGCCTGCTGCATCCAAACGCCGTCGCCCGATACCTGTTCGAGCGATAAGATCTCGCCGCCCAGATCGTCCGAATCACGATCTTCGAGACCCCGTGCCGCGAGCCCGGTGACCGGCACGGCAAGTAAGACAGAGATCACACCAAGAAACAGAACCATTCGCCTTCGATGTACGCGCACTAGACTATCCTCCCATATTCGTTTGGCCTTACCTACTTCGAGAAGAACGGAAACAGCTTCTTGAGCTCTGCTTCGTTGGGCCGGCGTCCGTATTCGCAGATCTCGAGCACTTCGGCGTACTTCGCAGCTTGGCCGCTTTCGGGGCCGTAGAACTTGACCAAGAGGTCGCGGTGATCGTCGGCGGTTCGCTGGTGGCCGGGCCCGCGGCGATTCTTGGCGTACTCAAGACGCTCCTCGGCGGTCTTGGGAATGCGGCTGACGCGCTCGTGGCTCCCGTGAACACCACCCTCGAAAAACTGCGATACCAGAGCACACATCGCCCGGCATTTCTTGTCCCACACGTCGTCGATCGCCACGGCAATGTCGGCCTGGAACGGGGTCGGCTTCTGGAAGCGGTCGCGGAAGTACATGAAAACGGGATTGCGCTTCAGCGCGGGCACGTCGGGGCAGAAAAAGGGGACCGTCACCATGTAGGCGGAGTCCATCACCAGCACGCTGGTGTAGCGGTGGTCGGGGTGGTAGTCGTTGGGTCGGTGTGTCATGACCAGATCGGCTTTCCATTGGCGGATCAGCCGGACGAATTTCTTGCGGTTTTCGAGCGTGGGCATGAGCTCGCCGTCGTGGATGTCGAGCACCTCGGTCTCGATGCCGAGGATCCTGGCCGCCTCTTGGGCTTCCGCGGTTCGCCGCTGCGCCAGCGGGCCGCCCGACATATGAAAATGCCCGATGTCTCCGTTGGTGGTGGAGACGAACTTCACCTTATGCCCGGCCGCGGCCCACTTTGCTGCCATCCCGCCGACCTGATACTCGCAATCGTCGGGGTGGGCCCCGAAACAAATGATCCGCAGCTTGCCGTCTGAGTCTTGCGCCTCGGCTTCAGCAAGCGGAAGAAGGGCGACAAGGGCCACCAGAACGATCCACCATTTGCACCTCATGGAACACCTCCGGTTGTATCAGGATCTCAAGAATCTCGGACTACCCAATTCTTGCCAGCCGTGGGCCGGCTACGCCGTCCAGTCTAGCAGTCGAGCATTTTGTTTCAACAAGCGGCGCTGGTTTCGCGGCGCTGTGGACGGTCCGGGCCATGAATGAAGCGTTCCAAGCGAAGCTCCGCTTGGGGAACGAATGCGAACCAGTACCTCTTCGGCCGCGCAAGCCGGACGCGTGGCCTATCCCGCGTCGCGAGATGATAGCGATTTCAAGCCCCAGTTGGCCCCGGCACCTACGCGACCGCTCTCCTCGTGTAGAAGGCTTCGACCTGACTTCCATATTGCTAGAATCGCAGCAGGTGAGTCGTAGCGGTTCAATCGACAAGCCTTATGTCTGACAACGACAAGCCACAGCATATCCACTGCGAGGTTCGGACTTCTCAACATCCTCCGGCTTCTGCCTTCTGCCCTTGAACTCCTCAAAGGTCAGAGCGCCATCGAAGAGCATTTCGGCTTGAAAGGGCCTGCAATGTCGAACCTCGGCCGGTACGGTGCACCGGCGGATCTACCATTGCTGCTACCCTTCTGCGACTATTGGAGAGCAGATCGGACTACTCAGTATTGGGCCATGTCGGCCGTGGCCGGTCTCCGTGATCGATACCACCACGACATCAACGGGCCCATTCAGGTGAAGTGAGTCTTTTCGTCGTCAATGTTGTGGCATAGTCCCTCGCCAGTCATCTTAGTTGGTGGTACATTCTGACGTCACAACTACCCGTGACACTCGGCGTTATCGTGACCGAAATCCGCAATGACGGTTACCACGGCATTTTCTGGCGACGAAGTAACGATGGATAAGAGCGAATCAATGGAAATACAAAACGAGCGTTCGCGCAGTTTCATCTCATGGGCAGCGATGATGGCGGTGGTTTTGTCGGTTGCCTTCCGCTGGACGACGGCGGCTCACGCGACGCCGGAAGACGAGTCGGCACAGATTGTCCAGGCCACCGGCATCAAGGGCGGTCTGGTCGTCCACCTCGGCTGCAGTGACGGCAAACTGACCGCGGCCCTAAGAGCGAGCGAAAGCTACCTTGTGCACGGGCTCGACAGCCGTGCAGAGAACGTGATAAAGGCGCGCGAATACATCCAGTCACTCGGTGCATATGGCCCTGTGTCGGTTGACTCGTTTGACGGGAAACATCTGCCTTACGCGGACAACACGGTCAATCTGGTGGTGGCGAGTGGCAAGTGTCAGGTGGCAAGTGAGGAGATCGCCAGGGTACTCGCCCCGAATGGCGTGGCCCTGGTTCTGACAGACGACCCAACAGCATTTGCCACACGCCACTCGCCCCTTGCCACGCAACCACTGACCGGCCTTCCAGGCTGGAGTGCGTTCGTCAAACCGCGGCCGGAAGATATCGACGAATGGACACACTTCCTCTACGACGCCAGCGGAACCGCTGTGTCGAAGGATCGGCAAGTCGCGCCACCGAAGCGTCTGCAATGGGTGGCCGAGCCGAGATGGTGCCGGAGCCACGAGTTTCCAAGCAGCGTCAACGCCGTCGTCAGCGCCGACGGACGCGTGTTTTACATCCTGGATGAGGGACCGCTTGGTGTGTACAAGAAGCTGCCGCAGAGCTGCTCCTTGATTGCACGGGACGCCTCGAACGGTCTTCTGCTATGGAAGCAGCCGATGAGAGAGTGGAGCTACGAACACGGGACGGGCCTGGGAGACCGCTGGCATATTCATCATACGCTGCCTCGCCGCTTGGTCGCCCATGGTGACAAGGTCTACCTCACCTTGAGCTTCCGAAACTCACCCGTCTCGATCCTGGACGCTGCAACCGGCGCCATCTTGACTGAGGGAATTGAGGGGACGGAGGGAACCGACGAGATCCTCTACGCAGACGGAATCTTGGTCGCAAAGAGCACCGACCAGTCTCAAGGGGCTACGAAATACATCACGCAGAAGGATCTCAGTGACTCGCTCGCGGCCGTGGATGCCGAAACGGGCAGTTTGCTGTGGCGAAAGGACAAGGTGCAAGTTGCCCCGTATGCGTTGGCCGTGAAAGACAACCGAGTCGTGTATCACAACATGGCGGAGATCGTTTGCCTGGACGCAAAGACAGGGCGCGAGCTGTGGCGAGTCGCGAATGACGTCGAGCGGATTCCCGGGGCAGGCAGCACGCTCGTCATCAGTGAAGATGTTGTTCTATACCATTCTTACAGGCATGAGACTAAGCCTGGGGCAGGACGGAGAGGCCGAAAGACTGTGGCCGCGATCACGGCCCTGGGCGCGGAGGACGGCCGGGAACTGTGGACGGCCAAGGGCGGGATCGGATGGGCCGGTGCGTGTACGCAACCGACCGATGTGTTCGTCGCCAACGGTTTGGTGTGGTGTGGCCAATCCCGACAGGGCCGCGACCTACGGACCGGCGAGGTCCGCAAGACATTGGACTTGGGCAAACTCATCTCCCCCGGCCACCACCCGCGGTGTTACCGCAGCAAAGCAACGGAGAGTTTCCTCATTTGGCCCAAGCGAGGCGCCGAGTTCATCGACCTAGACGGCGACGAACACATGCGTCACAACTGGCTCCGCGCGCCTTGTTTTGCAGGCGTCATGCCGGCCAACGGCCTGCTATACGTGCCGCCCAGTCAGTGCTTCTGTTATCCCGGCGTCAAGTTATCCGGATTCCTCGCGCTGGCGGCGGAGGAGCCGAAAAGTCAAAAAGTCGAAAGGTCAAAGAGCGAGAGAGCCGCGCGTCTCGAACGCGGGCCGGCCTATGACCAAATCGGCCATCGGCCATCGGCAATCGAAAATCCCAGTGATTGGCCGATGTACCGACACGACCCTCTGCGAAGCGGTGCCGCGAAGGGGGCGGTTCCGACCGAGTTGACGAAGCTATGGGAGGTGACGCTGAGCCGCGAGGCGGCACAGCCAATTGTCGTCGGCGATCGGCTGTTCGTGGCGGAGAAAGACGCGCATCGGATTCGTTGTCTGGACGCGAGGGACGGTCGAGCTGTGTGGGCCTTCACAGCCGGTGGGCGGATTGATTCCGCACCGACGGTTCATGATGGCCTCGTTCTGTTTGGCTGCCGAGACGGTTGGCTATACTGCCTGCGCGCCGACGACGGCAAACTGGTTTGGCGGTTTCATGCCGCACCGGCGATGCGGCGTGTCATGTCCTTCGGCCAACTCGAATCGTCCTGGCCGGTCCACGGAAGCGTGCTCGTGCAGGATGACGTCGTCTACTTCACGGCCGGCCGATCGTCCTACCTGGACGGCGGCATCGTGGTATATGGGCTGAATCCGAGGACCGGTGAGGTCTTCCATCGAGCGCTTTTGGAGGGTCCTTGGCCGGACATCGCGACGGAGAGTGGCGGTCCTTTCTGGATGGAAGGCGCCAAGTCCGACCTCTTCGTAAGCGACGGTCAGTATCTGTACATGCAACGAATCAAGTTCGACGGCGAACTGAATCGTATAGACACTCCGCAGATCACCACGCTCGGCGATCTGGACATGGGCGGACGTCACCTATTGGCGACCGGAGGCTTCCTGGACGATTCTGGCTTCGACCGCTTGTTTTGGGTGCACGGCAAGCGGTGGCCTGGCTTCTACTTTGCCCAGCAGGCGCCGAAGAGCGGACAGATAATCGTCTTCGACGAACAGACGACGTATACGGTCAAGTACTTCTATCGTCGTCACGGTTTGAGCCCCGGCTTCATACCGGCCGACATCGGCTATTTGCTGTTCGCGGACGACAACGACAACGAACCCATCCTGGTCGACCAAGACGGTACTCCAAAGGCCGTCGATTGGCTGCCAACCTCGGCTCGCGGCAGAGGACGTTACGACATCTCCGCTCGATCCGTGGGCGTTGAAAAAGGCATCGGCTACACGCGATCCAAACCGCCGAAGTGGCAAGAGCTCATGCCCATCCGAGCGAGAGCCATGATGCTTGCGGGCGACCATCTGTTCGTGGCAGGGGCCCCTGACGTGATCGATCCGGAAGATCCCTACGCGACGCTCGACGGTCGCAAGGGAGCCGTGCTTCAGGTCTTTTCGGCCAGCGACGGCGCACTCTTGAAATCGTATCCGCTCGCCTCGCCGCCGGTGTTCGACGGGATGTCGGCGGCAAACAACCGGCTATTTATGGCTGCCCTTGACGGCCGTGTGGTGTGCATGGGGTCGAAGAATTGACCGTGAGTGGAGAAGCCTGAACTGATCTATCGAGCAGATTCGGTCACGCAGCATGATCTGGTGTGCTGGTTCAACGACTTTCGCCTGTGCGCGTGTCAACGCGCGGGCATCCTTGATCCGTGTTTCCTCACGAAGCAAGGCGACTTCCTGTACGGCGCGGTCGCGTTCTGCTTTGAGCCGAGTTCGTGCATTGACACTATTGGCCGCCCAGCTTCGAGTATACGCGGTGGCGAACTGTGCCAGCGAGATGACGTGCAGGATGGCCCAGCGCACTCCATGTGATAGGCCATGCGCACAGCGGTTGCAGTGACAGGAATTCGCCATTCCTTTACACTCTCGCGTTGGCCGCTTCGCGAAGGGTATCGGCCCGTGATCACATTCCGCCACGACGAGTATAACGCACCAGCAAGCTGTTCTTGCGTGTGGGAATTCGCAGCTCCAGCGTGGCCAGATCTTTGCCGCTCATGACGTTCGCCACGGACGGGTGCTGCTCGTCGATGAAGGTCACCGAGCATGCCTGGCCCGGATCGATAGCCCGCAAGACGACCTGGAGAGTCGCGTAGGGGCTGGCCTCGCGCCGGAAGGCCAGCACGATGCCTTCATCATCCTCGGGCAGGTGAAACTGATAAGCCATCCAGTGCTCAGGCGCCATGCTCCAGGCCGTCAGGGGATAGTAGTCGCCATACCAGTATTTCTGATTCTCCCGGATCTCCGCAACACACGCGCGAGCTTCCTCCAGAGGGAACGCGGGGTCCAAGATGTCCCACTCGGCACACAAACCGGACGTCGCGGACGAGCGGCATTGGTAGGCCCCCACTTCCCAGCCGATCGTGGCGTTGTCCACCCGTGTCGCGGTTGTTGTCAATGCCCACCGAAGCCGCGAAGGATCGAATCGACCCGGCCGGAAACGAGACGAGCAGATCGCTGTTGGCGTGGGTGCCCAATCCGTGCTCGAAACGCTGGCGGCCAATCGTGATCGGCGATGTCCCGATCACCGACTGTTTCCGCCCCAGCCGGCCATCATCCTGCCTGCGCAGTACCATTGCGAACGGCTGCTTTGCGGGGGCTTCTGTTCCACCTACTTCGCGACCAATGCCAGCAATCGTCCGTCGGGACCCCGCTACTCGACCAGACTGTTGGCTGCGTTGTCGATGTGCTGAGTGTACTCCCGAGTCAGCGTGCAGTCTTCATTATTACCGTCTCCGTGTGCCAACCCATCACCAACGGTCTCCACCCGACGCTGATGCCAACGCAGCGACAGGCGGCAGCAAACAGTACTCGACCATTCTACACGACGGACGCCCAGCAGAAATCAATCTCGGATACCGGTGGGGCAAAGTCGCAAAACTACTGCAGGATGTCGTAAGACACGTGTGTGCCGCGGTTTTGACGCGGCGAATCTGGGCCGCCTGCTGGAATTCCTGCTTGGGCAGGTTCACAATGGTGCGTGTGGCGTCTTGGTATAGACCCGCGAAGTGCTGATCCCCAAATCCTGAAGGTTGCAGCCTCTACAACCGCGCAGGGCTCCCCGCCTCGCCGTTCCGCACTGACGATTGGCAGCGCACGAGAATCCGCGGAACCGGAGTATGAATCCATGAACCGTCTCTGTCGCCTAGCCGTAAGCTCGTTGTGCTGCAGCGTTCTTCTCCTTTCGGATTCCAGCGCTGTGGCGGCTGACCTTGGTCCATCCCTACGGGAGACGTTTGCCAAGGGTGTGTCGCCAGGAACGACAGTGCTCGTGGATGGCGCGGCGGGACCAGTGGTGGCGGACGTATCAGCCGTGAATCTGCGAGGCGAACCGGGCAAGCCGGTGGTGATCCGCGGCGTCGGCCAACAGCGAGCGGCGATTCGCGGTCGGTTTCAGTTGACCGGCGCGGCGTACGTGGTGCTGGAACGGCTGGCCTTCGAGCCGGATGTCGCTGACCGAGCGAACGGACCGTGGGTGGATATCGCTGGCGAACACATCGAATTGCGAGACTGTTCGATTCGCGGCGTATCGGGCGACGGACTGCGGTTGATGGGCCGAGACAACGCGGTCGAAGGCGGCGAGATCTCTGCCTGCGAAGGGTACGGCGCGGTGGTGGGCGGCTCGGCACGCGTCCACGCCGTCCGCATCGCCGCATGCCGCAAAGGCGGACTGCGCGCGGGCGGCCAGATGTTGGTCGGCAATTGCCTGCTGTTGCACAATCGCGGGCCGGCGTTGGAGGCGGACAGCGATGCGGAAGTGCGGTTCTATCACAATCTAGTCTACGACAACGGCGGCGGCTTGATGCTCGACGCCTGCCGCAACGCCCGAGTCGTCAACAACCTGCTGATCAACAACTTCGCCACGCCGCTGCTGAGCGATCGGGATGT
The DNA here is from genome assembly GCA_964623055.1 of uncultured Pirellulaceae bacterium. Lineage (GTDB taxonomy): Bacteria > Planctomycetota > Planctomycetia > Pirellulales > Pirellulaceae > JADHUC01. The sequence goes on from CAZURK010000009.1 coordinate 18,072, forward strand.
GGAAGTTAGCGTGCGCGACGACGCCGAGTTCGACCACAACATCTACTTCCGCCATCCGGGCAAAGACAAGCTGCTGCGCGGGCTGCCTTACGCGCAGGGCGTCGATCTGAGCCCGCTGGCGAGCGACAGCCCCTTTGGTCTGCGGCTGCGAGTGAATGGCGAGTTGGTCACGTCGCTGACGGATCCGCGCTGGGCGGATAAATTCGACCGGCACTCACAAACGTTGGATATCGTGCAGCGGTTCACGGGCGAGAACGGTTACACGCGCTGCTACGAGGATCTGTTTGCCGACTTTCAGCAGGAAGACTTTCGACCGCGGTATACCAGCCCGGCCGTCGGCCGCGGCGCGGACCTGACAGCGGACGTCCCGAGCGACGTGGCGGGGCGGCCACGATCGGCGCGGCATCCGGACATCGGCCCGTACGCCGCGCCGGCCGCGTGGTGGGGAGATATCGACTCGGGCCGCGCGACGATCGTCGACGGCAGTGTGAGATTGGATGCGGCAGGCCGCGACGGCGGGCTCGGCACGGCGGAGCATCCGTTTGCCACGTTGGCCAAGGCGATGGCTTTTGCCCGCTGGGGCGCCCGGATCTACATCAAGGATTCCATCTATCGCCACACGGCGGTGCAGACCACTTTTTCGCTGGGACCGGATTCGGTCGTCAGCGGCTTCCCGGGCCATCGCCCCGCCTTCAGCCCATCGGAGTTCATTGCGCCGCACCGCTGGGAACGTCTCGAAACGAAACCAACGGATTCAGGCCTGCATCGCATCCGGGACTGGCACACGTTCTTGGGCTACAACTGCCGCACAAACGCTTGGGCGCTGGACTTCTACGGCAACACTCGCGTAGGCGGTTCCAGAGAGAACGTCACTAGCCTAAGCCGCAATCTTTTGCAGGCTGGAGAACCCTTCCGGCCGATTCGCTACTTGACGCTCGACCGCGACACGCCGCAGGTATTGATCGACGGTGTGGCCCTGCAACAGGCCGGCGGCGTGCTGGGTCTGGAGGAATTTAGCATCGGGACGATGAGTGCCTGGGGGCGAGACGTCTCGCATCTGCGACCGGGCTCGTTCATCGTCGGACGCCGTGATGTTCTGGTCAGCAAGGCGGTCGGACGGGGTACGTTGCAGGATGGCCAGGCGTTCTTGGAAGGACCGAACCGCGACCCGGAGATGAATTACCGCATCGACGGTCACCGCACGGGTTATGTCTCCGCGTTTGTGGCTCGTCCCGCCCTGCTGTGGCAGGCCCGGCACACGTATCCCAGTGGTGACCGCTTGTGGCAACTCGGTCCTTCGGTGATCGCCGAGCTGGGTCAATGGGAGCAGCGCTTGCTGAAAGACGATTGGCGGCAGGTGGCCGCGGATCAGGATTCGGTCTGTTGGGTGCGACAATTTGCCCTGCCGGCGTGCGAATTGACCCTGGCTGACGGGACGACGTTACGGCGTCATGCGGGAGGCTTGAGTCGCGATAAGCTGCCAGTCCAAGGCTGGCTCCAGCGTCAGTACCAGACCGGCGATGCAACGTTGGCGGCTGTCTTCGAGAACCCATACCAGGACTACCTCGAAGTTCGCTTGGCGACCGGCGTGGATCCGAATCAGTCGGGTCTGACCGTGAAATACTTCAGCGGCCGCGTGGAAGCCGTATGGCGCAAGAGCCAGCCAGGCGCTTACTCGCCGGGCGTCAATCAGCCGGGGCTGGCCATGCTGAGCCGTTTCCGCACGATGGAAGCGGGCGACACGGCGGAGGCCACGGCGGCCACCGCCGCGCGGCCTTGGCAATTCGGATTCCTCGTGCCGCTGAACGACTCGGCGCCCACACTGCTGATGCGGATGCCCGCCGAGGTGGATCCCAACGCGGAAGATCCCTGGAAGTTCACGGTCGTCGACGATTGTCTGTACGTGCAGCTCGCCCAGGGGCAATCGCCCGCCGAGCACGCGGTGGAGGTCGCCTGCGGCAGCGGCAGCTACGTGCCCGCGCCGGTCGGCAGCAACCCATACTTCGCCGACTGGCAGGATACGGGACCGCTGCGGCCGGAGTGGCCGGCGGTGCGCGTGTACCGCACCGATCTCGACTTCGGCAGCAATGACTTGGCGCCGTTATGGTCCGTCGGCGGGCCGGTGGTCGGCAGCCAAGGCTTCGAATTGGATGCCGCCGACCCGACCGGCAAGACGCTGCACCTGCTGAGCGAAGTAAGGCTGGACTCCGGGAACCCGTCGGCGCCAGCGGGCGAGAAGACACTCTTGTTCCGATATTACGAGGGCGATCCGGCCTCGCCAACCAAACACGAGCATCGTATCAGCTCCGCACAACTCGGCCCGGACCGGAAGATCGTGTTGCCGAGCAAGCCGGTGGCCGTCGATTCGCGGTACGCTTTCTTTATCGCCCCAACGGATCAGCCGGAGAAACTCGCCGAGCAGATGGTTTCCACCACCCTGCGACCCGTGTCTTCGCGAAAGGAACTGACGCAGGGCACGTTTTTCTACGACGCGGCAGGACACGAATTGTATATGTGCCCGTATCCCGGCAGCGAGCCATCCGTGTTGCGCTGGGTCGGCGGGCGGCGCGATCCGGTGCACTTGGTGCGAGGGCTGTACACGCTGGGTGGCAACGCCTACGGCCATCAGAAACAGTACGCCTGGGGCTGCGGACTGGGGATGCCGGCTGACATCTACGAAGACGTGACGGTCGGCTTCAGTCCGGGGCACACGCTCAGCACCGTTCCGGGCACCGTGGTGCGCAATTGCACATTCCGCTGGTGCGGAGCCGACGTGGGCCGCGGTGGTGAAGTGTCGGGCGACGTACGCCACACGTCCGACCGGATCAAACGGCCGGAGTTGCACGTCGACCACTGCATCTTTGACGTGGGCAACTCGTTTCTGTTTGACGGCAACGACAACCCGACCAAGAACATCCCGTTTGCCAACCATCACATCTGGGAAAACAGCTACTTCCTGCCGGCCATGTGCGGCATGCAGGGGCCATGGTGGGACCAGTACTGTTTCAACAACGTGGTGCAGAACTGCCTGTTCGCCGGTCGCGGCGGCGTGGATGTCGAGGTGTCGGAAAACCTGATCGTCCGCAACAATCTGTTCACAACCGATAAGGGCAACCTCGTCACGTTTCGCGGCTCCGATCGCGGATACGTGCTGAACAACACCACGTTCCGCGGTGGCGGGATCTGGTACCACAGCGAGCCGCAGCGGGCGAACAGCACGCAGCAGGGGCAACCCACCTATGGTCCTAACCTGCCCGTCGTCCAGCGCGGTCCGGTCCGCTGGCTGACGATCGGGCGAATCGGGCATGAGAAGTCGATCCGTTTGGATGTGCGCTGGCAATCGCTGGCCGATCGCGCCGAGGTCTATTACTGCGAGAACTGGGACTTTCCTTCGCCCCTGCTGATCGATGCGCAGGGGTTTGCCGGGTACCGGGCGGTGAGCAGCCTGACCGAATTGCAGCGGGGCTGCTATTTCCACGATCCGGCTGCCCGGCGGCTGTATCTGCGGCAGACCGACGGCAGCCCGCCGCGTTCGGCCGAGGCCCCGTCCCCGCATATTCCACAAACCGAACAGGTGCGGCGCGATCTGGTATACACGCTGACCGTCGTCCGCCCCGGCCGATTATCGATTCCGTTTCGAGCCATTTCGAAGACCGAACTGGAGATCCTCGAACCTCTCCAGTCCGGCGAGACGGTTGAGGTCTGGTATGATGAACTGCTGGGGGAAGATGTTCTGGGTCCGCCGCTGACGACCCAGCCCCTACTGCAGCGCCGTGTGGACCGATTCCCGATCTCCGCTCAATTGCTCACGCTGGGTCGGCCGCGGTTGCGGTTGAGCGGCCAGCCGGCGGACGACCGTTTGTTCGTCGGTCGTGCCGGAGAACTGCCGCCGCTCGCACGCGTGACCGGTTCCTGGAAGGACGTACGGCCCTTCGAAGCGGAAGTGATCCCTGGCAGCTCGATCGTGGCGTCCCCGGTGATGGGCCTGCAGTTTAACGTCCTGCGGGGACACTTCCCGGAACTGAAAGTCGGCGACCAGTTCGAGTCGGTGCTCCACTCGCGGTCCGTCTACCATCTGTCCAGCCTGGATAACGTCTTCCTGGACGTTCGCTCGACCGTCGCCAGCGATGCGATGGACAACATGCACCACGGCGCCAACTACTTGCTCTACACCGAGCAGAGCGATGCATCTCATTCTCAGATCGATTACAACTGCTATTGGAAAGACCTGCACGCCGTGCCGGGGCCGCTGTCGGCTCACATCCAGTGGGGCCAGCCGCTGGTTTGGAATTCGACCGCGCACCAAGAAGGCATCACGCTCGGCGACCTCACCGACAAAACGGGATACGAGCGGCATGGTTTGGCCCCGGCATCGTACTTTACGCTGGTGGCCAACCCGCTGCGTTATGATTTCCGCCCGCTGCCGGATTCGCCGCTGCTCGGCGCAGGCGCCGTGAGCCGGCAGCAGGTGGGCACGTTCCTGTTCGACCCGGACGAGACCAACGGGCAGCAGCGCTTCACGTTCAAGGGAAATGAGCACGACCTCTACAGTCAGCCACGCGGTGACCGGCCGACGATCGGCGCGATTCAAAACCCGTGCCCAGGCGCGAGAGCCTGGTACCTGGCGCCGGACGGCCGGGACGCGCCGGACCGCGGCTCCCGCCAATCGCCCTGGGCCACTGCGGCCTACGCGCTGGACCGCATGCGGCCGGGAGATCTGCTGGTGTTGCTGTCCGGCAACTACCACCAGCCGATCGTGGTGCAACGTTCCGGCACGCCACATGACTTCCTGCACATCGTGGCCGAGAACCCACCGTACGAAACGCCGGACAAGTTCCCGACATCGGGCCAGTCGGTGATCGATGCAGCGGCTGCGGGCGCCGGTCCCGCCGTTCTGTTGGATGGTTGTGCGCACATCCGCGTCGCCGGCCTCCGGGTCGTCAATTGCCAGGCTCCGGCCGCCGTGGAATTGCGCGACACGCGAGACTGCGTGGTGGAGTACGTATTCGTCGAGCAGTGCGATGAGGCCGGGATCCGAGCCACCGGCCGCGGCAACACGCTGTACGAATGCAGCGTGACCGGCGGACGCGCCGGCTACGAACTGGCCGGATCGCTGCTCGATGTCCGCTGGTGCAACAGCAGCGACAACCGGGTTGGCTTCCAAGCCGTCGGCCCCGTCGCCGGGCTGCTCCTGCTGCAGAACTGGTACCACGGCGGGCAGACTCGCGGAGCCACCGGCTTCGATTTTTCCACGCCGGCATCCGATGTGGCGCTCGACGGCAACTGGGCCGATTCCTGTGAGACGGCATTCGCGATCGCCGGCCAGCGAGTGATGCTGGTCAACAACAATGCGGATCAGGTGGATACGGGCATCCGGTTGGACGTCGCGACGGAGGCGAGGGTCTTTAACAACAGCGTGTTTCGAGCCGCCGGCGATGCGCTGGTTCTGGGTGACAAGATCGATTCCGCCCTGGTGCTGAACAACGTGTTGCAGGGCGACGAGCACCACCTGGTGATCGGCTCGCCGGCTACCCCGAAATCGATCTGGGTAGACTACAACGTGTACTCGCGGGCAACTATGCCGTTTGGGCTGAACGTGAAGCTCGGCGCGCGATCGTTCAACGACCTGGCGAATTGGTCGTTAGCCTCCGGCTGGGATCGGAACTCGCACGTGGCGCCGCTCGTCTATTTCAAACGGCAAGACCGCAACGGCCGCTGGCGGGTGCGCGAAGCTTGTATCTCGGTCACCAATGTCACACCCCATTACAACGTCGGACCGCAGGGGGCCAACGCGTATCCCTATGCCGGCGGCGGGACCTATGTCCTGGACATACCGCAGAACTGGAAGCCTCACGGCGATCCGGCTCGCCGGGTGTATGTCTTCGATAACCAGCCGCACGAAGGAGCCCTGGCGGCTCGCGCCTATTGGTATCTATCCCGGATCGACTACCGGCGCAACGGCGGCAGCCGGTCGACGCGGGATCTCTACCGCGTCTACTTGTCGCCCGACCAGATGCCCGCCGGCTCCTTCTGTCAGGAAGTGGCGACCGGCCGCGTCTACGTGCGGCTGCCGCTGGACGCGCAGGAACCGTGTCCCATCGGGCGGCACCTTCAGCTCTCACCTACCGAGGCGATCGGCTACTACGCCGGCCGCGAGGTCACTGGGGCCGCGGAGAAGTATCGCGGCAAACTGATCAATGCGAATCTAGCTCAAGCGATGACCCAGGAAGGCATCAGGGAACTGGACGTCGTGGCGAACCTCTTGTCGTGTGTCTGCGGCTCACCAACCTTTGATCGCGGCTGTCCCATCCAGGGCCTGTGCCGGGACGCCGACAGTTGCTCACGGCCGTCGGCACCGCGGAGTCTGTCCGCCTACGGCGCCCACAACAGCCCCGGCCGTTTCGACATCGGAGCCGCGGAGCACGGCTACTTCGTTCCTTAAGGTCACGGTCGGATTAAGGAATAAACACGCGAATTCACGACACGCGAAAGGATCTCAACAAGTGTTTAGAAATCTCTCGATTCTCTGCGCCGTGGCCATCATCCAACTCCAGAACGAAGATAGTCTGTTGTGGTGGGGGATCACCAACATCAAGGACGACGCACTCGTGCTGTTGCGCCGCCAGTTTGCCGACTTCCTCAAACAAGAATACGGTTCGCTAGACAAGGCGCGCGAGGCCTGGCAGGACTACAAGTCGGTGTTCATGGCCGACGATTGGGATGCCGGCTTGCCCGGGCTGCTCCATGTCTGGGACTTCACCCGCGATGGCCGGGCCAAGAAGGGCACAGATCCCGGCTTCGAGGAACGAGCCGCAGACCAACTGGAGTTCCTCGCCCGCACTATGCACAAATTCAATGCCGACATGGCCGAATACCTCCGCAAGGATTTGGGCTGCAAGCAACTGATCAACGCCAACAACTGGCGAACGGTCGACCTGGTGACCACGCAGGACGCGGAGTACTGGACCTACACGGCCAACGACGTCATCGCTCGCAACATTTACACCGGCGGGATGCACCAGGGCGTGAACAATGGTTGGCAGATCCTACCCGGCCACTACTACTCGGACGTGTCGCTGATCAAGGAACCGCACCGTCTGCCGACGAACGTCAAGCAACCGGATGGCCACCCGTTCATACTGACGGAGGTCCTGTGGTGTCCGCCCAACCTGTATCAGTCCGAGGCCCCGCTGATGGTTGCGGCCCAGCAATCCCTGATCGAATTTGGCGCGGCCTGCTGGTTCTCGAACTGGGTCGCCGAGTGGGAACAAAGTCCGCACACCAAGTGGACCTATTCCACGCCCGTGCAGATCGCACAGTTTCCCGCTGCCGCGCTCATTTATCGCCAAGGGCTTCTGAAAGCGGGTGAGCCGGCGGTCGTCGAACAACGCAGTCTGCAAAACCCGTGGGATCGCAAGACGCCGCTGATCTCTGAAGAACCCGGCTGGGACTCAAACCGCGACAAGGACCATATTCCTCCCGACTCCAGCATCAAAACGGTCCTCGATCCCCTGGCCTATCTCGTGGGCCCGGTCCGCGTCGTCTACGGCGGCGATCCCGCCAAGAGCACCGCCGTCGATCTTGCGAAGTACATCGACCGCGATGGGAAGATTGTCCACAGCATCACTGGCAAGATTGAAACCGACTACGGCCGCGGGCTGTTTCGCATCAACGCCCCCCAGGCTCAGGTGGTGGCAGGCTTTCTCAAGGACGCCGGCGCACAACACCTGACCGATGTCGAGATTGCGTGCGGCAACTCATACGCCAGCATCGCCGTGGTGTCGCTCGATGCCAAGCCGATCCGGGAGTCAGAACGATTGCTGGTCCAAGCCGGCACCGGCTGCAAAACCGGCGGCTAGCGCCGTGCCGCTCAGATGATACCGGACAGTTGTTTCTCGGACGATGCTAAGCTGCGACTGTCCTGAAACAGCAAGGAGATTTCGATGAAGCGATCTTCCATGATTCCTCTTTCCGTCCTCGCGTTGGCGCTCGTGGTCGCTGCTCTTGCGTTGACCGGAAGCGTCGCCGACGCGCAGCAGGCCAAGTCGGTCCACCCATTAAGTGACTTCGGGCCGCTTGATTCGCCGGCAAACATCCAGGCGACACTGACCGTTTCGAAAGAGACAGGGCGGCTGCAGTTCGCCGGCGGGGGCGTTTCAACACACGGCCCGGTGACCGACGTGACGGGCTTGTCAGCCGATGAACAGCCGGCGAACAATCTGCGAGGCAAGAACGTTCCGGTTGCCGCTGCGGCCAATTCGATCCGCATTCGCTTCCCGCACCCGGAAAGCGACGGCAACTACGCTGTGTTTCTGGAACAGTCCTGGCTCACCAACCGCGCCGTTAGCGACAAGGGCGGCGAAGGATTCACCGTCACGTTCTCCGACCCGGCCCCGGAAAAAGCGACGCTCGATTGGATGATCGTACGGTGAAGTTGACGCAGGTTACAATTGATCCCAGATCCGCCTGCAACTCATTGAGAACGATGGTCTGACAGGACTTGTCGAGGAGCCGCACACATGAACCGACGATTCGCCAAATTGATTCTCGGCAGCGGCATGCTGTATCGAGCACGAACAGTGGGTGCGGTATCTTCCCTGCTGCTGGCCGCGATACCGCTGCTGCACGCTGCTGAGGTCCTGGAGATTGGCCCTGCCGCCGCCGAGAGCCGCGTGCCTGGCTGGGACGCGCGGGGATTGGGCCAACTGCCTTGGCAAGGGATCGCGTGCCTGGACGTAAGCCGTGACGGGAAGTTTCTCGCGGTGGGCACCATCACCCCGCCGGGCGATCCGAATCTGTTTGCACTCGACGAACACGGCAAGATCGTCAGCCAACATCGCGCTGGCCTCCGGTGGGTCAACGAAGTGACGATCTCCAACGACGGGCACTTCGTTGCCGGCCTGTCGACGACTCCCGAAGGTACGGCCGGCGATGCGCCGCGACTGTTCGGCTTTCATCATGGCCGGGCGTTGGCTCAAGTGTCTGACCGCTTCCAATTCCGCGATTTTCGCCCCGGCGCATTTCTGTTCCATTACGGCGACCATTCCAACCACCTGCCGCGCGTGTCTGGCTGGGCGGGTGACCGGTGGGTGGTCGCAGGGGACGACCGGCTTTACTGGTTGTCGCCGAGCGACTCGACGCTGGTGCAAGTGGCACATCTGGGGCAGGGCGCGACCACCGTGCTGGCTGCCAACGCCGATGGGCTGGTCGTGGTTGGCCGAGCCTGCAATACAACGCCGCCATCCGACCGGTTCCGAAGCCTCCTGGTGCTGAGCCCCGACAAGCCAGAACCTCTCGTCTGGTCACGGTCCTATCGTAGCGACGTGGAACCGTCGCCCAAGCCGGAGAAAGGTGCCTACGGTCCACCGGTGCCACCTTACGAAGACGTGAAGTTTCTGGCGCCGTTGGCCGTGGCGGTTGACACGGCGGGCGATCGGATCGCCGTAGCCGATTACGAAGGCTGGCAGCGCGTGTTTCATCCGCGCGATGGCGGTCCCGACAGGCCGTTCGGCACGCGATTCATGCCGTCGCGGCCAACCCTTCATATCTTTGATGCGGAAGGCAATTCGGTCCGCCGAATTGGCCCCGACGCTTTTCCAGAAGCATTCCGGTGCAACCTGACTTTTTCTACCGACGGGCTTAAGCTGCTTATCTGGCCACATAATTGGACCAGCCGAGGTCTGGGCGGACAGCCCTTCCTCCCCAACCGCAAGAACGCTTGCACACTCTACGTACTCGACATCGCCAGTGGTGTGATCCGGACCGTCCGATTTCCCGATGCCGTCTCGTCAGTCGACACCGGCGGAGAAGACACGATTGCCGTGGGTTGCTGGGACCACAAGGTGTATTTGCTCGATCGGGAGTGTCGCCCGATCCAAAGCCTGCCGAACGGTCTGGATGTCGGCGCGGCAAGTCTGGTCCGTGTCTCGGCCCGCGGCAAGCGGATCGCGGTGGCCACGTCTTCGGGAACCGTGCGAATGCTGGATGCAGGCGGCAAGCAGCTTTGGCAGACCAATTTGAACACGGCTGCGCAGCCCGGAGACAAACCTTGGACAACGAACCAGAAGCCCGGCAAGGTCGCTCCGGGCATCTGGCGCACCAACGGTGGGCTGGCACATAGCGATATGGGCAGCCAACACCTCGTCGAAGCTCCGCAGGGGCTGATTCTCATCGACCCAAACGCCGGGGCATCGTTCGAGCAGAACTGGGCCAAGATCGAGGCAGCCGGCTTCGACCCGATGCAAGTGAGATACGTCTTGCTCACACATGAGCACGGCGACCACGCGCCGGGGGCCTATCTGTGGCGAGTCGTCACGGGGGCGCAAGTCGTGGCGAGCGCCGAGATGGCTTATGTTCTGCAGCATCATATTCCGGCCGGGACCGGCTACGGGTTCCATCCGCCAGTGCCGGTCGACGTCGTATTGACCGGCGACAGAGAATTGGACTTGGCCGGGCTGAAAGTCAAGGCCATGCGTCTGTCCGGGCACACCTTCGGTTCGATGGGATACGCATTCGAAAAGGAAGGCAAGACGTACGTGGCAACCGGCGACGTCATCATGCCCGGCGGCACGTTGGGTTATTCCGGTAGCCTGGACTTCCGTGCCGAGGACGTGCTTCACAGCCTCAAGAAACTCGCCGCACTCAAGCCCGACGTGGTGCTCGGCGGCCACGGCGGCGGCGACCCGGACGAATTCATTGCCAAGGGCATCGAGGCCGGTGAGGCCACGGGCTGGTCCAGGATGACGCCCCCAAAACCTAATCAGCTTTATGGTTTCGCTCATACGAACTACCTCGTCGCCGCCTGGCTGGAGACGATCCTCTCGGCAACCTACGGCGATGTGGACGGGGACGGCCGGCCTGATGTGGCCGTGCTCGTGCCCAGCGGCAAAGGCTCGGCGGTGAAAATCTACCTTAACCGGGATGGCAACTTCCAAGATTCTCCCGATGCCGTGGTCGATCTGCCCGGGCTGAATCGCGGGTGGAAGCTTCGCACGCTGCACCTTGGCGGCGGCAAAGTGGCGGACTTCTTCGCGTCCAGCCAAGACCAAGTCATGCTGTTGCTTTCCCAGCAGGAGCAACTCCGCTACAAAGTTGTTCCGCTTCACGTGACCCGAGGTGCGCAGGTCGCCGACGGGGATTTCGACAACAACGGAAAGACAGACCTTGTGATCGGTTCGCGTTTCGTGTCGGGATATTACGTCGCTTGCCAACGAGAAGACGGTGCCTTTCGGGTTCGCCAGACGAAAGCTCCCACGCAAACATACCTGGACATGGTGTTGGCCGACGTGAACGGCGATCAGCGAGAAGACTTGATTACCTCCTGCGGTGACATATTCTTGCGGCAGCCAGACGGCACGCTGGCCGAGACACCGTCATTTCATCTCACGCCGCCGGCAGGCGAACCGCAGGGCTGGGCATTTATGGGGGCAGCCGATTTTGACAAGGACCGCCGAACCGACGTGGCCCTGATGGCTCACGTCCAGGACGGCACGGCCATCTGGCTCTACAGAAACACGGGTGACCCACGACAGCCGTTTCCCGACGAGCCGAGCGCGAAGTTTGTTGTCGGCGACGCGATCGTCAACCGCGATGGCCCCACGGTCGCCGACTTCAACAACGACGGCAACGTCGACTTGATTCTCTGCACAAAAGACAAGCGGTCGGGTGTTCGCATTCTGCTCGGCTCGCCGTCCGACGGCCTGAACCCGCAACGGGTCCTCGCCGTGCCGCTGGACTACGTGCCGCATTTCGATACGCGGGTCGGAGTGGCGGATTTCAACGGTGATGGTCGCCTCGACCTGGCCGGCTTCGGGCAGTCGCCCACGGGGGCAGTGGGTGTCTACATCTGGCTGCAGCCCCGCGTGGGTGGGTGACACCGAAAGTCCGAGTGCTACTGAGCTTCGACATGAGCAAGCTGCCCGAGAATGCACCCAGCCGCGAAGATCGTGACAACGCCATCGCCTGGATCCAGCAAGTCGGCAAAGGCCGTGTGTTCTATTGCTCGCTAGGTCACAACAAGCACATTTTCTGGGATCCGGCCTTGCTGCGGTTTTACTTGGACGGGATCCAGTATGCCCTGGGAGACTTGAAGGCGGATGCCACACCCAGCGCAAAACTCAATCCGCAGCCCAACCCCGCACTGCCGCCAGCGAAGTAATCGCACACGGGTTCCCTTTATGTACGGGTCTTGATGCGGGCGGCACGAGGGAGGGCAAATCGGCGGGATCTTGGGCAATCAATTCCAGATCTGGAGTTTCGGCAGGACTTTGCGAAGCTCCTCCAGAGCTTCCGCCGATATATGTGCTCGCTGATTGGGGGAGCCCCGCAATACCAAGATTTCAAGTTGTTTCAAGTCCCGAAGATGAATGAGGCCGGCATCGGTAAGACGAATGCCGTAGAGATCTAGACGCCGCAACTTGGTGAGCGATTTCAAATGCACCATGCCTGCATCGGTGATATGAGGACCAGCGAGATATAGTTGCCCAAGGTCGGCGAGGTTTTCAAGGTGCGCTAGCCCCGCGTCCGTGATTCCGTCGCCTGAAATTGAGAGGTAATCCAAACTGGTCAAGTGGCGCAGGTGGACCAATCCGATGTCGGTCATTCCTCCCTGGCGGATCTCCAAAACGTCGAGCGTCTTCATGTCTTCCAAGCACTTCAACTGAACGTCGGTCACCTGCGGCCCACTTAGAAACAGGCGATGCAGCTTAAGTCCCTGGAGGCGCTTGAGTTCGGCCTCCGTGACATGGTCGCCCGCAAGCCAAGCGGCGAATGTCTCACCGCGAGCCAAAGCGAGCGCCTCCTTTAGGTCTTGGACGTTCCACCACTTATGGGCTTCTGGGGTCTGCTCTATTCGCCGGCAAAAGTACTGTTCAAATTCCTTGTCGTGCCCTTTTCCCTTTAGCCGTCTGGCGCAGGCTATGGCCACCGTGTCGCTGTCCCGGTCGTTGCACTCCTTCGGTTTGAGTTGTTGAAATAGGTCATAGACCGCGCCGTCAATGACCCTGGACGGATACAGGTTCAGCGCATGGATGATACCGGCCATGCAGTGCAGCTCAACCACATCTGCACGAAGCAAGGCTGCGTCGTTGGGGACGGCGTTCGGATAGAGTTGCTTAAGGACGTCGCGTGGGTTGACCTTCACTTGGAGAGGCGGAATCCGCGTCACTCTGTCCCAGTCACGGTCGCTCAGCAATTGCAGCAGAATCGCGCGATGGTAGATGTCGCCGTGGCCCTTGACGAATTCGTCAAGAATGCGCATCCGCTCCGCGTCCGAGACCGTCTGGTAGAGTCGATCGTTGACGAAACGATGCGCTATGTCCACGGAATAGAACGGCTTTCGCATCCATTCAATCGCCAGTTCCTCGACAGTGTCAGGATAGTAGTAAGACAGACGACGGAGGGCTTCGCAGGCGCGGCCGATCGAATCCGGTCGCCTCACATCCGCGATCAGCGACTTCATGTGACCCGCGGTGGTCAGATTCCCCCATTCCCGCTTGGCGGCAGCACGTAGCTTGGAGGAGTAGGCGAGAGAATTGACAATGATACAGCCTGTTGGCTGGTAGCGCACCGCGTTGAACTCGCGGTTGACAATTTGGCCCAGGGCGACATAACACAAATCACCCACCGTAATCGTGTAGTTCTCCGGAAGCTCGTATTCCTCTTTGCTTAGATCGCCTTCCTGCATGCGCACCACTTCGCGTGGAACTTCGTTGACGTTGTGCGGATTCCAATCGTATTCGCACTGGCAAAACAAACCGCCCAAGACCCCTACGTGCTCCACGGGGATCTTCGTCTTTCGCTTGTCGTCCAAGTGCCGGACCAGGTGCGGAACGGCCACCGCACCGCGCTCGACGAGCTTTCGCAAGGTCGGCGACGGCGTGTTGGACGTGAATAGTGGCGAAGTAGTCGAGTCGTCCAGGGGGGCGAACTTGGATCCGGTCGCACTCGGTGAGTAACCGATGTCGCATTCCTTAATCTCAACAAGTCGCTCGATGAGCCCTTCGATCTCCTTCACCGTCGCCATATCCGGCACGCCCTCGACCTCCGCGCGGTTGCGCGGCGGAGGTGGGGATTGGGGCGGTTCCGCAGCGAACGTCGCCACGGTGGTCGTCGCGGCCCATGCCAGGATCACCCACAAGAGAAACGCAGTGCCATTTCGTCCCATCATCGGGTTCTTCTTGATGAAAGGAAAGTTGGGGACTTAGTTCCGGGCCAGCGGTTTGATGCTTATGATTCTCGCGTGTGGAGTTTTTCGTGTCCAGTCAATGCAAAAATTGTGTTTGGCAAGAGGATTGATGGCGGCCACGACCGCGACACATCGGCGTGGCTATCTATCACAGCAAACGGCCCTATAATCGTTGTTCACGAAAAGGAGGCTTCTTTGCCACAGAACATGAGGAGATAAATCCCATGCGATTACGGCTCCAACTTCCTGCCGTTGTGGCACTCGCAGAAACACCAGCACGCCGGCGAGGGGCAATCGACGCATATACAAGGAACTCAAAATGAGCCAAGGTCTCCGCTGCAACACACTCGTGTATCAACACGACGCGAGACACAACGCACAGAATGCGAGACAAGCCGGGAAGGCGAGATTCAAAGGGGCGAAACAGACGCAGCTTTGCACTTTCCTGGCGACTCTGATCTTCTTAGCCACTACTGGCTGGGGTCAGGAGTCTCAGCCGATCCTGCTTGATCTGGCCAGTCTGCCACACAAACCGTCGGAGGTGACCACGAAGGCGGGCGCCAAGGTGCCGGCGGGCACCGTCGAGTTGGTCGACGGGAAGTTCGGCAAGGCCTGCAAGTTCTCCTGCGTCGAGTCGACCGGGCCGCAGTTCTTTACGGCGTGGGTGAACCCGCAAGAGAATTGGGACGAGTACGAAGGATTCAGCTTTTGGGTCAAGGGCGACGGTTCCAAGAGTTGCGGCGGGTTGGAGTTCGTCGATGGGGACAACTACAGTCTGCGTTACGGTTACTGCTTCCCGATCAACTCGACAGACTGGACGAAGATCACCGTGCCCTGGAGCGATTTGACTCCCGAACTGGCCGGGCCGCTGGTCAACGCCGATGGCGGTTATGCCCCCAGCAGGTTTCGGAACGTGTGGGTCGGCAAATGGTTCTACTGGCGCGAGCACCCGGCCTGCTCATTCACCATCGAGCGGATGCAACTGGAGAAGAAAATCGACCACAGCACGACCGACGACACTCCGAAGCAGCCCGGTTTGCCGCGCGTGCTGGCCAAGTTGAAGGCCGGGCAACCGGTCACCCTGGTGACCATGGGCGACTCGCTGAGCGACAAACGACATTGGGCCAATCGGGAGAAACTCTGGTCGGAGCTTCTGACGCAAAAACTGAAGGACACCTATGGCAGTCAGCTCACCCTGATCAACCCGGCGATTGGCGGAACGACGCTCAGCCAAAACGTCGTGCTGATTCCCCGTTGGCTTCAAGATGCGCCATCGCCGGATCTGGTCACGATCTGGTTCGGCGGCAACGATTGGGACTCCGGAGTACGCGGTGCAAGGTACCGACAATACATGCGTGTGGCCGTCGACCAAATCCGACGTTGGACGAAAGGTCGCGCCGAGATTCTCGTGATGACCACTTGCCCCGGCTTCAAGCGTTGGGAGACCACGAGCGAATTGTGCCGAGCGGCGTATATGGTCACCAAGGAACGGAACACCGGCTTTGCAGACGCAGCCGCGGCTTTTCACAAAGCCGGTTCTCGCGAGGAAGCTCTCAAGCGGAAGTACTGGGCCTGGGACAACGTCCACCTTGGCCCCGGAGGCCACGAACTGATCGCAGACACGGTGTTCCGCGCCATCCAATCCGGAGGATTGGCCGATCTTCAGACGGCCGAAGATACCTCCTGGATGAAGGCGCCTCTTCCACAGCAAGTGGACGAGGGACAAACACCGCTCGGCAGCTTCGAGCCCGGCCAGGACAACTTGGTAAGCAACGTGGGCGGCGCGGTGGTCCAGGAGCATGCCTCGGATGGTCGTCACGCACTACGATTGCAGAGCAACGAGAAAAGCTACGTGTCTATCTCCCTGGAGGACGGACGGTCTCTGCGAATGGTCCGCGAGAACTCGCGGTTTTTGGTTGACGTATTCAATCCGCAGGACCAGGAGGTCGCGGTCGGAGTGTTGGTCAAGGATCCTCGGTCTCAGGACTACAACTCCCGCTACAACCGTACGCTCAGCGTACCGCCGGGCAAGAGTACCATCGACGTGGACTACACGCGACTGGCCCGCACCGCCACCGAGCAGAGCGACCGTCCAGAATACTTGGACGTAAAGCAGATCACGCTGTTCGTTCTATTCCTCTCGCCGCACGGCAGCGTGGAACCCGTGACGTTGTTCTACGATAACGTCCGCTTGGCCGCGAACGCAAAGCAAAAGTAAGAATGATGAAATGGTAGTAGGCACTCTCCGAGTGCCGTAACTCTCTGCCAAACCCTTTGATTCGGGCGGACGGCACAGGGACTGTGCCTGCTACTCTGAATTTCAAAACACGTTCTAAGAATAACAGCGAGGCAATCTGGCCGCTTGCGGCTTCGGGGCGATCGCGAAAAGCGGCGAGGGCGGCAGGGTGATCGCTGTAACCACGCTAAGGGATAGTGGCCCCGGATCGCTCCGCGAGGCATTGGCCGCCACCGGGCCTCGCATCATCCGTTTTGAGGTTGAAGGTACGATCGAATTGAACAGCCGCCTGCTCGTGACCGAGGGGCGAGTGACGATCGACGGCTCGACGGCCCCCGGCAAAGGCATTACCTTGCTCAACCACGGCATCCACTTCTGTGGCGACTGCGATGACATCATCGTGCGGCACCTCCGCATCCGCGTCACCACGGGCGGCAGCTCGGGGGATTGTCTGCTGTTCTGGGGCAACCAAGGCGGAACAGTCGAACGAGTGCTTGTCGACCACTGCTCGCTGATGGGAGCGACGGATGAAAACGTCAACACTTGGGGCTTGGTGCGGGATGTCACCTTCCAGTGGACGATCATCGCGGAGGGCCGGCGCCCGCACAGCATGGGGTGGCTCTCCGGCGCCAGCTCGGACCGCGTCAGCATCCACCACTGCCTGTTTGCGCACAACGCTGACCGCAGCCCCAAGCTCCAGGGAGGCTGCTACGACGTGGTGAACAATGTTGTTTACAACTGGAGTCACCACAACGCGGCCAAGCTTGGCGAAGGCGCCCGCGTGAATCTAATCAACAACGCCTTCATTCCCGGGCCGCAATCCACGAAAACCGAGGCCTGCATCTTGCCGGAAGACCCCGCAAAGGGCACTCAAATCTACCTGGCTGACAATATCGGGCCGTTTACCCCCAGCGGCGCCGAGGACCAGTGGCTGAACGTGACTTTTTGGGAGCCATCGGACGGCCGATGGATCGAGCACCGCCCGGCTCCTGAGAGCTTCCGAGCCGACAAGCCATTTCCCGTTAAGGCGGTCGCCACGCAATCCGCCAATGAAGCCTATGAACAGGTCCTCGCTCGCGCCGGCGCCAAGGTCCGCGACGCCGACGACTTGCGGGTTATCACCGAAGTGAGAGAACGTAGGGGACAAGTCGGCTGCGGCCCACAGTGACGCCGACACCAACAAGATGGCCCTGGTACCTCAATCCATTCGATTCTGTACGTTGGCCTTCCAAGGCCGACGGGGATTGGACGGCTTTGGAAAGCCATCCTACTATCAGACTCAAATGCAGCGCAGTACTAGCTTCTCTCGGCGAAGAACTCATGCTACCGCTTCTTCAGCGTCATGCTGATGCCGTAGCTCTCCATCATGATGAACGACGTGTCCAAATCCGGGTTCGTCGTGATGGCTTCGATGTATCGCGGATCCGGCATCGGGCGGTGCATGTCGTGGCCAAGGATCAGGCCGCCGGGGCGGACTAACGGCAGGAGCTTTTCCAAGTAGTCAACGTATCCCTTCTTCTCGGCATCAAGAAAAACAACGTCGATCGGCTCCTTGTGCTGCTTGATCGTTTCATGGGCGTCCCCTTCGATAATGGTGATCACATCGTCGACACCGGCCTTCTTGAAATTCTCGCTGGCCATCTTGACCTTTTCCGGATCGATCTCGTGCGTAAAGACCTTGCCACCGGCGGCTCGCGCTCCGAGCGCAAGCCAGATCGTCGAATAGCCGCTCGACGTACCGATCTCGACGACACGCTTCGCTCCCAGCGCCTCGGTCAATTGCCGCAATACCCGTCCTTCTCTGGTGGTCACGTTCAGATACCATTTGCCCTTGGTCATCTCATCGAGAGCCTCCAGGGCCCGCTTTTCCCCGTCGTCCTTGGCCAACGGCGCCTTGTCGATTTCCGGCGCTCCTCCAAATTCGAAACCGGAACGATCAGAACGCCTCTTGGGAGGCTGCGCCAACACTGTGTCGGCAAGTAAGCACACAACTGCTAACGGGGCGATGATCGAGACGATGTGTTTCATTTGGCTTCTCCACTCAATTACTAGTGAACCGGGTCCAGTTTCCTTGCCATAACGAGCTTCATTCTACCGACAAGGACGCGGCAATCCAGCAGTTCATAGGTCGGTGCATGTAGCCGCCGTGCAATTCGCCGCACAGATGTGATGTGCCCGAAACGCCCTTCATCCATACGTGTGACTTATCGGTCAATTCCCGTGTGTCTCGCTTGCCACGAGTTGTCCAGACAAACAACACTATTTCGTCGGCTCTCGAAAACGCGAGGGTTGTGTCGGTCTCTGTAGTTTTCGGACTTCCAACATCTTCATCCGGTGTTGTCGTGCTCACTCACGAACGAAATCTGCTTGCGTGCTCGTGACACGCCCACCGAGAGCACTTCGGATTTCCGCGAACGGCTGACTTCGGTGCGCGCCACGTCGCTCCCACCGAAACGCCTAATGGGCTTTCCGTTGAATCCTCATCTCCTTCTGAGGTAGAATCAACCTTGGTGCCGGAAATCAGATTTCCCATCATTTGGAGTTCCGTCCCATCAAAACTAAGGAGGAAGGGAGATGACCTCTACCGACCCCCGTGTGTGTGCTCATGAGTACATGACTAACGTCATGGGCTACCGGGACGCGAAGATCGTAGACAGTGTAGAGAGGCCCGGTGGGTACATGGTCCTCTTTGATAACGGCTTGGCTTTAGTCCTCTGCTGGTACGATAGCGAAAGTGGCAACGCGGGCTACGACGTCTACTGCGAGTGCTCTGCCGACGATTTCTTTGCCCAGTTTGGGGGAGCGAAAAAATGGCTAAAGCAAAGAGGTGGCTAACTGGGCGGGCGGCATTTCGCGTCGGGTGCCCCGGCCGGGAGCGGAAATTCAAGTCGACCGAAAATGCGGTCACATCGTCCGAGGCGGCCAAACCTGCGTGCGCAAAGCGCACAGGAGTATCCGTCATGAGTGCTGAACGCGAGTAACTCAGATGACCGGCGCGTTGACGCGACGGATCGTTGCGGGGATTTCCCTTTCGGTCAGTCCTTTGGCGTGCAGGGTGATTGGGAGCGGAAGTAGCGTAGCCATTGGGCGAGCAATGCTCCTTTTAGATCGCTCTTTTGCTCGTTCTCTTTAATGGTTGCGCCCCAGTAGAAGCTTACCCAGCCGTCGGTGAATTTGCGGGACCCGTCGATGAATTTTCCCACCTCCTCAATGCTGCTGCGCAGGGGGAAGATCTCTTCGACCACCAGAGGTTTCCCAATGTCGTAGACTGCCAACGCAGCGAGGGAATCTTCCACATCGCCCTTTTTGGGATAAAAGTGTACGCTGACAAAATCGAGCGGCCCGCTGACTTCCGGCGAGTAGAACAGGGGCTTTGCGCCCTTGAAAACGTGTGCCCAGGGAATCACACCGACGGTGATCATGTGGCGGTCGTCGATCTCGCGGATCGCGGTCGTCAGCTTCTTGACCCAATCGCGGGCGACTTCGATGCGGGTGCGTCCTGCCAGATCGAGCGAGATGCGCTGTACAAAGTGCTTGCCGGCGAAGTCGCCGGCCAGCCAATCGGTCTCTTTCTTCTTGGCACCGGGCAGGATCGGCTCGTTCATCAGGTCGTAACAGAAGATGGCCGGACTGTCTTTGCACACGCCTGCCACCGCCCGCCAGAAGTTTGCCTGGACATCCCACCGCGCGGCTTCGTCCAGCGCGTCGTACCACGCAGGAACGTCCTGTTTGTGGTAGCAGCCAAGGCCGGTCACGTCGAGGTACAGTTCGGTATCCTCTGCCACTCGTACCAGCATTCCCAGACGCTTGAGATTGGCCTCGTTGGGTTGCTCGGCGGTCTCCATGAACTTGGCAAGCTGCAGGTGAATCCGCACAACGTTCGCTCTCAGCGTTTTGATCTCCCGGAAGTCGGAAACCACCGTCGCCCACTCCTGCTGCCAGTAATCCTCCAGCAGGCGGCCGGAATCATCGTGATCGTAGTTGACTCCCCACACTACAATCCGGTCACCCGTCTTCTCGCCCACGAAGTGCGTTCCGTCCTCGCTCGGACTGATCGCTTCCAGCGGATGAGGTCGCGACACACAGTCAGTCTTTGGCTGCTCGTCCGACCGACAGGGTACTGATGGAACAGTCAGCACGATCGAAGTGAGAATGACAAAGAAAGTCCCTGAGGGCTTCATGTTTGTTCCTTTTGCTGATTTAGTCACGGCAGACCCAAGTCGCCGCGCCTGTCTTCTGTGCTACGTGGCAAAACACACCCGACGGTATCCGCGACTCGCGTTAACGTTATGCTACCACGCCATCGCCTCCACTATAATACTGTTGACAACGCAAGGACATCGGATCGCCTTGGTCCCCCGCTGCGGCACGAATGACGGCCCCGATTGGCCGCTGCGACGGTGCGGCGCCGCGAGATTTGCCGGGAGGATCCCGATAGACTAAGCTCGCATGGACAACCTGAAGGAAAGGATGGCAGACGATGTGGACTCGCATGGCACTGATCGCGTCGATTACGTTGAGCGCTCGGATGACCTTTGCCCAGCCGAGCGGAAGCGGCGGGCCGCCTACGCGGCACCTCGTCAGTAGCATCGACGTGAAAGACTTCGGCGCGGAGACGTTAAGGATCGGCGACCTGAACGGCGACGGTGCACCGGATCTGCTTTTGGTACAGTGCGTGTACGGGACCCGTGAGATTACTTGCCTGACGGCCATGACCATCTTCGGCAAGGTCCTCTGGCAAACAGGGAAGCCGTCGGCCGAGAACGGACGGATCTACAGCGACCTGCCTGTTCAGGTCTACGACTGGGACGCCGATGGCCGAAACGAGGTGCTCTACGTCCGCCAAGCCCGCTATGCCGAGCCGCCCTATCGCGGCGGAGTGCGGGAAAGGGCCAGCCGTTATGAAGGCAGCGCCACTATGGTCATTCTCGATGGGAGCACGGGCAAGGAGGAGGGCACGCTGGCCTTGCCGGCTGCTGCCGACGACTGTTTCCTGTTCGCCGATCTGACGGGCCGTGGCCGGCGAGAGGACTTGGTGGTGAAAGACCGTTACTGGAACATGTGGGGTGTAGATCACGGCGGGAGCGTGCTTTGGCACTGGTCGGGCTCCCCAGGACATTTCCCCGCAGTGGCCGACGTCGACGCCGACGGCAAAGAGGAAGTCTTTGTCGGTTTCGCCCTGATCGACGACGACGGCCGCGTGATCTTTGACAAGGACGCTCGGGGAGCACATCAGGATGCCTGCTACATCGTACGGTCGGCCGACGGCAAGTGGCGGCTCTTGTTCGGAAACGGCGGCATCCATTGTCTGACTACTGACGGCAGCCGACTATGGCACCATCCCCTCGGCGAAGCGCAACACGTCGTGGCCGGCCGCTTCCGAACGGATTCGGAGATGCAGCTCGCCGTCGTGGACCGTACGCCGATTCCGACCCACCGCAGGGACAACAACGCCTGGGCGATCCTTTACCTTTACGATCTCGACGGCCGGGAGATCTGGCGCCGCCAGCAAGAGAAAGGGGCATGGTGCATCGCCACGCTCAGAATCAACTGGTTCGGGCAGGACAAGCCCCACGGCGTGTTCGTCTATGGCCACGGGGCCGGTCGCCCGGCCGTCATCTACGATGGCGACGGCGAGGTCGTGGAAACCTTCCCGATGGCTTACTCGCCCGACGTGGCCTCGGCCGACCGCCCCGACGCCTTCTACGCGTTTGCGGCGGACGTGTGGGGCGACTCGCGCGACGAAGCGATCCTGTTCAACGGTCGCGGGCTGTGTATCTACGCGAACGCCCGCCCCGCGGCAATCCCGACCTTGTACAACGAGACTCTCTATCCGGGCATGTGACGTCCGGTCAACTTGTGCACGCCCTTTCCAGTAGTCCGTCGGGTCGGCGGCTGATCCTACTTGTCGCTGTCGGCTGGTCGTTTCGGTCGCTTGTCTAGCGGCGGTCGTCGAATGTCACCTTCTTCGATGCGTTGCTTCATCGACTTTGGATCGTTAAGTCTCCGTTGGTGAAGCTCGCCCAACTCGTCAACTTCGATGAATCCGTTCTTGTTCTTGTCCAACCGTAGAAATCCGGCCGCTCCCCCACGAAACTCCGACTCGTCGATCTTCCCGTCGTCATTCTGGTCGCTTCGGAGAATAAAGACTTGTGCGAAGCGATTGCCATCCCCGCGACCATCAGTGCGACGCGGTTCAACGTTGCGCGCAGATGTTGCCGGATCGGGTTTCTCGCAGTTGGCGTGTCGTGCCTCGAAAGCGGTCTTGAATTCCTCCCACGACAGCTTGCCATCGCCGGACTTGTCGAGCCGTCCAACTGCTCCACGGGCTTTGGCCTCATCGTTCATACCGGGGCTGCGTCTGAACTCGGTGACCGTGACAAACCTGTCCTCGCTCACGTCGAGACGTTTGAACACGAATTCGGCGGTGAGTCCCATTGCACAAGCAGGACAATTCTTGGGAGCCCGTTGCACTTCACCATTCGCAGGTGCCGCTTCTGCGAATCCGGCCGTCCTATCGACCGGTTTGTTCACGGAGTCGGCCAATTCCGCCCGTCGAGCCGCGATTCGTTCTTCGGCCTGCTTTCGTCCGGCTCGCGCCCACTGCCCCCATACACACAAGTACTCGGGTATGGGAATCCTGCCATCGGCGTTCGTATCCAACTTGGCAAAAACCTGCTCGGCCAACTGTGGATCGGAAAGCAGCTTGGTCAAATGCTTGACGAACTCTGCTCGTTCGACCAGACCATCTTCATCGTCGTCCATCCCTTGAACGATCGTTTTGGCTTCATCGGTAATGATTCGGTTCAAGACATATTCGGCTTTGGTGACGACTCCGTCTGCGTTGCCATCGGCGGCTCGAAAAATGCCCGCCCGCACCCGGGGCGTCATGTACCGGCCCCTTTCGACGTATTCCTGCCTTGTGTGCTTTCCGTCTCGATTCGTGTCCGTTCGGTCGAAATGGCTTGAATAGTCATCGAGTTCCTTGGCCGTAGTTTCCCGCTCAAGCCTCGCGCCCAGTCGTTGGAGGACGTCAGCGACGGGGGCATTTCCAACCTTCGAGAGATCACTGCCCGGCGGCGAGATCGGCTGCGCATCAAGTTCTTGAGCCACGACCAGCGAAAAAACCACTATGCACAGTTACCCAAAAATTGACTTCCCGTAGACTTGCATTTCTCGTTCCTTTTCCCACGCTTTCGTCGACTGCGCGCGAGTCTGGCGGCGCGGGAAACCGCATCGTTGGCCACTGTCACTGTCTGTTTCCTCCGACGGATGCCAGTTCCCTGCTGTGCAGGAACCGCCAGCCCCAGGTGCCGTCCCACTCGCGGCGCTCGCTTCTGTCGGGCTCTCGGGCGACCTTAACATTGATTTTCGCTCTGTACGCGAGTCGGATGCGGTCGCCCGTGATTTGCACCACGAAAAAACCGTTTTCCGTTTGGCCTGTGTTGATCACGTTCAGGGCCTCCCGCTGTTCACGCTCGGGCTTCCATCGGTAAACGCCGGTGCCGGTGTGGCCGTGGAACACAGCGACGATGTTGTACGGCCGGATGGTATCAGAGTAGGCTTTGCGCTGTTCATTGTGCCACCAGTCGGTGCCTTGCAGATCGTAATGATGCGAAACGACAACCGGCTGATTCGCGTTCCTTGTGTTGGTTGCGAGGTCCGCTCTCAGAAAGGCCAGGCTGTCTTGGGGATCGTGATATTGGGGCGAGTAACGGATATCCGGGTGCGGCTGATCGCCTGGGTACAGGTTCAACTGGACGAAGTGGACCCCGTTCCATTTCCAGGAGTAATGCAGGCCGTTTTCGGAGACATGGTCGATCAAGCCGTTCTGTAATCGCGAGGCGTTTCGCTGCTTGAGCTGGGCCTGAAAGCTGAACCCAAAACGCTCTCTGCCTTCCGGCGGGCCGTCGTGATTTCCCCAACCCTCGAACACCGGATACTGCAGACGGCCATCGGCGCCGTCCAATCCAAAATCAGCCAGAAAGTATCGATTTTGCTGCTCGCTTTGGTTCTTGCCATCCTTCATCCGATCGCCGTCATCGATGACGTCGCCCAACAGCAGTACGCCTTGCGGTTTCGCGATCAAGTCGCCGCCCAGTTCTTCGGGCCAACGCACCGACGTGATCTGGTTCATCTGGTCAATCGTGACCCCGTTTCGTTCGTTGCGATCTTCGTTCTCAAACGCATCGTAGTGCGAATCCGAGGTAACCAGGAACGTCACACCGGAATCGGCGGCCAACAGTGGGGCCGGGATAAGCGGGGCCAGGAGAAGTAGAAGGTATGTTTTGCTCATCGTCCTATTCCGTATCGATACCAGCAGGGCTTAATACGTACGAGCACGCTATGATGCGTTGAATCATCAGCATGAACTTCAGTCGTTCTCAATCGAGAAGTTGTCGATGTAGAAGACGCTTTCGGATGTGGCGTTGCTGGTGAAGCCGAGCCAGGTGAGTTGTTCGAAGGCCGGGCTGCCGTTTTGGATGTCTTTGAACTCCTGTGGTGGTTGACCGGCAGGAGTGACGGTCAGGTTCCACTTGCCGGAGTTGCCTTTGCCTAGGTCGGCTGCAATTTCGAAATGAACCCACTTGTCTGCGGGTAGTTCGCAAAGCGTCTTGCCGCCCACGACCACCCGGTTCTGGACGATGTTTAGCGTGGGGCCGACACGATAGGGCGAACTTCGCCAATCGCGCCATTCGTAGTTGATCTTCACTCGGGGCTCGACAAGTAGGTCGAACTCGCAGATCGTCGCACCGGTCTTGTGCCCCGGTGAATAATAGAAATGGGGATCGTAGGAGAACTTCAGACCTGGGGCATCGACAACCTTGAGAGATTGCTTGCCCGTAGCCACCTTCTCCGAGGTGACTTCGATCACATCGCCGCGGCCTTCTACATGGGTCTGGGCCATTCGGGGACGGCCTCCCGGGGGCGTCTTTTCGAAGTCGTCGCGAATTGCCACGGGCGGCGGTCCCGGCGGCAGTTCAATCGACGGCATCTCGGCCTGGGCTGCCTTCTCGATCCATTTCGAATCGCCGTATACACCGGCCTTGCTGTAATCGAAAGGCTTGAAGTCGATCTTCAACGCGGGTGAATCGGGCTTGAGACGATAGTCGTTGTTTTCGGCATCCACGAACAGCGGATCGGCGATGACGGAGTGTTGGTCATAGCCGAGTTCCTGCCAAGCCTCCAGATCCATACCGGCGAAGGTCACGGGATCTCCAACCGCGTTGAAGTAGCAGTTGTTGTCGACCTTGGCCCGGATGCGAGTCCAAGGACCGCCGAACAGGGCGCCCGTCTTCCAGTACACGATGTTGTGCTCGAGCGTAAAGGAAAGATGGTCTTCTACGCGAGTTGCCGCAATTTGCGGATTCTCGCTGCAGACCAGGATGTTGTTGCGAACCACGTTCTCTTTGCCGTAGTGCTGGTGGAAGCTTCCGGTCTTGGTGTTGTAGACCAAGTTATTCTCCATCGTGATGCCGGTACTGCCCTCGTCGGTATACAGTCCCCAGCCGCCGTAGGAGTAAGCGTAGATGTCATGAAAGATGTTATTGCCGATGACGGTGCCCTCGGACGGCCCCAACGTGTAGATGCCGCCCATGTCGCTCAGCACGCCATGGCCCAGGTGATGTACGCGGTTAAAACGGATACTGTTGTTCTTGGCCAGCGCGTCGCTATATCCCCAACGCCAACCGGCGGAGATGCCGGTGTAGTAGAAGTCAGCAATGTCGTTGTGAGTTACCGTGTTTTCGCCGCTTTGGCCGATCCAGACGCCGACCGCCTCCATGTAGACCCGTCCGCCATGGTGGATGATGTTGTTGTCCACTGTGATGTGATGTGTCCGTTCGGCCAGGTTTCCGCGGATTCCGCTCTCGCCGATGCGAACACCACCAGAGCCTAGGTCGGCCATGTAGCAATGACGGATCACACAGTTTTGGCAGCCGCGGCGGAACCAGACGGCGTAATCGCCCGTGTGTAGAATCTCGCAGTTGATCATCGCCACGTTTCGCGCGCCGTCCGCCATGACAGCCGCCTCAGTCACGAAAGCGGCTTGGTACGGAGCATAGCCGTGCGCCGGCAGCGGGTACGAATTGTGTTGGAACGAGAGCCCTTGCAGCGTGACATGTTCGACGAACTGCTCTTGTTCGGGTTTCCCCTGAATCACGACCAGTTTCTCGGCGACGGGCGCCACGACCTGGGCCTTCGTCATGTCTTGTCCGGGAAGCGGCTTGTAGTACAACGTGCCTTTGCGGCTGAGGAACCATTCGCCCGGCGTGTCCAACGCCGCTTGGAAATTCTCCAGGTGGAATCGCGTGTTGACCGGCCAGCCGGAATAGCTCTTGAGCTTTTCGCCGACGGTGATGATTGTGTTGGCGTCGAGGTTGATGTCGGCGAGGAATCGACGGCTGATACACCACTTGTGGAAGGCGACGAGCGTGACGTCGTGGAGTTCGGCATCACTCAGCCCTTTGAGGGATTCCAGCGACTTGGCCGGAACTTTGGTGGTGCGGCGGAACTGGCTTTGTTTGCCTTCGACAGGGACTTCGAAGGTGTCGCCCATGTAGTCGTAGAAGCGGTTGGGAGTCTTGGCACGAACTGCGCGCACACCATCGACAACCAACCGCTCGAAATGCCATTTGCCAGCGGCCACTTCGGGGATGACCGTCTTCCAGATTCCGTTTTCCGCAGGCTGGAAACCGCTGATGGTTCTCCCACCCGAGATGACGGGTGACGCTTCCGGAGCATTTTCGTAGATGATTGGACACGATTCCGTGCCGCTGTCTTGCGGTGTGAGCACAAACGGCTTGGCAATCGAATACACGCCATCGGCGACGATTACGCGGACGGCTTCCTCCAGCGGACCCGCCGATTTCCATTGGCGAATGATGTCGCGAGCACGGGTGAGCGTAGCGACCGGGCCATCGGTCCGGTCGGCGTTGGGCTGATTGGTTTGCCCGGTCCACGCGTCATTTCCGGCGGGGGAGACGTGGATCGTTTTCGCCGCGGCGGATTGCCAGGTAACGAACAATCCGACCAGCAGGACAACAAATGGCATGATGTTGTTTCTCATAGTGATTGACCTGTCGTTGTGTGAGTGTAGTGATTTACCCAGGGCTGAATGAGGCATGTTTGCGTGGCTTGGGTGTGCAATACGAGGTGGAAGTCTCATGAGTTCTCCTTGACGCAGGTAGGCGTGGCGTGTTTCCAGGCGTGGGGTCTCTGAGGGAGCGACTCGCATTAAGATAACACGCATCCACGGTGATTGCATCAGCAGGCTTACACTGCCCTGAACAGACTTCGATCGAGAGGACTTGATCAGCGTGCGAATCTTGGTCAAGCATTGACAGTCCGCGACGGCCGGGTGTAAACCTTTGGCTTGGACTGCCATCTACCGCTT
Source organism: uncultured Pirellulaceae bacterium (assembly GCA_964623055.1). Taxonomy (GTDB): domain Bacteria; phylum Planctomycetota; class Planctomycetia; order Pirellulales; family Pirellulaceae; genus JADHUC01. Next base: position 45,888 of record CAZURK010000009.1, read on the forward strand.
GCCGTCAGGGAGTTTTCCATGAAACACGTACGCATCCTGTTGTTCAGCGCTCTCGCCCTCGTCGGACCATCTTTGCCTCTGCTGCTTTTTGCTCCGACGGTGTCTGCCGCCGAGACGCCCGACCTGTCAGTGCTGCTGCCACCGGGCGAGACGCTGCTGGCCGATATTGGCACGTATCGCGTGTCTTGGCAGTCGTACGGCCAGGAGCCCGTCGCCATGCCGGTCTCGTGGTCGGGGCACTTCGAACCGCGAGCGGGGATCTCGTACCAGGACTGGGGCCGCGTCCTGGGTCGGCGGGCGCTGCTGTTGCATTCACCGTGGCACGTGCCGCCAGGCAAGACTTGGGCGGACTATGAACTCTCGCTGCCGCGTCTGGTGCCGATCCGGTTGAAACTCGGCATTGCGATGGGACCGGACGTGGCCAGCCCCGACCGCAGCGATGGCGTGACCTTCTCGTGTTACTTAACGGTCGACGGCCGCGAGCAGGAGTTGTTGCGCCGACACCAAGCCGAGGCCCGTTGGCTGGACTTCGATTTCGACTTGACGCCGTACGCGGGCAGGACGGTTGTCCTCCGACTGCAGGTCGAACCGGGGCCGAAGAACAATGCTTCGTTCGACTACTCGTTCTTTGGAGACGCTCGAATCGCAGTCGGCGACGGGGTGGCGATTCACCTACGACGGCGACGATTGCCACGTGGTCTACGAATGGACGCCTACAACCGGCACGTTGGACGATTTCCGCGCCCAGGTCGACGACAGTCGCCCGATGGCGCCGGCACTGGGCGGCGGCGCGACGGCCGCGGTTAGGCACGCCGACCGGACGGAAGAAGTCGCACTCCGCGGCGGCCGTGCAGTCGAAGTCAAGCGCGAGCAAGAACAATTGCACGTGCTCTGGGAATACGACTTGCGGGGGCAGGCCGTGCGCGTGGCTTGGACCTACCGGATTCTCGGCAAAGCCCTAGCCGTCTCTGTACGGTGCGACGAACTGCTGGTGAGCCGATTCTCACTGGGCGATGTTGGCCTGGCGCCGTTGCGCAGGACGTTCTCCGTGCCCTACTTGGCGGGCCATGTCGTGTATCTGCCGGCCAACCCTGCGTTCGGCGGTGACGAGGGCATGATCGCTTTCGGCAAGGCGGCCAATCGGTGTGGATACATCTGGTCCTTGCACGAGAACTACATCGACCTGTACCCGGACGCACCGTCGTACGATCCCTCGGCGCGCGTGTTGAAAGCTGACGGTACGCCGTCGCCAGCCTGGTACAACGCGGGCACCAGTTGGATCACGAGGCCGGCCAGCCGATGGCCGCCATGGCGCTGGCCAAGGTGAAGTACGACATCGAGCTGTTCCGGTTCATGCGGGACACACACGGCGGACCGCTGTTCGGCGAAGGGGCCAATCACTTCTACCGGGCTGGCCAATGCGACGGCGTGGAAGCCCAGGTCCGCGGTGGCGAGGATCACGCGCCACTGGTTGACTTCGACTTGCTGGAGATTCATCCGCAAATGGTGAACCACGGTATGGGCTACTACGAACGCTGGTTCCGCCGCGGGTACGATCATCGTGGGGCGACGACACGGGCAGCATGGAACAGATCGACAAGTACCGGGCCCAGGAATTAGCCTTGTCCCGCTGACTCTTGGACAAGCTAGCTGCAATTCTCAGCCACCAAAGGCATTTCGGCCACTGTTAGCAAGCTCTTGAGTGTTTTGGGATAGGGCCTGTTGCGGAGTCAGAATGATGAAAGCAGATCCCCGTGAGACGAAGTCAGGCTACCTATGGATGGCGTTGGGGAAGTCAAACGGCATCTTGCGGTAAATCGGCAACGAGGCGCTTAGCTTCGCATCACACAGCTTGTCTCAGCGGCAAAACGCGACAGTGAGTATGCCGTTGGCATCGGCAGCGAAGTTCGCTCGTCCCTCAGCGACGGTCAGCGGATTGTGTGGACGTTCAAGAGCATCGCATCGCTCGGCCCGTGTCCATCCCTTTGGCAGCTTGAGCGAGCCATTCGCCGGACGGTCCAGCACATTCCAGAAACGTAGAATCAGACGTTTGCGATCTTCGGCCAGCTTGAATGCCAGCAGCGGCCCGCCGGTGAATTCGATCTCCAGCGCCGCAAGACCCGGAACGGCAGGCGATTGACCGGGAACTTGCAGGAACGGTGGCGTTGCGAATCGTTGTGCTTCCTGAAACGGTCTGATCGGGTCGCGTTCACCATCGACCAACACGACGCGATAGCGATAAGTCCACTGCCTCTGACCCGCTTGTCCGAATTGCCAGTCGTTACCCGTCAGATTCATCATGGGCAGCGAAGTGATCTGGGCTGGTATATCCGACGTTCGGTAGTCGGGCGCTCGCACCGCGCCGGCACCGAATTGCTGCAACAGGGTATCCGGCGTCAGCAAAATGACACCTCGTTCGCCGTCTGTCGCAGAGGTAAAGGTCAAGCCGGCAAACAGTTCTGGATTCGCACCAGGAAGATCGTCGCCGCCATCGGCCTTGGGGCCGGCAACGAGAACCGCGCCGGGCGCATCATAGCGATACGTTGGATTGTCAAGCGTAAGTGGGAAGCAGAACTGAACAGTCTGTGGATCATCTGTCCAGCCATCTTCAATCCAATAGGTAATGTCGATCCAAGGATGAGCTGTGTGGAAGAACCAGTCGCTGACGACGCTGAATCCATCACGATCGAATGTAGCTCGGATTTGGACTCCACCTGCCGATCTGCGGCAGGACACGTCCAGGACAATCATATTACCAAGTGCATCCAACGGCTCGGGAAATACGGCCTGTGACCGAGCACGCGTGCGATACCGAGTGTTTACGAATTCACCAAAGGATGGCCCTCGGCCGGATGGAACAAGCTCGCGACCGTCGCGATCTGCCAATGAAACGATCGCGCACCGTTCTTCGTCAAAGGTGACCTTGCCGTTCTGCCAGGAAAACGTTAGGTCCTCTTGCGTGAAAGCCGATGCGGGAGACGGTGGTGCGGGACTAGGAATTGGAGCCAGTGACCGGCCGATGTCCAAAGCTTGAACCGCGGCACTCGCGCGAACACCTGCCGACATGGCAGCGAGTCGGCGGTTGATCCCGCCCATGTCGTGTTCGGCAAAGACCAGCAACTTCCCGATGCCGTGTTGAAGCAATTCTGTTGTACGCGGGTCCACCTTGCCGCTGATCGCCTTCAACGCGTGATCCGCCTCGGCCAGACGAAGCAATCGTTCTGCTTCTCGAAAATCCCGCGTCAGTCCCGCCAGATGCGCCGCCCACTCTTCCCAGCAGATGCCAAACGAGCCTTCCAACGTAGGAATCGCTAGTTCCTTCTCTTGGATCTCTCGTTCGGCCGCTTCAAAGAAGTCTTGATAGCGAGCGTCCATTAGGCGAATCGTTCGATCCGACTCGCTATTGAAGCGTTCAATAAACCTGGAAAAGGTGTCCGTGCGAATCCAGCCATCGTGACCGGTTCCGAGAAGCAGAATGCTTGATATCGAGTACGCATCGCCGTAAGCCTCGTAGCGATCGACCGTCTGATGAATGTAGCTCTTGCGTTGTGCGAACACTTCTGGCGTGCTTTGGCCCTCGATTGTCTGCAGTCGTTGGGCGTTTGGGTTGATGCCAGCCACTCCGGCCAGTTGGAACGCTTCTGCGTAGCCTCCCCAGGTCCGCGTTCCGTCGTACAAGTCCCAGTGAACCAGAACGCGTTTACCGTTGGGAGCCTTCCACCAGAACAACGGACACGGTTCTCGGTTTCTGTTGTAGCTCTCGGCACGAAGCCAATAGATGCCACGCCCGAGGAAATCGAAGCCGCATTCGGTCAGGATATTAGCGGAGCCCCAAGTGAGACCGGGATTCTCCATAATGAGCGCCGTTCGAGCGTCGGTACCCGAGGCCCGTTCGATCGGCACACTTCCGTAGCAGGCCCTTATTGCCGTTTCAGTGCTAAGAATTCCCCACAATAGCACGGCATAGTTGCCGGAATAGCCAATGTGCCCGTCGCGGATCGCCCTGTGTAAGCGTTCCAGCCCCGCATCGCCTCGATGCCGGTGATACACTTCAGCCCAAATGGTGCCGTCCAGATTCCATCGTCGACCGTGCTGTTCGGCCTGTTCCAGATAGTAGTCCACAAGCGCCGCCATGCGCAGTTCGATCTCGGTCGTGGATCCGCACCAGTTGTAGTCCAGGTGTTTGTCTTGAGCGATGTAAACGGTCCACTGACGATCGTTGTTCTCCGCGGCGCGGCAAGCGTACGCGTACGTTGCGACGTATGCTGCGCAGATCAACGTCATGCGGACGAGCAAAGACGGGCCATTTGTCCAGCACATGCTTGCCACTTTCTCGTCAGGCTCGAGCCAACAGGAACGTGCGATTCTGCCGAATTCAGACCGGGGTCGGCGCTACAGCGGTCGGATCCAGATGTTACGGAAACGAACCGGGCAGTGGTGGGCACCGAACGCAATTGGCCCTTTGGGCTTGATCGACTTGTAGCTGGCCAGATTGGCGTGCGGCGTGTGACCGTAGATCTCCTGGTTGTTATGAACCAGCACACCGTTGTGGAGCATCGTGATCCTGGCGGGCGCCACGACTTTGCCGTCATCGTCGAACTTCGGGGCAGTGAACACGATGTCAAACGTCTGCCACTCGCCCGGTTTGCGGCAGGCGTTCGCCAACGGCGGCGTCTGGGCATAGATGGCCGCCGCTCCCCCGTCCGCGTAGATCTTGGTCGTATACGCATACGAGTCGAAGATCTGTACTTCGACGTCCCCAAGGAAGAACAGGCCGTTGTTGCCGCGGTTCGTAATGCCCTCGGCAGGTTCCGTCGGTACCAGCCACTCCACGTGAAGCTGACAATCGCCAAATTCCTCCTTCGATGTCAACATGCCGTCGATAGCAACAAGCTCGCCGTTTTCCACTTTCCAGCCGTTCGGCTGCCACTTTGACAGATCTTCGCCGTCAAACAGCGCAATGGCGTCCGAGGGTGCGGTCCCGGCCTTGTCCTGCGTGCTCGGCTCGCCGGGCGTTACTATCGGCGGCAGCGGCCGATCCGGATCATGCACGTGAAAATCTGACCAGGGTTGGAGCGGCGTTGTCTTGTAGCCGAACACCCCCGAACCGTCCTTGGCGTAGACCCGTTCATGCCTTTGTGCATGCACACGTAATTGAAATCCAAGCACAAACGACAAAAGGGCAACGATTGCCACGAGTGATTTGCGATTCATGTCTGTTCTCTCCCATCGTTGTTGGTGTCAGTAATGAGGCTACGTCGACTTTCGGACCAGCCAACACTCGCGCGTTCGAACCCGGGAGGGCGAAGCTCCTGCTGAGCCGGATTTCGGACGCCGACGCGCGGCTCGGCAGGAGCCTCGGCCTCCCATTCTGCAGCAGAACTTAATCCGACTTGCCGCTGTCCGGCACGGGGCGGTTCATTGCCCAGAAAATGGTGTTGACCAGGAATTTGTGAAACTGAGGCTCCTTGAAATCGTCGGGATGCCCCAGGCCGGTGTAAACGATGCGCGCGTCTTTGTAGTTCCGTGTCCAGGTCAGCGGCTCCGTCCGATCGCCGAGCGCGCCGGTCATCACCACAGTCGCGTCGGAGGCGACCGGTGCTGTGTAGTAGAGCGATCCTGTGCTATGCCATTTGGCCGGTTCAACGCCCTTGAGCATAGGATGATCAGCCTGCTCGGCCACATGCGCAACGTCGGTTCCCAAGTCGTTGGACCCGTGGCCGTGGTAGTTGCCGCCCAAAATCTGCGCGTCGAATTCCGGCCACTCGTCCTGGTCTTCTGTGGCTCGGCCGCGAACGTCGAAAGCGTGGCTGGCGGTGCGCATGCCTACTAGCGGTTTGCCCGATTCGATGTACTTGCGCACGCGATCAAGTTGTTTCTTTGGGAGTGCCAATCGACGGATGTATAGGACCAGACAGTCGGCCGATTCGAGTTCTGCCGTTTCCGGAATGTCCGAGGTGCCCTGACCGTGCAACACCGTGCAATGGCAACCGTACTGCTCGCGAAGCATCTGCGCAAACGGCGGCAACGTCTTATCCGCGTCATAGTGATCGTCGCTGACCAGGAAGGCAATGTGCGGGCGGTCGTCTTCGGTGAAGCGAACGGCCGGCTTGTCGAGCAAATCGGTCGAGGTGATCGTCGGGCAGACGAACTTTTCGATATGCTCGATGATCAACTCGGTGCCACGGACGTGCGGCACGAACGGCTTGCGTCTCGGGTTGTACATGGTGTCGGTCAAGTCGCGGACCAGCAACACGTTCTTGCCAAAGCGAACCATGTTCCGCAAGCCGAAGGGGCGGCCGATCACGCACATGTTCGTGTGGACGCCAACCAGGATGACGTTCTCGATGCCTCGCTGCTCGTACAGGTTCCATACTTCGACGCCGGAGTCGCTGATGGCGTCCTCGTCGCAGATCTCGATCGGGGCGGCTTGGCGCCGATCCATCTCGCGATTGGGGCAGCGAGGCTCGTCGTCACAGCCGCCGTCGGACTGATCCAAAGGCCACTCGCCTTGCTTCTCCGATTCGATCCCGCGGCACCATCCCGAAATACCATCGGGTAGATTGGCCGCTTTGGGAGCCTCCTGTGCTCGCTTGCGAGCCGGTTGATTCTCGTAAAGATCCATGCCACCACTCGGTGCATGGACGATTAGCGCGCCCCGCCCGCGAGCCTCCTTGACAAAATCGTTCATTCGCGGGGCCATCTCGGCGCCGCGTTTACACGCGCCGTCGCACCAGTGTCGAGCCCACATATCACAGATGACGACTGCTGTCTTGCTGGCGTCCCATTCGACTGTCTTGTAGACGATCTTGAAATCGCCGTTCGAATCCGCATCCGCAACGCGGCTTCGGGTACAGAGCTTCAGCGTCTGATCCGCTACGGCACTTGCCGCCAGCGCGGACAATGCAGATGTCAGCACGAGAGTCAACGCGATTCCGTGTAAGGTGTCTCTTGTCACAGTAGTTTCTCCATGAATCAGTTGGCCCAAGATTCGGTTTGGCAACGGTAGTGCCTTTCGCATTTCGCAGGATCGTTTAACCGCGGGCCCAGCGGGCCGCGCGTTTGCGAAGACGCCCAGCCCGTTGGGCTTGGGGTTAAACGACGATGTTGGTCAATCCGCGAGCGTAGACTAAACATAGCAAGCCGAACGCCGGGTAGCCAGCATGTGAGGGCGAGAACAGGCGAAACGATCGGTGCCCCTTCTACATCATCGCGACGCGACTCGCACGGCTACGGAGTGACTTGCACGTGAACGTGCTCCACAAGGAAGCCTGCTGGATCGACGGTCTCGGCTGTCGAGCGAAGACGCAGGTAGGAGACGCCTGCACATTCGTCGCTTGACTGCACAAGTTCCGCGGCTTGTTGGCCCTCCGCCAGGACGCGGCATTGACGGGCTTCCAGGTCCCAAACCAACTCGACGTTATGCCAGCGTCCCGTTTCCAGGCGCAGCCCGCCAGGCAACCGGCCGCCCGAACTGATGGACAGTTTGAAAAGGACCTTCTTCTCGCCCACGTCGTCGGTGGGCTGAATGAAACGATCGGCCAGAGCGATGCTTGCCCCGGCGAAGCCGTCGTTCAGCATCAGCTTCAGCGCGAGACGGCCTTTTCGGCCCGCTGGGAAATTCCAGACGGCCCCGTCGGGCGGGTTTTCGTCGGCACGCCGCACATGCAAGCATTTGGCTTCGCCACGCGTGGGATGGTCGACAAGCGTCGCACCTTGCTTGCGGTTCCGCCACCAACGAACCGGCTCGCCAAACGCCGTGAACACCGACCATCCTTCCAGTCCATTGGAGAAGCCCTCCTCCTGCTCCGTCTCGTCCAGCCACCGTGGATCAACCCGCAGCACGTTTCTGCGACCGTGCCCCTGACCGGAAATACACAGGATCATGCCGTCGCCCGTGGCAACAGCGTAAGGATACGCGGTGCCCCGGTCGCCACGTTTTGGTGGGGGCTCGTTGCGGAGAGGATCGCGGCAGATCTCGCGGCAGCCGTGCCATGTCTTTCCTTCGTCGGCGGAGATGGCTGCGTGCAGAGCGTCGCGGTTCGTGTAAACGCCTTGGCCGTCGATGCGAGAGGTGTTCTCGCAGTTGTTCCACAGAAGCACAATTCGCTTGTCCGGCAAACGCACGAGCCAGCCCGGCGAATTGGACGATCGGAACCGCGACGGTTTGGGCTCGGACCATTCGGCGCCGTCCGGCGAGAACGATTCATACAGCCAGCCGGTCTGTGTTCGGATGAGCATCCAGACGCGGCCATCGGCCAGTTGCAGGATCGTCGGCTCGCAGGCCCCGTAGTTGGATCCGTTGTATCCGTCGTAGCACGGCGCGGTCAGCTTGGCTGGCGACTGGTGCCACGTGCGGCCGCCGTCGTCTGAATAGACTGTGGTAGTGATATTTGATCCAGTCGGCGGGCCCGAGGGACGACCGCCTACCCAGTAGGCAAACGGCACGACGATGCGTCCGCTGGCCAGTTGCGTCATTCCGTTGATCGAGCCAACGTATCCCTCGAAGATCCGCTGAGGTTTGCTCCACTGGGTCTGGACGTCGGTCGAATGCGCATTCCAGATGTCGATGAAGTAGTCGATTCCCGGTCGGCGGCCGGTTCGGCGCGCCACCATCCAGAAGAACTGAAGCTCGCCATTTTCAGCAAGAAGCGGCAACGGCGTGCCGAAGCCTTCGGGCGGCGACTCGAGTACCGTCGCCGGCTCGGACCACGTGTCACCGTTGTTGACGGAGCGACTGCGGATGATTTTGCGGCCTGAGGCAGCGGTGCGAACGAAAACCATGTCGACCGCGCCATCGGGCGCCCGGACCAGCATCGAGCCGGCGGCAGGCGCCAGCACAACCGGCGGCTGCGGCCGATTTGGAACGGCAGCGTGGCACATTCCAACGTGGGTGTGCTGTAACCCCAACATCACCAAGGCAACCGGAGGGGCGGTCAGCGACAAGATCAGCGCGTTGACTATGCAGTGGTAGTGACTCATGCTGGGTACCTCCGGGGGCGTACGCCCAATCTAATGGATTGCCGCACTGATTGCGAATGGGATACTTCTGTGAAACGACTTTCAGGTCGGGGAATACATGTATTCCCGCAACGCGAAGGAGTATTCTGACCAATGGTACAGCGAAGGGAACAAATTATGCAAAGTCTGAAAACGGTCAGGACGAAGACGCTCGACTCGATGCTCGCACTCGTGGTGCTTACCACGTTCACGGCAGCCGCACTTGCTGCTGAGCCGAAAGACGAGAACGCGAAAACGGCGGACGCGATCGAACCAATCGCGAACGCTGGCTTCGAGCAAGGACAGGTCGGCCAACGGCCAGTCGGATGGGCCGCTCCGACGATTCACGGCTATCGCGTGACCATCTCGGACACGGAGCCGAAGGCCGGCAAGCAGTGTGCAATCATTCAGCGCGAGACAAAGCCTGGGGTGCGGCAGTTTGGAAACCTCATGCAAAGCATCGATGCGACGCCGTTCCGCGGCAAACGAGTTCGGTTTCGAGCAGCCGTGCGAGCCGAAGTCGCAGGAGAGGGAAACCAGGCTCAATTGTGGTTCCGTGTGGATCGCGTTTCAAAGGAGGGAACCAGGTCCACTGGCGCCTTCGACAACATGCACGATCGTCCCATCACGTCGAACGAGTGGAAATACTACGAAATCGTCGGTGATGTCGCCGAGGATGCTCGTGCTATCATCGTCGGGTTGCTGCTGCTTGGGCAAGGAAAGGCTTGGATCGACGATGCCTCGTTTGACGTGGTCGACAAAAATGTCGAGATCACTGCCAGACAGCGGTCCTGGACGGCCGGCAATGGAATCGGGCCGGGATTGTTCGAGGTCATTGGATCGACGCGCCTCACGCCCAATGATTGGTTTCTTGGCAAGCATCGCGCCGAGTACGAAAGCGGCGAGCGTTGGAAGGACATATCAATGGTCGTGTTGATACCGTTGCCGCTTGCCTACCGGGACCAGGTGCCGCTGAGCTACGAGATTTCCGTCAATCCGCGCAAGGAAGCGGACTGCATTCAGATATACGAAGACAAGCCGCACAATTACGTCGTCAAGCTCGTGCTGGCGGACGTGCTGAATCGTGAGCCGATCGATGTCAAGTTCCGTTCTGCGGTCGTTGTCGCTCCCTCGTCCTTTGACGGCGTACCGGACGACGGAACGCTTCCGGACAAGTGGCCCGAAGAAGCGGCACCTTGGTTGGCCGCGACTTGGTGTGTCGATGCGGAACATGAACGTATCAAAGGAATCGCGAGAGAGATTCGCGACGACACCGACGACGTGATGCAGATCATTTCACGCGTCGAGCAGCGGGCGAAGACAATTTTCCGTGCGGCCGATGGCCACGTTCGCAACCTCACGGCGGTCGAGGCGCTCGACAAACGTGGTTCGTGCACAAGTTGTGCTAATCTGGTCGCCGCTCTGCTGCGTGCATCGGGCGTGCCGGCTCGTGTATTGGCCGGCTATCCTTCGTGGACCGGCGCGCTGCAGACACACTATATCGTCGAGGCGTATGTGCCGGAATACGGCTGGTATCCCATCGAGTCGACGAGATGCCAATCGCCGTGGGCCAACTCACGCCAAGTCAACGTCGCAATCATTCCCACTGAATACGAAGAGCAAGATCGCGCGCAGCGACGATACTGGGCGGCTGGTGGTGTTCCGTATCTTTCGCTGACCGAGATGCCAGGCAACCCTGGGTACGTGGCGTTTCGCGGGACGATCAAGGAAGGTCGGAACTGCGATCATCAGTGCAAATTCGTGCGAAAGTTCGAGGCTCAACCGGCTGAGTGGGAGAAGGCGATTCAGTGGAGCAACGCGCGGTGGAGACAATGGCTGGCGGCCGAACACAAACTCGCCGACGACGGAAAGCTGTCCTTCAGCAAAACCGCCGCCCAGATCAACGCCAAATCGCTTGCCGAGTTGATGACCGAACTTCTGGGAGAGTAGGCGGCTGGAAATCGTTGATGGCAACACAGATCCAAAGATTTGACCCCGCGTCACACCGCGTCACGGACCCGCGTCACGAGCTCATTCGCCGTCCTCCCAGCAGCTACCAGCCGCTTCGGACCACTGGTATTGCTGTACCGTGGGTTTTGGCAACACGTCAACTGGGCCGTACTCATACCAACGCTCGTAGATCAACCATTCAAGATAGGAGGACACCGCCACCACAACAGCGCCAGCCGCCGTTAACCACGGCGATGTGGCAAACAGCAGGAACAAGCCGGCAATCATGATGGCAAGTATCAGCAGGGCTGCTGCGAGCGCAATAGCTTCTTGCTTGGGTCTCCAGGGATGCCGTGTGCCCTGGTCGAAACGCAGCACAATTGGAATCGTTTGGAGTACGACCACCACATAGGTTAGCTTGACCGCCAAGATCGCGCCCCAGTAAGGCGACATGCCGTTCTTCCACGCGCCGAATGCTCCACCCAATACGGCAAGCGGCAGCCAAGCAAGACATCGCAGGCCGTTGACCGTGAGGATGACTCGAGAGGTCTCTCGGTACGAAATCGGCAGAATTCGATAAGTGTTAGATACGTCACTGGTTTCAAGCGGCAACCTCGGCCAGTCTCCACCAAACACAGGAGCGCCCGCAAGCGCACATCCGCCGATCAGTAGAAACACAATCCAGGTCCAATCCTGACTGAGCGGCAGCGCGAGAATCGCAACAAGCGATATGAACAGCAAGACTGCCGATCTTCTCCATGATCGGGTCCAGTGAAGCGGGCATGACCACGATCCGCCCGTTAGGATCTCTGCAATGGAGCGCTCACGCGGGGTCAGACATCTGGCAACGACGCGTTCAATCCAACCAGACTGCTGCCACGGCAAGCCGGTCCACATGAGATCCAGCACCGACCTGACGGTCCAATCGCGTTCGGTGGGCCGAGGGACGAAAGGCCGTGGGGGTCTCTTGGGACCGCGAGAGCTCCCCGAGGAACTCGGTCTGGCACGTGAGGGAGTCGGCTGGCCGGTGGGTTGCGGCGACCGCTTGGCTGCGTGCCAGTCCAAAACGGCTCCTGTTCCGTAGACTCCATGGAACTCGAACTCGCGGACGCAGTACGATCGCTTCAGCCTCCGGTAGGCAAACGGCAGCGGAAGCAGAAGTGCCACGGCGCCCATGACGAAGCCCCACGTCGGGATCGGGCTATCCGCAATGACGCTGTGGAAAGCGCCCGCCGGCCATCCCGTCGGAATTGCCAGCAAAATCCACGCGGCCACCGACTGGACATTCGCAGCAACGAAGTCTGCCGAAAAAAGAAAAGCCGCCAACAGAACGACAAATGGCAGCGACAAGCGGAGGTCGACGCGCCGCGAAGGCCAATACGCCAAACAGCATGTAGACAGGGATAGTACGGCCAGCCACTGTGCGATCGCGGCCGCGGCGATCTGCAGCCATACGACACGATCGAACTGGCCGAAACAGGCCAACGAGGCATACAAGGCAAAGAGGAGGTAGAGCGTGAAACCAGAGGACAGCAGAGAGCGCCGCCAGATGCGTCGGAATACGTACGAATCAGACACTGGTAGAAGTGAAGACCGAAGGACTTCATCCGAATAGCGGAACTCGGACTGAAGGCCGCGGGTCCGCCCCATCACGGCCAGCACTGTGAACAGAGTGGCGAACACCAGGACCACTTCGGTCTTGTCTGCCACCGTCAAGAAGCGTGCGGCCACCAGCGTGAGTATCACGATCAGGAAACACCCCGCGCCAAACTGCCGCAGTCGCCCCGCAAACCTCAGTATGGATCGCCACACCTTCGTTCGCCGACGCTGTTCCTTGCGGATGCGTTGACGAATTCTCTTCTGTAGGGAGCGGCGAAAGAACATCATCAGTCGGTTCCTCGGAGTCGCTGGAACAGTTCCTCCAGAACGTTGTCTTCATCGGTTACCAATTGGCGAAGGTGATCCATTCCGTCGAACGCATGAACCCGGCCTTCGTGGAGAATGCAGATCTTATCGGAAAACGACTCCGCAATGTCCAGGATCTGCGTGGAGTAAACCACGGTCCGCCCGCACTTCGCAGCCGCTCGGGCATGACGTTTCAAGGCGATGAGCCCATGCGGATCCATGCCGGATGCCATGGGTTCGTCCAACAGCCAGAGATCAGGATCGACTGCCAGAAGAGAAACTAGGCCGGCTTTGTATGCCTGCCCACGCGACAAGTTGCAGGTCAACGTATCTGCCGCGGAGAGGAGATCAAATTCGTGAAGAAGTCCAACCACCCTAGCTTCGACGTCTTGTTGTTCCTTCCCGTATAGCTCCAAGGTCAGGCCGATTTGGCGCACGGCATCAAACGAGGAGAACTGACTCGGATAGTCCGGAAGGAAAACGAAACGCTGGCGAAGGTCAAGTCGATGGCGCCCGAAAAGCTGGTCGTCGTAGCGTATCTCGCCTTGGTCGGGGACCACCAACCCGGCCAGGCATCGCAGCAAGGTCGTCTTGCCCGCGCCGTTGGGCCCGAGAATGGCAACGATTTGTCCAGGTTCGATCTCCAGCGAGACGTCTTCAAGCGCCCTGGACCAGCCAAATGACTTGGAGAGACTCGAGATTTCAATCTTCATCAAGACGACCTACAGTCGAGTAGTCGAGTCGAGTAGGGCCGGTTCCTACCGGCCAGCGTCTGATCGTGGTCTGATCGGCCGGTGGGAACCGGCCCTACGCGTACTGCCCCCAACATCTGGTTCCGACTCTCCATTGTCAAGCTGACATCGCCTGAGATTGCTGGCAGACCGATTCTTCAAACCTTACACTGGCCACAACTTCCGAATCCATCGGGTCCCCGACCGTGCGCCGAGGAGAAGAGCCGTGAAACTAGCAATTGAATTGGGACTGGTCGTTCTGGCGTTCTCGCTGAATGCTGGAGCTGATGACAGCGGCCAAGTGGTTCCGCCCAAACAGAGAGTCGTGCTTGCCGAGCGGTTGGACTTGCCGGCCAACAAACGCCACTCGCTGAAGTTCACTGTGCCAAGCCTGGGCAAAGGGCGCGAGCCGTACCTGTTCTTCAAGGCTGCCGCCCAGTCGAAGAGGGCCGGCGGCTACTGCAATCGCGCCATTCGCGTTCTTGTCAACGACAAGCCCGTTGACACCGAGCGTCTGAGCAACCGTCCGGCCACGGCTACGATGATGAACGGGCACGTGCTGACGGTGGCGCAAGGCGACGGCTCGTTGCTCATCCCTTGGGCGCCGGACTTCACCACCACCGACAAGGATCCTGTCTACGCACTGACGGGCGGCGTCAAGGCTTGCGAGTACGAGTTGTACCTCGGCGGACTGATCCGGGAAGGTGACAACACGATCACGTTCTTCAACGCCAACGCCGCCGGTCTCAACTACACCGTCTTGTTCGGAGACATCGAATTCCGTACACGACCCGATCCGCCGACATCCAAAGCCTTCACACCAGCGCCCACCGGCGAGCTGCCGGTGATTGTCCCGAAGACCAACTTCCCGAAGACGTACACCGACCTCCGGCAGGATGACGCGGAGATCTCGTTCGCCGTAGGCGGCAGCACGTTCACCGTTCACAGCAAGTTCTCCACACCCGATGGCCAATGGGTGACGGGCGATACCCCGTACTTCCGCCATCGCCGCGCTGTTGTCGAGCACGATGAATGGATCCTGGTGCGCGACACGTTGATCAACCAGACGACCGAGAACCTGCCGCTGATGCAACATCATCGCTCGCCGGTTGGTGCCGAGGCCGACGCCGTGTGGCTGGCCGGCGCCAAGATGCCGACGAAGTCCGGCAAACACACCAGCGGCGCCAACCCCAGCGCCTTTGCTGCGACCGAACAGGGCGGCATCGGGTTGGTTGCGTTGAACGACGAATTCCGTGTGCATGCCACCATGATCGCCGACGACGGGTCGACCACGCTGTCTGATCCGCACTTCGTGCTCGCCCCAGGCGCAACCTACACGGCCGAATTCGCCATCGTGCCCGTCGCCGATCCGGACTTCTATGCCTTTGTGAACGCAGCACGTCGAATGCTCGACGTCAACTTCAAGCTGGACGTTTGCTTCGCCTTTATGTTTCACAAACCGCCCGTCTACGAGTGGTCCGATACTACTTTCACCCGGTTCATCGAAAACAAGAGTGCCAATTTTGTTGTCAAGTCCAACTACGGCGTGCGCACCAAGAACGGGCACCCCGCACGATCGACCGACTGGATCGCCGGACCGCATACGATCTACCGCGACTTCCACAACCGCGTCCGCAGGTTCTATCCCGACCGGTCCGTCAAGACCGGAATCTACTATCATTGCTTCCTCGACACGCACGAGCCGAACAAAGAGCGTTTCGCGGCGGATCGCGCTTGTGGCTCGAGCGGCAACCACATCACATACGGGCGAGGACGCCACAGCTACATGAGCCTGTACGTGCCGACGGCTGAGAAGGGCCGTTGGGGCGAGGAAATGGCCAAGGTGCTCGACGTCATCATGGAGGGCATCGGCGTCGACGGCGTGTTTTGGGACGAGTTTGCCTGGTCGACCACACCATTCGTCTACAGTCACCCGGACGGCTGCTCGGCCGATATCGACCCGAAGACGCATCAGATCCGCCGGCTCAAAGGCAGCATGTCGCTCTTGAGTCGCGAGTTTCGCGCCGCCCAAGTCAAACGCATCCAGAACCGCGGCGCAATGTTGATTGCCAACGGTGCGCCGTGGACCCGCACGCTTTCGCAACTCAGGTTCCCTGCCTTCACCGAGACCGGCTCGATCAGCCACTGCCGCAAGATGTTGCTCTACAGCCCCATGGCCCTGGGCGACCACCTGACCGAACGCAGCCAGAAGGATGCCTACCGCGTAATGATGAGGGCCCTTGACTACGGCTGTCTCTACGCGTGGTATGGCTCCAACGTGTATCCGGAGAACAAGACGCTGACCGAGCACATGTATCCCATAACACCGCTCGAGATCCACAGCGGCTATGTGATCGGGCACGAACGAATCATAACCAACCGCAGCGGCCTGTTCGGCTGGGACGACGAAGGTGACTTCCGCGGATTCGTCTACGACCGTGAAGGCCGCCGGGCCGACGGCTATCCCGTCAAGAAAGTCGAACGCGACGGCAAGACCTACGCCGAAGTACGCATCCCCGGCGGTTATTCTGCAGCGATCGTGCGTGTCGAGACAGAGTAAACTCTCGGTACCAGAGGACCGGACACGACGGCGTCCATTGATAGTTCTGTAACCCGAAGCGTTAACGAGGGAGAATCGCCGGTTAGGATTCCCTCGCTAACGCTTCGGGTTACTAGGGTTCATGGCCAGAGCCGTGCTAAGGGAAGTAGGGCTGTACGATGCGAGATTGTAGATCAGCCGTTGGCCGAGTCTGTCAGAGGCCGCCTTTGAAACGAATGTCCGAGTCCGAAACGAGAACCCGGCAATGGGCTCCCGGGTAGCGGTTACCAGAACTTGTGAACGTCGATGCCGGGGTGGCGCGACCGAAACTTCTTAATTCGTTCCCGGGTAACTTCTGTACCGGTGACCTCAACCACCTTCAGTGATTTCAGTCGCGCCAAATGGGTGAACAGTCCATTCGTGACTTCTGTGCCTCTTAACCCGAGCTTCTCCAATTGCGGGAAGCCGTCAAAGCACTTGCCCACGCGATCATCGACGCTCGTATCCATGACACTCAACTCACGCAAGCTCTTGATTCGTGACAGTTCACGAAAGCACGCCCCAACGACCGAGCAGTCCTCGACTTTCAATACTTCCAACCGCGGGAGCTTGGCCAACTGCGCGACCCCGCGATCCGTGAGACGGCAACCGTCGAACTCAACCCATGTCAGAGTGTCAATTGTTGCCAACACCTGCAGACCGTCATCGGTAATGGCACAATCGTCCACAACCAGGACACGTAGTTTCGGAAGAGTCTTAAGAACATCGAACAGTTTATTGGTGACGCGAGATTTCCCGCCGATTGCGACGGACCAAATGTGACGTGCACCCGTTATCTGCGCTACATCATCGTCGTCGATCCAGGGCCCCTCCTCATCATCTGCCTTGCACCCGGCAAAAAACAGAATAGTCTCAAGCTCAGCAATTCTCTCTTTGCTCAGCCTTTGGCCGGGAAGCACTATGGCGGAAACAGGCTTGCTATCAGTGGCCTTGGGTTGAGCAAGCAAAGCGACGAGCAGTAGAAGGCATGTCTTCATGGGATCACACCATTTGTATCAGTTTTCTCCCTCAAGGCCGACCCACCACTCGTGCGAGTGATATACCTCTTCCGACGCTGCGCGCGGCTTGTTCTTCTCGTCATGCTCTATCACACCAGTCGACAACTGCCTCCCCGACGACAACTGTTCATTTACGACTCGCTGGATCAGGACACTCCCCAGTGTCTTCCCCTTCGTCTATGACTTGGATTAGGTGCCCGATTCCCAATTCGTCAAGTTCTTCGAGCAACCTGTCCATACCCCCACCAGCCTCCTGTTTGCCACGCTCTTCAATTGGCCGTTGCCTTTCGTCCTTGATCAGATCCAACAGCTTCTTCTCTAGCAACTCCTGGTATCGTCGCACAGCAAGCTCAGCTCGCGCCCGGCTTTCGAATTCGCGCTGTTCGAGACTCTCAATACGCGAGTTGTTAGAGGCACGCCCCGCGAAGAACACCCCAATTAGGGTGATTGAAAGCATCAGGAACCGCAGGGAAAACCGACAAAACCGTCCGTGGCGCTTGGTGTTGGAGTCCTGCCCACAACACCCATCACCAGAGGCCTCCGATCCGTCTCGTGCTTTCGAAGGGGCTCTTCCAGAAGACTCCAACGCGGACGACTGCTGTGTACACATCCTTTTGCCTTCGTGCTATCCGACTTGCCACGGAGAAATGGGCCTGTCCAAAGGAGTAACACACTCACCGCACGTCTTTTTATATTCCTTCCGCATGGCTTTCGGACCGTCAAAGTCAACGACCTTCCATCTACACACCAAAAGGAGATATAGCCGCCCAGGGTGGCCAAACCTGCTCCCAGTCGGGTCCTGCAGAATGTGCCTCCAGCAGTCACATTTGACTTTGATCTTTGTGTCCTCCTGGAACGTAATCTCGACTTTTTTCGAGCATCGCCTACGCCCCGTCACTTCGTAGAGGCAATTCATAACACGATATGTCTTCGTGCAGGGCTCCGTTCCCGCGGGAACGATCGCTTCTGCCGTGTACCAGTCACCACGGATGTAGAACACTCGGTGGCGCCCGGGCGGAAAGCAGCGCCCGAAATTGAGCCAATCGTCCAGTTCGCTTGCTTCGCCGATCCCTGTTATCACATTGCCCTCGACCGTGACAAACGGCTTGGTTTGTGCCGGCATCGGGATGTTGCCCGACGGGTCCACTGCGTTCATTGGACTGTTGCGGACGTACGCATACGGATTCTCGTAGCTACGTTGGTGTGAGAATTCCCTCATGTCTGGAACCGGGTACAAGACTGAGACACCGTCTGGTGAAAGAGGGTCCCGTGACATGAACCGGCCGAGTTCTTGCTGATACATTTTGAAGTCCTTTATGAGGGGCGAAGTGTTCGATTCGTATTGTTGTCGCCTAGCGCTTTCCTATTGTTCTCTTGGATACGCTGCAGTTGTTCCACGTGCGGGTCGGGGAGGACGCTCTGCGTTTGACTCATGGGGGGCGACAACGGCTGGTGGGCGTCGTCAAGGGGCAGCGGGTCCGCGAGGTGTGGCGGCACGACCTGGATAGGCGTACCTGGAGGCAAATGACTTGGGATCGGTCGGCCTGTAGCAATCTTGATGACCCTACCCGGAGACACTGGTGCAGTCGGCGGCAGAGGATCAGCCTGTTCCGGCGGCACGTATTGCACTGGGACGTCTGCAGGCAGGCCGAAAGGAGGCGGTGTACCGAACGGCACCTTCACTATTGTGGGCGCAGACGAATAGGATTGCTCTTGTGGGGCGGCTTGTGCCAACCGGTTGCGTTCGTTGATCTCTCGGATGCTCTCCAATTCGCGTTCCCGCCACTGTTCGTATTCACGAGTTCGTTTGGCGTGCAGCCAGTCGTAGCGTTGATCCTCTGGTACCAGTTTGCGTGCGTAGTAATACGCCTTCAGGGCTTCGTCCATTTGACCGAGTTCCCAAAAGCACTCGCCCCGAAGAACAACGAAACTCCCAAACTCTTCTGTGGGCGTCAACGAACGCAGATAGCGGCCGTGCGAGAAGTCCACTTCCTGCCACAGATGCGGCCACTTGATGTAGTGGGAGTCGGGATGATAGAGGATTCCTTCTCCGGAACCCTCCACATTGAATCGATCCGGTGGGATCCAGAATTCCGTCTTGGGGCTGGCCCACTCGACGAGCGTCCCGCGCGGATCGTCCCAACGGAAGAACAGGTGCTCGCGCGTCTCGACAAGCTTCAGAGGATAGCCGAGTCGTCGTCCAACGGCGACATAGATGACGGGCATGGTGGCACAGGTTCCACCGCCGCCATTTTCGTCAAGGATGCCGTGAACGAACACATCGGCGGGGTCATGGAAATCCGGATCGAACTTCCGATCAGGATTGTAGACCACTCCGCAGTCTTCCTGGAGCACTTGAAGCAGTAAGTAACAACAGAACCGTCCCAGAGAGTTGCCATAGGAATACTCCGAGGGTGGCTGCTGACACTGGGGATCGAACCGGTACATATGCCGGAGCGTTTCGATCCTAACTCGATCCGCCCAGTCGTCGAGCTTGTCGAGGTATTGCAGAACGTCGATGGCCTCAGTGCCGGGAAGCCCTTGTGCGGCAGCGAGGTTTAGGAGAACGACATCTTCGGAGGCTAAGGCTTTCTCGTCTTGGCGGTCACACAAGTGGGACCAAGATGGAATCAGTGGTTGATCCTTTGCCATGATTTCGCCCGTCCAGCTACGTCTTTCACCTTGACTGGCGACAAACCACTACCCCTGATTATTGCATTTCGGTGCCCCCACGGTCAAGCGATGGGATTGCAGAACCTGAACCGCACGTAGTCCGGAGGCTCCGATGTCGTCGTAGGCGATGGAGACATTCGGGCGATGGGCCGTGATCCCCAGCGTGACAATTTCCGGTCACGCGGCGGGGCGGGGAAGACGACGCCGGTTGGGCGGAGTTGGCCTGGGAAGAACCCAAATGGTCCTGCATGCCCAGATGGACGCTAATTGGAGAAGTGGGGCTGGACGTGGGCGAAATTGTAGATCAACCGCTGGCCGATCCGTCCTCCGGGCTCGGAATCGCTTCTCCAGTCCATCACCGTAACCGTGGCCGTCGGGGCCTTCGCCCGAAACACCCGCCAGACATAGTTGAACCACGCGCGGTGCTCACGATCGTAGGGACCGTGGGCGTGGCTGTAGCAGTTGTGCCCCACGTGGTTGAAGCATTTTTCGCCGATCAGTTCGACACCCTCCAACGTGACGCTGACCGCGTGAAGTTCCTGCTTGGACATGTCGTCGTAGTCCGAGCAGAACATGCGGAACGAGTACAACCGGCCTGGTTCCAGGTCTTTGATCTGCTGGCTGAAGACGTTGGGGCCTTTGTCGCTGCGAATCATCAGCAGCCCCGTATCGCCCTCACTGGTACGCGGATAGCGTCCTTGGAGCCAACCGAGACCTTCCTGCCTGGCCACGCGGACGCTGCTGTCTTCGGCCGGATCGACCGTCCAGCCGTTCGTCCCGTCGGCGAAATCCCCATTGGCCATGTGCGTTAGGTCATGCGGATCCGAGCATCGCGGCAGCGTGTTGCCTTCGATGCCGTAGTAGCGAAACAGGTGGTGCAGCCAGCGAATGCTCTCTTCATCGGCATAACTGGCCAGGTAGCTCATCAGCCCGTACGTCGCCCAGAACGCCGGGTCGTTGGCCACGATATTGACCTGCATGTCCAAGTACTTCTTGTAGTTCACTTCCGGATTCGAATTCAGGAACTCATTGGGGGCCGAGAAATACCCGAAACAGACCGCGATGTGCTCCAGCGACTCGGGGACGGCCTGGCGATAGGCCCACGCCCGGTCCACCAACTCCTGCTGGAGGAAATGCCTGGCCGCCTGCTCGTCGGTCTGCGTCTTGAGATAACGTTTCCAGGCGATCGTCGAATTGACTTCGACCAACGCCTTGATCATTTCGATCCCTTCCGGACCGGAGTAGAGATGGTTCGCGTACGGGTAGAACAGTCGGTCCTTGAACTCAGGCGCGACGGCCAACTTGCGAATCGCCTCGGCGTAGGCGGCGCAGTATTTGTCCGAGTTGCCGAATTCGTCGGCAATCGAACCGCCCAACCCCGGATGCGAAAAGCCCGCGGTCTTGCCGATGAAGTCAAACGCCTCGTCGGCCGTTATCAACTCGTGCTCCTGACCGCCGGGCCAGCGCGTCGTGGTTTTCCAGCCGTCCTCGGTTTTGATCCGGTACTTGGGCACGCTGCAATGAAACAGCGACCGCCCACCTCGTGCATGCCATTGCCTCACAAATGGGTTCTCGGTCTGGCCGGAGCTGAAAACCAGGGTGTTGACGTTCGGCAGAACGTATTTGTCGATGAACGCCGTGCCATAGTTCGGCGAGTTGCCCGCATGCGAGTACGGGCCGAACTCCGTGGTATGTGGATTCGAGCCGTAACGGGCATAAATCAACTCGGGAATCGAGCGGACGACGACCCGCTCGACCGTCCCCGTGCCGGTGAGCGCCATATCGAGTTCATGCTCGCCCGCGGGTAGCGGTCGCATGGCCTCGAACGTACCGTCGGCCGGACCTGTCACGACGATCATGCTTTTGCCGTTCGGGATCGACGGAATCGAGACCGATAGCTTTCCGCCGTCGTCAACCCTGGCGGCGCACGAGACGAAAACCCATCGCCGCCGGGGATTCTGGAAGACGATTCGTTCTGAGCCCGCGATCTTGCCGGGCGTAATGTTGGCCAGCTCCCAGACAAGGTTGTTCAAGACCTTCACGCCCTCGAACCTCTTCGAGCGGCCGGGCCAAGCCACGGTCGAGGTGGATGCCTTGCCGATGGTCTGACCGTCTGCTCTTTTGATCCGGGCGACGACCTCGTACTCGCCGGCCTTCAGCCCGCTCGTATCGAGTTTCACGCTCTGCCGATTCCACGCCAAATCGAGCGGCTTTTCCCCTATCACCCGCCACTGACTGGTTCCTGGCTTTCCGATTCCAACCTCCAGAACCGCACCGGCTGGCAGAGGTCGCATCAGCTCGTATTCGGCTGTCACGACCACCCAACCGGGATCGGGCATGGCCGTTGGCGCGACCTTTGGTGTGTCGAAATTGGCCGTGTCCTTTCCCATGGCCGCGGCCGTCGCTTTGTAGTGAACCAACACTTCGTCGTGCGCGAGCACGCGGTCGTAGACGCGAACCTCGTCGATCTCGCCCGCAAAGAAGTCCTGGCCCAAGCCCTGGCATCTGCCAATCCATAGCGGCAGCCCTTCGCGCTTCGGCGGATATCCCGTGAACACCGCCTGCACCCGCCCGTCCCAGTAGACCGTCGCCTGCCCGCCGCGAAAGCTGACAGCCACGTGCGTCCACGTATCCTTCGGTGGGCGCGGAAGGCGGCAGTTCCGACTCTTCCGGCCGTCGGCCAGATTCACCAAGAAAATGGCGTCCTTCTCTTCCTTATTGTAAGTGTTGAACGCCAACGCAAGTCGGATGTCTTGCCAAGAGCCGCTGCAGCTCCAATCGACCAAACCGCCCTGCCATCGGCGCGGTCGGAACCATAGCTCAAAGGCCCCCTCGTCCCGCCTGGCGAAGTCGTCGCCAGCGGCGGCCTCGATGTAGTCACCCTCGCCTTCCAGGCGCAACGCGAACCCATCACCGCTCTTGACGAACTTGCCCCCATGAATCGTCCCATCGTTGCCTCGTCGCGAGGCATCCTTGGCCACAGCCCCGTCGCCCTCGTCGAATCGGTAATGCGCCACGAGCCCCGGCTCAGCACCCACCGCGTACGAAACGACCATTACCGGGAGAGCAAACGTCATCGTGTACAGCATGCCACGTACAAACATCGTCGTCTCCTCCGCGATCCATTTGGCAGTGCAGTTCATGGCCGTAGCAGAATAATCGAGGACAGAATGATGGCTCTTTGTCTCCCACTATTCTGCCCCTGATCGTTCTGCAGAACAATCACGGCGACCTGTTGCACTCGTTCCCGGCGGGAGGGACAATTTGGCGTAGACTGCACGCTCAGTGAGTGTTTCTTGGCAATGCTACCTCACGTCATTCGGTTTTGTCTGTACGATGGGCCTCCGAGCCCGTCGGGAAATGGTCGGCCTCGGAGGGCCAACCTACAAGAAGAAGAGACGTGAGGCACTACGCGTTTCCGGCGTTCTGTATTGTGAGACGGCTTTCCGTCAGCACCACGGGAGGGCCCTGATGAAGATTTGCCATGCGGGTTTGCCGTTAGTCGTCTTCGGTTGGATTTGCACACCCCTTCTTGCTCATGACAATCTAGCCAGTGACAGATCGGCTAGTTTTGGCTACGTGGCGGAACCAGAGCGATCGCCGGCACCTCGCTATCGGAGGATCGAAGATGGCTTACCTGCCGGGATTTCCAGGAGCCGACTGATCGCAGGCATCGATCCCAAGGGGGCCTTGGCGTGGAGATTCGGCTGGTTTACCTACGGCGAAAATCATTCTCGTTCTGTCGCAGTCGCCCTGAAAGGTGAATCGTGCACGGATCTGTTCGTGGATGTCAATCGTGATAAACGATTCTCGCTCGATGAACGATTTGAGACCTGCCCAGAGGATCCCCAACGATGGCGTGTGGTGATAGGGGCTGAATTCCCGAGTGTGAACAATCAGTACGATCAGGTCGTGAGGTCTATTCTCGTCCGCCCCGCTGGAGAGAAGGGACTCGTTGAGATCGCGACACAAGGTGTCATGGAAGGTTCCGTCGCGGTCAACGGAATGGGCATGCGTGCCGTTCGTGTGGATCGGAACTCGAACGGATGCTGGTCCGACTCGCAAGATCGAATTCTGCTAGACACGAATGGCGACGGCGCGGCCGACCCGATTGGCGAGAGGTTCGCGTGCGATACGATTTGTCGCATCGACGGGAAACGCTTCGCCTTGCAGAGTGACATGCGCGGTGAACGACTTGAGTTGGTCGAATTCTCAGGCTCGGGCACCGTACTCGCCCAACTGAGAATGCAGTCTGATTCGGCTGTTATCAGCGATGTTTCGGGAATGATGGTATCGCGAGCCGGTGTTCGCGTTCCCATCCGCTCGCTCGATCAGCGGATCGAATGTCCGGTTGGCCACTATCGTATCGAAACACTGACGCTAAAAGTCGCTGATGGGGAGGTCAACTACTCGTTTCGATTTTCGAGCCGCAATACCTTGGAGCACGGCATCAAGGTTCGGACCGGACATTCCACTGAAGTCGATCTACTAGGTGATCTAACGCTCACCAGCAGGCAATCGACTGTTATCGATGCGGATGGCGCCACTTTGGATATCACACCGCAACTTGTGACAACCAGCGGCCTGTATCTGTGTGACAGCAAAGTAGGTTCCGGCATACCGACGCTCGATAATCGGCTGCTGGTGGAGTCGGTTTTCGAAGGCCAGATCATCAACAACAGCTCCAGCGGGTTTTCGTGAGGCAGCTTCTGCCCGGTCTCGTGTCGAGTCCCTGCAGGAATAGATGTGTCGAAGGTAACGACGTGGATGAAGTTTGATTCCGGCCCCTTAGCGGGGCTGATTCGAGAGCGCGCCGGGGGGCAATGATGGGAAGACATGCACTGTTTGGTGCCCAAATGGCGATCGTATTTGCCCTCGTGGTTACATCTGCTGAGGTCTGCCCAGGTCAGGCACAGCCGGCCACGCCCGACGCGATCGTCGATTCGCGAATCGAGCTCTCGGGCCGAGTGACCGACGAGTCACAGAACGCGATCAGCCGCGCCACTGTGACGCTGATTGCGGCCACGCATTTGTGGGATCGCCAATATGCGGATTTCGACCCGCGACGCGCGTGGCTCGAGGTGGAGACCGATGAGCAGGGGCGTTTTCAACTCGGCTTTGCCAGCACTGATCAACGGTTCTTGGTGCCAGGAGACTCGTTGCTGTTGGTACGAGCGAGCGGCTTCCAAGCACATTTGCGAGAAGTACCGATGGCTCGCATGCAAGTGGATGTGCCAGTCGAAGTGCAGCTTGATCGGTCCCGGCCTGTAGACATCGACGTTGTGGGCCCGGACGGTCATCCTGTCCCGAAAGCGTCTGTGTTTCCTGCGTCGCTTCACGGCCTGCTGGTGCCGTGGGCGGTTGCCCGAAAACTCCCCGTGGCCATAACGGACTCGCGGGGACGCTGCCGGCTCGATTTTTGTTCGCCCGGCTCTCTCGACGGCGTTTTCGTGACTGCTCCAAAAGTCGGTAACCAGCGGCTGCCTGTGAGTCACCTACGAGATGGGCGGTTACAGGCACGAACGATGGTCACCCGAGCCATCGACGGCCAGATCAGCTCACCGGGTCTCGACGCAGTGCCGGGTATTGGCGGTGTGAGAATGTTCGTTGTCACTCGCCCGCCTGCGAGAGCGAGCATTCTGAATCAGCCGATTCAGTCCTCGTGGGCGATTGCGGCCATTGACCGGTCCGGGCAATTCCAGGTAGCGGCTATGGGAGTCGGCGAATTGAGCTACTCTCTGAGCTGCCAAAGGAGCTTTCCTTTTCGCGAGCCTTACCGGGATCAAGCCCTCTTACTCGAAGCCGGCACGGGACGTTTTCGTTGGAAAATCGAGTTTCAGAAACAAGCGAAACTGATAGCCAGCGTCATTGATGCCCAAACGAGTGCTCCGTTGCCCAATATCTATATTTCTTCCTGGGACGGTCGGCTCAAGCCCATCTTTACGAACGCGAACGGGCAAGCGGAGTTCTACCGAACTTTTGACGATGTCGCGTACTTCCCGCAGGATCCCTTAGGCGAGCACTTTCAGCCAAATCCGGTTTATCGGGGTTCAGACAAGCTACCAGACGACAACGGCCAGATTGTGCTGGAAAGCGTTGCCCTCACCCGTAGTTCCTCCCGGCAAGGTCGAGTCGTCGACGAACACGGTCGTGCGGTCGCCGGGGCGAGGGTGGAATTCGAGTACGTACAGAAAGGATTTACGCGGTCAGATGTTGCCTACTCGAATTCGATGGGCCGATTTCGATTGACTGGCGTGGCGGATCAAACCGCATTGGAACTGCGTGCTGTGAAGGAGCACTCCGCTTCGAAACTCGTGAGTGTTGTTTGGCCGCCCTCCGAGTCCTTCCTGTTGACGGTCGTTCCGAAGCCAGTCGCGACGCCAAACGGGCGCATCGTCGATCTGCGCGGTAAGCCGATCGCGGGCGTGGGCGTCACACTGAAGCGTGCAACTGTGTTTATCAAGGGCTATGGTTGCGAGGAACTGCATGCAGACGATCTGTACCGCACTCCGATTGTGGCACGGACGGACATCCTGGGTAGATTCAAGTTTCCGGCGACGATTGACTACGCACAACGGTTGCAGTTGCAGGTCTGCGACGAAGGCTATTTTCCGTACTACTCGCCATTCGTTGATGGATCGAAGATCGGCACGAGCGGTCAAGATGCGGATGAATTGATGCTTGATTTGGGCGATTTTCGAGTCATGAGACGGCCCGACGTGCGGGCGGTCACCTTGCTTGTCGAGTCATCTATCGGCGAGCCGGTTGCCAATGCCGAGATTGTGATCGTCGGGGCGAGAACCGGAACGACGCGCGGCAGCACCGATGAAGCGGGATCGTTACGGCTTGACGTTCGCCACGGGAAAGCAGTTATTGCCGTACGAAGTGCTGGTCACGCCGTCTATTTCGCCGAAATGCCAGTGGAGAAGACGTCGTTGCGGATTGTCTTGCCAGAATTGGCGACGCGATCGGATTTGAACGACAATCGGTCGATCTGGAGTATCGACAAGAAGGAGTTTGCCTCCGCGGCCCAAAGGATCTTTGCATCGGTCGAACTGCCCGATCCCAACTCGACCACCTATCATCGGCTTCGAACGTACGTCGGAGCGCTCGCCGTACTGAATCCGGATGAGTTTATTCAGTACGTGCAACGCAATTCATCGAAAAGTTCTGACCTGGAACAAATCGGTCGGAACAGTTTTTACGCGGTGCTGGCGTGCAAGCCCGATTTGATCGAAAGCGCCATCGAGAATTCACTGATTGCGGACGACAGCCCTTCTCCTCTCATCACTGCTGCAATGGCAAGCGAGGACCAAGACTTTCAGAACGAGTGGCTTGCGGAGGCGCTGGTCAAGGCACGCGGGCTGTCTGGGGAGGAACAACTGTACGCGTTGGCAGGGTTAGCTCGGGTTTTCCTGACCGCCGGTCGTGTCGACCTTGCCAAGCAGATTGCCGTCGAGTTATGGTCGAATGCCCCGGATCTTCAAGCGATTGTGCGATCGGGTGTACGCCAAGAGAAGATTGGTGAATCGCGTCTGGTCGGGCCCATCGTGGCGTTGATCGATCTTGAGCGTGCGAGACGGCTGATCTCGTTAACCGGAACGGAAATCGAGATTCCCCGTCTTCATGCACTGGCGCAGCTTGATAGGTGGCAAGCCTTTCCTGAAGAACTGGTCCAGCAGCTAAACGACCATTCCTTCGGGCCGCTGGAAAGTGCCGGTTTCCAGTCGTGGCTCAGCAACAATACCGCGTACCCGCACTTGCCGATGCAAGGACTACCCGCTCCCGATCGTGTTGCGTCCCTCATTGACGATGCAAAGACCAGGTTGCGGTTCTTGGTCTATCATGCGCGCATCACCACGAATCGAGAACTGCGCCGTCAATTACTGGAGGTGGCGGCCGATGCGATTCGCAGATGCGAAGCAACGTCGTCGGGCGACCACTATTCGTTTCACTACACAAGCAGGCTGCTACCCGAGTTGCGATTGTTTCGGGACATCGATCCCGACTCGCTAGATCTCCTGATCTTCAGCACGCTTTGGAATCTGCCTCAGCAGTTCGAAGGGGACCGTCTGCAGACCGTGTTGGGGGGAGCCGCGCAGATCATCGCCCTGCGTGACAGACGTCTCGCTCGCACATTGATCGAGCCGGCTTTGCAGGATCGGGGCTGGCTGTTCATGGGGCGGCAGTCGGGATTCGGGCGAAACAAGACGCTGAACTCCGTCGCCCGGATTGATCCTGATTGGAGTGTGGAGTTGGTTGATGTCTTGTGCAAGGAAGAACTGCGGCATAATCCAGTGGACCAACTCGAGCTGCGGTGCGGGATGGTCCGTGCTCTACTAGCACACGCCAAGTAGCCCGTGGAAAATCAGCTCGCAGGCCGGAGCAAGCACCCAGAACACCAGCGCGATACATTTGCCGATGCACTTCATGCCGTAGCAAAATAATGGAGGGCAGAATGATGGCTCTTTGTCTCCCATCATTTTGCCCCTGATCATTCTGCAGGACAATCGCCGGCAGAACAATGCACGGGGAGAAATCGCTGGTTCCATTCACCTCAAGCGTCAAGACGCCAAGGGTCGCGCATCGCGCGGGTCAGCATGCGGCTGGCTTCAGCGTCGCCGACAATCTCCTCCTTGTCCGGATCCCAGCGGATCTTGCGTCCGAGCCGCGTGCAGATGTCGGTCAGGTGCGAGATGGTGTCGCTGCGCACCGCAACGTCGATGTTGGAAACCGTTTGCTCCCTGCTCTTGATGCAATCGAGGAACTGGCGCTGTTGGCCTGGACTTTTCATTAGGTGGATTTCATTCGGGCCGATTTGCGAATCCAGCAACGATTTCGGCTCGGCATCAATATGGCCGCGTTTGACGTACACCCAGCCTTCGGTCCCTTGGAACACGACCCCCTGCTTGTTCTGTTTGTTATCGGTGTAGATCATCTTCACGCCGTCTGCGTACGTATGTTGGACTTTCCAACTGACGGCACAGTCGGCCAGCCCGTCATCGGGGAACGTGGCCGTTCCTTCGACCTCGACCGGGCCGGTGTGGTCCGTGCCGTGGCCCCATTGGGCGATGTCCAGGTGGTGGATGCCCCAGTAGCCGCCGATGCCGCCCAAGCAGTAGTCGGAAATGTGGTACCAGATGCTGTAGCTGTGCTCCCCGGTCCACGGCCGACAGCGATGATACGTGTACGGAGCCCACGGCGCGGGGCCCAGCCACAGGTCATAGTCCAGGTAATCCGGCACGGGTTCGGTGGGCTGATTCGGAAAGGCGAAGTCGTGAGGCACACCAACCACGATCGTATGCAACTCGCCGATGCGTCCGTTGCGGACCAACTCGCAGCCAAACCGAAAATTCTCGCCGGACCGTTGCTGAGTGCCCCATTGAAACACGGCGCCGTATCGGTGACAGGCTGCGCGAAGAGCCTTATCTGCGGCCAGGCTCAATCCCAGGGCCTTTTCCGTGTAGATATCCTTGCCGTTTCGCACAGCTTCCAGGGAATGCAGCACGTGCCAATGATCGGGCGAAGCAATGCACACGGCGTCAATGTCTGGCCGGCCGCACAGTTCGCGGAAGTCGTTGTAAGCGGCACAATCACTGCTGCCGTAGTGTTTGTCGACGATCCCTTTGGCCATTTCGCGCTGCTTGCCGTTCACATCACAAACGGCAACCACACGAGCGTCACGTTGCCCGAGAAACGCTCTCATTAGCGTCGGGCCGCGATTTCCATGCCCGATGCAGCCCACCGCAATGCGCTCGCTCGGCGCCACCTGGGCGCCTTTGCCCAACGCAGACGCTGGAATGATTTGGGGAGCGGCGACAGCACTCACGGCAGCAGCAAGAAAACGCCGCCGGGAATGGCGATTGGCGTTCGCGGCCTTGCCAAGGTATTCACTTTTCATCGGTATCCCTTCGTCCATTGAGGATGGTTTCGTGTCAACGTGGCGTGTCTACGTGATATCGTTGGCCCTCATTTCGTTGTCCAATCGACGGGATTCTGAACAGCGAATCGCAATAACTCGTCGAACAGAATCAGTTCGATATCCAGAAGCTCTTCGTGCCCCAATTGCGGATACGGCTCGTCCACCACTCCGTTGCAGCATTCATGGACCATGGTTACTGCTCCGCAGACGTGATGCAAGGCACTGGTCAAGTTGAATGACGGCGGTGGGAATTCGCGACCATCTTCCTTGGGCGGACGGCCGAGCTTCGAATGCGGCAGACCCGCCGCGGCGTAGCGCTCGCGCAGCCGTTGCGAGAATGTGGTGACCGTTTCCTTCACCATCCAAGGCGTGTAGGCTGGCTGGAGAAGCACAGGGGCGCTGGCACACGAATGCAGTGATACAGCAAAATCGGGCGCCTCTTCCCGGGCGAGGTCCAGCAGCGCGCGAGTCTCCTGGGTCATGGGCGCAAACCACTCGTCGTGCATGAGGTTGATGCCGTCGTCGTTGAAGTACGCGCCAAGCTGCTTCACTCGCGGCCCGCGCATCGGGTGCAGCCGTTTCACCTCCGGCCAGCGAAACGAATTGCCTTGGGCGTCGACCCCCATCTCCCATTGCTGGCGGTCCGCCAGGCTTACTCCTACCGAACTGTACCGCGGAAAGCGGAACCGGCCATCGGGATTGGCCATAGGAATGATCAGAGTGCGGCAGCGATGGACGTTCTCGGCCATTTCGGGCCATTCCCGCCCGCGAAGGTCTTTACCCGTCTCGGCGACATGGATCATATTCACCAGCCCCGCGACGCCCTCGACTTCTCCGCCGTGCACTGGGCCGAGCAACAAAAGGACCGGCCGCTGTTGTCCATCCTTGCGAGCGTACGACGCAGGATCACGACCGGCGCAGGCCGAATTGTAGTTGGCTGTCGGCCGACGAGGTTGTTTCGGGCCGTAGGAGAACAAATAGATCTCACGTCCCCCGGCCGAACGACACAGCACACGCGACTGGCCACGGTGAACGCTCTTGGCGGACTGGGCCACGTCGGCAAGTTCGGTCTTCCAGAAGGTAGGACACGTCTGTTGCGGCGTTCCGGCTCCACTCGCGGCCGAGGCAACGGACGCTGCGCCCAAGGTCGCCAACATCTCGCGTCGATTGATGCCTGGGTTTGGTCGCTCGTGCATGGCAACTACTCTCGATTTCTATGGCGTTCGAAATCGTTCAACGGCAAGCCGAAGGTCTCCTCCAAGGTTGCCTTAACAGCCCGTTGAAAACTAACTCGTAGGCCGGAACGAGCGTAGCGCTGTTCCGGCAAAGCTCAATTTCACCAGAAATCAGTGCCGGAACTGCGTCGCTGACGCTCCTTGTTGCCGGCCTACAACTCTGTTATGCAGCCGCTTCCTCCAAGGTTGCCCTACTGCCTGCGACTGGCGAGTGGCCATTCGTCGAGCAGCCATTCGGGAATCGTGGGGAACGCCCCCTGCTCGCCGCACATCGGTTGGTTGAGTTCGAGCGGCCCCGCATCCGGTGCCTCGCCTTCCGTCTTGTCTTTGACGCGACTAATCGCAATGCCCAGGTCAATTGCCTCGCTGTCGGGCTTAAGGCGGAAGTCAAACAGTGATCGGTTCACAAACGGATCGATCGTTGCCACTTTGCTCGCCTCCATCCCGTCGGGAACGTCGCTGCCTCCATCGTCGCGTGGAAGCAAGAGATTGTTGCGACAGCGCGAGAGTTGTTGCGTCGTTTCGCCTTCCGAAAAGACAACGCAGCCTTCCGGCCGTTCCTGGAAACCGTCGTCCTTGCCGCCGGGTGAGTACTCGATGATGTTGTTCACGATCAGATTGCCGTATCCGCTGCCAATCTGGATCGGAGCGCCGCTGGTGTTCAGAAAGGCATTGTGAGCGATCAGGTTGAAGTTGCACTTATGTAGCGAGATAGCGCGGTCGATCGGGCCAAGAACAATGTTGTGCGTGATCCGGTTGTGGCCGGCAAATCGACGGCCACCCCACACGTACATCGCCGCGCTCTTGCGGTTCTTCAGTGGGAAGCAGCGATTCCGTTTGTCCGGCCC
This sequence comes from uncultured Pirellulaceae bacterium, assembly GCA_964623055.1. Taxonomy (GTDB): domain Bacteria; phylum Planctomycetota; class Planctomycetia; order Pirellulales; family Pirellulaceae; genus JADHUC01. Next base: position 77,749 of record CAZURK010000009.1, read on the forward strand.
GAACAAATTGTGTTGAACGACGATTCCCCGCGGCGAATCCGCGCCGCTGCCGCTGTAGATATGGATCGCGCCGCCCGATGTGCGCCACCAGATGTTGCGACGCAACGTCAGGTTCTCCGCACCATTGGACACATAGATGCCGTGATCGCCCTGTCCCATTCCGGCATTGTAGATGACGCAATCCTCGACGGTGTTGAACCGCGACTCGTTCGAGGTCATGCCCTGGGATGTCATGTCTCGAATAATGCACTTGCGGACGATGTTGAAACAGCCAAAAGCGTTATTGCCGAGGCCGGACACGTCGAACGAATGGCCTTTGGGCTTGTATACGTGGACCTGTCGGCCCGCGATGTGTACGCCCACTCGGCCGCGACGCAACACAAAACCCTCGAACACGTTGAACGCGCCGGCCACGTTGACCAGCGTGCCGTTGACGGCGAACACTTCTTTCGGCTCGCGGTTCTCCCAGTTGTGGACATGAACAAGGAACGTCTTGTCCACCTGTGGCTCGACGACAAACATGCCTTCGTCGAGCGACGTTTTGCCATCGCGCCGCCAACGCGAAGTAGCGTCGATCAGCCCCTCGCCGTCGACCAGCAGGGACCGTGGCGAGAAGTCCAAGTGATTTTCCCATACGCCCTCTTTGCCTTGGACCTTCTTCCAACCCGTGACCAGGGCGCCGCCGTCAATAATCACCTTGTGGTCGTTTTCGGAGCGCCACGTGACGGGCGCCCCCTCGTTCCCAACCGAACGAATGTTAAGCGAGCCTCCAAATGCCGCTTGGGGGTAGACGCCGTCGAGGAAGATCACATGATCGCCAGGTTCCAGTGGCACTTCCTTGACCGCGTGCGCAACGCTAAAGGGCTTGTCCTTCGAACCGTCTGCATCCGGTGTGCCATCGGGCGAGACGTAGTACTCCGCACCGGACGCCGAAAGCGCGATGGTCCATGCACACGCGACAACGAATGTCCATGCGATTTGCGCCATTCCCATGCTAAGCACCTCCGCTTTGACTTCGGCAACGTTTTGTGATCGGAAATAACGAAACCTCGCACTCACTTCCCCGTCGGGGGTTGGCGGAGGACGACGAAAGCACAGAACTCACCTTGGCCCGTACGATCTTCGACCGGCATCGGGATCGTGACGGCTTTTCCTTTGTACGTCCCCGCCACGACCGATGGCCCGAAGAAGTCGAGGACGCTCTGGATGCGGAAAGCGTCGCCCGTCTTCAGGAAGGTCGCAAGGTCGACATCGACCGTCTTCGACTTGGGCCAGTTGACAATCGCAAGATTTGCCCGGCTTGGATCGTACTTGCTAGGCCGCACGAACATAGTCGCGGTCTCCGGGACGGCATCGTTCTCGCGGCCGCGCCAGATGAGGTTGTCCTTCTCCGTAACGTTCTTGAAGCCGCGAATCGAGAGGCCGTGGCGGATGATCGTGTTGCCCTCGACGATGCAATCTTCGCTATCTTTGGCCGTGTATCCGACGCTCATCGGGACCTCGTACAGAATGTTGTTCTTGACGACAATGCCTCGGCTACCTCTGCCGCCGCCGATCAGGAACGTGTAGCGGCCGCCTTCTTTGCGAGGGCCGAACGCGATGTTGCCCTCGATGTGGAAGTTGTCCACATAGGCGCGCGAGGATCCGTAGAACTGCGTCGTATTCGAGTAGTTACCGAAGAAGATGTTGTCCGTGACCAGTTTCGTTCCGGTCTGATTCTGGCCGTAGATCCCCGGTCCATGGTAGCGGTCAGGCCCAATCCAACCGTTGTCGTAGACAATACAGCCGTGCACTTCACTATCGACCGCGGGTCTCCAGAAGCCAATGCCTTGCGCATTGTCGTGAATGACCAGATGAATGTACTTGCAGTGCTCGCCACCAAGGATGTTCAGGCTTCCCCAGGGGCGCGCTAGATCTTCGGGATGGGAGCCGCTGTCTTTGGCGACGCGCGACTCGCTGAGATTCTCCGAGACGATGATCTCCAGATCCCAGATCCAAAGGAACTTGCTGGGATTCTCGACACGCAGGCCCCCATCAACCGTTACACGCTGGCCGGGCTCCGGGCGGACGTGAATGGGTTTACCCTCTGCGCCGGCCAACTTCACCGAGTAGCCGTTTGACCCCGGCTGGCGAAGTGGATGTTTGTAAGTTCCACCACGGACCCAGACCGTATCACCCGGTGCGATCTGGTGAACTCCGCTGAGCGCCGACTCCAAGTCCCACGGAGCGGCCTCGGTCCCCGGGTTGTCGGCCTTGCCGTCAACGGCAATGTAGTGCTCTGCCGCGGTGGATAAACCGCTCGCCAAGAGGGCGCAAACAAACGCAACGCTTACGCCGATCGCCTTCATGAGACTTCCTCCCAACAGGTTCGCGCAGTTACGACAGGGCCGCTCATCGTACGCCGCTGGGGATCTACCGTCAAATCACGGGCGCAGCCCAGCCCCATATACGCTCAAGATACAACCAAGACGGCCAGTTCGCCTACTTCGACTTCTCCCACATCGAGTCGATCAACTCGACGGTTCGGTCGACGAGGACTTGGCCGCCTTTGGGGCCCACGAGACTGCTGTGGACGATGGCGCTGTAGTGGCCTCCGTGGACGGCTCTTTCGGTCGGTAGATACGTACCTGGTCCGACCAATTGGATCACGAACGTCTGGACGGCTTTGCTTCGGGCCTTGATGCGAATCCCAAAATCGGTGAACAACTCGAACTGGTTCGTGCACACAACGGCATCGCCGATCCGCACAACGTGCAATTCCATTTCGAGTGTCGGATTCGGATCAGTCTTCTGCCTCTCGAAACGGTTGACCGTCACTTCGTACCACTTCATCCGCCGGTACACGCGATTGGCGGCTTTCGGATCATTCTCGATTTGCGCGGCCGTTTGCTCGAACACCTTCTTCGCCTCGGCGTATTCCGCTTCGCTCACCAACCGCATGGGAAGATGCACCGTCTCGACTTTGTGGATGACTGGCACATCGGTATGCCGGTCGTCCTTGACCACCTCGTAAGCGTCATCGACGGCGTCCACCACGCGTCTGGCAATCTCTTCCAGGCGAGTCAGGCCGCGAAGCCGCTGCATCCGGCCTTCAGCCGCTTTGCGGTACATCAAGTGGGGCGACTGGTCACCCGCGGCGCCCGTCCAGCCCAGGACACACACCTGGTCACCGTACTTCTTGTGCAGGGCCTCGCGCACGGGATGCCAGAAGTCGGCGTTGATGGCAGTTCTGCTTTCAACCTCCTGGGAAGGACACGCGACATTCACTGCCATGGCGATCAGCTCGCCAGCCGCGTTCCAGGCGAACAACACGGACACATCGTGGTCCTCATATCCTTCCAGACCGCGGAACTCCGGAACGGTCGTCGAGCCATACATGCGTGCCGTCCCGTTGGCGTACACGGCGCGGCGATTGTAGGCCACCACCGCATGGCCCAGGCCCCAGGAAACGCTGCCGGCGGCGCGGTCCTTCCATGCCTTGGCAATCGCGTCAGCCACGCGTTCGGCAAAGAACGTCCGATACTGTTCGACCTGCATCACGCCTTCCTTCGGCAGCACCCACTTTCCCAGCCTCGGTTCCGGGGCCGTGTGCGTGTGAGTTCCGGAGAGAAAGATCTTACTGGTATCCAGATCCGGCGAGCGTTTCTTGACTTCCTGGCGGACAAGTTCCAGCAAGTCGGCAGGAATACTGATCAAGTCACAGGAAACCATGATCGCCAGATCGAGTGCTTTGTTACCCTCGCGAGATTCCAGGGCAAGAACATTCGCCGTGATCGGCGTTTCTGCGTTCCGCGAGATTCGCAGATGAAACTGCCCCGAGATGGCCACCGGCTCGCTGGGCGTAATATCGGTGCTCGCCGCCCCTGCAAACAACTCGGCATAGGCCGCTTGCGAGAAAGGCGCCAACAGGCTGATGGCGAGGCAGATTGACTTCCAGTCTCGTGTAAACATGTTGTGTCCTCCTGGTTTCTGCATGGTTTGCCCCGATCATATCAGGCTGCTCCAATCATTTGAAGGATCTTCAAAGGGGCTTACGATACTATCAAGGGCTTCACTTGCTGCCCGCAGCAGGCGTTTCCTTTGGTTTGATAAACAACACTTCGGCCCGCCCAATCCATCCCGATCTTAGATCCACTCGGAACCATCCGTCGCTGTTCTTCCTGTTGAACCGGAGGGGGGATCGTTTGCCGAATTCTTTCAGATCGTATTGCGCCCACGTCTTCCCCATATCCAACGAAATGATGAATCCCGTGTGGTACGGTGATGCGGGTGCGTAATGCGACGACAGAATCACGCCGTCTTGAATGACCATGTTGGCGGACTCGTACTCCGGGTTGAAGAGCATCGTGTGCGCGTCGGGATTGGCAATGTCAGCCGGGTCGCATCGGAAGATCCCACGGTCGTGAGGCTTGGGGCCGTTCGCGTCGGCAACCCAATAGCATTTCCCGTCAACGAAGTTGATGCCGCCGCATTTGTAGCGCGAGTTCGATGCATCCGACACGATGACCTTCCAGTGCCATTTGTCCTTTTCCGCGTCGTAAGTACCTCTTAGCCAGTGGCACTCGTGCCCCTCGGGCGTCTCGCGATCGCCTGTGCAGGCGTAAAACGCGTTTTCGTCGGGGTTATACGCCACGCAGTGCATGTGGCGGCAAATGACCGGATTGTCGGGGTCGCCAAGCAGCGTGCCCGTCGAGCCGCCACGCGAGCCGTTATCCCGATAATAGGGATTCTGTCCGAAGGCATACGCGATTTTCACGGTCTGCCCGCTGTCGGTCGAGTAGAAGATATTCACCGGCACCGCGCCGCCAAGGACGTTGCAGTAATTGCCCCATACCAGCATCTCCACACCGTTCACATCCCAGGTATGAACGCCATCCAGTGGGTGGAAGTACCAGCCTGGATAATCTGCGTTTTGTGGTGTGTGCGGGATGTAGTCTGCCCCGTCAGCATCCTTCACCGTAATCTGCTTGTACGTCTTCAGATTGTCCGTGCTGAGATAGACTTTCGCGCGAGTGGCAAACAGAATATTCCCGTTCTTCAGGATGCAGCTAAACGTTATGTTCTTGGCGTTTGGGAACGCGCTGCTGTGCGGCCATGTGCGGCCGTTGTCTTCGGACAGGAAAACGGTGTCGTCAGAGAACCCGAACGCCTTATTATCGCGCTGCGTGTCGATGTATGGACCTTCCGGCTGCAGGCGATACCAGAAATGATCCGTCGAAGGGCAATCGGAAGGAGGCGTGCCTGGCTCGGCGCCCAGCGCACGAGCGCCGGGTACCAGAATCCCGCCGGCAGTCACCGCCGTGGCAGCCAAGAACCGGCGGCGAGTCACTTGTCGTTGCGGCGTCATCATTCGTCTTCTCATGGTAGGGTCTCCGAAAATGGGGCGACTTGAAATGCAGGCTAGCCACTCTTCTGGACAGCGATTTCCACCTTCAGGGCTATTCCTTCCCTGGCCAGGATCTCCATTATCCCCCTCAGCTCTCATTTCGTTTGCGGCCTAACGAAAAACACGTGTTCATTCGTGTCCCCGCCGCTGTATTGGATGCTGTATTCGATCATCAATTCGTTTGGAGTATCCGGATCATATTTGTTGATGATACAGTTGTGGCTGTATCCGTCCGGTCCCTGCTGTTGCCCGCTCACGACAACTCCGCTCATCCAGTTTGCGCCGTCATCGGATTGATAGAGCACAAAACGATGGGCTCCTTTACCATGGTGACCGGATCGTCCATGAAGATAGTACTTCCCTGCGATATAGGCCAGTTCCGGATCGCGGATCTTCCTGTCGAGGCGCGATCGTTTCTGTTTGGACCAATGGTGCCCCTCGTCTTCGCTGATGCAATAGTGCAAGTGGTCTTCGTCATTGCTGGCGTATGCCCCGGCCAGCAGACGGCCGTCGCCCATGATGCACATAGCGCCATACCATTTGCTGTTGTCCAGCGTCAGCGTGCTTCGCTTGCGCCAAGTTCGTCCATCATCCGTGCTGACGTACAATACGTGGGGACCTGATACGCTGTCAAACAACACGTAATTCGTGTTCCCCGAAACGGCGACCGCCGCGGGATAGCCAACAAACTCGCCGTCAACGAGCTGCGCCTCGGTCCATGTGGAACCACTGTCACGACTGCGCATGAAGACGCTTTTAACCCTCCGCCCCTTTTCATCAAAATGGGTGACGAACAGCACAATGGTTCCTCTTTCCGTAACAAGGCCCTCTTCGACCCATGCGGGGCGTTTCGGGTCTTTCTCGTATGCGGCGTAGGAATAGTCGAACTTGTTGTATTTCGTCCAGGTCTTGCCGCCATCTTTGCTCACGGCATATTCGCTCCAGCCATCCAGATTGTGGTCGCTGGCGTTTGTGTGAAAGGCGACAATGTTGCCGTTTGGATATTCCATGCAGACAGGTCCGCCATGAGAGTTTCTCCCCGGTGCGTCGTTTTCGAAGTCGCAAATGACGTCGCCAAAAACGTCATCGCCGACGTTGGTTGCCGGATCGTGGTCGTAGATTACGGCGCCATCGAAAGACCCGCCGCCTGGAGCCGCCTGTTGTGGAGGCTGTTCGGCGGCATGGCCCCACGAGGCCCAACACAAGACCATCGAGAGAACGAACGCCATTCTCCCTTTTCCGGAAAATCGGAGACGATTCATGCTGTGGGCTCCTTGTTGAATGGTGCCTGGGAATCTGCGAAGACATGATTCTGGCTTAGTCGGAAATCTCCAAGGCTAGGATCGACACGTCGTCCAGCGGTAAGGACTCACCGCACCACTCCTCTGCCGCTTGGCATAATTCTGCGGTGGCGGATGCCAAATCGCGGCTGCTTGCTCGCTGCCAGGCGTCAATCAGCCGGGAATTTCCGAAGGAATCCAGGTTGCTGTTCATTGCCTCGGGCACACCGTCCGAGTAAATGCAGAGCCGGTCGCCAGGTGCCAGTCGGACCGTGTACTCGTCGAATTCGTTATCGATATCCCAACCGATGGCGAAACCGCCGCTTTCCAACCATTGCACTTCGCCGGATCGGGGCAACCGGAGGATAGGCGGGTGTCCGGCCGAGATATACCGCAATTCATGGGTTTCTATGTCCAACACGCCGTAGACCAACGTGAAGTAGCTGCCGCCGGATTGTTCCATTTGGAACCGTCGATTCAGTTCCTCGACGACTTCTTTGGGCGATACGACCTGCCTGACCGTCGAACCGGGCTGGGGCCGCATCAGCAGCGACGAGGCGGATCCTTCGGCATTCAGGATGTGGCTGATCGTCACAGCCAGCAACGACGCAACGACGCCGTGGCCACTGACGTCGGCCACGTACAACGCCAAATGCCGGTCGTCCAGCGGCAGCACATTCAGGAAGTCGCCGGCCAACTCCTCGCATGGTCGGAAGGCCCAGGCCAGTTGGACGCCCTGCACATCGGGCAGCGATTCGGGCAGCAGTGATTGCTGGACGGCAGCGGCTGCTTCCAGACTCTGCCTCATGTGTTGATTGGCGGCCTGCAATCGTTCGTTTTGGTCGGCCAGCCGTTGCTCCAATTCGATGATTCGCTGCCCGGCGCTCACCCGCACGCGCAATTCATCCTGGTCAAAAGGCTTGGAGAGAAAATCATCCGCGCCGGCTTCCATTCCCCGAACGATATCGCCCGTTTCCTTTTTCGTCGTCAATAAGATCACATACACGTAGCCCCGATCGGTTTTCTCTCGAATGTGTTGTATAAGGCCCAGCCCGTCCATCTCGGGCATTATCCAATCGGTGATCACCAGGAGGAACTCTTCCTCGCAGAATTGTTGCCAGGCCTTAACCCCGTTTTCGGCGGTTACCACCTCGTGCCCCCACTTCTCCAAATGACGTTGGAGCAGCCGCCGTGAGATGCGATCGTCTTCCGCAATCAAGACACGCACATCAGATCTCCTGGAGGGTCTTGTCCAATGCGGCTTTCACCAACTCCATCTCTGATTCCAACGCAGCCAGGCTCTCGGCTGCGCGATCGAAGTCCTGTTCCTTGCACAACAACTCGACCTCGTAAGCCAGTTGCTGTGCCTTTGCGGCGCAGAAGTTGCCGACCGTACCTTTCAGAGTGTGTGCGGTCTTTGTAGATTCCAGGCCGTTCCGTTGCGATACGGCCTCGCGCAATTGATTCAGCAAAGCCGGCCCGTCCTCGTCGAACAAACCGATCAGTTCGGCCAGGAACTCCCGGTCGTTGAAGACGCGCTCCATCAGGGCCGATACGTCAATCGGTCCTTCGAGTTCTTCTGCCTCTTCCCTTGGCTCCTGCGAAACGGCGGCGGATCGGGTGCTGGTTACGCGTTCGATTTCGGCAAGCAGCTTGTCGGTCTCAATGGGCTTGGCGACATATCCATCCATGCCGGATGAAAGGCACTGGTCGCGGTTTGCATGGGCCGTGGTGGCAATGATCGGTGTGTGCCGTTCGGAACCAGCTTCCTGTTGGCGAATCGCGGCAGTGGCTTGAAAGCCGTCCACCTCCGGCATCTGCAGGTCCATCAGCACAAGGTCAAAGGGATCGCTTTGCCAGTGTTCGATTGCTTCGGCGCCGTTGTTCGCAACGGTGACGGAATGGCCGTTCCTGCTCAGGATCCGATGCGCATACGCCTGGTTAACGGAATTGTCCTCGGCCAGCAAAATCCGCAAACGGCATTCCGGCAGTTCTTCACGTTTGTGGAGCGGTCGGGCATCCGCGCTGACGGCGGCTTCTTCAGTGCCAGTGCCGAAGTAAGCGGTGAAATGGAACGTGCTGCCCTTGTCTGGTACGCTCTCGGCCCAGATCTTGCCGCCCATCAGTTCGACGAGCTTCGACGCCAACGAGAGGCCCAATCCCGCGCCGCCGTATCTTCGAGTGCTACTGGTGTCCGCCTGCTCGAAGGGATGGAAGATGACATCAAGCTTGTCTTGTGGTATGCCCACACCCGTGTCGGAAACGGCGAAGTGTAACTCGACTTCTGTTTCACGTCCGTTCTGAACGTCGACCTGCAGATCCACCCGGCCACGTTCCGTAAACTTGATGCCGTTGCCCACGAGATTGACGATCAGTTGCCGCAGTCGCTGGACATCGCCGGTCAGAGCGTCTGGTACGCTTTCGTTTACACGACAGTCCAGTTGCAGTCCCTTTTGCTCGGCGCGGGCTACGAGCGATTGAAGCGAATCTTCCAGGCTCTCGCGCAATTGGAAGTCTTTGGACTCCAACACCAGGTCGCCGGCGTCGATGGTGGCGAAGTCCAACACGTTGTTCAATAGGGACAACAGCGTCTTGGCCGACGAACGCACGGTAGTCAAATACTCGCGCTGTTCGGCGTTCAAGGACGTATCCAGCGCCAATTCTGCCATGCCGAGGATTCCGTTCATGGGCGTGCGAAGTTCATGACTCGTGTTTTCCAGGAACACGGTCTTGGCCTGGTTCGCAGCCTCTGCCGCCACCCTCGCACGGTTCAACTCTTCCGTCCGTTTGCGGACTTCGGATTCGATGATCTCGTTCGTGCATTCCAGCTCTGCTCGCCGCCGTGCGATGTCCTGCATCTCTCGGACACTCAACAAGCACGATCGAATCAGGAACACGTCGGCAAAGGCCAGCAAGCCCACGTGTTCAACCCACAACCACGAACTGACTTCGGCCACTCCAAAGATCGACTGGGGCCACCACAGCCCACGGACCATGTGGTCGATGGCTGCAATCAGAGTAGCGGAAACCAAGACCTTCCAATCCCGATAGAACGCCAGGAATGCAAGCGATCCGAACGAATAGAAGTGCATTTCGATCTGCCCGCCTACCTGATGGACCAGCAGACCGGACATCAACATTTGCGATACGGCGATCACATGACGGGTTGCCGTTCGCCCGGGACGCAGCACGGCAAATAGGACTGCCGTCCCCGCGACCGCGGCGCCGAACAGCACCGAGCCCCAGGCATACCAACCTAGATAAGTACTGCCCTCTGCCCATGTCTGGGGAAGAATCCACTTCGCCGCCAGTATTCCTCCAGACCACTGGAAGAACATCAGTGCAGCGAACAACCGGTCGGTGTTCCGATAGATGCTCTGCTGGTGCTCGCGGAGCAAGTGTTCGGACCGAGCGTCCAGATCCTGAGGAATGGGATAAGGGGGTTGAACCATGAGCCAGACGAACTAAACGAGACTCTGGACGAGTAAAGGTGCTATTCTACTACGGAATGGGAGCGATTGACACGTTCCGAAAGGCGATTCGCGAAAGATCGAGGCAAGCACTTCACCGTGATTCTAGTCGGGCGTTTGGCAATCCCTGCTCTTGGGGCAAGCGAGGTTTTGCAGCCAGCCTGAAGCCGAGAATGTGGCTATGGCCCCTCGGGGCGACGGTGTCCCGAACCGCCGTCCGGCAGGTCCACGGTGCGCTCGTCCAATTACCGCCACGATCCAAGCGCTGCACTTCGTCGGCAAGTCCGGTCGGATCATCCACGGGCGATGTGCTGTAGTAGTCTTTGGCATACCAGTCGTGACACCATTCAATCACGTTTCCATAGATGTCGAATAGCCCAAAACCGTTCGATAGCTTCTGACCTACCGGGTGAGTGGTGGCCCCGCTGTTCACGCCATACCAAGCGTACTGCTCCAACTCGGGTTGGTTGTCGCCAAAGAACCACCACGTCGTGTTGCCCGAGCGACACGCATATTCCCATTGAGCCTCGGTCGGCAACCCGTACGTTCCCAAACCGGATCGTCGACCGCCGACAGAAGCTGGACAACGTGCAGGCCCGACACCTGAGGCACCTGTACTTCTCGTCACCAGCTACGACACAGGTTGTTTTTGTTCAAAATCCGGAAATGCTCAATTGTGAAGGATGCCCGTATGGGAGTCATGATAGACTGTTAGATAACCCACGTTCATCGACAAGCCGGTGGCGGCCTTGATGGCAGACGCGGTGGAGATCTATCGACTGGCACAGAAATTTGGCACGGAGGTCGGCGCGACGAGAACGTAAATCTGAACCAACAACGTAGAAAGGATCGTCATGACAAGAGAATCCAAGTCGAAAACTGCAAAGTCTCAACAATCCTCGCGTCGGGAGTTCCTGGAGTTGGGTGGCAAGGTGGCTGCGGCTTCCGCATTGACCAGCGCGATCGTTCCGCGAGTGCACGCCAGCGAAGACAACACGATCCGGTTGGCCCTGATCGGCTGCGGCAACCGAGGTAGCGGGGCGCTGGCCAATGCGATGAACTCGGCCCATGGGCCGGTCAAGCTGGTCGCCATGGCCGATGTCGTCGAGGAGCGAATCGACAGGGCACAGAAGAACTTGAGCAGGCATTTCAGCGATCGGATGGACGTTCCCAAGGAGCGACAGTTCGTGGGCTTCGACGCTTACAAGAAGGCCATTGATTGCCTGGGACCTAATGACGTGGCCATGCTGACCAACTTCGCGGCCTTCCGGCCGATGCAACTGGAGTACGCCGTCAAGAAGGGCGTGAACGTCTTTATGGAAAAATCGTTCGCGCCCGACGTGCCCGGGCTGCGACGATTGATCAAGGCAGGAGAAGAGGCCGAGAAAAAGAACCTCAAGATCGCCGCCGGCCTGCAATGGCGCCATAGCCTGAACCGCCAGAAACTCATCAAACAGATCCGCGACGGGGTGCTGGGTGATATCCAGCTCATCCGGGCTTACCGCGTCCATCCCTCCGGGTACCTGCGCAAGAAGCCGCCGGAGCACGACGAATTGCTCTGGCAGATCCGCAACTTCGTTCATTTCTTCTGGGTCTCAGGCGGCCTGTTCGCCGAGATGAACGTCCACCAGATCGACGAGATCTGCTGGATCAAGGGCGAGTGGCCCGTTACGGCGCATGGCATCGGCGGCCGTTCCGTGGTCAGAGACAACTACGGCCAAGGTTTCGATTCCTTTTCCATCGAGTGGACCTTTGCCGACGGAACCAAGGCCTACGACGTGGTGCGATGGCTGGGCGGACACTGCCACCGTGAATTCGCCACCTACGTCCACGGCACCAAGTGCGCGGCCATGTTCAACAGCGGACTACGCCGAGGCGAAACGACGCACATCTACAAGGACCAGCGGATCGCGGAGGACAATGTTGCCCTGGGGGCACCTCCCGAAGCGATCAATCCGTGGGATGCCGAGTGGAACGTGCTGTTGGACAGCATCCGCAACGACAAGCCGCAGAACGAAACCAAGCGAGCGGCGTACTCGAACGTCGCGGACCTGATGGGCCGGGCGGCCGTCCATTCCGGGAAGATGATCACCTGGGACGAAGCCATGGCTTCCAACTTCCAGTTCGTCGCAGACATCGACTCCATGGACTACGACACGCCGCCACCGGTCCAGGCCGACGTAGAAGGACGCTACCCCGTGCCCGTCCCCGGCGTGTGGACGGAACTCTGAGCGTGTCGGAATGCCGAGTAGTCTTAGAAGCAGTCAAGGCAGGGAGAGCACGAACGAGGAACTTCATGCGTGGCTGACTCATGGTTTCTCACTTCGTGATGAATCCAGGCACGGCAACTACCGCGGCCGCGTGACATTACTTCTCGCCGGTCTTCGTCACGTTCACGAACACGCCGCGGATTTCGTTGAACTGTCCCGGCTTCAGCTTGTTCCATCCGGCGGGCACGACATCGTGGACATACAAGAGCCGTCCCGGAGTCACTTCGCGGATGGCCGTGTAGCTGGTACTTCGGCCTTCGAAGACGGTCGTCCGTTTGGTCCATCTGTCCCCTTTGCCGTCGACGCTGAACATGAGATGACAACCGGGCCGGCCGAAGCTGCACGCAAGCACGCCATTCGACATGAGCACAAGATCCGGGAAGACACTTGCTGTGTACGGTGCCAATCGTACTGGCTCTGTCCACGTGCTGCCGCCGTCGGCCGAGCGGACTGTGTACATGGGCTTGCCGGAACTGACGCGCATGATGCAGAACAAGTCGCCGCTGGCCAACCGGGCCACGCACGGCTCGCACAGCCCTTCGCCATCAGTGTTTGGATCGTAGGCCATTGTGGAGAAGTACTGCCAATTGGCCCCTCCGTCCGTGCTCCGCACGAGGATCGACCGATAGCGATTGTCGCCGACAAAGCGGCCGTACATGCTCGCCAGCAGCGAACCGTCGGACATCTCCAGGATCGAGCGGGCAAAGACCATGTAGGCGTTTCCATCTTTCCACTCACTTACGGCCTGGGGAAACGTTACTTTGCCCACGGACCATGAGTAGGTTCTACCATCCTTTGAGTGGCCGACATTACACGTGGCCGTCGTCTCATCAACGCGGCGAGTGAAATACGAGAGCCAAACACAGTTGCCGTCACCACGCCGAATCCACGAGTGCCCGCCCGCCTCCTTGCCGCGAAACGAAACCGGCTCGCCCCAGGTGCGACCACCGTCCTGCGTCCTGACGCCAACCGTGTGGGCTCCCTGTTCCACCATGGCCGCGTCCGCCGCGGCCCAGATCCCGACAAACAAATGTTTCGGACCGATTTGCTTCAGTGTGGGAAACCAGTGATGGCCGGTGGACTTGCTGATGACGAACGGCTCGCCTATCTGGACGCGAATCTGGCTGTCCCCGAGCGTTTGTTCTGCAGAGTCCTCGGGCGCACGAGTCTCGGCTGCGTCGGCGGTTACCGGCAACGCGACCAGCCCGCAACATACAAGGACAGACAATCCGATCCACTGATCATTGTGTGTCTTCATCTCAAGGATTCTCCTGTGGTACCCTTTTGCGAACTTCAAGCAGGATCCCGGCGATATCGCCTTTGCCTCTTGACTGCGGGCTGCTGGTAAAGACCCAGAACTTGCCGTCGCCTGCGCTGATCGAGTCCGTATAGGCGTAGCTGCCTGGGTACGTGGGCTTATCGAGGATAAGCTTGTGACCCCAGGTGTGCCCGTTGTCGGTCGAAAACCATGCCACGGCCGCACGCTCGCCGATGTCACGGCCGGTGGCGATCAAGGTCTCGCGATCGAGAACCTCCATTTTAGGAGCCCACAGCTTGAGGTCGGTTTCCGCGCGGATGGCTCCCCACGTTCTGCCGTTGTCGGCACTGCGGCGGGTGTAGCAGAAGTGCTTTCCGGTGGTGTAATAGGTCATTGCGAGCATGGTTCCATCGCAGCAGAACACGACGTGGGGATAGAATGGCGGTCCGGCGTTCTTCAGTGTCTCGAAACCAGGATAGTCTGTCGGGAAAACCACACTTCGCCGTCGCCACGTCTTGCCATTGTCGGTGCTCACGTACAGCGCGTTGCCTTGGCGCCCCCAACCCGCGACGTACATGACATCGTCGCGTGTCACTACGTTGCGGAGATACATGACCGCGTACTCATGGCTGTCGTCGACAGGACCTTGTTCCTGCCAAGTCTTCCCGTGATCATCGCTGATAGACCACCAACTGCCCACGATGCCTCGATCGCCGCCGAGAACCTTCCGACGCTGAACGAACATGACCAGCTTGCCGTCCGGCGTGTTGCCATACTCGCCGAATAGTGAATCCAGCCCACGCTTCCGCCAGTCTGCCGCCGCTCCCTCATCTTTCCATGTAACTCCGTTGTCGCTGCTGCGCCACTGATGAACGTAGCCATTTCCGCCGCCGTGCTGGTTGGAATCCTGGTGGCACAACAGCAAGTCCCCATTGGCCGCCCGCACTACGCAGGGACCGTGAAGATCGCATTCGGGCGAAACTACCACAGAAACAGCCTTGACAATCCGGACCGTGGTGCCGTCGTCGAGTTGCACATTGCTCGATTCGGCGCCAATCGCATCGGTAACAGTGCCGCCGCGCGGAGCACCGGATAGAACAACACAAAGCACGCCCAGTTTTGGAAGGTAACCAATCACTCTTTTTCGATCACTTTAATTTTGGCCAACTCAATGTGGCAGTCGCTATGCATCTTCTCCGGTCAATATCTGAGTAACAGCCGGGTCTTCTCGCACCTCGGAGTAGTGCTGAACGTGGCATAGCGTCTTACCGTCTTCGTCCTCAATCGGCGTGGGACGACGCAGGATGAACTCGGCCCGGTCGAGGCGATTGTAGGCGATGTGCGCCATTTCCAGCCAGTCGATGACGTGTTCCGCCTCGATCTTGAAATCAGGCACGAGAACCGGACCCGTGTCCACCTGAAACGAATTCGTCTTCGGTTGGAAGTTCATCGTCTTGATCGGGTACTGAAGCACGTAACAGTGTTTGGTGTCGGGAAGGTCAATCAACGTCTGCCCCACAAGCGGAATCTTGTCGGCGGTTGCTTTGACAATCTCTTCGGGAGTTCGCAACACGCGAGTGCGGCGGAACGTCTGCACGTCGATCTCCAGTGACCGGAAATCATCGCTGACCAGGTGACCTCGCGATCGCTCCGCATCATCGGTTAGTCCATATCCCATGCTGCGTTGTTCGGTGAGCGAGTAGATGTTTCGGTATTCTCGGCTGGGGAGTTGAAACAAGCGGTTTTCCGCGTAGACCCACTCGGTTCGACAGGGCGCGATCAATGCGAATCGTTCGGACTCGTTTGTTTCCTTAGCGATCACGCCAATCAACGCGTCCAACTGGATTCGGGCCATGTTTCCGTGCGGGCAGTTGTGGCGGGCGTGTGGTCGCGGGTCCTCTCGATACGGAAAGTCCCACGTCATGAACGACGCCTGAAAGTCACAAGCCTTATTCGATTTGCTCTGATCCTGTTTCGGTGCACCGTCCTCCGCGCAAGCCTGTTCGCTCGAAAGGGGCACCACCAGCGCTCCGCCGAGAATCAGTGATCCAACTTCGCGCTCAAATCCTCGACGCGTCAGCTTGTGGGACATGGTATTTCTCCTTTCACGTTGTTTGAAAACGGGAGGGCGAGGCTCCTGCCGAGCCGCGCGTTGGCGCCAAAATCCGGCTCAGCAGGAGCTTCGCCCTCCGGCAATCACTGCGTTTAGGAACTTGAATCCGAGCCTAGTTTTGTTATCTGAGAGTCGCCGTATACTTGTAGGCATCGGCTCCCCAGAAGTCATTCGGGTCGGCACCGATGCGCGTCAGGTAGATCTCCAGTGTGTGGGTTTCTCGGTTCTCCAACAATGAAAAGTTCGATAGCTGCAAGCGTTCCGAATCGCCCGGCTGCTGATCGTCGATCGCTGTGACCGTACTCCGTCTTAAAGCAGGAATCGACTCATCCACCTCGGCGATCACCAGCGGGTAGCGGGGCGAGTTGGCGCGGGGCGGCACGGCGGATATGTTCCCGACCCAGTGCAGCTTTCCGGTCACGCTGTGGCGGATCATCTGGTGGATCGACGAAGGCGAGTAGAACCGCGTGCCGTCGTCGTATTTCAATTCTTGCACTTTGCCCAGCGTCAAG
This sequence comes from uncultured Pirellulaceae bacterium, assembly GCA_964623055.1. GTDB lineage: Bacteria > Planctomycetota > Planctomycetia > Pirellulales > Pirellulaceae > JADHUC01. The sequence continues at coordinate 94,038 of CAZURK010000009.1, forward strand.
CCGCCGTCCGCGGACACGCTGAACCACTTTCGGCCGGGAGTCTTCGACGTGTTGGACCCACGCCAGATCACCAGCACACGGCCATCGTCCAACTCGGCAACCGCCGGCTCCATCAAGCCTCGTGAAGATACGTCCGGCGAAATCTCGATTCTCTTGCCAGCGGTCCATTGGTAGCCGCCTGACTCCGCGTTCCACTTGCCGACAAAGCACAACGACCCCATGCGCCACGGACGCTTGTTGTTGTCCGGGTCGCCGGGAGCGTTGGCATGGGCGACGCAGTGGATCAACGTGCCGTTGGTATGACGAAGGATGTTGCTGCCGATGTAGGCTTGATTGTGCTTCAGAAAGCTCTCGCGGAACGGATCGTCAGGATCGAAAGCGTCTACTTCCTCGTAACGAAGCTGTGTCGGTTCACTCCACGTCCTTCCATGGTCCCGCGAGGTCCGCGTGAAGCAGTGATTGTGATGGCGCCCACGAACATGCGGTTGCCGAAGCCAAATTGATACGGTCGTCTTGCTCGCGGGATCGTACAGTTGGGGCCCGCGCCCCCAGAAGACCCTTACGCCGCCGGGATGCGTGACCACATCCGGCATCGGTTCGAATTCCGACCACGTTCGGCCGTTGTCGCGCGACCAACGTCGCTTCGGTTTCTCCGGCGTGTCACTTTTGGCCCAAGTGGTGTGGACTTCCTCTCGTTCAAGCCCGGGTCCCACGTAACGAACTGACACCCACGCACCGACGCCCTTGCCCAGATGACGACTGTAGACTTCCTTCCTCACCTCGACGATTGGTCGATTCTCTTCCCAAGGCAACCGCGGCGGCCCCTCGAGAGCCTCCGGTGCCGAGGCCGCGGTCAATAGTGTGAAGACCAGCTCTGCACGTATCATACGTCTCTTCCTTTTCAACTGAACCGTTCAACGCTGTCGTGGACGCAGGGTATCCTCACCGTCAGTCAACCATTCGATATTGAACCGCGCCAACACGATTTTCGAGTAGTCATCGGCTTCGTAAAGGCAAAGAACTTCGAATTGATCAGTGACGGTCACATCGGAGTAGGCCGCTGAGCCCGAATGCAGAACTTTCGATACCGGCCAGCTTCGGCATTCGTCGTAACTGACTCGCACAGTCATCCGCGTGCGGGACTTCGGATCGGCGGGTGAGGACAACAACACGCGGTTCCTTTCGAACCGACGTGTGTCGGTGAATCGAACCACGCTGCCCTGGCACGATGGCTCAGGAAGTCGTGGGTCATATTTCACCGTCGACCATGTCTTTCCGCCGTCCTGGCTGAACGCGTAGGCTCGCTGTTTCTTCCCTTGGCGGCTGCGCATGTTCATGTACAACGTGTCGTCGGTCAATTCGACGACTTCGCATTCGTCAGACGCGTTGGCGTCGAGGGCCGAACCAAGTTGCCACGCCGCTCCGTGATCGTCGCTGTAGAAGCAATACGAAAGCTGGATCTCGCCCAGCCGCGGTGTCGCATCGGCCCAGCAGGGGATCAGCAGTCTGCCGTCGCGCAGTTGAATACCGTGACCTGGACCGGCTCCAACCCAGTGCCACGCCGGATTCATGGCGACGTCGGTTATGTCCACCGGCTTGGACCACGTTTTACCGTCGTCGTTGCTCCTCGTGAGAAGCACTCGCTTGTTGTCACGGCAAAAGGGCAACCAGATAGTGCCGCTGGTTCGATCGACAACGGGACACGGATTCCCCATCGTGTGGCCCCCGTCGTCGGCGATTATTCTGAGTTCAGTCCACGTCCTTCCGCCGTCGAAGCTTCGACGTAACGCCAAATCAATGTCGCCATGATCGGAACGGCTGCTCTTCCGGGCCTCGGCCATTGCTAGAATCGTTCCGCGATTTGTTACCACCAGCGACGGGATGCGGTAGCAGTGGTAACCAAGGTCACCGGATTGAAACAGTGGTTGTTGCTCCAGTTCGGCTGACGGCTTGGGGTCTGCCGCCTCGAGTCGGTTCGCGAAGCCCCCGAACGCAAGCGACAGGAAACAGGACAACAGAGCCGACGCATGAATCAGGTGGAAGGCCGTTCGTAGTGTCGCCTTTAGGCGGTTTTTTGCGGCGTTCTGCGCTCCGTAGCCGCCTAGAGGCGGCACTACAAACCAGTCTATTCGTCGGTTCAACAACGAGAGCGCAGCCGTCGAGTTTGTCGGCTTGTGCATGAGTGCTTTCCTTCTGCGTTTGGAATTGCCTGCCCTACTTCATCACTCAAGTCATTCTGCCTTTCCTGGAAGTCTCTTTACCCATGAAACCTGTGTGACCAGTTGACTGAGCGATGCGAACGATATGTGGGCGTTGGTTGCGTATCGCGGTGTTGAATTGGCTGGAAAGGTGGCCAAAGTGGCGTCGCCGACCAGAAACACGTTGAAGTCTTTCGAGAGGTTCTGGTAACCGGCCGTTGTACGACAGAAGCACATGTCGGTGGCGTAGCCGGTTAGCAGAACGTGGCGAATGCCGTTCTGTTTCAGGAATTGCTTCAACGGTTCGTATCCCGGAGAGTCGTAAATCACCACGTCATTGGGATGGACGGTAATGTCGCTGGTCACCGGAATGGGCAATTCCCAGAAGCCGGCGTTGTTGAACTTGGGCCCGGCATTCAAGCCTGGGAATTGCTGGAAGTAGTCGATGACGGGCCGGTCCGACGACAGGGTCAGACGACTGGGAAGCGCTTCGCCCTTGTATGAAAACGAGTTTAGCTTGGCGTCAAGCTCCTTCCGCCCTTCGGCTCGCTGCTGCGGAGTGGGACGGCCGGTGAAAGACCGGTACAGCTTCTTTCGGATTGGATCCTCGTTTCCCGGCAGGCTGTACATCACCAGCGCCACGTTGTCGCGCAAACGCATCAGAAACGGGTCGATCACCTCGCGCGTATGCCGCCCAGCGAGGTGGTTCTTTTCCAGCGTGCAGAAATCGGCAACGCCGGCCGGTTCTGGGGTCCTCCAACCTTGTCCATCGTCAATGCCCCACGGGTGCACCATGATGACCGCGGTCCGGTCGGCGCGCAGCCGGTTAGGCATTTCGATGATGCCACGCGCGTTGTAAGAAAATCGCCACGCGCGCACGGACAAGTCGGCACCGTCGTCCTGGACCAGCGGCGGTGACTCGAAGCGTCGTATTTCTTCGATAGGGTGGACGAACTCCGGGTGGTCGGCAAGCAACGGTTTCGGGTTCGCCAGCGGCGTCAGTTGGTTCTCGTAGACTCGCGATGAGGGTTGGTCGGCAGCGTTAGCGGTCTCGGCCGCCGTCGTGCAGGCAATCAGCAAGATCAAAGTGGCATTGGGAATGAGTCTATTCATGTTTCACGCTCCTTTGCGACCCGTTTTGCGATCGTGTCGAGACCGACGATGGCAGCCCGGTCGCTGGCCTGGTTGACCAGGTCGCAAATCAGTTCGTAGGTTCGGAACTCGGGGTCCTCGACATACATGATCGAAGGATGGCCCAAGAGGTCGAACACCCCGCGATGCTCGATGGCCCACTGCACATTCCTCTCGACCATTTTCAGGAAGTCGTCGAGTTTCCACTTCTTTTCCTTGCGACGAAATGACGCCACGTCGCCCAACGGGCTCATGGGAATCTCGATCAAGCCCGAGGGATAGACGAACGGTTGGCTATCCTTCTGGGCATCGGCCACGCGCTCGAAATCCTCTTCGGTCGGGTTCTCCTGCTTGACCGCCACGCCCTTCGCCATGCTGCTGACCCATGTGAAACCCGATTCGAGCATCATCTCTTGTACGTCCGCGCGGCCAATCAGACCCGAACTCGATCCGCCCGGCGTGCGAAAACCTACCGGGCTGACGCCGATGCGCGTTTTCATGGCCATGTCGGTCAGACGGGTGTTTTCCATAATCACTTCGCGCGGCGTCTTGCCGTGTATCAGCCAGGGGGCTCGTCGGAAACGAAACTGCATGTTCTCCGTTTTCGTGGACCATACGTTCACGTGGTCGTAGGTGTGATTCGCCACGGGATGCCCCTCCGAGACGATCTCTTTCAGCCAGTCCACGTTCTCCTGCTCGAAGACCTGCCCGACAACGAACGACTGCAGCACACCGCCTTTCGCCTTTACACGTCGACAGGCTTCGACCGTGTACTGCTTGGTGGCTTCGTTCAGGTTCCCTTTCTCGTAGTCCCAGTGCATGATATCCCACTTGGGATAGTGGCGGGACATTTCCAGGTCCAAGGTAATGGCAATGAGGGCCTTATCGTCAAGCGAATCGTCTCGATGCCGTGCAGATGCCGTCCCGGTAAGCAAAGCACCCGCCACCGAACCGCATAGGAAACTACGTCGCGACATGGGAAATCGATTCGTAGCCATCATCCATCCTCCAAAAAGGTATCTACGTCAAACCGATGAGCCGACGCGCGTTGTCGCGCGAGATGCGGGCCTGTACGTGATCGGGAACGCTGAACTCCCGGAACAGATCAAATTGCTGAAAACTGCGCTGTTGAAGGTCGTAGTAATCGGTGCCAAATAACAGCTTGTCCGCACGGCGCACGAGAAAGTTCTCGCCAAAGCCTCGATCACGGAGAACGGCGTGCGCCCCGCTTGAGGACAAGTCGCCGTACAGATTCGGGTACTTGTCCATTAAAGCATCGATCGCGCCGCCGGGGGCGACGGGGCCTTGAGGATAGCTTGTGTGCAAGTCGGTCTGTTGGAGATCGCCCGATATCGAGGCCCACCACCCCTTGCCATGGCCGATCAGCGACAAATTCGGAAATGATCTCAGCACCTTCTCCAGTCCCGGCAGCCCGGGTTTGTCCATGTTGGACTGGTTGTCCAGGTGGAACAGCAGGGGCAGCTTCACCTCGGCGCAAGCTTCATAGAGTTTCATGCTCAGCGGGTCGTCGATCGGCAAGCGGACTTTGTGTTCGCCAAAACCCTTCGCGCCGGCATCGACGTATCGCTTCAGCATATCCACGACTTGTTTCTGCGTCGTCAGATGGGTGCCGAGTGTGCGAGGGTCGATCGCACAGAACGGAATCAACCGATCCGTGTGGTCCTTGGTCTGACTGAGCACGAACTCCGTGGTGATCGGATACCAGAAAGCCTCGGGCGATATCAGTGGCAGCACGGTCGCCTGAGCAACGCCATGCGCGTCCATCCACCGGAGCAGGATGTCGGCGCTTACCGGCCCTCGATCGCTCCCATACCACCGATGCGTGAGGTGGACATGGATGTCGACGTATTCGCTGTCCGATGATTGCCGGCGCGCTGATTCCGATTCGGCACAAGCGAGTCGACATCCCCCGGCCAGTCCGGCTGCCATCGACCCAGCGAAAAAACCACGCCGTGAGATCAAAGTCCGATGGCTTGCCATGGCATATCCTCCTTACAGATCTGACGCCGACTACACGATCGCCACCGCTTCGATCTCGATCTCAAGGCCGGGAATCGCCAGTTCCGGAGTCCCCACCGCGGTCGATGCAGGATAGGGTTTCACCAAATAGTCCTTGCGCACCTTGCGGTAAACGGGCAGGTCGCGCAACAGGTGAACGAAATACGATCGGAGGATCACAATGTTCTTGTATGACGCGCCCGCGGCCTCGAGCACGAGTCCAATCCTTTCGAACGTCTGTCGCATCTGCGTTTCCATGTCCGCGTCCAGATCCTCGGGCCCCTGTCCTGAAACGAACACAAGCTGCTGTCCCTCGGCCAGGATTCCCGGCGTGTAGCCGACGTCTGCCGCCGGCGCGCCCTTGGGGTGTAGGCCTTTCAGCCTGGCTTCGGACTTTTGCCCCGGAGCCGCTTGGGCCGATTCCGGCGACAACGCAACAAGCGGTCCGCCGACCAATCCAGCGAGTGCCCCTCCGAGAAAACCCCGTCGACCGTCTCGCGCATGTCGTTTGTGATCATCCACCATCGATGGTTCTCCTTCTGCTATAACGGGAAGTGAGTTCCAGGTAGTCGTCCGCGCTCGCTTCCCCAACCGAATTGAGAAGAGTGAGTCTCGAAGTCCGCAATCACGCCCAGCGGACAGTTGGTTTCAGGTCAAACACCTGATCGTCCGCCGTTGTCGGTTATAGTCCATTCAACTGGCAAACAACTCCACGAGCCACGTGGCATCGGAATCGTTGAGCGCCGGTGAGAGTGGAACGTCGTAGTTGATCGAGAGTTCGTAGCGGGCGCGATCGTAGACGGTTGTAAAGACGTTTTGCAGGTCGAGCGTTACGTCGGGGTCGCCCTCTTTCAGCGGAATGGGGATGCTCGGCAGCCGGTTGCGGATCGTCCAGGCGTAGACTTTCGCGCGCGGGCGACGTTCTTGGCGGCTGACGATTGCGTAATAGTCGCCATACGGAAGCGGGCTGTTCATCGGCAGCCGCCGGCCGCCTCGCAGCAAGTCAAATTCAACCGAGTGAGTTTGGCTCCGCAGGATTTCGTCCCGCTTGGTCAGATATTCACGCCGGCCATTGCTGGCTGGCCGCTTGTTGCCCGGCGACAGCGTTTCCAGAACCGTTACCACTTCTCTTGTTTCTCGCTCGCGGATCACCAAGTACGTTTCGCGAGTTTCCTCCGGCATCGGCAGAAGACACTCCTCCGACGCCATGGCCGTGGCGGGGGAAGCCGTGCTGGCTTCCATCGGAGAGCCTCCCGCGCCGGTCGCCAACACCGCTACGTCGGCTCTGCGCGGCTGATCCTGCTCGTCGCCAGAGTGCTCCACGTACACTCGCCGCTCGACGCGGACGATGTAGCGCGGTTCGACCTGCGGTGACAAAGCCTCCGAGACCACGGTATTGAAGCGTGTGTGAAAGTCTTCCCATTCCTCGCCTTCAAGGAAAGGGTCCATGCCGGGAAATGGAGACGGCATTGGGCGTGCCCTCGTAATGGATTGGAGAATCATGGTTCATTGTAGTCCAATCGGCCGAGCGGTGGCAAATGGCTGTCGTTGGTCGCCGCTCAAGCGGAGCGTCTCGGCGCGGGCCACGATCAATTGGGCGGCCGCACCGTAGCTACGGCGTCCTTTCCCAGGCAGTCCGAAGTGATATGATAGCCGGTAGCCATTCTGTTCGCGAGCGGCGACCTTCCGCAATATGTCCGCAACGAATTGATCGAGCAGTTGGCAAACGATGCACAACTTTCGAGCGTGCAGAGGAACATCGTGGAATGAAGAAGATCACCGGATCGAACTACAAAAAGGACAAGCTCTACCCGGCGGTCGCACGCGCGATCGCCGAGATCATGAAGACGGAAGATGCGGTCACGCCGATTGACGTCTTGATGCGCATGAACCGCGTCGACAAGAAGGCTTACGAAGATTGGCGTTTCGGCCGCATTCCCCATCTGGAAAAGGTCTTTCTTGGGAGCCTGGGCAAGGCGAATCGGATTCTACGCATCCTCCGGCTGCACGCGGAGTCGTTACATCTTGTCCCATCGCAGACGGTGTATCGGAAATGGGGCAAAGGCAAGAAGCGAATCGTCTTGCGGTTCTCAAAATCGGGCCATCCGAACCTCGAAAAAGCGTATTCGACGCATTATCTGGTCAAGAGTCGCATGAAAAAGAACAACCCCAAGGAGGTCAGAGAGGACGCAACGGCGTAGTTCTCTTCCTCACACGGGTCCGCCCCGCAAGCGGGGTCATCTCTCTTGCAGTCGCACTTCTAGGACGGTCTCGCCTCCGTCCGAGGGTTGGACCGTAGCTCGCGAGAACTTCGCCGGGGCCGGATCGACGAGTGCGAGTTTCCCGTTGCCGACAGCCATCTTCTCCGCGTGCCCGGCTGCCTCCCACATCGTGATCTCGCCTGCCGAGACCGTCACAGCGACGCGATCGCCCCATGTGACTTGGTTCCCGCGACGGATCGGCGTTCCTTGACACCACCATTGCCACGCGCCAACGGCTCGGCGTCGGATCACAACCCGGCCCTGACGGTAGAGCGCGACGGTCATCGATTCTTCTTTTGCGTTTCCTACGTGGATCGTTGCCACGGAACCATTGTCTTCGAGGCTTTGGACTGAGTGGTTTTGTGGGACTCCATCCCCGACGATCACCGGATGTCCACCCGCGTGGACGACCCATTGCGCCTTCCCGACGGCGACCAGCAAATCATCCGGCTTCCAAGACGCCCGTGCGTACGCTTGGCCAACCGAAGGAAAGTGATACGAGAGCTTCGTCGTTTCCGCTTTCGCCGGGACGCTCGCGTCGTACCAGAGGTACGCGTATCCACCCAGTTCGAACAGCAGTTGCTCGCCGTGAGGAGTGATGTAGCGCGTTTTCTGGATTCGCCCCAGCGATTGATCCCAAAGAGCCAAATATTGACAGATGGGCCGACGGTACTCTCGTGCCAGAAAAAGAAGCACGGGCGCATAATAGTCGATTTGCCCGTATGGCGGCTCCAAGACGACCGTCTGGTGGGAAAGGTTGTAGCCGGGATCCTTCTCGGCGGCGACCGAAGCCAAGGCGAGATCAGCGTTCATATACTCCTTGTACTCGCCGAACAAATCGCGGCCGGTGACGTGGCGGAGGGCGTCCATGAAGAACAATCGGTAGTGCATTGTGGAAGCCCAAAACGTCGCGCCTTCGACTTGGGCTCCGTCCGGCGCCAGGCCGTTGGGCAGCAAGTGTTCCTCGAACTTCTTCACCGTGGCCGCCAGCCACGTGTCCGCTCCGGGCACCTCGCCCAGCAGCGCCAGAGCAGCAACGCCGAACGATCCCCATTCGACGATTGCGTGGTGTGTGTGAAAGCCGGGTCCGGCAATGCGAGGAGTTGCGAAGTAACCGGTGTAGTACTTGCGGCAGATACCCGCGAGCGTTTCGCGAACTTCGCGCCGCTGGGCATCGTCAAATCGGTCGTATGCCATGTCGTAGCCGACGGCGACACCCTTCAACAGCCGGGTTACCGCGTACGCCTTCGAGCCGTTGGGCTGCCCGTCCGCCTCGCGCTTCCACACCCGGCAACTGGCCAATACCCATTCGCGCGCCGCATTGCCATATCGCTCGTCGCCGCTGAGTGCATAAGCCATCGAGAGATGCTCGGTTACGGCCAGATCGCCCATGATGGCGTAGAAACGATCGTAGAGATTCTCGTAGATCGGATCGGGGGATACGGGCGCGATCCAGGCTTCGCGCGGACTCCGGGTCAAGCACCAGTCGGCCGACTCGCGGATGTTACTCCAGATCTGCTTATGTACGCCCGTCTCCCGCAACTCGCGCAGCCGAGGCAGCTCGTCGGCCGTGAAGTAAAATCGCGGATGGCCAAGTGTTGCTCGCTCCGCGGCGGCGAGAGCGGGCTTCGCCAGAAGTGTGAAGATGGCCAGGAGCACCGGCAGTATCATTTTCATGTCAACTCCGTAGTTGCAGAAAAGGTAGGACGGATTGCCAATCCGTCCGCGAAATACCGATACGAAACTGAAGAACTCGATTGTGGCTGGATCGCACGATCAGTCATGTTCAGCCGCGGTTTTGCGATCTACTTTTCGTTCCGCGACGGACGGATTGGCAATCCGTCCTACTTCGGCGTACTCTCCAGGTAGCTGAACAAATCACGGAGTTGTTGTGGCTTGAGCGGCTTCAGAATATCCTCAGGCATTTGGGATATCTGGGATGGCACCATTTCGTCGATGTCGTCACGGGGAATCGTCGTGTATTCGACCTGAGAGTTGACCAGCGTGATCGCACTGGGTGTTTCCTTGTGGACCAATCCGGTCAGGATCCGACCATCGACCGTGATGACTTGAACGGACAGATACTCCTTGCGGATGAAACTGCTGGGATCCACGGTGCTGGTCAGCATGTATTGCCGGTCTTTCCGGTTGGCAGTGGTCAGTTCCGGGCCGATTTCCTCTCCTTCGCCAAACAGCTTGTGACACTTGCCGCAGTGTTCCTTGTAGACGGCATGGCCGTCCGCCGCGTTACCCGGAAATGCCCGCAAGTCGTTATTGAAGCGGCGTATGTCCGCCAATTTCTCCTCGGGAGTGCCCCGAGTGACCTTTCCCCAATGTTTGCGTACCAAGGCATTCATCCCTTCGTCGCCGAATACTCCCAGCCCGCGGAGTTCTTCGATCTCCACGATCTTCGGGTCGAACTGCCCTTCGTCGACACGGCTTAGGAAGGCCCGAGCCCAGTCTTTTCGAGTGAACAAAGTCTGTCGGCAGAGCGTCTTCAGCTTATTGCTGAATCGAGGATACTCCTTCAGGATCCTAGCCGGGACACGCTCGTCGTCGAATCGAGCGATCGCTTTGACGGCCGCCACCTCGACATCGTGCTGTTCGTCCCACTCCAGCAGCGAAAGCAGGGCCGGCACGCAGTCCGCCACGCCCAACTGACTCAGCACCTCCACCATCGACACCCGTGTGGGTGTGGGCATCTTCCGGTCGGTCGCGATCCGAATGACCCATTCGTATGCGCCAGCCATGCCTATACGAACGGCTAGGCGAAGGCGATGCACATCAGTTGTGGAGTTGGTATCCACAAGCCCAGCTACCATCTCCCGGAAGTTTGCCGGTATCGCCTCGATTCTTCTGCCGCTGAGCCCCTCGTCCAGCGAGGCAATCATCCGATCGCGGTCTCTATCACTCGGTGCCGTGGCGACAAGCCGCGTGCAGGCGTCAAGCGAGCAGGCGTCGGCTTCCGCGGCGTAACGGCGCATCAGTCGGCTCAAAATCGCCTCTCGAATCAACGGCGCCTTCCACGCCTCGGGCGTGGTGAACATTTCCACCACTCGGCTCCGATCCGACACGGCCTTCGCTTCGACGGCCCACCAAAGCAACAGCGGAATGTGCGGATCCTCCTGATCCTCCTCACGCAACACGAGCTGCCATACGATTGGCAGCGCTTTCTGGGCCGGCAGCCGCTTGCACATGCTCGCCAATTGGCTGCGCACGACCGGGCTGGGTTCTGTTTCGGCGAGCTCCGTCAATTGAGCTTGGATCGCCGGCGATACGTCCCGCGAGTCACCCAGCAGGCGGATCGTCCAGTACCGTACGGGTACACTACGGTGTTGAAACGTTTGCCGAGCTAATTCGTTGTCGAACCCTCCGCTCGCATTGAGTGCCCACATGGCTTCCAGAGCGAGTTGGTCTTCGTCGTTCCCAGGGAGCCGCCCATCGTGGGGCACGTTTCCAACGTGCCAGGAACTCCTTTCTCGGATCACCGGCACGTTGGAAACGTGCCCCACGGAATTCGCTAGCACGATCTGCTGCAACTTCGGGATGACGGACCGGTCACGACGCTCCGCCAAAATGCGACGCGCGCGGCGGACGTACCAATCGTTTGAATGTCCCAGCCAGTCGACCAATTCATCACTCGGCAAATTGTTCAGATCCACGTGAGGCGACGGTTCAGCCCCGTTGGCCTGGATTCGATAAACCCGGCCATTGGTGAGATCCCAGACAGCATCCGGATCGGGATGGGCGGTACGCTTGTCGTGGAAATCGCACACGTAAACCGCTCCGTCCGGACCGAGCGTCAAGTCGGTCGGCGCGAACCACCCATCGTTGGCCAGCAGCAGTTCGCCGGCGTGGCGGGTCCGATACGTCGACGCGAAAGGCTCGATGTCATGCCAGTGGACCTCGTGCGACAGCAAGTTGTTTCCGATCAGCTTGCCACGGAAACTCGCGGGGAACGTCGTGCCGTAATAGAAAGTGCCGCCCGTGGTGACGTGGCCCCCGCGATAGTTGCCGTCCCGTTTCACGCTGCCGAAATACCCAAACGCGTACGGGTTGTGCAGCTCGCCATGTTTGCCGAAGGACTTCCAGTAGTAAGCGCCTTGTACCCCGTGCCAGACTTTGTGGGAGCCATTGGAGCTATAGAACAATTGCCCGTGCCGATCAAAGTCGAGGCCGTAGCAGTTTCCGCCTCCTTCGCAGAACAGCTCGAATTCGTCGATGATCGGATGGTATCGCCAGACTCCCTGCTGAAACTCGATACCGCGGATGTTGCAGGTCGTGGTACTGCCGTTCAGACCGTACAGCCAGCCGTCCGGCCCCCATGTCAAATGGTTCGCAAAGGCCTGTGCGTCCTCCATGCCGAATCCCTTCAGCACAACCTGCGGATCGCCGTCCGGCACATCATCCCGATTTCGGTCGGGATAGAAGAGCAGATACGGCACCTGGACGACGTACACCCCGCCGTGGCCGAAGGCGAGTCCGGTTGCGAGATTCAAGCCGGTAACGAAATCCTTGAACCGATCGGCCCGCCCGTCGCCGTCAGTGTCCTCCAGGATGGTGATGCGGTCGGCCCCGCGCGGCCCTTTGGGCGGCGGTTCGGGGATGCGGTCGTAGATCGTCCGGGAATAGCGGTCGACCTTCACCCGCTTCAAACCCTCCGGATTCGGATACTGCAGGTATTGGATGACCCACAACCGACCACGGTCGTCGAACTTGACCAGGATCGGTTGCCGCACTTCCGGTTCCGAGGCGACAAGCTGGATGGAGAACCCCGCCGACAACGTCATCTTGCCGGCGGCTTCTTCCGGCGGATGCCCTTGAGCCACACCAACTGTGGACAGCAAACAGAATACCAGAGCCAGTATCCCAATCTGCAATCGCGCGCCAATCGTCATGTGGTCAGTCCACCTTGCGGAGCTCCTCGACCACAGTCAAGTGATCATGGTCGGGTTCGAGGTGGAAGGGTTCGACCAGCACGCGGTCACCCGCCTTCAGATCGGCCAGTGCGCGGCGTTGCTTCTCGAACAGGCGACCCTTCTTCCACAGCTCACAGACTGCCTGCTTGCCGACTGCGGCCTGCGGGTTCTCTGCCTTGTTGGCCTTCCAAGTTCTGTTGATTTTCTCGACCTTGATAATGAACTCGACCGAGCCCTTCTTGACGATGGTGGCTTCGAGCATCCCCTTGAAACCGCGCAGGGCCTCCGGAACTCCGAGGGCTCCCTTTTGGGGCTTTGCCTTTGGCGTCTCGGGGTCCTTCTCCAACTTCTTCAGTTCTTCGACCACAGTCAAATGATCGTGGTCGGGCTTCAGGTGGAACGGCTCGACCAGCACTCGGTCGCCCCGTTTCAAGCCAGCAAGGGTACGGTGATGCCGTTCGTGCATACGGCCCTCCGGCCACAGCTCACACACTACCTTCTTATCCACGGCGGCCTGCGGGTTTTCCGCTTTGCTTTCTTTCCAGGTGCGAGTGATCTTCACGACCTCGATAATGAACTCGTGGTCGCCCTTCTTGGCAATCACACCGATCAACATCCCACGGAAGCCCTTGAGACCATCGGGGACACCGAGCGACTCCTGGGCCTCGCCGGCAACCGCCTCGCTCGCGCCTGGCCCAAAGACTCCACTCGCAAGCCCGACACAGTAGGCCACCGCGCCGAACACCACCAGTACGCTCACCATTTTCGTTCGTTTCAGTCTGTTCATGACGTTTGGTCCCCTTGTGGTATACACCCTGCTAAACAGTCATTGCCATGGATAGGAATTGTAATCCCACTCAGTGCGAATCTCCACCGTGCGCGGACAGTGCCTTCTTCAACAAGACCTCGACTCGTTCCCTTCTTTCCGACCAACCGTCCGAGATCTTCTCAGTCCTTTGGGTAAGCTTCTCGTCACCGAGCAAGGAGACGATGGCCCTGCGACTGGATTCGCGTTGTATTCCAGCAAGCGCAAATGCAGCACTTGCCGCGAACGCAGGTTCGCTCTTGACCAGGGCCATGACGTTGGGAACGAGACTATCGGCCCCGTACGTAGCGACAAGGTCAAACACGACAGATTCAGCGATACGCCCGGTACCAGGGAACCGAGGAATGTTGCCCAGCAGCACCCGCAAACCCTTGTCGCCTTGCTTTGCCGCCAGCGCCTCGGCTGCGAAACAGTACAGATGAAGGTCAAACCGTTTTCGCTCTTTCACCGATACCATTTCGATCAACACGTCCCTGCCGACCTCCGGAGCCGCTGCCGCCGCCATCACAACCGCAGAGTACATCTTGCCCCACGAGTCACTGCGATATTCGGCGATCAGCTTCGAGGGCAGCGCCCGATTGTGCTTGCCCGACACAAGATGCTCGAGCACCTCCATCCCGACATCCTTCGAGCAGTTGTAGGCCCCAACGACCCTCATCAGATTGTATCCCTCTGGATACACGTACCACGCTTCCATGACGGTTGGCTTATTTCCTTTCGGTGTCTCCAAAAGGAAGACATGCTCGGCACCATCCTCGATGCTTGTTGCAGACGGCGTGAATTTAGGGTGGAGTTGGCGTCCATTCAATTTGCCCTTCACCACGCGCAACACGGTTACATCGGCCTCGTAGAATTGGACGCGCTCAACCGGATCCGATACTCTGATTTCCCTCAGATTGTGCGCCGCACCAACAAGAATCACATCGGCCTTCCTCACCTTCCCCGCCAAGCCTTGTTCAGCCTGTGAGCGAAGATGCTCGGCCGAGAATCGCCGATAACTCTTGGGCCACACGCCGAGATAAGGCTGATCGTAATTCGACTCGGCCAAGACTTCGCCTTGCAGGGCGAAGAGAAGAGCGAGTGCGGTGTGTCTAATCGCTTTCAGCATCCACATGGTACTCCCGAGCTAGAATCGACTTGCTGGCGAACGATCCAACTCAGTCCCTGCGGCAACTAGAAGTCATCGGGGGCGGTGTCCGAGGGCTGGAGCCTGTTTCGTTCTCCACGATGGGTCAGTTCGACACGTTCGAAACCAGGGAGGTCTGGTTCTTCTGCGATACTTGCACTGTTGTAGTTCGGCGAATACTTGTGAATCAGGATCTTCTCCGCCAAGTCAACGTCGGTCTCCCAGATCTTCTCGCTGTCAGCATGACGTTCTTCGTCCCAGACTCTTCCAACGTAGATGCACACGTCGTCCTCGTCCCGCAGCCAAGATTCATGTTGGCGAAAACGGTCCGCAAAGGTTTGCTGCGCGGCCTTGCCAACGTACAGAAGCGTGTCGGGGCCATTGATGATGTGTCGCCCGTAGATCTGGTACAGTCCATAGTCTTCGCCATCGTACTCCGGAGGTTCTCCGGCATCGGTGAGGCTTTCGATGGCCTCATTCAGGCTGTATGGGCCGGACCACTCGATCACTAGCTTCAGATCAGACATTTGGCACCCACGGTTCGCGATAGGGGGCGTCGAGCAGGCGGTTTGCTTCTTCGTCGCCGACGAAACGCTCTTTGGCAGGGTCCCATTGGACTTTGCGGCCGAGCAGGTAGGCGATGTTGCCCAGGTGGCTCCAGGTTGTCACCCGGTGGCCGATTTCGACGTCCATCACGGGGCGTCGGCGCGCGGCGATGCACTCGAGCCAGTTGCCGGAGTGGTTGTCGCTGACGCGAAGATTCTGTTCGTCGGTACGCGTGGGCGACAGGTCGGCTTCGCCCTTGGTGACCTCCCAGTTCCAGAAACCGCTCAGCGTAGCCTCGCTGCCGACAAAATCGATGCCCAGCTCGCCGTCACTGGGCTGTTCCCAAATCATCTCGAACGCCGGATCGGCGAATTTGTATCGCACGGACATCTCGACGGGCGCGTCGAACAGGTTGTTGGGTTCCTGGCGGCCGGTGGCTTCGATCGTTACCGGACCCGTGTGATCGGTGCCCATGGCATAAGAGACGACGCCGAACATGTGCACGCCATTGTCGGCCAGCGAGCCACCGCCATAGTCCATGAACCAACGGAAGCTGAAGTGGCATCGCGCCGGATGATAATCGGCCCACGGCGTCGGTCCCAGCCACAGGTCCCAGTCCAGGTGCGGCGGCACCGGCTGGGCCGCTTCCATCGGCTGGGTGCGGTTCGGACGATGAGTCAGCCGGACGGTGTGTACCTTGCCAAACCGGCCGTTTCGCACCCATTCGCACGTCTGGAGGCTGCGTGCGATCGAGCGGTACTGGGTGCCCATCTGGACGACTCGATCGTAGCGTCGGGCGACATCGACCATCTTCCTGCCCTCGTGGATGGTCCGGCACAAAGGCTTCTCGCAGTAAACGTCCATTCCCGCCTGGCAAGCCATAATCGTAATCGGCGCGTGCCAATGGTCCGGCGTGCCGATCAGCACCGCGTCGATGTCCTTGCGGTCCAAGATGCGGCGAAAGTCTTGGTACCCGTCGCAACCGCCGATCCGCTTCTGCGCGGCGGCCGTGCGTTGCTGGTCCACGTCGCACACGGCGGCAATCGTACAGCGCGGGTCGTTGTGGATACCCAAAAGGCCCGTACCGCGCCCGCCAGCGCCAATCAGCCCCGCCACCACACGTTCGCTGGCAGGACTTTCCGCGGCCAAACCAAGAACGCTGCCCGGGACGATTATCGGTGCGGCGAGGCCGAGTCCCGTGTTTCGTAGAAAGCGGCGTCTGTTCAATTGAGGTTTCTCTTGGGCGGTCATGGTGTTCTCCTCCGGCGTGTTTGTGACCACGGCGTGACTCGTGCGCAAGCTACCCCAGGCTCGCCACCGAGTCAATCACTGCGGCGCGAACTCGACCGTTAGCGTTCGGTCGATCTCCGTTTCAACCTGCTGTTTGGCTCCATTCGGCCAGCGGATTTCCGCCGATACCGGCTCGGTGTGCGAGCCAAGTCCGAAATGCAGCGTCAAGTCGTTCTGGTTGCCTTGGCCCGTTGCGCCTTCCACTTGCCGCGTCAGCATCTTGTCGCCCAGTTTGATTCGCACTTGGGCGCCAATCGCGGAAGCGTTCACGTTGCCGCCGCCGACCAGCCGCACTTTCAGCCAGTGGTTCTTGCCTCCTGGATTGCGAAACAGCCGGCCGCCGGTAGCCAAGTCCAAATAGCCGTCGCCATCGAAATCGGCCCAGGCCGCTTGATAGGTCGTGGGCATGTCTACTTTCGCAGCGGTCGATAACTCCTCGAACTTCCAACCGCCCAGATTGCGATACAGGACACTGCGGTCGCCGGAATAGACAGTGGTGAAGAACAAATCGAGATGGCCGTCGTTGTCGAAATCGGCCAGCGCCGGCGACGCATAGGATTCCTGCCAACGCAGTCCGGCGGTCTCACTTTGGTCGGCAAAGTGGAATTTGCCCTCTGGGCCGAGATTTCTCAGGAACTTTGGCCGATCCTGATACTGGGGTGGATGGCTGAAGTTGCCAACGAACAAGTCGAAAAGACCGTCGTTGTCCAGATCGCCCCACGCCGATCCGATCGTGTGTCCCCACGCGCCCAGCCCGCCGTCGCCCGCCGCGCCAAACTCGGATGCGACGTCGGTCAACTTGCCCTTGCCATCGTTTTGCAGCAGCCGGTTCGGCTGGAGCCGATAGTTTGATACGTACACGTCCAGGTCTCCGTCTTCGTCGAAGTCGGCGGCCGTGATTCCGCGGGCGCGCAGTATTCGGTCCTGTCGCCAATGCTCGACGAATCGCTCGCCCTTCTCATTCAGGAGCATCACATCCGGATACTCTTTCGACGGCCAGACTTCATAACCACCGACGTACAAGTCGATGAAACCGTCGCCGTCAAGATCGCCCCACGTCGCGCCCAGACTGACTGTCGTCGGCAGTTTCGGAAACGCTTCGCCAACGTCTTCAAAGCCTTTTCCTTGTTGGCTCCGAAACAGTTTGCCTTCACCCGACCAACTGAATAGATCCAGAAAACCGTCGTTGTCGAAATCGCCCCAGATGCCGGGTCCGGCGAGCCGTATATTTTCCACGCGTCGGAACCGTTTGCCACCTTCGTTTCTCCAGAGTTGGCCGCCCGAGTACAGATCGGCCCAGCCGTCGTTGTCGAAATCGCCCCAGGCCGCCACTCCTCCGGAAAGACCTTTCAATCCGACGGCCTCGGTGACGTCCTGAAAAGGCTCCGCGGCCGACAAGTGGACTGTCGCGGCACCCAAGAGAATGAGCGGGATCAGGTTTCGCATTTTCTGGTCTCCTGTGTCTCGTATTCACCATCCGAAGTGATATTGTAATGGTTTCCGATGCAAGAAACCTGGATGGAGTGGCAAGAGGGGGAAACTCATGACCATCGACAAACGAACTACTCTGACGCTCGCGTCGCTCTGTGTTGTCGCACTCGTCGGTTCTGCGTTACGAGCCGGCGAGCCAGAGTTCGACTATAAGTGGGTCAACGTTACCATGAATGCGGCCTTTGCACCACGCGATGGCGCCGGCGCCCTGGTATTCAAAGATCGGATGTGGCTGCTGGGTGGATGGAACCCGGGTGACAAGGTTCACTTTCCCCGGATCTGCAACAACGAGGTGTGGAGTTCACAAGATGGCGCAACGTGGACACTGGTCAAACCCAACACGTTCCTCGATGCCAGCTTCGACCCAACACAGGACTGGGAAGGCCGGCACACGGCCGGATACGTGGTCTACAAGGACCGGATGTGGATCGTCGGCGGCGACGTGAACCAGGGCCATTACCACTTCGACGTATGGAACTCGGAGGATGGCAAAACGTGGTCGTACGTCAACAAGGGGCACAACGTGCCGTGGGGCCCGCGAGCGTTGCACTACACGTTGGTGTTCCAAAACAAAATCTGGGTCATGGGAGGACAGACCATATCAAGTTTCGCGCCCGCGAAGGAGGTCTTCTATCGCGACATCTGGAATACGACGGACGGCATCCAGTGGGAGCGAATCGAGCCCAAAGAACCATACTGGTCGACTCGCGGGATGATCGGAGGCAATGTTGTTTTCAAAGACCAGATGTGGATTCTGGGCGGCGGAACATACGACACCCCGCAGACGCCCAAACGAACGTTCTACAACGACGTCTGGAGTTCATCGGACGGCGTCAACTGGAAGTGCCACCTGGAATCTGCGCCGTGGCATCCGCGACAGTATCACGAGGTTGCGGTATTTGATGACCGGATGTGGGTCCTGGAGGGCTGGAACAAGCAGAACCGAAACGATGTCTGGTATTCCGCAGACGGAGTGAACTGGCACGAGGTGCCCGACACACCCTGGAGACCGCGCCACGCCGCCAGCGTATTCGTCTTTGACAACGCCTTATGGATGGTCGCCGGCAACAACATGCAAAGCGATGTGTGGAAGCTGACCCGCACGACTACGATTCAGCCTTAGAGCGGCTTGTTCGCGGCCCTTGCAGGACAAATCTGCACGAATTCGGGATCATTTTGCCCACGAATCATTTTGCTCAACCCGCTTCCGGCAAAGTCATTGTCGGGCAAAATCATGTTGTACCCGTCAGCTTCAGGGCGCCGTTTTGGTCGCGCCTCTGTCGCGTCAAACTCTTCGCTCCTCAGCATCACCTTGCGGAACGCGGAGGTCCGTCAGTGACAACGCCCATCGAGATCCGAGATATCCGTGTGTTTCAATCCGTGTGCGTTTCGCCGACTTTGCCTTCGCACACGGATGAAGACACACGGATGGGGCGCCGCTACTTATCTGCACGTGCTAGCTGGCTTAACAGGCGGTGAAACAAGTTGTTACCTTCGTTGTCGAGATGTCGTATCTCGTGACATGGTGGTACAATGCACCTGTGTGTTGTGCAACTCCGGCTGTGTGAATACCAGGTTGGGCGTACAAGGAATGCGGTATGGTGGATTCTTGTCGGACGCCTCCGGCTGTAACGAGCATAATCCTGCTTGCCGCTGGAGTTGCGGCGGGGGACTCGACTCTGGCCGAGGTTCTGCAAACGGCCGCGAGAGATGTGGTCGTCAATGGCGACAGTTTGACCAACGATACGATGCCCTCGATGGCTGTCTTGGCCGACGGGACGACTTGGATCGCTTGGCATGCGTATGCGGATCGGCGCGATCGGGTGCTGGCTCGCCGCGTGGGAGCGGATGGTCTGGGGCCGGTGCATTCGATCAGCCGGCAAGGTGCGATTCATGACTCGCCGATTCTTGTCGCGTGCGGTGACGACGGTGCGTGGGTGTTTTGGGCTGCCCAGCGCGATGATCGCTGGTGTGTGCTGGGACGACGGCTGGACGGGGGCCAGCGGCAACCGGCCGTGGTGCTCTCGGATGAACAGACCGATGCGATGATGCCTGCTGCGGTGTCACTGGGCGATGGTCGGCTGGTGCTGGCTTGGTCGGCATACGCGGGCGAGACTTGCGTTGGAGTCCAGCCTTTAGGCTGCAAAGCGGACAGGCTAAAGCCTGGACTCCAACATCGTCGTTTCCAAATTTGGAGTCGCGTGCTGGAGGACGGGTCCTGGAAAGCCCCCGTCGCAATCTCGCCGCCTGACCATCACTCGTATCGTCCTGCACTGGCGGCCACTTCGGATGGCGTCACGTGGATCGTCTGGGACAGTTACCAGGACGGCAACTACATCGTGGAAGGCAGATCGCTGATTCCGGAGCTCGGTCCTGTCGAGCGAATCTCGCCGGCTGGGGCATACGCCATCACGCCGACGGCGCTGGCCACCCGGCACGGTGTGTGCGTTGCCTGGCTTGGACTCGAAGATGTGATTGCGGGGGCGGGCGTGGTGAGCCAAATGCATACGCTGCGCATGGCGATCCGCGGCGAACAGGGTTGGCGGCTTGCGGTCGACGCCGAAGGCAGTTCGGTTGCGGCCACGTTGACTCACGGCATTATGGTCAAAATTGAACCAAAGCCGGAGTGGAAACTGGGCTACATGGGACGCTGTCGAGTGCCCATGTTGTTGGAGGCCGACGATGCCGTGTGGCTGCTGTGGGACCGCAAGCGCAACCCGCCAGGGCATCCGGCGCTTTCGGATGGAGAACTGGTTGGGCGTCCGTGGCGAAATGGCACGTGGGACGAGCCGGTTGTCCTTCATCAGAAGCTGGTGGATTACCATGTCGCCACGAATCCAACTGTGCACAACAACAAGTTCTTCTTCCTCGCCTCACAGCTCCCGCGACAGCGCCGGCGGATCTATCATCGCGTGGTGGGCGATCTGACCGTGCATACGCCGTTCCGGCAGGATGAATGGATCGGCTGGCGGCCGGTGAAACTGCCGCTTCCGGAAGAGCATAGCCGGCGGCATGAGATCATGCTCGCGGACAAGACGTATCGGCTGTTCTGGGCCGACTTGCACAATCACAGCACTTTCACGTGCGATGCCGAAGGGGAATTGGACGAATTGCTTCACTACGCGCGGGACCGCGCACGCCTTGACGTAGTGACGATGACCGACAACGACGATATCTTCGACGACCCGTTGACCGAGGCAGAATATGCCCGCACGACGTTTCTGGCCCGGTGCATAACCCGCGAAGGCGGACTGCTCGCCTTGCCCGGTTACGAATGGACCGCTCACTTGCCTCGTTCCAAGGACATCGCGCCGGACGATCCCAGGGGCTACGATTTTCTTTTGCGAGGCAAGTTGGGATACGCGAACAATCACCGGTCGGTCATCTATCCTCTTTCCGGCGGTCCTTTGCTGCGTCATACCGAAGTGCGGAACGATATTCGGCATCTTCAAGCGGCGGTCGAAGCGGCCGGGGGCGTGGCCCTGCCGCAACACACCTATTGGACGCCGACACATCATTCGACAGAGCCGTGCGCCGAAGTGACTTCCGCCTGGGGCATCTACATCGAGCAGTCGCGAGGGCGTTTTCATCAGTTGTTGAATCAGGGCTATCGGTACGGCTTTATGGGCCTGAGCGATTCCCATCGACGCAATCCCGGGTTGGGCGGAGCGCTGACAGGGATTTATGCCGAAGACCTGACGGACAAGTCGATTCTGGACGCGATCCGCGAGCGGCGAGTGTTTGCCACCAATGGCTCGCGTATCATCCTGGATTCGCGTGCGGGCGATGCGTTTATGGGAACCGAGGTGCGCAGCCCGGACGGCAGTATCACGATCACCTTGAACGTGACCGGCACCAAACCACTGGTGGACGTCACGTTGATCCGCGACGGGAAGGAAGTGAAGACGTTCGATGGCGACGGCAAACGACGCCTTCGTCTCGTGTTCAAAGACGAGGCATTACCGAAAGGGACTCACTGGTACTACTGGCGCGTCGCGCAGGAGGGGCAATCGCCTCTGTACCGCGGCAACGCCAAGGCGGCCCGCGGGCATCTGGCCTGGTCCAGCCCGCACTGGGTCATTGCCGAATGATCTGAGAGGTGTTTTGACCGGATATCTCATGTAGGGTGGGCCAAGGGACGCAGGCCCACGGATTGTGGTGTCCATTGCGAGAGATGCGCATCCAGTAGGTCCCGTCTGCCGGACGGGACCTCCCAATACGTGGCGACGTCGATTCCCGCTTCACGTCTCGTCAGTCAATTGACCACGCTGTTCTGATCAGCAAGAGTGCTGCTCTCGACTCCATCGAGGAACGCACGCTGCGTTCCGCGGCAGAGATCGACCAGTTCGTTTGCGGTCTTGAGTACTTCAATGACGTCTTGATTCGCTTCCAGGGCGGACTCCAGATGGGCGGCCTTTTCTGCGACTTCCGAGACGCCGTATTTCTCGGCGCTCGACTTCAGCCGGCCTGCGAGGGTCTCTAGCCCAGCGACGTCCCGGCTGTCGAGCGCTGTGATTAGGCGTTCGATCTGTCGCCCAATGCTTCCCGCCGCCTTCTTCGATACGCCATGTAAACGAGCGTCCCGCAGGTCGTTCCGTTGGGACACTGTTTGGATGAAGTGTTCGACAAGTTCCGGGTCAAACTGCGTGCCCGCGCAGCGCCGCAGTTCCTTGTACGCTTCCTGTGCGCTGCGGCCCTTTCGGTACTTTCGATCGGATACCATCGAGTCGTATGCGTCGGCAATGCTAAGGACACGAGCGCCCAGAGGGATATTGGTTTCCTTGGACTGATTTGGTTCGTTGGGATTGCCGCCGTGAGGCACACGATAGTTGCCAACGATCGCTGTGAGCTTTCTAGCGCTGAACGATGCTTCGACAATCTCCACCCCGATTCGTTCGTGCCGGCGCATGATGTTCCACTCGTCGGCTGACAAGGCTCCCGGCTTCAGTAATATCGCATCGGGTACGCCCACCTTTCCGATATCGTGCAGCAATGCGGCGGTTTCAAGGACATAGCAGTCGCGAAGCGACATCAGTTCTTCGGCAGTCGCCACACACAGATCGGCCACTCGCCGGCTATGCTCTGCGGTCTCCAAGTCTCGATAGGCCAGTGAAGAGATCAACGCGGCAACGGCCTGGAATGGAATCGAGTCGAAATCGTTTCTCTCGAAATCGCGTGGCGTGACAGATGATTTGGACTCGCCAACTTCCATATCATCCGGGATTTCGTCCCAGGCGACGATTTGATTGCGACCGTTGCGTTTCGCCACATACAGGCACGTGTCCGCTTGTTCCAGCAGGGCCTGCGGGTCGTGCGCACCCAGGCTGATTGCCGATACGCCCAGGCTGGCCGTGATGTTCATGTCCGGAAACGGCGTGGCCTCGATCGCTGCACGAAATCGTTCGGCCGCGCGGGTGGCGTCTTGAATGTCGATATGGGGCAGCAGCACAACAAACTCTTCGCCGCCGTAGCGGCACACGATATCGCCCTCGCGTGCGGTGGACTGCATCACCTGGGCCACCTTCTGCAACACCATGTCGCCGGTCTGGTGCCCGAAGGTGTCATTGACGTTTTTGAAATGGTCGATGTCCACCATCACGCAAGACAGGGGATATCGGTAGCGACGTGCGCCGCTCCATTGGCCTTCGAATTGCTCGAAGAACGCTCGGCGATTGTAGCAGGAGGTAAGAGGGTCGCGCGTTGCCAGCCGTTCCAGCTCTTCGTTTTGTTGCCGTATCTGTTCGCTGGATGCTGTAAGCTTGTCGAGCATTTCGCGCAGTTGGACTCGTTTCTCCTCCAAAACGCTCACGTCCTCGAAGCTTGCCAAGACACCGCGATTCGCTCCCTTGCCGTCCACGATGGGAGTCGCATTGACAACGAATGTATGCGCCTTGTCGCCCTTGCCCGTGAGTTTCACCAGATCTCCGGTCCGCGGCGTTCCGTCGTCGATCACCTGCAACCAGGGGTATGTGGCTTTGCCCTCCTCATCGGCTGCACCATTCTCGCTTGCATACTCGATCCACGGCAGTTTCGAGGCCGAGCATCCCAGCAGTTGCTCGGGGCTGCGATTCACCGTCTGCCCAAACGCCTTGTTTGCCAAAACGATTCTGCCTCGTGCGTCGAGCACGAGCAGCCCTTCCGCCAGTGTGTCCAGTGCGGTTCGCACGCGATCAGGAACCACTCGCGATGGGTCCAAATGCCGGAGAATCCTGCGCAGAAACCACACGTAAACCACGACACAGACGCAGGCAAGGTACAGAACGAGTGCAATGATGGGATGCCCGAACATGCCCCAAAGAAAGGACTTGTTCAGCGGTTTGAACAGAACTTCGACTGTGCCCCACAGTTCGTCGCCACGGGTAATCGGGACATACATGTGCGTTTCGGTCGAACGCCCCTCGGGCGGATCCTGCCAATGCGTGGCATGGTCGCCCAATTGAACGAGAAACTCGCCGTTGTCTCGTCGAATTCCCGCGGACACGATGTTCGCGTTGCGCTGTTGGATTGCCTCCAGGCTGCGTTCCATGGCCTCGGTGTCGCCCCTCTGGACCATGGTGGAGAAGCTGATGGCGATTGACTCGCACAGGCTACTCCGGCCGCGCATAGCGGCCGCTTCTTCGTCGGGCACCAAGCCCAGCGCGTGCGCGGATAGGAACACGCCGACGGTCAGCCCCGCCAGGCATGACGCGATGCGGATGGTTACGGAAATGCCTTTCACGATTCTCGTCCTGATTCTTCGCTGGTTTGCGATTCTTGGTTTGCGTCTACGACGAGCGATTCGAATGAGATATCGTCGTCTCGTCCTTGATCGTCGGATGCCCTCCAACGGTCCAGCACAGGAAGCGGGTCGAACGAGCACCACGCCGGCAGCGAGGATATGAGACTGGCCAAGAGCGTTCCGCCGCGAATGAGCCAAATCACATAACCGACCGTGAGTCCCGTGACGCCGACGGTCGTGGTTCCCACGACGAACCCCTCGAAGCTCTGGTCGGATTCTATATCCTCCTTCAGATCCTCTTGGAACGTGTCCAGTTGTTCCAGAAGCAGGCCGTATTGCTCTTCCACGACGGTCTGGTTTTGTGCGGGTTCCTGTTCACCGTCTGTTTCACGGTTCGTGGGTCGTACCGAAGGCTGGCCCGCGGAATAGTAGCCTTTGCCAACAGTAAACGACTCCAAGGATACGGTTGAGTAGAACGAACCGTCCAACTCTTGGACGAATACTAACTCGGCCAGCGGCGTTTCTTGCTGCGGATCCTGGTGCGACGAATCGCGGTCGTCCGACGTGTCCGGCGTGTCGCCGGGTGAGTCCGGCATGTCGTCTTCACCGCCGGTGTCATCGGAACCGCTGCCCTCATCCTCCTCCGAGTCGTCGCCATCGTCCGGGTCATCGTCGCGTGGCGGGTCCGGCGGCTGGACCTGAACGGTCACCGTCGCCAAGCCGCTATTCTCCAGACCATCCGTGGTGCGGTAGGTGAAGCTATCGTTCCCGACAAATCCATCGTCCGGCGCGTATTCGATCGAGCCGTCGGCGCCAAGCGTCAACGTACCGTGGCTTGGACCCGAAACCAGAATTACCGTGAGCGCATCGCCCTCCGGATCGACGTCGTTCTCGAGCACGCCGGGTGCCGCTACCGTCAACGAACTGAGACTGTCCACGGCGTAGCTGTCGTCGGCCGCCACAGGCGGATCGTTCACGTTGACCAACAGGACGGTTACGGTCGCCGTGTCCGTGGCACTGGCCAAATCTTCGACTTCGATCGACAGGTCAAACGCGGGGTTTGCCTCGAACACGAGTTGTCCCGGATCGATCACGATGATTTCGCCGGTGGCTGGGTCGATTCCGAACACGCCACTACCCGAGCCTCCGACGATCCGATAGCTGAGCGTGTCTCCGGCGTCCACGTCCGACGCGCTGTCGGTCCCCACGGGCGTTCCCGCAGGGCTGTGCTCGTCCAGCAAGAACGAGGCGTCGTTCGCGACCGGTGCATCGTTAACCGGCGTCACCGTGAGGTGGATCGTGTCCAAATCCGTCTTTGCACCGCCCGAACCGACATTTCCCTGATCGTCGACCGTTATGTCAATCGTCGCCGGGCCGTTGTAGTCCTGCGTCGGATCGAAACGTAGCCCCTCCAAAGCGTTGTTGATCTCGCTGATCGTGCCAACGAAGGTCATCGAGCTGTCGTCGAGTCCGTCACCGCTGCCAAACGTCAGTCCGGCCGTGCTTCCCAGCTTGAGCGTGCCGTTGGTGGCGGTCAGCGTGACAATGACGGGATTCGATCCCGCGTCGACGTCGGAAACCGTGATCGCGTTGCCACCGGCGGAAGAGAAAATCAGCGCAGTGTCTTCACTGGTTACCTGGGCGCCGGGGATGCTGTTGACCGGTGCTTCATTCACATTCTCGATGTCGACAGTCACCGTCTGTGGCGCCGACGTATTCACTCCGTCCGACACCGTAACCGAGAGCGCGTAGACGGGCGTGGTCTCGTAGTCCAAGTTCGTGTTGTCGGCGATGGTCAACTCGCCCGTAGCGGCGCTGATGGCAAAGATGCCGTCCGTGTTGCCCGATGTGATGGTCCAGTTTTGCAGCACACCCACCGTATCCGCATCCGTGGCCGCAACAACTCCCAGGCTCGAACCAATCGCAGCGTCCTCGGCAACGCCGAAGGTCTGCCCCGGCGTAATCACGGGCGCCTTGTCGTTCTCGTCCAACAAGCTGATCGTGAAAACCTGAGTGGCAGACGAGCCATCAGTGCTGGTGGCGCGCACGGTTACGTTGTGGCTGGTCTGCGTTTCGTAATCCAACAAATAAGCCTTTGACTTCGCGGCAGCGTGTGTGCAGACGGTGAGGCGGGGT
>CAZURK010000010.1:0-113970 GCA_964623055.1 uncultured Pirellulaceae bacterium
GGTGTGACTGCAGTCGCAGGAACTCTCGCGTTGGCTTCTCACCGCGTCGGCCGACGTATGCGTGTTGGCTTCGTTTTGGCAATACTGTCCCCATTCTGTCCCCACTGAAAACACGCTGAGACACTCTGGAAATCAAATCCATCCAACGGGCATTTGATTAGAGGGCATTTCAAAACTTCCGAATGCTAGCTAAACCTCCGCTCAGTCTTCACCGTAATGAGTGACAGAAAAAGGAGGTCACTCATGACGAACCGATCCCGTGAGACGGTTGAGCCGTCCTCGGGGTCCAAGACGGAACCCGTATTTGAGCTCACCGACGAGCAGTGGAATCTCATTTCTGATTTATTTCCCGAACAACCTGTGGGGCCAAAGGGTGGTCGCCCACCGGTACCATCGCGTCCATGTGTCGAAGGCATCATCTGGATTCTTCGCAGTGGAGCGCGCTGGAAAGACCTGCCCAAGTCAATGACGGTTTCCAGTGAACGCCAAGCCAAGTGGAAATTGCGATGTGAATGAAGACCAGGGGATAGACAATCCACCATCGGCCAACCTTGCGATGTGTCGTGTTGCTCTTCGCGTCATCCATTTGCTCAGCGGTCTGCGCCGACACGCCATCAAAAGGTGCTCGTCTGCTCGATTAGTCCGCGAACTGTCCAGCGGCGGCTTGCGAGTCCGGTTGCTGCGGCTGGCGCAGTCTTCAGCGTACCGTGGACGCGGCAGTAGTTGTAGTGGCAGGAGCGTGATCCCAGCATCCCGTCGTGGCCTTCCGGTAGTGTGTCATTGAAAGCTGCTCGTCGTCGGCCAGGTTTTCAGCACGAACACGAGGAACAGAATCACTCCAATGCCCAAAAGCGAGATCGAGGTCGCAATCAAGATCGTTAGGGTTCCCGATGGTCGCCTCGTCAGAGGTGTCCAATTCGGATAAATCAACGTTGATGACGTAGTCCGTGATTGACGGGAATGTGTCAATTATCTGGTCTATGTGAGATGATTGCGGGCATGCTCATCACATAGGTGGACGACTGTCTTCTTCTCCAAGTCCGACAGATGATATGTTGCCCGCTGTTCGCACCCGCTCTCTTGGCAGGTAGTGGGGGCCGTCGTGGCCGTATTCAGTGAGCCGCATTTTGGACATACGACTTGTTGCGACCCTGGCACGGGAACCGTAAGTTGTTCGCCACAACTACGACAGAAGCCAACGTGGTAGTTCATGGGATCTCCCAGCCCGATACACCCACGAATCTACCACCCACGAGACACCGGGGGAAGCTAGGGCATTATTGATCACGCAGTACCGGTCTGAGCGTCGTTGTTCGCTTGCCCCAACGCTCGTGCCTCGGTGGGAAGCAGCGGAAGGAACTTCAACCCCAATAGGAATAGCGCGGCGATAACTCCGAATACGCCTAGCGCTTGAGCCATCTCGACGGCGCTGACGCCGTACGAGGCGATGTGTTCCTGAACGGGGGAATCAACAATCTTCCAGCCGGGGAAGAGTTCTGCTGGGTGAGTCAGTCCGGGAAGGACTATCACATACCGCTCGCAGAGGACACCGAAGATTACCAGAGAGGATGCAAAGACAATCCAAGGGATGGATCTGCCCGTGCGGCGATGAAAGAGTATCCACATCGGAACGACACAACCCAGCAAGATCAGTCCCACCCAGAAAAACAAACCGTGGAAACCGCTGAACACGTACCGCTGGGCTTCGTGGTCGTGCCAGAGTCCTGTTAGGTAATAAATGCCCGCCGGACGCAATTCGACCAGGTAGACCCGATAGGCGTTCTCCATGAACAGGAAATACGTGACCACCAGCAGGCAAATGGCCAGGAATCGCCCCAACCAGACAATCAAACTGTCATCCAAATGGCGATTCGTTGCTTTGAAAAGTCCGACGATCATTACGATCATCAGCGCCGTACCGGACGCCATTGCCGCCGCAACGAATGCTGCAGGGAGCAGAGGAGACTCGTAAAGCACACGAGCATTGAAGCCAAAGATTGCCCCCGTGCCACTGTGCACGCAGAAAGCCCAGCCAAAGGCCAGCGTGGCCACCACTGTGGTCGTTCGCTTCATCTCCCTGAATAGGGCGAACAGGTAGATAAGGCAGATCAAGATGTGTCCGTTGTACAGGATCGGGTTAATCGAAAACATGGACTGCAGATTGAAGTGCACGAAGGGCTCGACAAACACCCGGTCCAGCCTTCCTTGGTCGGTGAGGATCGAAAGCAGGCCCGCGACTAGAAAGAGCATCGCCAGGTAGACGGCGATTCTCGCAAACGGTTTGTACTCCACCTTGCCGAAAACGCCATACAAGCCCGAGATCACCAGGGACCCGGCCGACAGCCCGATGTAATAGACTGCCATGACGATCTGGAGCCCCCAGGGGACGCGCATGTTCATGCCCGTTTTATCAAGCCCCTCGTGGCTGGCATACAACGTGGCCAACAGGCCGGCAGCCGCCAAAGCTCCGAAAGTGCACAGCACCATGTAGAAGGGGCCTGACTTTCCCTCGACGCGTTCAAACTTGATTTCCATTACTTCCCCCCGGCGTATCGCTACTTGAGTCCTCCGGCGAACTTGAGTCCTTCTTCTCCTTCGGTGGAAATCCGATGTAGTACACCTTCGGCTCTGTGCCCAAATCGTCTCTGAGGCGTTTGACGGCGTTATCCGCAATCAACCCGGAGATTTCACTTTCCGTGTCATCCAAGTTCCCGAAAGTCAAGGCGCGCTCGCTGGCACCTCCACACGCCTCTTCACACGCCTTCACACAGGCCGGGACCGGTGCAGGATTCTCCTTGGCCCACTCGGCCAACTCTGGATTCTTCTCGGCCCACCCCTCTGGATCCTCCTCCTTGATCGACTCAACGATGTCGTTACGCCTCTTCCAGTCCCCTATGATATGCGCGCAAAACGTGCAGGACTCCGCCACGCCATGCGATCTCTTCGGCTGGGGTATCTTTACTATGACTTTTTCGTTCTCCTTGATCTTCTCCTTGACCTCCTCTTTCCTAATCTCGGTCCCGTCTTCCGTAAAGTACTTTTTCTCGATTCTGGTTTCATTCTCCTTGAAGTTGAACCACCTGGCGTTGTACGGGCAGGCAATCATGCAGTACCTGCATCCTATGCACCTGTGATGATCCACAATGACGACACCGTCTGTTTCGCGCTTGTAAGTGGCCTGGACGGGGCAGACCTGGGCACAGGGCGGATTGTCGCAATGATTGCACATCAGGATTGCGAATTTAGGCTTTCCCGTCGTGTGGTTGGACGGCGTGTGGGCTTCCTGCTCGATTTGTACCCTTCTGATCCAGAAGATGTTGTACGAGAAGTCCTTCAGCTTATCTCCGTAATAGGTGTTGTTCTCTGTGCGGCACGCCGTAACGCATGGTACCTCGTCTAACTCGGAATCCCTGCATTCTTCGCATTTGTTGCACTTGTTCAGATCGATGAGCATGCCCCATCTTGTTGTCTTCTCCTTGGGCGCATCGTCGTCACCTGCCTCACCCTTTGATCTACGGTCCTTACCCGAGGTGTTGACGATCAGGAAAGCGAATGCGGTGGCGCAGGACGCTCCCGCCAGAAACGTGCCTCCCACTGCCTTCAAAAGATCCCTTCTGTCCATGGTTCGTCTACCTTTCCAGCATTTACTCGTCCAACTCGGGGTAGTAATGGCAATCAAAACAGTCTGGACGCACAGTCGCCGCGTCATGGCACCTGTCGCAGAATCCCGCCTTGCTCGTATGGCAATCCCAGCAACCGTCGAGCGATACGTCGCCGCGTTCGCCGTCACGCACCACTTTCTCGCGGAGTCCTCTCAGCAGTTCCCAATGATGAAAACGCATGTATTCGATGGTATCGACACACTTGGTCCCTTTCGCGTCCTCCGGACCTTCGACGCCGCTGGCGGCGACACGGGCTACGACGGAATATGCAACGGGCATCAGGATGACCAGCGCCAGGATCAATGCAATGAGTGCCCGCCCAGTAGCGCTACTGGCTGCCTTGTCCAGCATCGTCTTTCTCCTCTTGCTCAATACTCGTTTCGTCGACTGCAGCGACAGGCCGCGGAGCAAAGTCCCGGCCGGAGTACTCGGCGAAAACCAACGCGGTGGTGCGATAAACTATGTGTGCAAGCTTCGAATATGGCAGATAGATCAGGAGCGTAAACACGAACATCAAGTGCACGAAATAGGCGATGTGCCTGTGGGGTTCCAGGTGAATATAGTGCAGCACTTCGGCGACGAACCCAGTGATCACCACAATCATCAACGTGGCGATCAGCAACCAATCCGAGTAACTGCCCGATCCTTCTTCACCTTCTTTCAGGCGATCCCATATCATCAACGCACAGCCGGCCAGCACTGCCAGGCCGCCAATATTCGCCAGCATCTTCCAGGGACTGAAAAGGCTGAATGGATAGACGAAATCGCCGTGAACTAAGGGGTTGATCTTAGCGGTGACAACCCAGAACGAAACTAGCGACAGGGCAATGAATCCGTAGAAGACCAGCGTATGCGACCAGAATCGAGGACGGGCCTTTTCGCAGATGTCAAACTTGTCGTGTGTGAAGATGCCCTTGAGCACGGTCATGATGCTCGCCGACAGGCTCTTCACCGGCACGACGGCTTCGTCTGACGATGCGCCCGCCATCATGGCTCGCCAGAAGCGTCTCGCCCCCACGACAACGCTCAGCAAGGCTAGGAGGCCGAAAAATCCGAAGAAGCTGTTCAGCAGCCAGTGGGGAAACGCGCTAGAGTAGGGATAGACAATGTTCTCGCCGTATTCCACGCTAACCATGCTTGCGGACTCGGGTTCGCCGAGCATGATCCCAACGAGGCGTGGCACGAAGAGGGCGAGCGCGAGCAGCGCCGCCGGAATACCCAGCAGCAGCGGGACGGCCGATGGCTGGCTGACCCAGCGACCGAGGAAGCGGGGGACAGAATAGTGAAGCACGCATTCCTGTCGGACGGCTGCCAAGACTTCCCCCGGCCCACCGGTGCGCGGGCAGATTGTCGAGCAATCCTGGCAGTGGTAACAAAGCCAGACGTCCGGGTCGGCGAGCAGCCGATCCTTCATCCCCCACAGAGCCCACGCCATTTCCTTGCGCGGAAAGGGATCCGTATCCGGCGAGAGATTACACGTCGCGGAACAAGTGCCACACTGGAAGCACTTCTTTAGGGAATCTCCGCCTTGCCGGTTGAGTGCTCGGATAAAATCCAGATCCGGGTCTACCCAAACCGGATTGCCGCCTTCGGAAGATGCAGGACTGGTCACCGGGTTCTCCTGCGCTATGCACGAACCCGTCACACGTCTGTTACATTCCTTTGAACGGGTTCATGCCGTACTCGTCGACGACTTCCTCCATGAACTTGTCGAATATTTCCGGAAGTCTATCGTATTCGGATATCTGAAGCTGATGGAGTTCGACTCTTTCGTTTTCCATGGCCATCTGCTCCAGTTTTTCCCTGATGTTGTCGCCGCGTGTAACGGCTAGTTCACTCCCCTTGATGAAGTGGCACTGATAGTCATCCCCGTATTTGCAGCCGATCAAAATGATTCCGTCGTATCCAGCCGAGATGGCCTCGGTGACCCAGACGGTGTTGACCGCTCCCAAGCATCGAACGGAGACGACGCGAATAAACGGGTTGATGCGAAGACGATGCTGCCCGGCGAGATCCAAGGCCGGAAAGGCATCGTTCTCGCACATGATTGCCAATACCCTCGGCTTCTCATCGTACTCGTCGGGCACTTCGACGGCTTTGATCATCGAGCCGATGATGCTAATCGAGTAGTCCTTGAAGGACACAATTCGCTCGGGGCAGGCTCCCAGGCAAACACCACACCGGCGGCACCGCGTCGCGCGCAACAACGGCGTACCTTTTTCGTCCTCGTTCAGAACGCCGAAAGGACATTCCTCAGTACAGCGTTTGCATTGGGTGCATTTCTGCAAGTTGAAATCAGGATAGGATTTGTCGCCGGCGCGCGGGTGGACGGCCTCGCCCCTGGAAGTCATCTCAATACACTGAATCGCCTTCAACGCCGCACCCGTTCCGTCTTCGCGGCTGCCAAGCCCGTCCATCGTTTGACGCACGCACCCGGCCGGATAGATCCCGGTGCGACGGCTTTCATAGGGGAAGCAAATGAAGTGCGAGTCCGGGAAGCTGTGCTGGAGAACCGGCAGATCAGGCCCCTGCCGATATGTCAAGTTCAGTATTTCGGTTCCCTCGTGGTGTTTAAGCTGCTCGACCCTTTCCGCGGCCTCTTTGCGCTGACTCTCCGAGTCGCCTTTTTCAGCCGTGATCTTGGAGTCCTCCAGGATACGAATGGCTTCGCCGTCGGCCGAATTCGGAACCATTCCCGCGGCAAGCACCACCAAATCCACCTTCACCTGCATTTGTTCCGCAGGCATGGTGTTGTTGACCGTCAGAACCAGCCCGCCGTCGTCATCGCGAGCGACCTCAGCCACCTCGCCCCGCGTCAGGAATACGCCGGGATCCTCCTGTGCCCTGCGATAGAAATCTTCGTACTGTCCGGGGGTCCGCAGGAACTCGTAGAAGATGTACGCTTTGGCATCGTCGTTGGATTCCCGGAGATACAGAGCTTGTTTCAGCGATGTGAGACAGCAAATCGACGAACAATAGGAATGACGCTCCTTGTCCCTGGAGCCGCCACACTGAATGAACGCGATGCTCTTCACTTCCTTGCCGTCGGACGGGCGAGTGATTCGGCCCTGCTCCTTGACCATCGCCTCCAATTCGACGTTTCGAACAACATCTTCAAGCTCGCCATACGGAAGACTGTCTCGCGGCTCCACCGGCCGCCAGCCCGTGGCTTGGACAATGGCGCCGACACGGAACGTGTCTACGACTTCGCCTCCCGGCTTCCCGTTGTCGGTCGACTTGAGCGTCACATCGAACAAGCCAGGCGCTCCCACGATTTCGCCCGTGGTCGCCGACGTGTACACTTTGATCTGCGAATTACCTTCGATCTCGGCGATCAGCGCACCAACGCCCGTATCCTCTAGATCCCGATACGGTGGTTTCGTGGGAACCGATTTGTGCTGCTTGCCCAGCCAACCGCCCAATTGACCGGTCTTCTCGACCAATCGCACCTCGTACCCGGTTTTGGCCGCCTCCAACGCCGCCGTCATACCGGCGATGCCGCCGCCAACCACCAGAATGCTCTTGTCGATGGCTTCTTCCGGCTGGAACGGCTCCAGCGGTTCCATCTTCTGTATCTTGGTGATGTACATGCGGAGATAGTCCTCCGCCAGCATCTGTGTATCTTCTTCGTTCGGCGGCTGGGTCCAAACGACGTGCTCCCGTAAGGCGATGCCCTCGACGATGACTCCATCTGGGAACATGCCGTCGGTAAACCGGCGCGGCGAGATCCCGGCGATTACCACTTTGGTAAGGCCCTCGTCCTGGATGTCCTTGTTGATGGACTCCAGGCCGGACCCTTCGCAAGAGTCCACGGTCTTGCAGAGCGGCACACTGAACTCTTCCGTGGCGACGTTGCACAGGGCATCAACATCAATCGCTTCAGCTATCCCATAGCCAGTGCAAACAAAGACACCGATCTTGTCTTCCACGAGATCATTCCCCCTTGTTGACGCATTGGATCGCTTTCAGTGCGGCTGCTGTGGAGTCTTTCGTCGCACGGGAAACGTCACACGGACGTTTGGTGCAACCTGCCGCGTACACTCCATCGACTTCCGTACTTCCATCGACGAAGCCGTAATCATCGTATTCCAGATCGACCGGGATCTTCAAATCTGCCGTGTTGGGCACGATGCCAGTCGCCAGAACCACCAAGTCGAACTTCTCGTGAAGCGTCTCGCCCGAGAGCGTATCTTCCACATCCAAGGCGAGATCCTTGCTTTCGGGTTCCTCTTCGATCTTGCCCACCTTGCCTTTGACGAACACGACGTTCTCGTCCTCCAGCATGTCGTAGTAGAACTTCTCCAGACTGCCGACGGTGCGAATGTCGATGTAGAAGATCGTGGCCTTCGAGTTCTCGTTCTTCTCCCTGAGGTACCTGGCCTGCTTCATAGAAGCCATGCAACAGACCGCCGAGCAATAGGGCAGATGATTCTCGTCCCTGGATCCCGCACATTGCACGAAGGCGACGTTCTCGGCCTTCTTGCCGTCAGACGGCCGGACGATCTCGCCACCGGTCGGTCCACGTTGCGCGGCCAGACGCTCCATCATGACGTTGGTGATCACATTCTGGCATTGGCCGAATCCAAGGTTGTCGATCTTGGCGGCATCATAGGGACGCCAACCGGTCGCCGCGATAACGGCCCCGATTTCGACCTCGAACTGCTTCTCCGTCATCTCCAGATCGATTGCGTCGGAAGGACAGACGTTCTGCAGCGTCGCAGCGTCGGCATCGGACAGAGCATCGCGGTCGAGAACAGCAACCGGCGGATAAGCCATGTCGTGCGGCAGATATAGTGCCTTGGTCTTGCCCATCCCCAAGTTGAAATCGTTGTCCCGCTCCGAGGTCAACTGCTCCATCACCGACTCGTCCAGGTCCTGCTTTCCGGTAACGTACCGCGGCCGCGTTTTGATTCTGGCTTTGAACTTGCCGGCGCTGCCCGAGATCTCTTCGACCGTGGCTAGCGTGTGAACCGTTATCCTGGGATTTCGCCGCAACCTGCGAACATTGATCTCGTATCCGCAAGTTGGCGGGCACATCTTAGGGAAGTACCGATGCGTTCGCATCACGCGCCCGCCAAGATAAGCCTCTTTTTCTACCAGGATGACGCGATGGCCAACTTCGGCAGCTTCCAACGCCGCAGTCATCCCCGAAATACCGCCACCGATCACAAGAATAGGCTTCGTCTCAGGATTCATGATACCGTCTCTTGGTACGTTATGTGACGCCCTCGGCGCACCGCCTTCAGGCTTAGTGTTCTGGTATCGCAAACGCATCAACGCGGTCCGCGTATCAGGCGGCCGTGTGTCGGCACCAGATAGAGCTTCGAGAGTAGCTTCTTAAGATCGCTTCGCGTAGAGTTCCGGTCGGAAGCTCTAACGCTCGCGTTGAAATGCTCCCGAAATCGCGTCACGCGACGATTGCGGGCACAATTATGCCAAGGACGAGTCCGCACGTCAAATGTTTCAGACAGGAAATTTGTGCGGGTCCGCGAAGACGTCAATTCCGAATCCGCTTATGTGTTTGCTCTGACATTCACGAAAACATCGGCTGTTGAAGGTTCGTTTCTTTCCTTCATGATAAAGTTTGCGCACTGCGTAGATCCTATGCTACGCGTACGTTCCTCTCGATAATTGAACTGTTGACCGAGGTCGGCTACACTCTGTTCGGCAAGGACAATGTTGTCCCCTGCCCGTGCGCTTTCTGAGCGGGGCCGGGTATGAAAGCGAGATCAAAGGTCGCTTGGAAACTCACTGCAGTAGTCGCGGCGATTCTGACCGTCGCGATCGGGCTGTCCGCGTACGCCCATGGCTTGATTTGGTCCGACCACTCGGTCGAGCCGACGGCCGCCGAGGCTGGCGCCCGCACGATCCGCGTCGTGCTTACGGCATTCGCATCGCTGCTCTTGGGAGTTGTCGCCGCGTGGTTCATGTTCGCTCTGCTGCTGGAAAGGCCGATCCGCGAATTGATCGAAGGCACCAAACGGATTGCCGCCCATCAATTGGACTTTAGGTTTGACCGGAAGCGCAACGACGAGATTGGGGTATTGGAGGATTCGTTCAATTCGATGACGGCCAAGATTCAAGCCAGTCAGGACGAGTTGCGCGATGCCAAGGAATACCTGGAAGGGATCATCGAGAACTCGGCCGATATCGTCATCACGGTCAACGCGGAAGGGTCGATCGAAATGTTCAATCGCGGTGGCGAGGAGATTCTCGGCTACCAACGGGGGGAAGTTATTGGCAGAAGCATCGAGAGCCTCTATGTGGAACCTGCCGAGAGACGCGCCGCCGCGGCGATACTTGAAACGACCGGCCACGTCAAAAACTACGAGACGCGTCTGCTGGCCAAAGATGGCCGAATCCGAAACGTGCTGCTGACTCTCTCGCGATTGCAGGACAGCGATGGACGGTCTATCGGCACGATCGGCATCAGCAAAGACATCACGCAGGAAAAGAAGCTTCAGGACGAACTGCGTGACGCCAAGGAATACCTGGAAGGGATGGTCGAGAACTCGGCCGACATCCTCATCACGGTTGACTCGGAGGGATTGATCGAGACGTTCAATCGCGGTGGCGAGGAAATCCTCGGCTATCAACGTGAGGATGTCATTGGCAGAAACATCGAGGACCTCTATGTGGAACCTGCCGAGAGACGCGCCGCCGCGGCGATCCTCGAAAAGACGGGCCACGTCAAGAATTACGAAACGCGTCTACTGGCCAAAGACGACAGTGTCCGGAACGTCCTGTTGACCTTGTCGTGGCTGCGTGACGGCAAAGGACAGCCGATTGGGACCATTGGAATCAGCAAAGATGTCACCCAGGAGACGCAGCTTCAGCGGGAGCTGATCCAATCTCAGAAGTTCGCCGCCATTGGCCAAGCGGTGACCGGCATCCAACACGCCATCAAGAATATGCTGATGTCTCTGCAAGGAGGCTCTTATCTGATCCGCAACGGGATGTCCAAAGACAAACCTCAACAGGTCGAGGAAGGCAGGCTGATGCTCGAAGACGGCATCAAGCGAATACACGGCCTGTCGCACAACATGCTTAACCTCGCCCGGGAGTGGCGGCCCGACTTGCAGGAGGTGGACCTCTACGACCTGGTGGCCGGTCTCTGCGAGGCGAACCGGCCGACAGCCTCCGACAAGGGAATCGCGTTGCGTCATGAGGGAAAGAATGGACTGCCGACTGCGCGGTGTGATCCCAAGTTGATCCATATGGCCGCCACCGACATTCTGGTCAATGCCATCGACGCATGTCTCTGGAAAGATTACCATTCAGATGAGGCACCTGAGGTGGTACTCAGAAACTCCCTAACGGACGACGGGAACTGCTGTGTAATCGAGGTGCGTGATAACGGTTGTGGAATGAGCGAGGATATCAAACGGAACCTTTTCACACCCTTTTTTAGCACCAAGGAGACGCTGGGCACCGGTCTGGGGTTGGCGGTAACGGCGAAGATTATCAGGGCACACGAAGGCGAGATCGCCGTGGAGTCTGTGCCTGATCGTGGGAGCACGTTCCGCATTTGTATTCCGAGAAATGGTCCGAAAGACAAGCGAGGAGGCTGATAATGGCAAAACAGGTTCTAGTAATCGACGACGATCCGAATACCCGAAAGTTCCTTTCCGTGCTGCTCAGCGAGAACGGATATGATCCGGTCACGGCCTGCGACGGCGCCGAGGGCCTGCAGAAGGTCCAAGAGGCCAAGCCCGACATGATCGTCTTGGATGTGATGATGCCCAAGAAAACGGGTTTCACACTGTTCAAACAACTGAAGAGGGACGAGCAGTACAAGGACGTTCCGATTCTCATGCTGACCGGCGTAAGCGGCGTCCTGGAGGAAATGGAGACCCACAGCGACGAGACGGACGAACATCCCTTCGACAGCCTCCGGGCGGCTCTAAGGAAGGGAATCCAGCAGATGCGCGAAGAAGGGCTCGTACGGCCCGACATGTTCGTCGACAAGCCGGTCGACCCAGACTCGTTCGTCACCCGGGTACGGGAACTGATAGGCGAGTGACGTGTGGCACGGCCTACTTGTTGGCCGTGTTGTGCCGTCGGATCTAAAGCGTTGCCCGTTTGCGAATGTACTCCGAGACAACGTCCCTGGCGTATCCAAGTATCTCTTCGGGCGAGTCGTCCTCGTCACACATTTCCGGCGTCTCGACTATGTCGGTCACCATTTCGTCCCACCACGGGGCGGCCAGCAGTTGGTTGCACCCCTCGGGATCGAGGCCCGCCGCGGCCATCTCGTCCGGCGTCGGTGCGTCGAAGGCGATGGCCACCCCATCGTCCGGCCCTTGATCCGCGAGACCAACTCGCTCTCTGAGATACTCCATTATCGCCCGCAAATCATCGGGGGTCATGTTAAGACTCCTTCAGTCCTTCGACTCAGCAGGTAGGCCGGACCAAGCGCAGCGCCGTTCCGGCACGGGCAGTCTAACCCAGCCGTTCCGTTTGCGAAATTGCCGGAGCGGCGTCGCTGCGCTCCTTGATCCGGCCTACGCCCTGCGCATTTGCCCGTGAAACATGATTCGAAACCGCACTAGTACGAATGCGTCCCCAGCACCACCTCGCAGCCGAATTTCTCCTCGACGGTGGCCTTCAGCTTGTCGAAATTGATCGGGCATTGTGCCGTGTTGATGGCCGCTTTGACACAAGTTCCCAGATGCACCACTTCCAGCGGGCGCTCCATGTTCTTGGCAACGTCGGTCAGTATCTTCACCCGCGGCACGGTCAGCCCTGGGCAGTCTCCACAGTCGGTCATGGCGACCAGCTCGACTTCATCGTGCTGGGCGAATTCGCCGTTCTTCTCCTTGATCCCCTTGAAACACTTCGCGCATCCGATGCACGAATGGTCCTTGATTCGCTTGCAGTAAAGAATGGCCACGTTCGACATGATACTCTCCTATTCTTGCTTCTTCACCTCGGCTCAATGTTGTGGTCCGCCACGCTTCTGTCAAGAGTGCGCATGCTGACCCGTCGCCCGGCTGTCTCACGACGTCCTTGTGCCCAATGGAAAGACTCGAGGAATGCTGATATATTTATGCGTTCGAGCCTGGTGAAGATCGAACAGAACACAGAAAACCGATACATCCGACCATGACCGAACAAATCGCGGACAGTCTATGTGACCTCATCGGCCGTACCCCGCTGGTGCGGCTAAGCCGCTATGCGAAAGATCTCCCAGGCGAGATCGTAGGGAAACTGGAACTGCGCAACCCTTTGGCCAGCGTGAAAGACCGGATTGGTCTGGCGATGATCGAACAGGCCGAGAAAGACGGCTCGATCCAGCCGGGCGCAACCATCATCGAACCGACTTCGGGAAACACGGGGATCGCATTGGCTTGGGTCGCGCGAGTCAGGGGATACCGACTGATTCTCACCATGCCGGACACCATGAGCGCCGAGCGTCGCCGAATCTTGACCATCCTCGGTGCAGAACTCGTCCTGACACCCGGCAAGGAGGGGATGCAAGGGGCCGTCGACCGCGCGCAACAACTGAACAAGAAGATTCCTGGATCGTTTATTCCCCATCAGTTCGACAATGCTGCCAACCCGGCGATCCATTACCGCACGACGGGGCCCGAAATCTGGCAAGACACCGGCGGAATGGTCGATTTCCTGGTCGCAGGCGTAGGCACAGGCGGCACGATCTCCGGCGCGGGTCGATACCTGAAAGAGCAAGACTCGAGAATCCAGCTCATCGCAGTGGAACCAGCCGATTCGCCAGTTTTGTCAGGCGGCAGTCCTGGGCCGCACTTGATCGAGGGCATCGGTGCGGGCTTCGTGCCCGGCATTTACGATGGCGCTGTTGTGGACGAAGTCGTGCAGGTCAGCAACGACGACGCAATTGCCACGGCCAAGAGGTTGGCCAAAACGGAAGGCATGCTTGCCGGCATTTCCGCAGGCGCCAATGTGTACGCCGCAAGTCAAATCGCCACAGATCCGGCGAACGCCGGCAAACGAATCGTCACCATCATTTGCGACACCGGCGAACGATATCTGAGTACCGGGTTTCTGTAGATAGTCTGGATTGCGTGGTTCGGGACGGCGATCGTTTAACCCCGAGCCGGAAGGCGACGGTTGTTGTGGGTGGCTCGATGCAACGCGGCCGTCGCCTTCCGGCTCGGGGTTAACCAACGCAGCCTCGCTTTGCTCGGCCGCAACCAAAATGCGCGCAAAAAACACAACAATTTGCCTAGTGGTAGAACGATGAGTTGAAGCGGAATAGCGACCTGTTGATCATAAAGGAGGAGCGTCATGCAACGACGCATCACCAATATCCGACGCAGTGACGACGAAGTCGTCAAGGAGGGCGGCCTGCTTCTGGATTTCGATGAAATCGCGCGGCACGGAAAGATGACGCTCGAGGAATCCAAGGTCGCCAAGGCCTACGGCATTTACACTACGCGTCATCCCAACTACTTCATGGCTCGCGCTGCAGTACCGGGCGGTGTGTTGACCACTTCGCAGGTGCGCGGCCTGTCGAAGATCATCAAGGCGTATGCCCAAGGCCGGATCTGTCTGACCACGCGTCAAGCGCTGCAATTCCATTACCTCCGCCTGGGTGACCTCGCGCCGATGATGCGCGACCTGGCCAAGTACAGCCTGAGCACCTTTCATGGCTGCGGTGACAATCTGCGCAATACCGCCGCTTGCCCGTGGGCTTCCGTTTGCCCCCATCGGCGATTCGACATCTTGCCCTACGCCCACAAGACGGCCGAACTGATCGGTGCGAGCCGCGATTTGGACAACCTCCCTCGCAAGTTCAAAGTCACGTACTCCGGATGCGAGGGGAACTGCGGGCAACCCTTGATCAATTGCGGTGGAATCGTCGCCATCGTGCGCGATGGCCCCGATGGTAGCCAGCAGACCGGTTTCCGTGTGTACATCGGCGGCGGCATGGGCTGGCGACCGCAAGTAGGCGAATTGCTGTTCGGTTTCGTGCCGAGAGACAAGATCCACTCGGTGGTTCGAGCCATCGGCCTGCTGTTTCGCGACTACGGCGACCGCTTCGACCGTAGCATGTCGCGGTTGAAAGTCGTCGTCGAAACACAGAGCATCGACAAATGCCGCGAAATCGTCGAAGGCTTCCTGGACGCTGAACAGGTCGACCACAGCGATTTCGTTGCCGAGTTCGTCGGAGATTGCGGTCCGACCGTGCCGGCGCGACCGCTGGCCGAGCCGCATCCGCGAGACAACGATGGCAAGACCATCGCGCGAATCATGGTGCCGAAGGGCGAAATCGACTTTCACTCGCTGAAACGCATCGCCGAACTGAGCGAACGCTACGGCGACAAGTACGTCTACGTGACCAACCGGCAGAACTTTGAACTCCACGGCGTCGATCCGGAGAAGCTGGCGGAACTACAAGGCGAAATCGACAAGTTACCGGTCAACAGCGGAGCTTTCTTCGGGCTGGACGACATCGTGCCCTGCGTTGGCACGACCTACTGTCCGCTGGCGGTCTCTGAATCGCGACGCATGTACGACATGCTGCAGAGTGTTGCGAAACGAGAGAAGTACGACGCGATTCGTGACGGGGCAATCATTAACATCACCGGTTGCCCCAATTCCTGTTCTCCCTACTACATTGCCGACATCGGTCTGCGCGGTATGCGCATCCGCGAAGATCAGGGCTCGAGCGAAGGGTATGAAATCCGCTTGGGTGGCACCCAGAAGCGTTTCGGCGCGGTGCTTGGCGAATTCAAGACCGAGGATTGCCCGCGAGTGGTCGAATCCGTGCTCGATACGTTCATGGCCTGCCGCCAAGGCGACGAAACACTGGCTGATACGGTATGGCAAGAGGGCGTAACTGGCATGACGCCGTTTCGCGAGGCCGTCGAGGCGTTGCACATCCAATACGATCACGCGTCCAAACCAGCGGAATTCTCGACGTTTTCAGGTCAGGGCCACGCAACGCTGGATTTGAAGACGATGGCACGCGACATACCATGCCAGGCCGCCTGCCCCGCCGGCACCAACGTGCCCGAGTACATTCGTCAATTGGTGCTGAAGAACCCGGATGCATCGTACCGTATCAACCAGGAAGGCAACGTGTTTCCCGGGGTGCTTGGGCGCATATGCACTCGGCCATGCGAGCCAGCCTGCCGCCATCAATGGACCAATACGAACGGCCCGGTGACCATCTGTCATCTGAAACGCGCAGCCGCGGACAACAAATCACAGCCCGCAAGGCCGCTGCCTGCCTGGTTCGACGAACCTACCGGCAAACGCATCGCCGTCATCGGCGGCGGTCCGGCCGGCCTTACCGCCGCGCGCGAACTCGGACGACTAGGACACGTCGTCGAGCTTTTTGAACGCGAACCGGTGTTGGGCGGCCAGATGGCATGGGGAATACCCGAATTCCGGCTGCCTCGCGACGTCGTAAAGGAGGAAGTGCAGGCCATTGTCGACAGCGGTATCGAGGTGCGTCTCTGCGAACACATCGACAAGGAACGCTTTTCGGAAATGGCCGATCAGTATGACGCCGTTCTGGTCGCCGCTGGAGCGATCCGTGGCATCAAGTTGAAGATCGATGGTCTGGACGAGGACGCCAACGCCATCAGCGGCTACGACTTCATGAAACGTTACAACACGGGCGATCCGATTCCTGTCGCCGGCGATGTCGTGATCATCGGCGGCGGGTTTACCGCCGTCGACTGTGCACGCGCAGCCCGCCGCCTGTTGGGCGAACAACATCGCGTGACTGCCATCATGTATCGGCGCGGCGAGGAACATATGTCGGCCAGTCCCGACGAAATCTGGCAACTCCGCTTGGAAGGCATCGACGTCGGCACGTTGGTCAACCCGGCACGCGTGCGTTGTGAAGACGGCGAAGTCAAGGCCGTGATCTTCGACCGAAACGTGCTAGGCGACGATCCGGAGGACGGTGGCAAACCGCCTATTCATCGCGTGGAAGGCAGCGAATACGAAGTGCCCTGCGACACATTGATCTACGCCGTCGGACAAACTCGCACACTGGAGATCCTGCCCGAGGGAGTTGAATTGACCGAGGGCAATCGCACCACGCATGAGAAGATCTTTGTCAGCGGCGATTTTCATACTGGCCCGCTGGACGTAATCCACGCCGTGGCCGATGCCAAGGAGGTCGCCAGCGCAATCGACCAATCGCTAATGGGCCAGAAACGTCTGGGCAAGTGGGTCGAAATCAGCGACGCCGACGACACCGGCCGCCTTCGCGATCACGACCTGTACACCCCCGCCCATACGCGCACGCTACCGCTGGAACAGCGCGAAGGCAACGAGGAAGTCGAACTGAGTTACAGCGCCGAGGAAGTCGAAATCAACGCTCGTCGCTGCTACCTGTGCAACTACAAATTCGAGATCGACCAGGACAAATGCATCCACTGCGACTGGTGCATCAAAGCATCGCCGCGAGCCTGCATTCACGGCTTAACACGTCTTTTCACCGACGAAGACGGAGCACCGACCAGCCACATCAAATCAGCCACCGCGCCGGACGCCACCTACATCTGGATCGAGAGCAACCAGTGCATCCGCTGCGGCAACTGCACCCGCGCCTGCCCCACCTACGCCATCCCCACCCGCAAAGCCGACATCGTCTGCGGCCCGATCCAGCAACACTAGCGGAGCATGCGCTGACATTTGCAGTCCCGCTGGTTTGTGTGGTACGATGGCCGGCCTGACTGGGCGCGTTTATTGGCAGGGAGACGCCCCATTGTTGGGCTTGGGCCGCCGCATGAATCAACAGTCGGACAGAAGGATGAAACTTCTCACTCTCAGTACCGCAGTAATCCTGATCTCAACTCTTTCGTTGGCAGCAGAGAAGAGATCGGAACCACAGAATCGCGTGCTCGACGTGACGTTCTCGTTGCTGTCAACGAAGCGGGGCATTATCGAAGATCGGGACCTTCCTGTATCGGATTGGACTGTGAAGTTGACAAACCACTCGAAGGAATCTCGTTGGGTTCGGACGGTTGCCGCTTCGTATACGTCGAAGTATTTGCTTGAACGAAATCCCAAGAAGATCTCCTACAGAGTACTCGTTCGGGAAGCGAAGAACTGGAAGGATTCGTACATGGGGTATTCGATGATCGTCGGCAATCGCGACTCTTGGCTTGAGATTGGGCCATCAGCTTCCGTTCAGTTTGTAGTTCCCATCTTCGACCAATTTGAGCAGATGCCAGCCGATATACGTTTCGAG
This sequence comes from uncultured Pirellulaceae bacterium, assembly GCA_964623055.1. Taxonomy (GTDB): domain Bacteria; phylum Planctomycetota; class Planctomycetia; order Pirellulales; family Pirellulaceae; genus JADHUC01. Next base: position 17,857 of record CAZURK010000010.1, read on the forward strand.
TTTGACATTGCCTCTGAAGAGAAAGAGAGGACCCGTCGCCTCGTGACGAAGATCTATACGCACGGGGCCGCCGGGGACAAGGAGCCTCTGCAAGGGCTCTGGCAGGCCGTCTCGTTAGAGGCGAACGGGCAGAAGGCTCCAGTCAAGGAGGTAAAAGAGTTTCAGCTTCACTTCAAGGGGGACAAGGTCGTGTTCCTCCCAACGACGCAAGACCGAGAACACAGATACGATATCGAGCCCATGGCAAAGCCCAAAGCGATGGATATCACCCCTGGTGATGGCGAAAAAACGGGCGAGAGACTGCGGTGCGCGATCTATGATTTGACCGGTGACGCGTTGATCATCTGTATGGACAGAATGGGAAGGCACGGCAACCGTCCCACGGAATTCAAGACTGAGGCTGGAGACGAGTTCGTCCTGATCACCCTTGAGCGGGTCAAGCAGACGGAGTGAATTTCGAGGTGGCGCCCCGTCGTGGCACGCGTTGGAGCACGCGAGTGGACGATCGTATCGGAATCTGATGAATTATCGCTCGGCGGCCACCATGTGATCCCGACGGCTAATTGGCTTCAGTAGTCCCGTATGGCAAGACGAACGAAGGATAAACAACGCTTGCGTATTCTCGCCATCGGTGACATTCACGGTTGCTTTGCTGCGCTAACGGCACTTGAGGACTATGTCCCGTTCATGCCAACGGACAGGCTGGTCACCCTCGGCGATTATGTTGACCGTGGTCCGGACAGCCGAGCGGTCCTGGATTGGCTGATCGCTCGGAAAAGAGACGGAAAACTCGTGCCAATTCGCGGCAATCACGAACTGATGATGTGCGCAGCACGCGAATCGTATCAGCACCACGACGAATGGACGGCATGTGGGGGCATTGAAGCTCTGAAATCATACGCCCAGTCGAGCGGCAACGGAACGCTGCAGGATGTTCCGGACGCCCATTGGAGGTTCATGGAGCGGGACTGCCGAGCATACTACGAAACGGCTACGCACTTCTTTGTGCACGCGAATGTCTACCCCGACATGCCGCTGGACGAACAGCCCGATTACATGTTGTATTGGGAGCCGTTTAACGATCCGCCGCCGCATGAATCTGGTAAGGTGATGGTCTGCGGTCATACGCCGCAGCGGAACGGACTGCCGCGTAGCGTCGGCCACGCAATTTGCATTGACACTAGGGCCCATGCAGGCGGCTGGCTAACCTGCTTGGATGTGATGAGCGGACAGTACTGGCAGGCGAACGAGCGGCGTCAAGTTCGCGCAGGATTCCTTGAACCCGATGAGTGAGCACCAGTCGATGAGTGTCGAGATGAGATTTGTAGTCATTGCCACGACGCTGCTTGCGATCGTCGTGGGGGCGGCACGCGCAGAGAGTCTTGTTAGAAACGGAGACTTCTCCAGTAGGACCGAGGCGGGGCTGCCTGCGGGTTGGACCGTTGTGGGACGTCAGAAAGTGAGTTTGGATGGGGAGTCGGCCCCCGAACGCGATCGGCAGTCTCTACGAGTGGACGTTGTGGAGGACGGCGGGGAGAGCTACGGCCAGATCTATCAGAACGTCAAGGCCAAGTCGAATACGCTGTACCTTCTGCAGGGAGAAACCCGAAGCACCAGATCGGAATTGGTCTTCTTCTCAATCAAGCTGCGAAAGGACCGTAACGAAATCAAGCGAATCGGTCTTCCGAAATCCCAGACGCAGTGGACCACGACGGCGTACGAGTTTTCCTCGGAAGAGGCCGACGAGATTCAGGTGTTATGCCGCTGGCGACAAAGCGCCGAGCGTGGTTGGGTCGGGCAGACGGGATGGTTTTCCGATGTCTCGCTTGTGGAGAAGGGACCGGCCCCGCCGCCGCCGCCGTGGAAGGAAGCCATTCGTCGGGCGAGACAGACCGCCGCAGTTTCTTCCGACTCGCTGTCCATCACGGCGGCGGATTCCGACCTCTACCTGACTCCGAACGGCAACGGCCGACGCGACGGGTCGAGTTGGGAAAACGCTTTGCCCGTCAACGCGCCCGGCGTGCTTCAGGCGGTGTGGGACGCCCTCGCGCCCGGACAGGCATGTCGAGTCGGCAGCGGCACGTATGTGAATGTGAAACTGACGGTTTCCTCCGGGGGCGACGGCCCGGGCCAGATGAAAAGGCTTATCGGCGAAGACACGGGCGAAGGCCCGGCGTGGTGTGTCGGCGACTGGACTCCCGACAAGCCGGCAGAGGGAATCACGTTCATCACGTTGGAGGACGAAGTTGATTATTGTGCGTTCGAGAATCTGAAACTAGCACGCTATCGGCGCGGGGTCTTTAGTGCAGAAGGCCGTCACGTGGGCTTGAAGGTCAAGAACTTCGATGTATACGAAGGGAGGTTCGGCATCTTCTTGCAGGGTTTCGCGCATGCCGATGATCCAGAGGTCGCATCGCACGACATCGTCATCCAGGACTGCGAGTTCATCCATTTCACCAAGAGCGCAGTTCGGCTCCAGGCCGGCAACTATGACGTGAAGATCATCAACTGTGTCGCCGACGCCGGCGGTCATGAATGGATGAAGGAGAGTTTTCAGATCTGCTACGCTGTAGTTGGTGACTCGCCGCGCCGCCTTTTCCATCCGGACGAGAGAGCATGGGCCGCCGAGCACGATATTCTATTCGTGAACTGCGTGGCAAGAAATGCGATCTACTCAAGGGCCAGGTATTGGCAGGGTGACGGCTTCATCGCCGAGGGCAATGTGCGAAACGTGGCCTACATTAACTGCGAATCGTACGACCACGCCGATGGCGGCTGGGACGTGAAGGCAGACAACGTCGTGTACGTTAACTGCATCGGCCTGCGCAGCAAGATGAACTTTCGAGTATGGCAGCACGGTTTTCTGTACAACTGCTTGAGCGCCTACTCCTTCAAACGCGGCGGTTCGTGGACGACCGCCGGGTTGTGGGCGATCGGCGACGTCCGTGCCGCGCGATGCACCTTTCACAACAACAATCTGCAGCAGATCTTTGCTGACAGAAAGGAAGGCTCTGGGCCCAATCCCGCTCGTGAGGCCAACGTGCACCTGGAAGACTGCATCGTTTCGTTCGATGGCACAAACTCCCAGGCCGAACGCCTGTACAGTACCGACACGCGGATCACGCGACTCAATACGGGCGAGTGGCGGCCAGCAAGCGACAGTAAGCAGGCAAGCGGCCCCGACCCTAACTTCGTTGCTGCGGCCCAGGGCAAATCCTGGCACGGACTTCCAGCCGACGCGTTCGACAGCGAGCGCTACAAAACGTCGAAGGGGTATCATTCCTCGGTACGAGACTCCTGGCGACGGAAGTCAACTGACGAGTTGATCGACGCCGCCAGGCTCCTCATGAAACATAGCGGTTGGAGCGATTTCACGCGGAAAGCAAAGGCTCTCACGGAATCGCGCCGATAGAAAGTCACACAGAGGGCGGTCATCCCCGCTTGGGAATATCCCATGCGCCGGGGGTCACCTTCTCAATGTTGGGCGTTATGTCGGCATCTACGTTGCCCATGGCCCATGCGATGCCTCCAAGTGTGAGGCTCTGGAAAAACGAATTGGTCCAGATGTCGTGCACGTGGCCAAAGGAAGTGTAGAACACGCGACCTTTTCCCTGCTGCCGCGCCCAGGTTTGTGGAAATGAGGGACGCGAGTGCAGACGCTTGTCGTGTTCGCTCTCTTTCCTGAGCGCCTCGGTGTCCTGCACCAGGACGACGTGCAAGTCACGGCCGAAGTTACGAAACGTGTACCACTCCTCGCGCTCGATCAACACGTCATCCTTGCCCCTGCATTTCTCCAAGCCTGGAAACTTCGGCGATGTGATAACCAGCCGGCCGGGCTGCTGCGAGCCATGGCCCATGAACTCGCCGCCGACCATGACCACGTACGGATCGATCTCCTTGCCGCTGTGGAACGTGTCGGCACCGCTGTGAAAGCCAACGTATCCCTTGCCGGCGGCTACCGCGTCCAACAGCCGCTGTTTGCCCTCGGGGGTCATGGGCTGGTTCTGAGGCCGCTTGCCTTCTTTGCACTGATCGCCGCACGAGTAGAAGGCAAAAGCGTCGTATTGGTCCAGGTCGCCGTCGAACACGCGACCATCTTTGCTGCACGTCACCTCGAATCCGGCCCGTTTGCCCATCTCGATCATGGCTTTGTCAGAAATGCTCAACCCGCCATTCTCCCGCCGTACGGCGGAATGTTCGTAGCCGGTGCTGCGCGTGTAGTACAGGAGCTTCTGCGGCCTTTTCTCCGCTGCCGATACCCATCCCAAGGGGAAGGTCGAAGCCCCAACGGCTGCCAAACCACTAGTACGCAAGAAGTCACGGCGTTTCATTGTAGGATCTCCTCGATGTTGCAGGACGGAGACAATTCGTTCTACTCCACGTCTTTCTCGGTTATTTCGCGTATCGGGACTTGCCGTACGCTTTCTTCCTCAGTGATTGCGTTCTGGTTCGTCTGCGGGTCGCCAAACGGGCCGGGCCATTCGGCCGTCGAGCCGTTGGCTACCTCGGAAACTGCGATTCCGTCGTCCCAGAGGTCGCCGCTGAAGATCTTCCCGTGGGCTATGATGTGCGTGGCGCACGACGTAATCGCCCTACCGTAGTCGAAAACCTCCTCCAACTTGCCGTTTGACATCTTGATCCGAAAGCTTTTCGCTGTCTGCGGCGGCCAGCCTCCGTTCTCGCCGTACAGATAACCGTTGAAGTAGGGCAAGTTGCCAATGGAACCGAAGTCGTACTTGGACAAATCGCATTTCCAGACGACTTCGCCGGTCGAAATCGAATAGGCTGCGATGTGCTTCCATTCGTCCCCCTCGTAGAGGAAAGTCCAGTTGTACCTCTCCCGGAACCCCTGCAAATACTGCGGCGGCCAGTTGCGCGATTCCGGCGGAGGTTTTGGCGCAGGCTCCTTGCCCTCGGAACGTTTCTTGGCCCAGCCGTTGCCGCAGCCGGTCACCAATTTCCCTTCGGCATAGGTCAGCGTGTCTTTCTTGCCATTGGGCAAGCCGGTCTTTTCCCAAACCAGATTCAGGTCCTTGTCGTACACGCGAATTGCCGAATCCCACACCGGCTTACCGTACCATCGGGTCGCCACGAAATCACCGTGCGAATCCGCCACCAGAACGGTGTTCCACGAAATGCAGATGTTCGGTTTGGCGACATCGACCGAATTCAGTACCTGGCCATCGACGGCCCGTATCTTCAGGACTTGCCCATTGCACTGATAGTAGACCAAGCCGCCCACCTGGTCGACGCAGGGCGTGACGCCGCCGGTGCTTGGCTTTCGGACCCACCAAACGTCCTCGCCCGTCTCGCTGGAAAGGGCGTGCAACCCGTCTGCGCAGGCCATCAAAATCAACTTGGAACCGTCTTGGCAGACGTAGTACGAGTATCCGAAGAAGTAGGCGCCCGGCTGGTTGGCTTCACTGATCCATTCCACTTCCGCGGTGTCTCGATTCATGGCCACAGTCCGCCTGTTCTTGTGTTCGTGAGCCAGCACCAACCAGGTTCCATCCTTCTTTTGAGTCACAAGCGGCGAGCTGTCGTACGTCTGAGCAAAGGGGTAAGTTCTCACTGTCCTGAAGTTATTGACATCAAAGGCAACAACGCTGGGGAAATCCGCAGTCTTGCGGACCCCCGGCCGCCGGGAACCGTCGGTGGACGTAAAATAGGCGATTTCATCCAGGACGACCCCACCCTGGGCATAGTGGTCCAGCCCCGATTCGGAGCGTGGATCGATCAACGTCCTGTTTTCCTGTCCGTTGACGGCGGCCAGCAACAGCCACCCCAGTACCGCGGCAAGCGGGATCGTGTCAGTCGACATTGGAGGTCCTCCTCGTTCTCGACACCTGCTGCACCCGTGCACCCGTGATCTGTTGATTGGGCAGCCTTTATTATAGGCTCTATGTATCTTCAATGCAGTCTTACGCAACATTGCCCCGCAGGCATGAAAGGATCGGGTCGATGCAAAGAGGGGTGCAAAGACTCGCGCTCGTGGTTCTTCTTCTGCTCGCAGCAGCGGTTGCCCGATCCGCGGAGACTACCGGGCGGAGACTATGGGCCGCCAAACCGGCCGCGCCAGACTCGCCCCGCGCGCCGCATCGCGTCAGGATCGTGGACTATGGCGATGACTTGGCATGGAACTACAACGTTCACGTCTACCGAGGAGGATTCCAGAATCAAGAGACCATTCTGGATGTTGATATCGATGCCGACGGGCAGAAGGACGATTGCATCGCGTACTGGGAATTCAGCCTGGATCGGCCGCTGAACCCAGTAGCCCCTCACTGGAATACGGACGCCTTCAACTGGCGCTTCTACGGCGGGCTCAAGGGCTTCTTCGCCAACGCGGATAGGTCGGTCTTTTCCGAAATGTGCACCAATGTCGATCACCCCGGCGACAATATCAACATGATGGTTCAGAACTGGCGGGAACCCTATCGGTGCTACGGGATCTGGCTGTGGAAAAAGGAGGATTTCCTGAATGGCGGCGCCGACCACAAGGTTTCGTTCGGCGAGGGAGACAAGATCGGCCTTCACATCGCCCGCTACTGTACCGGGTGCAAAGGGCGTTTTGTGGTCAGAGACGAGGGCCAATTCTACATCTCGGATCCTCCGTTTCAGGGCGCGGGAGAGAGCTTTGCCAGAACCGGAAAGGGAGACAATCACAGCGGCTACACGCATGTGTGCTACCCGACGGCGACTCGCTGGGCTGCGTACAACCCCCAACCGCCGCATGACATCGTCTTCGAACCCGATCATGCCGAGTTCAAAAGGCGAACATTCGATGATGTCCAGGCGGTCGGCTACTACTTCGCAAAACACGACCTCGCGGCCGGTGCTACGTGGCTGAAACTATATGCATTCGAAGCGTACGGGACGGTGGATAGGCCAGTGGGAGCGAGTGAAACGCTATCCGTGATTGCTCTGAAGGGATGCGAGACGGGCGACGGACGGCCGATACCTGATTTCTACCTCTCGACTACCGAGATTCCATATGCACTGTGGAACCGCGTGTGGCGATGGGCGGCGAGTCCGATGTTCGCATTCGACCGGAACTACGTTTTCGACTGCACCGGTGACATGGGGAGCATGGACTTCGCTCTCGGCGAGCATGGACCGGATGAGCCAGCCACGGACATGACATGGCTGGACGCCGTGACATGGTGCAACGCGTTGTCGGAACTCGAGGGCAAGGAACCGTGCTACTACGCGGATGCGGAACTCAAGACAGTATTCAAGAAGGCGCGTGAACGATGGTACGACCGGGAAACGAATGCAAAGTACGTCCCAACGGTCCACGTGAAATGGGAAGCGGACGGCTATCGGCTCCCGGTCTCCGCGGAGTGGCAGGCGGCAGCGGGGCTCTCGCCTGCAGGCAGCAAATCGCAAATCGCGAAGCTCGGCTGGGTGGGCGCGCATGCCGGCGGCACGACGCACGATGTGGGTACGGCGCGGCCAAGCGAAAACGGCCTGTGCGACATGATCGGAAACGTGTGGGAATGGGGCTGGGACTGCGGCAACGCGTACCACCCCACGACAGAAGGTTTTAAACCGAAACACGTAGTACTCGGAGGCAGCTTCCACGGTTTGCAGTCGGACGAGCAGCAGTCGGCTTCGCCTTACGGAGACAAACCATGGTTGGGCAGCCATTGTATTGGCTTTCGAGTGGTTCGTAGGGAGGCTGGACTTGAGCCACCGCCGATCCAGGCTTTGTCGGAACGTGAATCGAGCGTTCCCGTGTGGGCCGTGCGGGAAGCACAGAGAATCCCTACCCACAACCGGCCAACAGCCGAGGACTTGACGCCAAAGATGGCCCCGGTCCCGGAGGGCAACTTCGTGAGGTTCGATGGAATGGAGATACAGATCTCTGCTTTCGAATCTGGCCAGACCGAGGTGACATTCGCACAATGGAAGGCAATCCGGGATTGGGCTCAGGAGAATGGCTACGATTTCAACTACGACGGCGACATGGGCAGCGTGGGCTGGCTGGCAGGACGACACCGCCACTGGCCCGATGAGCCGGTCACACGAGTTAGCTTCTATGACATGATCGCGTGGTGCAATGCACTTTCCGAAAAGGAAGGGAGATCGCCGTGCTACTATGTCGACCGCGACCTGAAGGAGGTCTACCGGAAATCGCTGCCGTATCGTGAAACGATGACATTCCGAGGGCCGTGGGGGCCTGGAGTCAAACCGCACGACCGCCAGCAGGTCCACGTCAACTGGGCGGCAAACGGTTATCGACTGCCGACCAAAGCGGAATGGGAGTATGCGGCGCGCGGGGGCTCGCAAACGCCGTTTCACTGGGGCGATCAATTCGACGATCGCTTCGCTTGGTATGCGAGCAATTCAGGCGGCCAGACCCATCCCGTAGCCAAGAAGCCGGCGAACGCACTGGGGCTGCATGACGTGGCGGGCAACGTGTTCGAGCGGTGTTGGGGCGCGGGAAGAACTCTGGGTGATCCTTACGACGTACGGAATCCCAAGGGCACCGATGGAAAGTTCGGGAGCATGATCGTCAGAGGAGGGTCTTTTCGGTATCCCGGCAGCGGGAATGCCTACGCTCGCTTCTTTTCGCCCTCGTACGATCGTCCGAATTGCAGGCTCGCTTCTGCCTATCCGGAAATCGGCTTCCGCGTGGTCCGCTGCCGGGCAAACACGCACCCGGTCGACGGTGTAGAAAAGGCCGAGGTCGTTCACCTGGACGTCGATCCTGACATGCCGGTTGATCCGCTTCAAGGCGCGACGTTCCGGGGCAATCTTCAACGCACGGGAGTCTACCGAACACGAGGCGTGCGGACCCTGACTGGATTGAAGTGGAAGTTCGAGACGGGCGGAGCCGTGAAGATGTCGCCGATCGCCGCGAATGGCGTCGTATACGTTGGTAGCACAAACGGACACTTCTACGCCCTGGACGCGGCTACCGGCGAACCCAAGTGGGAATTCCGAACAGGTCGCCCGATTCTATCTTCTCCCACGCTTGCGAAGGGCGTCGTGTACTTTGGATGCGAAGATGGATACCTGTACGCGTTGGACGCTGCCACGGGCGAAAAGAACTGGCAAGTCACCGTCAAGGGTGCGAAGTCCGTCAGCGATTCGCCGGTGGTTGGCTACGGGGCCGTCTTCGCTTACTTCCAGGGTTGGGGATACGACACCGGCCTGTACGCGATCGACGCCGAGACGGGAGAGCGTCGCGCACGGTATCGTCTGGCGAGTTCGCCAGGGCGGTGCACCGGTTACGCCTTGTCGCACGGGCGGCTTATCTCCGGCGGCAAGGGGAGCCAGGGAAGCACCGGCGGCGCGGTATCGGTCAGGACCGGGCGTTCCATCACACTGCGGGTGAATCGCGTATGGGGATGCACGCCCGTTGTTGGCGAAACGGTCTACGGCGCGGGGATGTGTGTTTCGGCCGTAGACTTGCCGACGGGCAAGGACAGGTACATCGACTGGATCGAAGGCGAGGGCTTCCAGGACTCGACCACCGAGACGAATGAAAGCCGCTCCGGCCCAGCCATTTGGGAAGGGACGATGCTCTTCGGGAGCGAGATGGGGTACTTTTACGCATATGACGCGTCGCAGGGCACGAGGAAGTGGAAGGTCAAGGTGGGGCGCCGTGTGCGATCTGCCCCGTCGGTCGCCGAGGGCGTGGTATACTTCGGTTGCGACGACGGGCGCCTGTACGCGCTGGAAGTGGCAGCCGGCAAGGAACTGTGGAAGTTCAAGACAGGGGACGCCATTGAATCTTCACCCTACGTCGCCGACGGCGTTGTGTATGTCGGGAGCAACGACGGGTGCCTCTACGCGATTCACTGATGTTTGTCTGATTCCAGGGAGAATGCCAATGGACCGTCGAGAGTTTATGGAACGCAGTATGCTTGGGGCTTCTGCCCTGTCCGTGTTCACGATGCGTGCGGGCATGCCCGCCCACGCCGGCGAGAACACGCCCGTTGAACCGCATCAAGCCGCCATTCAAACTGGCAACGCAGTGACAGCCGGGGACGTCCATGAATATCTCCGCAGGCTGGGCGGCGAATGGGTCGATCCCAATAGAACCGTCGACACCTTCAAGGCCGGCGGGCCGGAAATCGTGGTGAAAAGTGTCGCGGTCGGCTGGTTGAGCTACTTCGACTCGCTGCGCAAGGCTCGCGAATTGGGATGCAATCTGTTCATCACCCACGAACCCACTTATTACGATCATCGCGACCGTGATCAGTCGGTCTTCGTCTTCGAGAGCGCAAGGAAGAAGAAGGAGTTCATCGAGAACAGCGGCATCGCCGTCATTCGCTGCCACGACGTTTGGGACCGCGTACCGGAGATCGGGATTCGCGATGCTTGGGCGCGATTCCTCGGGTTAGAAAAGGAGATTGAAGCGAGGATTGCAGCGGATCGTTCAAAGGGCAGGCCCTTCTGCGGCGTGTACGAGATCGCTCCCATCAGGGCTGGAGAACTCGCTCAGAAGGTCGCCGACAAACTGGCTGCTTTCGGACAAAATGCCGTTCTGTTCATTGGCCCGGAAGGCAAACTCGTTCGCAGCGTGGCGATCGGGACCGGTGCCATCACGCCGTTTCGGCCGATGGTTCACGATCTGAAAGCCGACATCGTCATCTGCACCGACGATGGTTTCACCTTTTGGCGAGATGGCTCGCTCGCCATCGACATGCAATATCCGGTGATCGTTGTGAACCATCCTTGTTCCGAGGAAATCGGCATGCAGAAGCTGACCGAGCACTTATCGATCGAGTTTCCCCAGATCCCGGTTCATCACATCGCGCAAACCTGCATGTTCAAGGCCGTCAGGCCAAGTAGCGTGCCCTGAGCGCCGGGTAAGATGTTCAAAGACCCGTTGGAGTGAGAGGCCGTTAGCGGTCGATCGTATTGGGCGGGGTCCGTACAACCGTGATGGTGCGAGTGCTCAAGTGGAGTTCCGCCAGCGCCAGTGCCAAGGTGTCAGCGCCGGTGGTGCTCTCGTAGTGGTCCGTCTTCAGGCTGGCACGCGGCAGCGGGCTGTCGCCGAAGTATTTTTCTATGGCGATTTCTCCCAGCTCAGAGGCTCGCGCGAAGTACTTCTTCCTGGCGGTGATCCGCCAGGCGGCCAGTTCGACGGTGATCGCCTGGCCGAAGCTGAGCGGCCAGGCGTCGATATCGTCGCCCGGCAGCGAATCCAGGTACGCATCCGCCGCCGCCACAGTCAATTTGCGGTAGCCAATCCTGCCGGTGTTTTCGTACCGCGACCTGCACATCACGCCCACCGCAGCGGTAGTGTGCTTGCCGAGCATTGGGTCCCACAGAGACGTGTATGTGACGTGGGATGCCGTCGCATCGCGGCTCTTGACGAAACCGTGCTTTTCCCTCAACTCGTGGGGCAACGCGCAGAACCTTGCGTCCTCGCACGCGGCAAACGCCGTCAGCCGAGTCCTCAGCGGCTCCGGCACCTTCCGAGCGGCTCCGTCGCAGTCGATCGCCAGCGACAACGCATCGCAAACGTTGGGCGAACCGGAACTGTGCCCCGCCGGTTGCGCTGGGCGGCGCTGCTTCTTTTCGTAAACGCTCAACACGGTTTCGATTGCCGAGAGGAAAACCTCGTCTCCGGTGTGGGCGAACGCCTCTGCCCACGTGCGGATGAAGTAACCCGCGTGCCGTGGGCAGTCTTCTGCCGGTTGTGAACCGTTGGCGTCGAAATCGACACTGGGGCGTACTCCGCCCGTCTTCTGATCGACAACATGATGATTCCACAGCCCCATGGCGAATCGCTTGCTCTGCTGCGGGGCCAATTCAAAACACCGGTCCCACAGCATCCAGGGACGCGAGAACTCGTGCCGCGACCTCTCAGTTCCGCTAGCGACCATGTCTGTCATCACATCCCACGACAGATGTTCGCCCCAAGGCAATAGGCTGGAATTCGGCGACTGCGCACCCGTCAGAAGCCATTTCAGTTCGGCGTCGGCCGCCTGCGGATAGCGGTCCTCGCCGGATAGTCCTTTCAGGAAGTACAACAGACGCAACAGGTTCTGATCCATCTGGGCGTTGGCTCCGACGAGCGGTTTAGCCACGGCTCCCGGGCGGCTCGCGCTGGATACACCCGCCGGAGGCGGTGGACGCGTATCGAGTGGCAAGAGAGTCTTTCTGTCCAAGGCGCTGAGCAGCATGCCCGTCTTTTTCGGGCCGTAAGTATCGCGCCCGTGCTCCAGCATGGCGTCAGCGTATCCATACACCACGCCGATGAACGGAGAATCCGGTATGGACTCGTGGAACAGTTTGTGGAGGTCCAGGTCGGCACCATGACCGGCCGGAGCAAATCTCAAGGAGGCAAGAACCAACAAAAGGACCGCGAAACCACTAAGGATTGGCCAATCGTTGATTCTCGCGGATCGACTGTGGGGCACGTTTCCAACGTGCCAGGCACGATGGAATCGTGCCCCACCTACTTCCGCGCCGATAATCTGAATACTTCCTTTCGTGGCTCTGTCATGCATGACGGGTATCACCGATCGATGGTATTGGAGGGGATGGCGATTTCCAGATTGTGCTCCGCCGCATGGACCTCCAACAGAGAGAGGGCCAGAGAATCGGCGCCCGTGATCGTCTCGTAATGATCCGTCTTGAAACTCGCCCGTGGTAATGGATTGTCCTGGAAGACAAGGTCCACGGCCATTCGGGCGAATCGGCGGGCCTGTTCGAGATAGACGTTCCGGTTGGTGAACCGGTAGGCGGCCACTTGGGCGCTGATGATATGCGCGAAACTCATGGGCCAGACATCCACGTCTTCCTCAGGCAGCGCGTCCACGTACGCGTCGGCAACTGCGATTGCCACGTCACGGAACGGCTTCTTCTTGACTTGTTCGTATCGTGCCAGGCCAAACATCGCCCAATCGGCCGCCGCCCCAGCGGCATACGCCGCTTGCCAGGTGGGCTCGAACGTCAGAGTGCCATCTGGCTGGCCGTAGAGCTGTTGCAGGTTCTCCAAAACCAGCCGATCCTCGACCTGAGCAAACTTCCGCAACCGGGACGCCAGCGGGTCGGGAACCATCGACGCGGCCGTTTCGATATCCAGCGGGCCAATGGTGCCTTTCATCACGCCATCTGGTCCGATCCGTTTGCCTTCGAATCGGGCCAGCACGACCTCGATGGCCCGTAGAAAGGTCTCATCCTTGGTGTGCTTGTAGGCATGGGCCCAGGTGTGGATGTAAAAGCCTGCATGACGCGGAAAGTCCCTGCCGTCCCTGGGGCCGTGCCGGTTGTACGGAGCGTGGCGATCGAAGGCGCCGGTCTTGCGGTTGGCGATCTGGTGATTCCACAGCCCCAAAGCGAACTTTCTCGACGCTTCCGGGGCCAACTCGAAGCTTCGGTCCCAGAGCACCCAGGGACGAGCAAATTCGTGAGTGTAATCCGTCCCGCTGGAAATCGGCTGATCCAGCATCACGTCCCACGAAAGGTGCTCGCCCCAGGGTAACAGTCCGGTGACTGGCGATTGTGCGTTTTGGAGGAACCACTGGATTTCGTTATCGGCAATCTCGCGGTAACGGTCCCCGCCTGTGATCTCGCTCAGAGCATACAACACGCGCAACAGGTTCTGGTCGAGCTGAGGATTGGCCCCGGTCAGCCGCCGCCACGCCAGGCCCGTACGATCTCCGCGTCGGACTCCACCCGGCGGTTCGGGACGCAGTTCGAGCGGTTTCAACGAGCGGCGGTCCAGGGCGCTGAGCAACAGACCCGTCTTCTGCGGCCCGTAGGTGTCGCGGCCGTGCTCGATCATCGCGTCGGCGTAGCGGCGGACGACGTTCAGCAGCGAGAGCCCGGACCGTTGAAGAGCCCCGACTTCCACAATCGGATGCGTGTCGTTCAGGCAATCCTCGATGTAGTCGCGTTCGAAGAACCTGAGCCCGCTGCCGCCGTGCCCCTGGCCGGTGATGATGTCGACATCGCCATCTCGATTCCAGTCCACGGCGTCGGCTCCGGAGATCATCATGATCGAGTATGGCTTGACGATCGTGACGCCGTCCGGATTCGAAAACTTCGGCTCTTCGCCCGGTTGCCCGGTGCCTTCATCCTTGTAGAACCGGATGCTGTGCTCGAATTCACAGGTGATCAAATCCTTCTTGCCGTCGCCATCCCAGTCAACGAACGAACCCAGATTGGGTCGCACATAGGGGCTCAGCCCCAGATGTTTCGCGGGGCCGAATCGCGGGTCCGTGTCGGTGTGCACGTTTTCTAAGAAATAGAACCCGGGATTGTCCTGATCGGAAAAGACCAGATCCTTCTTGCCGTCGTGGTTGAAATCGCCAACCATCAAATGTGACCGAGTTCCGCGGTCGATCGGGTTCAACTCGCCGTGGGCATCATACGCCTTCACCTTCCTGCCGCGGCCCAGAACCGGATCCGCATCGGTGCCCTCGTTCACGTATGCGGTCACCGTACCAGCGCCGTCCGACGCGACCAGATCTTTGCGTCCGTCGTTGTTCCAGTCGCAGATGTCATGACGGGCGTGTCCGGCGCTATCGGCCAAGCTCAATACTTCGCCGCCCGCCGACAATCGTCGGCCTTCTGCAAACACCGGATTCAAGTGGTTACCCAGGTTCCTGAAATACCAGACGAAACCGTCGCAATCGCCGGCCAAGAGATCGGTCTTGCCGTCGTTGTTCCAATCCACAGCACGGACGACGTTCTGGCGTACGGCGTCGCACATTTGGAACCTCTCGGTAAAGGGAGCCCCGCCATCGGCTCCGGTCTTTCGCCATTTCGGCGATGTCGCGGTTCCGACATTCTCAAGCAGCGCGGCGAACTCCCTTTTCTGCGACACGTTTTCCAAGTCGACCAGGCCCCACGCCCGGTCGACGACCAAATCGAGCAGCCCGTCGGCGGTGAAATCTGCCACGGTTACTCGGGGATGGCCGCCTGCCACCAGGAACTTCGCGTCGTAGGCAATGACCGTGCCTTTGGCAAAGGTCGGTTTGGTGCGTGACTTCGTCTGGTCGACGTTCTCGTACAAGTAGACTTGGCCGGACTGAGCGGCGGCGAACAGATCCCAGTCGCCGTCTCCGTCGATATCACCCGCGTCGAAGCAGGGATTCATTAAGTCGATCTCCAGACCGTCGGCTTGAATGGCAACGGCTTCGTCTAGCCGCCAGCCCCCGGAACCGTCGGGTCCCAGGTTGCGGTGCAAATAGCAGCCGTGCTTGTAGCCCAGCAGCAGATCGGTCCGACCGTCGCGGTCGCCATCGAAATCCACCACAAAATCCAACGAAGGAAACCAGACACCAGCCTTCGCCGCGCCTGCTACCGGTGCCCCGGGCACTGTCTTCAGCACGCCGCGGTCGACGAACGTAAGCTGACCGCCCGGCGTCGTCGTGTTCTCGAAGAAAGCGATCTTGCCGACATATGGACCGTCCATGAAGCTGGGAAAGAAGTCCTGGTCACCGTCGCCGTCCCAGTCGTAGAAGTGGGGTACGACCCAGCTTCGATTATTGCCATCATTCTTCGGCAACGTCAGCAGTTTGCCTGCGGAGGTCAGCCGGCCACGATCCACAAGCCGATTATCGCCCACGTTTTCGTAGCAGTAGATGAACGGCTCGACGCCGCCGGTGAACAGGTCCAAATCGCCGTCGCTGTCCAGGTCGCAAAAGGTGTCGAAGTGCGTCGCGCCGACCGCGCGTCGTCCGTAGCCTTGCCTGAACAAATCGCCGTCGCCCATCAGCCCCCGATATCGGCGGGGGCTTCCCAAGCCGGACTCGACGGTGTCGAAATAGACCGCGACCAGCGTGCAGGTCTCGTCCGGCACAACAAACCTGAGCGTGACGTTGTCGACTGCATAGTACTTCTCCAGCCGCCACGGTAGCAGATATCGCTCGTATCCGACCCGCGACGCGTCGAAGACTTCTAGCGCGCCTGTGCAATCGTACGCGATCAACTCGATCGTATGCTCGTCCCACGTGCCCGCGATCCGCTGATCACGAAGCGCTTGAGCAAAATCCAAATCGACCGCGGCCGGCGAGTTGGACCGGGAGACACCCTGACAGTCGATAGTCAACAACAAACGGTAGTGGTTCGGCGATCGCCAAAGCGGCTCGGTGCCAAACCCCGAAACCGCCAGTGTCAGGCAGGCCACCGAAGCCAGAACGGCTCGGAGGAGAATTGGACGAGGGTCCCAACGATCCAGTGGAATAAGCACGACGATCACTCTTTGTGTTGGGCAATCGGGCATTGAATGCGTGCATTGTGTCGGATAGCTTGTCGGTTTTCCACCCGTTAAGAAATCGCGCTGAGGCAAGAATGGCTTACACACTAATAATCCGCGGGGTATTGGCTGCGACCATTCTGTTGGCCATCGCTGCCGCGTCCGACGCCGGCGAGAAGACGATTGCGTTGCGGGACCATCTGAAGACCACGTGGTCGAACGAACTCGTCACTTATCCGTTCGAGGCGGCCAAGGGACAGTGTCACGTCGAGTCGGTGACGCTCAGCGGCCCAAAGGGGTCCGTTCCCTGCCAACTGAGTGACGTGATGTTCTGGCCCGGAAGCGAGACGTTGGTCAAGACCGCCAAGCTGTCGTTTATCGTCGACCTTGCGCCGTTTGGCCACACAGACCTACACCGTCCGATTCGACACGAAACCGGCCGAGCGATCGCCAACCGATCTGGCGGTCACCCCCGGCAAGGACCAGGTGGAGATCACCACGACACGGTTCGGAGTTAAACTGTTGCTGGGTCGCAACAGCTACAGCCCACCGGCCGCGGCCGACTCGGTGCCAGGGCCGATCGCGGCGATGCACGTGGGTGATGGTGAATGGTTCGGCGGCAGCCGGATGTACGGAAAGACAAGGATCCTGGCGTACGAGGCCAGGTTCGTCGCTGATGGACCAGTCTTTGTTGAAGTGGTCACGCGCTACACGTACGAGGATGGCAACACACTCGATTTGATGTCCCACGTGGCTGCCGGCGACACTGCCATACTGATCGACGCCAATGTGAAGAACACGAACGAACACGATGGCTGGCACATGATCGTCGGCGATGATCGTCGCCCGCTGACCTTTCGGATGCAGACGGAAGCCTATCCAAAACGCGCCGCGAAAATCGGCCAATGGGTCAGTATCCCGCTGGACCGCGAGCCGTCCGGCCTGGTCACCCGCTTGACGCCGTGGCACGATTGGTTCGACGACTATACGCAAACGATCATCCGCCTGAAGATGCGCGGCGTGGATCGCGAATTGCGCATTACTCGCCGCGATTCCGGCGCGTGGGTGAAGCCCGGCCCGATGGCGAAGTTCGGCGCCGGTGGCATACTGGGCCGCAAAAGGGTCGACCTGATGCGATCGGAATCGGGCGAGGTTTTCCTCCGGCTCGATCATATCGAAGGAGTGAGGAAGTGGGCTTTCGGCCACGAGCCGACGCCGGAGACCGAGTCCGACAGTTCACTCACCATCGGCCGGTTCCAGGTGATCCGTCACGGTCGCGTGGGACGGCAATTGAACGAGGTGAAGGACTACGTGCTGGATTGGGATGTCAAGACGCCGCATCCTCATCTGTTCATGACGCGCACGGAACTCGAACAAGCGCGGCAACGCAAGCCGGACCTTGAGACGGTCGAGGAGCTGTTGCAGATCAGCGAACGAAGTCGAGGCATCGGCTCCGGCTACGCCATGTCGATGGGCTTGGGCGCGTGGCTGATGACGGGAGACCGAGAAGTGGCCGAGCGGGCGACCATCGTGGAGCGTTTGCGGATGAAGATGGCCCAGTTGGGCGAGTTCGACACGATGAATGGCGGCGGATTCACCTGCTCGATGTTCGACGCGGTGATGGGCAGCGGCCTCGTACCGGAGAATGAACGCAAGCTGCTGTGGGCGCGGTTTGCCTATCTCGGCTATCGCATGGCCCACCCCGACACGTGGTCGATGGAGCGGGGCTACTGTTCGGGCAACTTGAACATGAGCGTCACCAGCAACATGCACCTGGGCCTGGTCGCCTGCACGATCCCCGACCATCCGATGGCCAAGACTTGGATCAAGCCGGCACGGGCGATGTTCGAGGAGATGATGGCCAATAATGTGGGTCCGGCTGGCGAGTGGCCGGAAAGCACCGCCAACTACATGCACGTGAGCACAGCTCCGTTGTTGTACTTCGCCGTCGCCGCCACCAATGCCGGGCTGGGCGAGCTGGTGAACGACGAACGTTTGAAGCGGCTGCTGCTGTACAACGCCATGCAATACACGCCACCGGATCCTCGTCACACGGAAACAAACAAAGGGGGCACGAGCGGCTTGCTGCCGCCGATCGGGCGAGGGCCGGCCGGTAAGGCAAACGGCTTGGTCGGCGCGATGGCCCGGGCCACGGCCAAACGCGATCCAGCTTACTCCCGCAAGTTGCAGTGGGTCTGGATGCGCTCCGGCCAGCCGATGCGAATACCCGCCGATCGTTTTGGCGGCTGGGAGCGTGTGTACATGGACCCAACGCTGCCGTCCGAGAAGCCCGACTGGCAAATGAACGTGTTTCCGCAAACCGGAGTGCTGATGCGACACGGTTTGGGTACGCCGGACGAATGGTACGCCTACCTGGTCTGCGAGAACAAGTATACCGTGCCCACCGAGAGCGGGACGATGGCGATGGTCTTTGCCAAGGGCGCGCCGATCTCCGCGCGCGGCGTGTCCTCCTACCCTGACCGTGAAGAACTGTTGCTCAGCCGTGTGTTGCTGGCTCGGCCGCGAGGCGATTTGGCCTACCGCTCCGTCAACTACGCCCACGAGGCAGAGCGGCAGATCGCCAGCGCGTCTGCTCTGCCCAACCAGCAATACGCGGTTGGAGATTTCACCATCGACCGGCCCGGGCGCCCCATGACGTTTGGCGACCCGAAGACCGTGAGTTTCAAGAACTGGCGGCAGTTGCCCGAATGGCCCAAGGTGGCCAAGGAAGGAGAACCAGGCGTCAGGTGGCGTCGCCAAATGCTATTCGTCCGAGACGACGACCCGGCCCACGTCAATTACTTTGTATTGCGAGACACGGTCACGGGCGGACAGCCCACAATGTGGCAGTTCTGGACCGTCTCCGAGAAAATCGGCACGCCAGACCAGCTTTCCGACCGCGAAGGTTTCCTGGCGGACGCCCCAGGAAAGAAGACGGCAGAGCCTCGGCAGCTACGCCAAAGCGATCGCTACACGGCCGCGGGGCAGTTCGACGTGGATGTAGAGTTCTACATCGCCGAGCCTGCCAACACGCCGCGACACACGCTCCGTTTCGGCGTGCCGATCCATGTGTACCCCAGCCTGACCGGCTTCCAGGAGTACCAGGACCTCTTGCACCTGCAGCGTTCGGACGACGGGGCCTACTTCGTCGTGATCTACCCGCGCAGACAGAATGAAGAAGTGCCGCAGTTCGCCACCATGGGCAACGGCAAGGTTATCAAGGTCGGAGGCCAATTCGGCAGCGATATGTGCTTTCTAAGCGAGCAGGTGACCAATGTTTCGGCCGATGGTGCACAGTTCGAAGGCACGGTGGGCTCCGTTCAGGATCGCACGGGCGGCATTATCTTGTCGCTTGGCGAAAAAGGAAGAGTAACGTATCAGGGCCACAGCGTTGCCTGCGACACTGCCGCCGCTCTACGGATCGGTCGGGACACGCTGGTGGTGGACCTGCCTCCCAATCACCCGGTTGTGACCGTCCGAATCCAAGCCCCAGGGCAATGGGTCGAGGAGAAAGGCGGTGTGCGTACCCCAATTCGCAGAATCCAAGATGGAGAAATGGAGATCCATGCCGACAACGGAGTGCGGACGATTAAGCTGATCAAACCAGTCCGTTCCTCAGGTCATGATTAATTCCATCAGCGGTTGTCGGCAGTCACGAGTTCGTCGGCTTCCGCGACCTCGCGCGGGACGATGACGGTGCTTCGGTGAAAGCTCAGCAGCGGTGGCACGTTCAACAGCGCGAACTTGCCGCGAGTCATGTTCGACGTGTGCCACACCGTACCGTCGGCGCCTTCGGGCACGGGGATGATCGCGTACGCTTTGCCGGGCTCGGTGTCGGCGGGGGTGATGTCGCGACGTTTGGCTTCGCCGGGCACGTTCAGGCTGAGGCGCGGGCCCGGTTCGACAATCAGTTCTTTCGTGCCCTTGGGAACGTAGAAGTAATGCGGCCCACTGTATTCCAGTTGCGCGCGGCGCATCATGGACTGTTCGTAAACCAGCGGCGTCGATTCATCTACCCAGATGACAAAGCTGCCGCTGATGTGCAGGTCATGCTCGCCAGCTTTCGGCAGCGTGAACCTCGCGTCGATGGGCTCATCGCCCAGCGGCACGACTTGTTCGTGGATCACGTCGTCGCGGCGTTTGACTGTGACGGTAACTTGCTTGTCGATCGGGAGAATGCGCAGCGTGACGTCTGTCCTGTCGCGGGCGGCGAGGTAGGCGGTCACACCGCTGCGATGGATACGGGTCGCGCCGTCGTCGTAGCGGCGAAGCACCGTGCTCGGACCGGCATCTTCACCGGGGACGGTAACGTGCTCCAAATAGCGCGAGTGAACGACAAGGGGATCGTCGTCGGCCTCTAGTGCCTTGATGTCCTCGTTGA
Source organism: uncultured Pirellulaceae bacterium (assembly GCA_964623055.1). GTDB lineage: Bacteria > Planctomycetota > Planctomycetia > Pirellulales > Pirellulaceae > JADHUC01. The sequence goes on from CAZURK010000010.1 coordinate 38,409, forward strand.
ACAACGCAACGATTTTGTCGTCGGACAGTTGTTCGCCGGTCTTCCAAACGGGTGGCGGGTCCTTTGCGAACATGTAGAAGTCCATGCGATCGTCGGCCTTGGGTAGCCCGTTGCACAACCGCCGCGCCAGCGCGTAGTAATGGACCATGCCGCGCAGGCGGGTCTGCCATGCGTACTGCATGAGTGGCCTGAGCGCGTCGTAGTAAGCGTCATTGCGTTCGCCTTCGGCGGCCTGGATGTTCTGGAACTGCCGAAACACGGCGAGGTAGTGTGCGTAGCTCATCATGTCGACGATGCGACGGCGAATCGCAAGGTCGTCGGTTGCGTCATACGCCTCCTGGATATCGCGAAATAGCGGCAGCAACGTCGCGCCACGCAGCGGCGGGGCGGCGTCGAATCGTTGCTGCAATCTGCGCATGGTCGCTGCCGCAGGGCCGAACGCCTTGGTGAAATAATCGTCGGCGATTGCTTCGACGTCGGCGTCGGGGGCCCACATGAGCGCGGCGGCGACGTTCAAACCGTGCGTCTGCGCGCCCCAGTTGGCGTTGGTTTCCGCATTGATGGCGTTGACGTTGCGGGCGGCGTAGTAGGGGATCCACTTCGCGTGATAGGACGGCCGTGCGCCGCGCATGCGGCCCGGCAAGCCCCAGTCCCACGCTTCGACGCCGTAATACTCGCGCAGGCCAATCGACCGGACACGCTCGGCCCATTTCCCAATCAGTTGCGGCAAAGTGTAGGGCGTTTTGTTGAAACCCATGGCGACCTGCACGTACACGTTCGGCTCGATCTGGATCGTCGCGGGCATGCGGTGGCTGCTGTAGGCGTAAAGACCAACCCAACCCGGCGGCTCTTCGGCGGCCAGAGCGCGGGCGACTTCGTTGGCCAAGTGAAACACACGGTCCGTGGTCGTTCCGATGGCCGCGCAGTTTTCGCAATGGCAGGTGCCTTCGCCGTCTGATGGATCGACAGAGACCATGAAGGCGTATGGGTTGGATTCGCGGTACTCGGCCAGCAGTTTCTTGCGGTCATTGACGACCAGTTGGATGAGTTCCTCATTGGAGACGCAGAACTTGCGCGCGTTGATGGGCGTCTTAGAGTTTCGCTCGCCGTTATCCAAAAGGTCAAAGTACTCCGGATGCGCTTCGAAGGCTGCCACATTGCGTCCGATGATGTGGCCATAGCTGTGACCAGTGTGGAAGCGGCCGCCAGTGCTTTGGCGCGTGGCGAGCGCCCACCGTTGGTAGCCGTCCTTGAGCAACGGCTCGCGTACACCGTAGGCGTACCAGATGCGACGACCGACGAGATTGGGCTTTTCGGAGATATTCAAGTCGATGGTCAGCTTGTCGGTGTCGGGCGCGATCCACCAGGCTGGCATCGGGCTGAAATAGCGGAATCCCCAATCATGCAGCAGGTGCGCGACAGCATGTTGTGTGGCCGGCTCACTTGCGCCCAATAGTAGAACGCGGCTTGGCTCGGTGACGATGGCGTAAGCGTCGAACGCGCTTGAATCAAGCTTCACCTTGAGCGCGGCGTCCGGGTATTGATCGGCCCGCGCGATGACGATCGCAGGCAACTCGTCCACACTGTCCTTGACAGCCAGTTCCGCACCCGTGGCCTGTTCGATCGCGTCGGCAAGCCAATCGCCCGCTTCGCTCAGCACCTCAGGCATACCGCCGACTGCACCGCGCGTGTCGACGATGATGTCCGCACTCGGCTTGCCACTGTCGACGACGGTCATTTCCGCGTGCGCCGCGTAGGACGGCCCCACAAGAGTGGCCAGGACGAGAGTGCAGTCCACTAGTTTTCGTGTGGTCATCCGGCCTCCTGTCCTAAACGCGGCGTGAGGACCCAGTCTGGCTCCTTGTTCGAATGGCCGTCGACCGTAATCGCGACCCAACGGTTCGGCTTCGTTGCGTCGGCCACGCAGATGTTCCAGCCCTCGGCCCGGTTGCCCACGACCGCGGCTTGATCACCAAGGAGTCTCTTGGGACGGCCACGTGTGAAGGTGAAGTACTTCCCATCGGGCGACCAGTCAAAGTGATAGATCATATCGGGTTTGGAACTCGTCACCACGTCGCGCCCTCCGGAGACTCTCGGCTGATTTCCCGATAGATCCAAGTCGACCACTCGCAACGTGTGGTCGCCTGCGCCCCACGCGACTTGCTTCCCGCTTGGGCTGAATTCGGCTCGGCATCCGCCAAGTTTCAGATCGAAAACGTTGGTCCCCTCGGCATCAAAGGCCAGGATGGCATGCCGGTATCCCATACCTGCGTGAACTGTCGCAAGGAACCAGTTTCCATCGGGCGACCAACAGGGGTTGTAGATGTGGTGGAGGCCCCGATTGACATGTTGCGTCTGTTGGCCAGTCTTCACGTCGTAGAAGAAGAGACCCCTCGTGGCGAAGTCCTTGCAAGAGAAATCCTCGGACTCGGCTTTCAGATAGGCGATGGCCGTCCCTTGAGGATTCCAATATGGCTGCCGAGCGTTACGGGCAACCAGCCGCCGGTGCGTGCCGTCGATGTTCATATAATAGACGCTTCGGACCTTCGACGTACCTTCTCCTTCGTCACGAACAAAACACACCTTGGACCCGTCGGGCGAGGCGTGGGGGTACAGTTCGTGAATGCCGGGAGTGTCAGTCAGGTTGACCCGATGGGAGCCATCGGCATTGGCAAGGAACAACTCCCAGTTGTCGTCTTGCCACGTCTCGTAGATGATCTTGTAAGGAACGTTCTTCAGTTCATCGGTCAAGTCTTCGGCAGCGACCATTGGTGCGACAAAGAGCCAGATCGCAAACCAGATCAGGGAAGAGCGTGGGCGACAGGCACCAGTTGGCATGAGTGTCCGAATATGCATTGTCTTCATCTTTCTCCGTTTGCAGAAACGGTTTCAAAACCGGTTGTGGAGTATATCCACCAGCCTGACGCGATAGGGGGGGACGAGCCTGGCCGCGAAGCGGCCCCTTTCAATCACGGGCCCTGACGCCAGCCGGTTCGATATCGATCTACGACATCCTCCGCAGACAGCGCCTTAGTATAAAGGCGGATGGGGCCGAGGTCACCGCGGTAGTGCCGGCCACCGCCGTAGCACCAGCCAATGTGATACGCTGGATCGTACATGAAGAACTCGAAGCCGGGCGTGCTGGTATCGTACGTGGCCTGCCCAGCCCGTTCGCCATTCACGTAAAGCTCGACACGGCCGTCGGCGTGGGTGGTCACGATGTGCAACCACTCGCCATACGTCACGCGCTTTTCAATGCGAACCTCCCCCGTCGCGTGCCAGCGGTCGGTTGGGGTCCGGCGATCGTTTTGATAGTAGAGCCGACACGTTTTGTCGGCCTCGTTGAACTGACTGAAGAACAGATTCAAGTTCCAGCGGAAGTTCATCAACGCCCCGTGAGCGTTCGGGCCATCAACGGGAACCTGTGGCCGGACCCAAAACTCATACGTGAACGCCTCCAGAGGAAACAGCGTCTTGATTTGGCCCATCGGCACCTTGCAGTCCAGAGCCTGGAGCTTCGGTTTCAAGGGGATCGTGGCCCCGTCGTCTGTGCCGTCCAGTCGCAGGAATCCCCGGCTGTTTTCCTGCATCCACTGAGGATTGCCGACCAGCATTAGGTGATGCCCGTTGTGGCTGGCGTCATAGACCGCCCCGACCGGTTCAGTGTCCATCGGTAGATCGATCAACACGTCGGCGCTCGGTTTCAGGCTGGCCGGTACCGGCCAACTGGTCTGCTCAGGATTGTCGCCCGGCTCCAGCGCCGACACAGCAATGTCATCCAGCCATACCGTGCCCATCCCGTCCAACTCGAAGCCGACATCGGTGCAGTCGCGCTGCTTGAAGACATCGGTGACGAAGGAGAAATAGGCCCAATCGTTGTCGCCGCGAGCGTCCATGTAGAAGATCTTCTCGGGCTGCTCGCTATAGGAGTACTTGGTGCGGCATTGCAGGCCCCGGCCTGTCACGTCCTTGGACTTGTACCAGCCACGTAGCCACCAACGCTCGGCATTGACCTCGACGGCGTGTTGATAGATCTGGACCCAGCTTTTCCCTGGGCCGTCGATGCGGAGCGAGTGAGAATCCTCTCGCCCGACCTTCTTGTCAACCTCGCCGCCACGCCAGACGATCATGGACTTGGGATTCTGCCGTGTCGAAAGCTCCGCGAACGTGCTGCGGGTCGGGTCGAAAACCGCGAATTCGTCCGGCGACGCGGCGACTTTGGGCGCGAGAGAAGATTTCTCGAAGAGCGTCTTCGCTTCGGCTGGCGGCATGGCCGTCAGCGTGACGCCAAAACGGCGTTGTTCTCCCGGTGGCACCGGGTCGCCGTTGCCGCTCGAGCGGTGATGGTAGTCGTAACCCCAGTGACATAGGCCCAGCTCGAAGTGGCGTTTCGGGTCGCGCCCCCAGGCCACATCGATCTCGAAACTTGGACAGGCGGATTCATCGGGGTATAAGACATTGGTGAATTTACCCCAGTAAGTCTCGTGATTGTTACATTCGAGCAAGTGGTCGATCAGCGGGTAGCGGTACCAACGGCGGCCGGCTCCCTGATACATGTGCCAGCGATGCTCTAGATCGTTCCAGCCGTAAGCGACCTCCGCGCCGGGCGGCCGGTTGTTCTGTGTCAGCGGGTCGATCAGTTCGAACGCGTTGACCCGAAGCGGCTCGGCCGCGGTGAAGGTCAAATCGCTTTCATACTCGTACCGGTAGACGCCGCGTTTGGCATCGTAGCGCACAACGCATTTGTGGTCGGCCTTTGCGGTGTCGGGACGATCTGTGCGAAAGGCGAAGTGTAATTCCTCGCCTTGCTTGGTGACGTCAAACGCGTCCGGCAACTCGCCGACCAATGGGAGCACGCCGTGCCCTGGCCCCGGAGTGATGGCCGGCCCGAGCCACGTGTAGTACACAGTTCGACCGCCCGGCTGAAGTTTGACGCAACTCTGGAACAGGGCCCCGGACCCATCGCGAGTTGCCTTGAAGTACCGGCTGATGGGCTCATAGCCATCAAACAGGATCGTTGTCGTGCCGTCCTGCTCGAAATGGAAATCGGGGCAATGCGGTGGGACGTGCGCGGAATCGGGCGCGATGCGAGTTATCTCGAACCGGCTGACGCTGACCTTACTGCGCCAGACGGCCAAGCCCACTTGGCCGCCCGCGTGTGGCGCACTGCGATCGACGTAGTCCAGCACCTGATTGCCGTCGAGCGTCACTGCAAAGCGAGCGCCGTGGCAGACGACCTCCAGCCGGTGCAGCTTGCCGATCTCGACCGCGCAAGGGACCAATTGGAGGAACTCGCCCAGCGAATCCCACATCGCCAGCTCGCCCCGATGTCCCGACAGGCCGATTCGATAGAAGTGCAGAGGATCCTTGTGTCGCAGCACGACGCCGAAGTCCCAGCCGGGCGCGTTCTCGCCGTAGTGGTAAGCCCAACGGGCGGTCTGCATAATTGGCAGTCGGCGGACCGCGCGCGAGCTTTCCTCGATGGTAAAACCGACGGTGATGCGGGTGTCAGCTCCCTGATCACCCGGCGCCAGGCGCATATCCCAACAGTTGGCCTTTCCCTCGATCGTCAGGCATTCGTCCTGCTCGGCCCACACGCTAGGCGTCAGATGGAGACCTATCGTCGTATCCATCGACTTTGCTTCGGTCCATTTCTCCAGGGGAAGTGCGGACCAGTCTGTCCAGCCCGTTGCGGGGAAGACGGTCACGGCCGCCAACGACACAAGACTCATCAAACTGGGCATGGCATGTCTCCAGGTCCATATTGGGGATTCGCAATCGCTCCGTAGCCAAACCTGTTACGATAACTGCATTCGTGAGGAACGTGATTGTATAATGCTGAGCACCGTCAAGCGAGTTACTCGAATCGAGATGGGCTGACAGGGAATCTGCTATGGGCAAATCCATACTTGCGGTTACGTTCTTCGTGCTCGCTCATCTGTTGCCGACACCCGGTACCGGAATCGCCGACGAGGCGAACCCATCCGAAAAGTCAATCGTTTGGCAGATTGGCACGCCGGACAACGACACGGCGGAATTTGCGTTTGCTCCCAAAGGCCACAGGCAATTCCGAGAACCCGGTCTGTATGTGATCGGCGCATCGGACCCAGCAAAGGATTGGCCCTACGTGCATCCTGGCCCTTCGGATGGTTGGGCGCCTGGTGGGCCGCACACGTTCGTGATCTTGTTCGGACTCGAGGCGTCACCAATAGGGCCGTGCCGACTGGTGCTCGACTTGGTCGATACCCATTCGGTTCGTCCGCCGAAGCTGCGCGTCGAGATCAACGCCCACACATGGGATCACCAAACGCCCGTTGGGGCGGGCGATGAGACCGTATCTGGCGATCCATCGAAGGGGCGCGAGCATGTTGTCAACATTGACGTGCCCGCCAGGGCGCTCAAAGCGGGTAATAACACGGTCGCGATCACCAGCGTTTCAGGATCGTGGGTATTGTGGGATGCGGTGCGCTTCGAGGCGTCAGAGCACGTGCCATTGAATGACGTGACGTCCGCGATTTGTTCCGTCCAGTCGAAACCGGCGCTGGTGCGTCGGGGAGGTCAAGTCGTTCAGCCCGCTGTGGTACGATTCTTGAACCTTGGCTCGGCCACCGAGGCTTCTCTGCAGGTCGCCGGTTCCGCTCTTCAACCAGTGTCTTTGAAGTCCGGGTATCACGCGGTCGAGATGCTGCTAGAACCGGTCGCGTCTCCGACCTCCGTGACGATTCAACTGCGGGAAGGTGACCGGATTGTGGATGAGAGGGCATTCCGACAAGAGCCGGTCAGGAAGTGGGTAATTCACCTCATCCATCAAACGCACCTGGACATTGGATACACGCATACGCAGGAAGACGTTCTCAAGCGACAAGTCGGCTTTTTGTACACGGCCTTGGACCTGATTAAGGAAACCGAAGACTATCCCGAGGATGCCCGATTCAGATGGCATCCCGAAGGGATGTGGGCGATCGACGAGTTCCTTCGGACGGCGACGGAAGAGAAACGCAAGGAGTTTCTTGACGCGATCCGCAACGGCTCGATTCATCTCGACGGCTTCTACGTCCACATGATGACCGGCCTGGGTACCGAAGAGGAGTTGCTACAGTTGATGCAGCCGGCCAAGGACTTCGAGCGAGAATACGGCGTCCCGGTGACCACGGCCATCGGCTCAGACGTACCCGGTTACACGTGGGGACTCGTGTCGGCGATGGGCCAGCAGGGTCTGAAATACCTCAACACCGCCCCGAACAACAATCACCGCCTGGGATTCATCTATTTATTGGGCAACAAGCCGTTCTACTGGGTCGATCCATCCGGCGAACACCGAGTGCTCTGTTGGATGGTCCCCAACAGCTACATCCATTTCTGGGGCGGCCGCCACCGAGATGTTGGCGCGTCCGTTCTGCATTTCATCGATCACTATCTGGTGGCGAAGGACTACCCGTACGACATAGCCCAGATCCGCTTCTCAATCGGTGGCGACAATGGGCATCCCGATCCTGACCTTGCCCGACAGGTCAAAGAATGGAACGAGAAATACGCCTATCCGAAGATCATCCTCAGCACCAACACGCGGTTGTTCTCCGAGTTCGAGGAGCGTTACGGCAAAGATCTGCCCGTTCTTTCCGGCGACTTGACGCCGTATTGGGAAGACGGTGCGGCTTCGACGTCGGCGGGTTTGGCAATCAATCGTCGTGCCAAGGAGAAACTCGACCAAGCCGAACGACTTTGGACGATGCTCGATCCTCGGGCGAAATTCCACGATCGGTTCCGCCAAGCATGGCACAACGCCATCATGTACGACGAGCACACATGGGGCGCCCACTGCAGTGTTTCGCAGCCCTTCAGCGAGTTCACCATCTCCCAGGAGAAGTTCAAGCAGCGATTCGCGTTGACTACGTGCGATATCGCCAACGAGATCCTGAAACAAGCCCCCAGCGCGATCGCCACGCCGGATTCGATATCCATCGACCTCTACAATACTGCATCTTGGGATCGCGCCGGTGTTGTAATGCTGCCCGAGACGCTGTCTTCAGGCGGAGAGCGCTTGGTCGACGCGGCCGGTAATACAGTTCCGACGCAACGGCTGAAGTCCGGTGAACTTGCCGTTCTTGCGCCCACGATTCCCGCGCTCGGCGGCAAACGCTTCACGCTTCAGCCTGCCAAGGCCGAGGCTGCCGGAGATATCGTTATCCAAGGTAATGTACTGGAGAACGAAAAGGTCAAGGTCGCAATCGATCCCACTAATGGCTCGATCGCCAGCATCTTCAGCAAGACCTTTGGTAAGGAGCTTGTTGATCGCAAGACGGGTTTCGGACTGAACGATTACCTCTACACGCTGGGCCGAGTCACAGGCGAAGGCTGCAGCCGTATCACGACTCCCGCGACCGTCACGGTCGAGGACGCCGGGCCGGTTGTCGGCACGATCAAGATCGAGTGCAATGCGCCCGGCTGCAACCGGCTCGTTCGCCGGGTCCGCATCTTTTGCGGTTTGGACCGAATCGACCTTGTGAACGACGTGGACAAGCTACAGGAGTTGAGGCCGGAAAGCGTCTACTTCGCTTTCCCGTTCAATGTTCCTGGGGGCCAGCCTCGCATCAACGTGCCCTTTACAGTGGTCCGCCCGGAAAAAGACCAACTCCCAGGTGCGAACCGAAACTACTATTGTGTGCAGCGGTGGGTCGACATCTCGAATGCCGATTACGGTGTAACCTGGATCACGCGCGATGCACCGATGCTCAAATTCCATCCGTTCAAGATTATCGGCCGTGGTCGCGGTTGCCTGCCTGCCGCGACCATGATGTACGACAAGACGCCGGAAGGCGTTCCCGAATTTTGGGACCGGAGCATCGACGCCGGTCCGTTCTTCTACTCTTGGGTAATGACAAATCACTGGGAAACCAACTACAAGGCATTCCAGGAAGGCCCGCATCGTTTCACCTACACGCTGTTGCCGCACGGGAAATACGATCAGGCAGCCGCCCAGCGTGGCGCGAAGAGCATTGCTCAGCCGCTGCTGGCCGTGGCCGTGAGCCCGGATCAGCCAATCCTAGGACCGATGCTTCGCGTCGAAGGCGACGGTGTGCTGGTCACGTCGCTCCGACCCAGCCGTGACTTCAACGCTCTGATGGTGCGTTTGTATGCCGCATCGGGCGAGCCGGAACGGTGTGTATTGAAATGGGCCGAGCCGAAAAACGTCTACCGCAGCGATCCGCAGGAGTCGCGTGGCTCCAAGATCGAAGGCCCGGTCGAACTGCCGGCCTACGGCGTTGTCACGCTTCGAGTGGAACCGCAATAGCAGGCGCTGAAACGCCCGCCTACCTTCATGCCGCCGCTACGCAACAGTCATTGCTTCGACAATGCTTTGCCCTGGCCACTCGCTTCTCACTTCAGCACGATGGTTCAGAATCCTGGGATCGCTTTCTGTGATCCGATGCTGCAATCGTGTCGCATTGAACGGAGTGTGAGAATTTCGCTTCACACGGCTCAAGCTTTTGTATGTAGTTTTGGTAAACTGTAGACCAGAATGGAATGTAACCTACTCGATCACAGGTCGAAACATGAAAGCTACACCATCGCGCGACGATCTTTTGTCCCAATCGCCATCCGATCGGACTTCGATTACCGATGACGAACGGATCGCCGACCTCGTTCCGCTGCCGCCACCCGCGCACCTGATCCGCTTCTTCCCGATTCAGGGGACACCGGTCGAGACGCTGATCGTCCAGACACGCGAACGGGTAAAGGAAATCCTGCGAGGTGATTCTGATCGGCTGCTCGTCGTCATTGGACCGTGCTCGATCCACGATCCGGCTGCGGCGGTTGAGTACGCCGGTCGTCTGGCGGAGGTTCGCGAGCGTTTGGCCGACGATTTGGAAATCGTGATGCGAGTCTACTTCGAAAAACCGCGCACGACGGTCGGCTGGAAGGGCCTGATCAACGATCCGTATCTCGATGATACGTTTCGCATCAACGAGGGCTTGCGCATCGCACGCGACCTGCTGGTACGGATCCAGCAGCAGGGAGTGCCGGCCGGCTCGGAGTTTCTCGACACCATATCGCCGCAGTACATCGCCGATCTGATCAGTTGGGGAGCGATTGGCGCCCGCACTACCGAATCGCAGGTCCACCGCGAACTCGCATCGGGGCTGTCGGCGCCGATCGGCTTCAAGAACGCTACTGACGGCAACGTGAACGTCGCAGTGGACGCAATCGTCGCCGCCAGACACCGGCACCACTTCCTGTCGGTCCACAAGAACGGCCAAGTGGCTATCGTCAGAACGCGCGGCAACGACGATTGCCACCTCATCCTGCGTGGTGGCCAGACGACGAATTACGACGCGGAAAGCGTCGCCGCCGCCGCGGCGGCACTCGTTGCGGCTGGCCAACCCGAACGGTTGATGGTCGACTGCTCGCACGCGAACAGTAACAAACAATTCGAGCGACAAATCACTGTCGCGGATGCCGTTGGCGAGCAGATCGCTTTGGGCGACCGGCGAATCATCGGCGTGATGGTCGAATCGCACCTGCAGGAAGGGCGCCAAGACCTCGTGCCCGGACGACCGCTCGCCTACGGCCAAAGCATCACGGACGCTTGCCTCGGTTGGGATGATTCAGTCACGCTGCTGGAGTCGCTGGCCGAGCGGATACGACAGCGCCGGGATCCTCCCGGCAAGGCGTCGACCGTTCCGACAACACAACTTGAACGCCGTCGCGGAACAGAAAGCGACCCGCGCGAGTTCTGACACTGCTTGCGTCGTTGTTCTAGCGATAAACGGGCTGGACGAACTACCGGACAAGGCCGCCGAGGAGGCTCCAGATCATACTTTGCGGCTCGATCTTGCCACGAAGTCAGAAGGGATCTGTGCGGGTAGGCGGGAAGACACGGGGCGAAAAACGCGGTACAATCGTGTAATCCATAGAGCAGGGTTGCTCTCTTCAAGGATGGCAAGCACACGGCTACTCTGATGGCGTCTTGAGTCCGTGCGCAGCAAGTCACTCGATTACCGGCGTCCGTAGCGCGCAGCGTATCACCGAATGGGATTGCAGACGGCCAAGCGACGAGAAACTGGATCTCTCAGCCCTGGCCGTGTTCGACACCCTTCGGAGTATCATACAGCGAGTTCTCCATTGTGGCGTCCGCCTGGTGAGGAGGACAGGACGTGCATGGCGCAAGTTGGATTTTTCCGATCAAGCCGCCCGCGAGCGTATGGGTGCCTTCGGAGACGCCTCATCTGAAGGAGTTGATGGATGCGTATGCCGCGTATGCTGCGCATCCAGAGTGGTGGAACCCAAATGTCCCCGACGCGAATACCTATCAGTTGGTCGCGAAGTATGTCGATGTCTATTCAGACGACGATCCTGTTTGGGAGCGCATCGCCGACCACCCGGGATATCAAGGAGTCAGCCTGATCTATCACGAAATCGAGGAACTCCGCTGGCTTCTCGACAGGGAACTGCAAGCATACAGACGGAATGACCCATTTCATCCGGATCATGGGGGCTATCGCGGCTACGAGAGACTATTGAGAGAAAGCGATTCCGCTCATGCGGTTGGCCTTATTGCCGAGCATCGATATCTGCAGACACTGGCAGAATACAAGTTCACGCTTGGGGAGTTGATCGTGTGGAATCCCATCGCTGAGGACTCGGCGGTGGACTTGCAGCTACTGCGGTCGTGCATGGACAAACGCGATTGGGATATGGTGCGGCCCGGGGAACTGGTCATTGACAGGACGCGCAGATCCACGGTATACGCTTGGTATAGGGACTTGGGTTTTCGGGGCGAATACCGAACATAGAACCAACTAGGTGAGATTGATGGTCCGCTATCGAATTCTGCTGTGCCGCAGACCTGACGGGCAAGGCCGACCGTATGGTGTGGCCTACCAGCGCGGCCACGAGGACAGTGCAGATGGGCCGGTGTTCTTGTCTGTGCCACACTGGCGGACCCCAAGACGTGTCGATGTTGGTGATCTATCGCAGTTGGCGGAGGAGCATTTCCCCCGCGCCCCCGATCGGCTGGAGTGGTCGGATGTTGCCGAGTGGTCTTCCGCGGGCAGAGGAGCCGAGGAATTCCAGCCGACGGAAGTGATGGGGCTGGCGGCTCGCCAGCAGAGGGCTTTCTGGTGGCAGGAACGTCTGCGCCAGGCGTTGGCGGAGTTGGCCGCGCGGAGTGCTGAGTTCCCCAACTCAATCGCTGCCCTGGTCAGGCAACTTGGCGGCGTGAGCGACTTGTACGCGGAAGCAGCGGTGGAGGTGACGCTCGATGCAGCCAGCCAGTTGGGACGTGTCGTGTTCGAACCGGCACAAGCCTGCGTTCGATCCGGCGAGGTCCGCTTCGCATATTCGCACCGAGGCGGCTCCGAACAGGTACAAACGCGCGGCGCCGAGACGCATGCTGCACTTAAGGCGTCGGAGCAACTGGGTGATCCTGGGGCTGTGGAACCGCTGATCAATCAGGGCGCGCTTCCCGCCGGGGAGCCAAAGCAAGACCACGGCGTTCTGGTCTCGCCCAACATCCCGGCGGCACGGCTTCGTGCGGACGCCGCGTCACAGACTGTGGCCGTCGAATTCTCGGGCATGGAAACTCCGCCGTTGGTCGTACTGACGCCTGAGAATGCGAACGATCCGGTGCTAACCGCCGAGACCGTAATTAGCGGCAATCTCGCGTCGGCGCGTTTCGAGCATGTACCGCCGGGCAGCCACCTGCTCTGCGTGTTCCTGAACCTGGGCGCGGACACGGAAGATCGTGCGCAGATGTACCCCGTGGCTACCTCGGATGCTCCGGTTGAACAGTTGGAGGACGCTCGCCCCATGCCCAGACGAGCTTTGCTCGTTGGCAGTCCGATGGGAGATCTGGAGGGTGTCGAACCTGACGTTGACGCCCTGCAGGGAATCTTGTCGGACTATGGTTTTTCTTGCAGGACTTGCGTCGGCAAAGAGGCCACGCGTCGTGAGATCTTGCAGGCCTGCGAAGAATTGACTCAGGACTGTAGCCCTGGTGATGCGGCCCTCATCTATTTCGCAGGTCATGGCGGATTAGCTGAAAACCCAGACTATCGCCCCCTACACGAGGGCGGCGCCCCGCAACCCCGGTACCACCAGTTCATCGTGCCAGTCGACATCGAAGAATCCACCGATGAAGAGTTCCACGGCATCACAAATCTTGAGCTGTCCCATAATCTGAGCAAACTGACGCGTAGAACCAGGAACGTAACGGTCATTTTCGACTGCTGTCACGCCTCGGGAATGTGCCGTGGTCTGCCGAGTCTGGCAGGGAGCTTCCAAGCGCGCTCGTGGCCAGACATCTGGAGCCGCGGCATTCGGTCTCATTTGCAGAAGCTCAAGGCGGATGGTGTCACGATCGACCGTCTGGACATCCACGGGAATCCCGACGCGGTCCGGCTGATGGCAACCAGTCCCACGCAGCTAGCTTTCGAGTACTCGCCTCCCAGCGGGCCGGCGTTGGGGCTTTTTACAGCTTGCCTCACGACATCTCTTGAAGAGGCGCGGGACCTGCGGGTCTCGTGGAGGTCCCTGATGCGACGGACCCGCGAGGCGGTGCAGTCGTTCCAGTACGGCCAGCGTCCCGAGGTAGAAGGGCCGCGGGACAGGCTGCTATTTGTGCTGGACGAGGCCTCACAGGCGGGCGCGCTGGAGGTCAAGATTCACGGAGCCCGAGTGGAGCTGGCGGGCGGCTGGATCCACGGCGTCCAGGTGGGAGACAAGTACTCGATTCGCCCTGGGCCGGCCACGACAGTGGACACACAGAGCCGTATCGCCCAAGCCACCGTGACCAGCGTTCGCGCCGCTCACAGCGAGGTTGCTCTGGGCGACGCGGCCAGAATTCCGGCCGGAGCACTCGCGCATCCGGATGAACGATCGTTACACCGGCTGACGATCCGCGTGGAAGCGGCATCCGGCGCGGAGGATATGGGCGAGAAGATACGCGCGTCGCTGAAGGAGACGACGCACCTGCGACTGGCCAACGGCGATGGAGAACAATCGCTTGCGACAGTCAAGGTTGATCAGCGCGAGATCACACTTCTCGACCCCGCCCGCCAGCCCATGGTCCATCCAAAACGATTGGAAGCAGATATGCGTCCGGCAGTGACGGAGACGGTCGAAAACCTAAGGCGTTTTGCCCAGGCGCGGGCGCTCGCGAATCTGGCAAGCGGCGACGGAGCATACGCCCTGCGTACTCCGTACGAACTCGAATGGGGACGGGTGGACGATGGGCGCCGTGAACGCCGAGAGAAGGCGGGTGCGGCGTTGCAGGTGGGAAACCACATCTACGTGCAAGTGCACAATAAAGGTGGGAGCCCGCTTTATGTTTCGTTTCTTGACATTGGAATCGCCGGGAAGATCACGCTGCTCAACACTGACGCGCCCTCGGGCATAGAACTCGACGCCAACCAGGAATATGTCCTGGGGAAAGCCGATCTGAGCTCCAAACTCCTTGGATTGCCCCTGATGTGGAACGAAAGTGTGCCCGCGGACTCAGGATCGCGTCTGGAGACGATTACCGTGATCATCTCCGACCGACCACAGGACTTGACATCGCTCGAGTCTCCAGGGCTGCGTGCCGTTCGGGGGGAGTCGCGATCAGGCGAAACGGAGTCCGAATTGACCCGGCTACTCTCGCAGATCTCACGCGGACACTGCCGGGACCTGGCCGCCCCGCGACCCGAAGTAGACATCCACTATGCGGTTGAACACATAGATTTTTTTCTTGAACCGGCGCCCGTATGCTAGACCAAAGCCACGTTTCCTGACGCTCGATCAGCTTCACTGACGCGCGGAGCATAGGATTTGCTTCAATGCACGACGACTGGATTGCAGACGCTCTGAAATTCGTCTCGACGAACAACGAACGGTTTCTTCGCGAGGCGAGACTGCATTGCCCCGATCCGGAAATACGCTCGCTTCTTGAACGACCGCCGGATAAGCCTCTGCCCCCCAATGAACTGAAGGCGCTATCGAACCGGTCACGAGCAATGGGGCGGGAGGTCGAAGCAGAGGTGATCGACATAGTGGGGCTAAGCCCGCTCGTTAGTCTTGCGTTGAACAAGGATAGCGATGGCGTGCGATTTGGTGCCGACGTTGGTGCGTATGTGCTGGACGTGAGTAGGAAGCGCGGGTTCGCGGGTTGCACAGCGCGGTTTGCATACCTGCTTGGAAAAAGCGCGCACTTGAACCAACGGTACGAGCAGGCCGTACCGCTCCTGATGGAATCACGCGACAGCTACGCACAACTGTGCGAAAACGAAGCGGACGTGTACGGCCCCGCATTGGCGCTTACGCTGGAGAGTTTGGGAAACCTCTTTGCGGATGTGAACAACTTGCCGGACGCGGAGCGTGCGATGTCTCAATCCATCGACCTGCTGCAACGGCTTGTGGCAGAGAATCCAAGCGAGTATTCCAATCGACTTGCGGCTGCCTTGAACAATCTTGGCACGTTTCTGGGTGAACAAAGGCGGTTGTCCGATGCCCTGGATGTTCTTGAGAGGGCTTTGCGGCTGCCATGCGACATGAATGACTTGAGCACAAAAGCAACGCTTGCTGCAACGCTTACAAACAAGGCACGAGCCCTGGCCGAAAGCGGGAAGGCAGAGGCGGGAATTGAGGCGGCAAGACAAAGTGTGCGCCTCAAGCGAGAACTTGCCCAGCAAGATCCGGAGACCTACATGGATGCTTTGCCTGCCGCTCTGATCAACTTGAGCATGCTGGCCGGTCAAACGGGTACACTGACAGACGCGGTCGATGCAGCCAGTGAGGCCATCTCCATCTTGTCGGGACTGGTTGAGCACGCCCCCAAATACGGTCCTCATTTGACCGTCGCCATGAAAAATCTTGCCATGGCGCTCATGGAGTCTGGTTATGCGCACGAAGCGAAGCAGCTACACGAAAAAGCAGCGGACCTGTACGCAACGCTTGGCGCGACGGGGCCAGCGGCTTTTCAGTCGGACATGGAACGTTTCTTAAGCAGTCTTCATGCCCGCATTGAGGCGGCTGGGGGATCCGAATGATGAACATTCCTGATTCCGTATTTTGTCCCAGATGCGGTAAACGAGTCTGGCTCGATATTTACAGAGAGCAGTTTGAAGAGGAGGACGCCGCTATCGTTGTGATTGGGTGCCCCAATTCACCCTGCAAATGCAACATCGTGGTCCGGCCCGAGACGGGCGCCGTATCCGATTTGGCACAAGACCTCCTTGACGCGTAAGAGACGCCACCGTATGGCACTCTCTCCCGATCTCGAGATATGTTTGAAAGCATTCGCACGCGGCGACTATTCCGAATGCGCTAATCACGCGCGGGCCGTCATGCGGGCGGAAGGTTCGCTTCAAATCGTGCAGTTGCTGCTAATCAGCTTGCAGCGACTCGGGCGGGCAGACGAACTGGCGCTTGTCTCACCGGAGATTCTCAGGGCTACGGTAACCTTTCCGCTTGATCACAGCCTCATAAGGCTCACGCTCGGCCACATTGAATTGGATGAAGCTCTGAGCATGTCCCCGGACGCGGAGCACGGTTGTCGGGCATACTACTACGCTGGAGCCCGGGCGATTACGTGCGGACATCGCGAAGCGGCCGATGAGCATTTCAGGAACTGCGTGTCCGTGGACGTCAGTTGCATCGAATCAGCGCTCGCGGAAACGGCAATCGGTCCGACCATCGCCAACCCAGACTGGCAGGATTTCAACCTGATGAATGACCAGGCGAAATCACTGTGCCGGGAGGGACAATATGAGAGAGCCGTTGAAGTTGCCAGCGAGGCGCTGGCGAAATGCCGCAACGTAGCAGGAGAAGAACACCCGCATTGCGCTGTGATTATGAACAACCTGGCAGCATGTCAGATGGAGGTTGGGAACTACCGTGAGGCGGAGAGACTGCTTCTCCGCGGGACCGACATTCTGCGTGCATCTGATGGATGCGACGATCCCGCTTACATTGGCGGCATCATCAACTTGGCGGAGGTATACCGACACACCGACCGGTATAGGGCGGCAATTTCACTATTGGAAAGAGCGCTGGCTGTCGTTGAAGAGAACCGAGACGACGACTCAACGGTCGCCTTTGTGCTGAACAACCTTGCGCTGTTGTATTCGGATACGGGGCAACTCGAGGACGCCGCAGCAACTCTTCGCAAAGTGATTGATATCAGAAGGAATATGCCAGAGAGTGACGCCGCGTTGCTGGCGGCAAGCTGCAATAACCTGGCGCATGTCCTTGCCGAGACCGGCGCTCACGCGGAGGCTGAATCCTACTACCGTGAGACGATCGATATCAAGCGACGCGCGCTGGGAGAACAGCATGCGTCCTATGCGGCGAGCGCGAACGGCCTTGGACTCCTGCTGATGCGGACCGGAAAGCTACGCGAAGCGGAGGAGTGGATTCGCCGGGCTGTTGAAGTCAGCGTGGACGCTCATGGAAAGAACCATGAGCGTGTCGCCTGCAGCCTGAACAGCCTGGCGTTCATCCGGTCCGCGATGGGTGACTTTTCGGAGGCTGAAGTGCTTCAGCGGCAGACGCTTGAAATCCGTCGAGAGACAATGGGCGAAGCCCATTCAATGTACTCGACCGGTTTGACGAATCTGGCTGCCATGTGCGTGGCCGCCGGCCATGTTGAGCGTGCATGGGAGCTGTATCGCGAGGCCCTTGGAATAGACAATCGTGTGCTTGCCAGGGTTCTTTCCATCGGCGGCGAGCGTCAGCGAATGCAGTTCCTTGCATCGATCCGAGGAAAGCACGATGCCATCATGTCCTTGGTATGTGCTCAGCAAGAGGGAGAACCGCGTCCTGTTTCCGTGGCTTTTGATCTATCGCTTCGCCGAAAAGCAATGGAGGCCGAGGTCCAGGCGATCCAGCGGGATGCGATCGTTGGAGGAAGGTACGGCGAGTCAGACTCTCGTCTACAGGAGTTGACTTCGCTGCGCCGGAAGATCGCCGAAACAACGCTGGCAGGCGCCGGGCAAGAGAACGACCGCAAACATCATCAGTACGTATCTCAGTTGATACAAGAGAAAGAACGGCTTGAAGCGGAATTGGCTCGGGACATCCCGGAGATCGAACTCGAAAGGAATCTCCAGGCTGCGGATCATCGTGCCGTCGCTTCGGCTCTCCCCGAAGACGTCGTACTTGTCGAGTTTGTTCGCTATGACGTGTTCGATTTCAAGGCCGTGGCACGGCGAGTCAACTACGTTCAGTGGATTCCTCCCAGGAAGTGGAGACTTCCGCGTTATCTCGCGTTCGTGTTACATGCCGGCAAGCCGGAACAGGTGAGCCTGATCGACCTGGGCGATGCGGAGCAAATCGACCGCCTTATCGTGGACTTTCGAGCCAGCATCACGGGCGGCGTCCAGGATCGGTCTGGCCGCGATCTTGACTCCGTTCGCCTCGAACCACCCCGCGAATTCCATACACAAGATGCCGACCTGCGGAGGGCCGTCTTCGACAAGCTCGTTCCCGCATTGGGTGTCTGCAAGAGGCTGCTGCTCGCCCCCGACGGTGATCTCGCTCGACTGCCGTTCGAAGTGCTGCCGACGGATGACGGACGCCATCTCATTGACGAATACCAGATCAGCTACGTCGCGAGCGGACGCGATGTGCTTCGCTTCAGCCGTGCTGCGAGCCATACTTCCGCCGAACCACTGGTCATCGCCGACCCCGACTTCGATCTTGCCGGCAGCGAACAGCCCGCACCAACATCCATCGATGCGTCCGATACTCGATGCTCGCGCGACCTGGACTGTGACCTGCGATTCCGCCGTCTGCCAGCCACGCGAGCCGAAGGAGAGCGCATCGCGGCGATGCTCAACGTTCGCCCGTTGATGGGTCGGGACGCGGTAGAGAGTCGTCTCAAGACGTGTCGCTCGCCGGCCATCATACACTTGGCCACACACGGGTTCTTCTTGACGAATCAGAAGTATGATCCGAACACAGAACTTCGCGAATTAGAAGCATCGGCCTGGTCGGAAGAAGGTGACATAAGACGCTTGTCAGGGATTCGGCTAGAGAATCCGCTGATGCGATCCGGTCTCGTGTTCGCCGGCGCGAACACATGGTTGAAGGGAGAGGAGGCTCCAGCCGCCGCCGAGGACGGTTTGCTCACGGCGGAAGACGTAACAGGCATGGACCTGCTCGGAACAGAGTTGGTTGTCCTTTCAGCCTGTGAGACGGGGTTAGGCGAAGTCCGCGTTGGTGAGGGTGTGTTCGGCTTGCGGCGAGCGTTTGTGCTGGCGGGTGCGAAGACGCTCGTTATGAGTCTCTGGAAAGTCCCGGACGAACAAACGCAGGAATTGATGGTGGATTTCTACCGGCGGCTCTTGGCTGGGGAGGGGCGAGCGGAAGCGTTGCGAAACGCTCAGTTGGCGATGAAAGTGAAGTATCCTGATCCACTGTATTGGGGCGCATTCATTTGCCAAGGTGAACCCCGACCGCTTCCGCGGACTCCGACAAATGTTGCGTAGGCAGCTCACACCAGTTGCAGACTCAGGAAGAAGGCGTTTCTCCGAAAAGACGGATGTATGACCATCCGATTCACTGGGCTGCGTTTTGCTCGATCGGGCGAGCAACATGAGATGGCCAGGGAGGAAGTGAATGATCCCGATTGGTTGCGTGGTCGATGCCGCTCTCCGAGGGGAATGGAGCCTGGCGCAGGTTGAATCCTGGGTCCGGACGGTTCGGTCGAGATTCGATCGGCCGCCTATCGAACAATGGAGGGAGCAGTCTGGTGAAGAACTGGACGACTTGATCAACCGCTCCTCGGACTGGCAAATCCGGATGTCGGAACTCAGCACGCGACTGTCCGAAATCTCCCGCCAGTCAAATAGCCTGATGAATACTGACCCCGAACGGGCGATTTTTTTGCTGCGATTGGGCCATCTTCTCATAACACTTCTGGCCGACCCGGCAGCGGAAGGCGACTGGGCTCTCCGATTGGGCCGACACCTGATCCGGACGGAACGCCCTTTCGACGCGGCCGACGTCCTGGTCGAAGCGGTCGAAGCTTTCCAGAAGACCGGATCGGATAACTTTTCTGAAGCCACCGCCCTCTTCCATCTCACCGCGGCACTCCGACAAGACAAGCGGCGCGAAGAAGCTCTTGGCCGCGCTAGGGAGCTGGAGCAGTTGGCTGGGAGGCTTGGATACGGCGGCTACTTATCAACCGCGCTGCTTAATCAGGGCATGCTCCTAGCGGAAATGCACCGCCCAGATGAGGCGGTGAATAGCCTTCGCTTGGCCGTGTCTCAACGTGAGCAAATCACTGCCGAGGTGGCGGAACACCAGTCCGTCGCACCAAGCGAGGTTTTCCTCGAGCAGCTTGGGATGGCATATCGGAGATTTGGACGGTTTGATGACGCGATAAGCATATTCCTCGAGCTGGTTGAAGTAGCGAATAGTCGCGAAGACCCCGAGGGCGAAGCGCGCGCATTGAGCGAAATCGGTTACACGTACGGCCAAGCCGGCGAAGTGCCGCGGCAAGCAGAGTTCCTTGAGCGAGCTGCGGCGTTGGCCGAGGCCGCGGGAGACTCGATCAGCGCGCAACGGTGGCGGATGCAGGCTCGATTGGCCAGACCTGACTTTCCACAGAACGGAGTGAACCGGCGTTTCATCTCCGGCCAAAAAGACTGTTCATGCGCCGCGGCAAGTCCAGACGTCTCGGCTTCGCCCACATCCAACGCATCCGACCAGACCGTCGCGGTGCCACAGGCATTGGCGAGGGATGGCCGTACAGCCTACGGTCAGATGGCTTTGGCGGAAACGTATGCTGCCAAGGGACAGTACGAGGAAGCAATTACGTTCGCCCGGCTGGCTCTGGACTGGGCTCGCTTCGCCAAGGATCGCGACCTGGAAGTCAGCGCACGGAACACTCTGGGTTGTGGGTACACACACACGGACCGTACAGCGGAAGCGGTGACCGAGTTGCAGAGAGCGATCGTTCTGGCGGACTTCGGAGGCCCACGCGCAAACCTGCTCCCGTTGCGAAACAATCTTGCCTTGGCATACCTGCGACAGGGTAAGCATCAGGCGGCATTCGATGCGTTCCTATCGGGAATTGACCTTGCCGAAGAGTTGTTGGCAGCGAACCGGACAACGGAGTTCCGCCAGCAGGTCATCGCGAACAGCCTCAGTCTGTTCGAAGGCGCAGCACTACTTGTCTCTCAACTATCTTCGCCTGACGCACAAGCCCAACTTGCGGTCATGACAGAAAGGGTCCGAGCCCGCAATCTGCTTGGTTGGATACGGATGAGCGACCAGCTCGAAGCCAGCGACGTGGCGCCGGACACTCGGCGCCGCGCAGGGAATCTGTTGCGGCGACTGCGAACTCTCCACGTGGAAAACGAATTGCGTCACTTCACTGGCCGAGTCGGCTACGGTGAGATGAGCGCGTTGCTCGCGAATCTGAACCGCGTTGAGACTGACGTTCAGAGGGTTTTCGCACAGGCGAGTCTCCCATCTGTGTCGGCAGAGAACGTTGGCGAGGATTTCGCGGGAGGAGACATCGAGTCGATTCTGGGCGGATCGCTTCAGCCCGGGATGGCCATCGTTTCGCTGTTCAGCGTCCCCGAAGGCATTTGCCCGGTGATTCTCTTTCGCAGGAAAGGCAGAATCCACACCGAGGGAAGTTTCCTGCCGTGGGAGCGGCAGCAGCGGTACGATGTCTTGGCCCAGGCGACCGGCCTTGACTCCTTTCGCAGCGGGCGAGGGTCCGTCGTAATTGGCTCTCGCGACGTGGCCCCCCTGGACTCCGGCCAGTCTCCTGCCGAATGCCTTCTGCGGCCGTTTCGCGAGAATCTCTTCAATCCCCTGATCTCGCAACTGGAAGCGATTCGACCTCAGACACTCGTGATCGTGCCGCACGCCGAGTTGGCACTAATTCCCTACTGGGATCTCGTGGACCGATGCGCGTCGGTCCGTCGGATGACCCTGGTTCCGAGCTTGAACGTTTTCCGCTTGTGCTCGCGTCGGAGGCGTGCGGTCCGCGGGCCGACTGTTTTGTTTGGCGACGTTACCCGGACGCTTCCCCAGGCGGACGGAGAGATCGCATTTGTGCAGGACGTCCGCGGTGACCATCCGGTCCTTCAACAGGAGTCGTTTGCCGGGCTGTACGACGCGCTATCGCAGGCTTCGCTGTTTCACATAGCCGGACACGCGGTTTTCAATGTGGAGAATCCCTATCATTCGGGAGTTCTTGCTGTCCGGAGGGATACCACGGAAGGACCGTTCGTCCAGTATGCTTCTCCTTCGGGTTCGTCGTTCGGGCTTTCGGAGCATGCGGGATCCGGAAGCATCCGCCTGCTGACTGTTGCTGAGTGCATGGCGGAACTATCGCTGGATCAGTGCCGGCTAGCAGTCCTGTCGGCGTGCCATACGGGGACTAGTCGCCTGCACGGCGGCGGCGAGTTGACCGGGCTCCCCGCTGCCATGCTCGTCGCGGGCGTCAAGTCAGTGATTGCCAGCCACTGGAAAGTACACGACACCGCCACCGCGCTGTTGATGCGGTATTTCTATGGTACCTGGAGCGGGGGATCAGGCACGGTTGCGAGCCCTGCCGAGGCGCTGCATA
Organism: uncultured Pirellulaceae bacterium; assembly: GCA_964623055.1. GTDB lineage: Bacteria > Planctomycetota > Planctomycetia > Pirellulales > Pirellulaceae > JADHUC01. Next base: position 60,976 of record CAZURK010000010.1, read on the forward strand.
TTGCGCGCGACCGATTGGCCTCGAGCCGCCCCGATGACGTGAAGAGGATTCTCGGACCATCCGTCGAGATTCCTCCCGGCGATACGCCGTTCGCAACGCCCACCTATACGGACGCATTCCATTGTTTCGGGGACTACTAATCCGGAAGAAGCGCGCCGAGTTCCGGGTCAGGAATCCGGATCATCGGACTCCAGGTAATCCCACTCCTCATCGTTACCCGCCTTGACGCGAAACCGTCCCAGGTTGAGTGGCCTTCGGTCCATCAGGTCCAGCATGAATCCCATAGCAGCGGGTTGGCGTTGCAGTCTATCGATGCCATCGATGCAAACCGGCATGCCATTGACATACGAGTGTATCAGCGCATACACATCCGATAGTGTCAGCCTTCCATCGGGCATCTCGATTTCCGGCCTCATCTGCTCGATGCAGATGTGTTCCTGTTCAGAATCGTAGACGAAGCGCGTCATCTGGAGTTGCTCGGTCGGAGCGATGCTAAAGCTCAGCGACCAACCGGCCAACGGCCAAACCTCCTCGTACTCGGTCTGCAGCCGTTCGACGGTTTCCTGCAATCGGTCCGCCGGCGCGTCCTCTAACGCTTGCGTGACCCGTGAATACAGATCGTGCGCGCGTTCACCAAATCGCGCCCTGTGCGTAATCAATTCGTACACGCAGAAAGAGATACCTTTGGCGCTGACTCGCTGGCGACACAGAAGCGATGCAAACTCCGCACGACCGGTTGGCCCAAAGGTCTCGTGCAGCGAGCGAGCCAGGTAGTGGCAAAACATGGTCCGTGCCCGCTCTGAATCCGAGAAGACGGGAAACCGGAGAGACGACAGATGTTGCCAGCTCTCGGCAGGTTCCGCCGTCGGAGCGTTGGTTTCAGGTCGTGGCATCTTGTCCCAGCCGTCTTCTTTCCACTGTCGAAAACAGTCCTCACAGAGCAATTCTCCACCGGTGTGGATCTTCTGATCTCCGAGCATGACAATACGTCCCGCCGTGAGATAACCCTCGCCGCGGCGCAGTCGCTGCATGCACATCGGACCGTCGCAGGCCGCATCCTGCCTGTCGTGGGATTGCCACCACGATTTCGCCGCCTGGCGTTCCGCCGCCTCGGCCCGCGATTCTTCGAGATCCTTCGCGCGTTCCATTCGGTGGATGTATTCCGTGGCGCCCAATTCCTCCGCACGTTTCATGACGAAACGTGGCAGGCGGTCATCAGAAAACTCCGCCTGGTGCGAAACGGCCACGACAAGGGCCGATTGGAGCAAGATGGGTTGGCCGGCCGCTTTCGAGCAGTATATTTCCACATACTTCTCCGCAACCAGCGGCTGCTCCCGAACAAGCTCTCGGACCAGTTGGGTGTTGATCCCAACGCGACCATCACCGAGCTTGACTTCGCACTGTTCCATGCCATCCTGGAATGCAAGGAACGCTTCGTTACTGACGTCGCTCATTGCTCACTCCTCATGGCTCCTTCACTCCATCTGCCCGAGTGTCTTGCGTCAGTATCTCTTGCAGGGACACCGCTGGCAAGGGATTCGAGTGGCATGAAGGGTCGCCCTCGTTTTCCCGGATTATGACGATAGGCTCTGGTGGGCGGCGCCCACTCGGTCATAGCTTCCTTGGCCGAGGTGGATGACATGCCGACGTTCACGCTGATGGAAAAAACGTACGCCGCTTTTGTTCGCGATTATTGCGACGATGTCGGCTCACCCAAGGCCTGGGGGAGCTTCGAAACGTTTGGAGCCTAGCGTGTCTCCAAATCGTTTCCTGGGATCCACGACCACTATAGAAGCTTCTGCCCGGTGTTCTTTTCTGCACGTTCCAGCCACGCGCGGGCATCGGAATCACTTGGATCGAGCTGAAGGAGCGCCTGAAAATGAGGAATCGCTCGACTGCCCTGCAAATGTCTGTCGTACCACTGGCCCAGCCGATGATGGGCCTGGATCAGGTTGGGTAGGAAACTCCGATCGCGTTGGACTATCCGTTGACCGAGTGCAACGCCTCTTTCGGCTTCGGCGAACGCGGCTTCGAGGGCGGGATCGCCCACACTCACCTGGATGAACCCGGGGAATTGTCTTAAGCCAGCCCAACCGATGGCTCGCATATACAGCAGCAAGGAGAGATTGAAGTACCCATCGGCCCCGTCCATGCCATCGGGGTCGAGACGGATGGCCTCACGGTAGCACCGTTCCGCTTCTTCCAGTCGGGCGGCATTGTCACAAGCCAATCCCAAATTCAGGAAAGCATCGGCCGCGTGCGACTGGAGTCGAACGGTTTGCTCAAAGGCAGCGATCGCCTGTGCAAGTCGTTCCAGGCCCGAGCAGAAGTAAATCGTTCCGCCTGCGCGTTCGTTCTCCTCGCGAGCAAGTCCGTGGTAACAACGGGCCACGCCGTAATGGGCATCTGCGCAGTTCGGATCGAGCTTGATCGCTTCCTCGTATTCGCGGGCGCCATCACCAAGGTTCCCTGCGCGCTGATACGCTTCGCCTCGACGCACGAGTTCGCGAGCACGGAGCGCGGTCTCGTCATCGCGCCGGTCTCTGACCCCGTCAAATAGGCTCATCACTTGTCTCCTCATCAGAACTCGGAGGCTGCTCGGATTGGTCTGCCAAGCCGGGCGTCCTGTTGTCCAGGTGTTGAACCTCCTGGACGGCAGCATGAAAACTACGCAGTGCTAATGGCAGCGTCGACATGTACCGTTGTGCGCGATCAATCAATCGTCTGAGTCGAGCACGCTGAGCGGAGGCAAAACTCAGATGCCTGGAACAGCAATACTCTTGCGACTGATCATAGAGGTGAACGGCAAGCTCGTCCACCTGCAAGACCCCTCGAAGCCAGGAGGCGGTCTGCTCTTCCCCAATATCGAGCGGGAGCAGAAGATCATACGTGCGAAATGGCTGATAGTCGAATTCCATGTAGATGCGGAGAACTGGGTATTGCGAGGACTCGAACAACTGCCACCAGTACCAGGCGGGCGACGTGGCAAGAACGTTTGCCAGGGCACGATCGACCTGACAGATGAACACCGGCCGACCGGCCAGCTCGACTGCCCTGAGCCCGGGCTCCAGCGCCGTCATTTCATCCAGTCGAGATGGCGTCATGATGGGACGCGGCGGGCCATAGATCTGTTCGATGATGTCTGGGTGCGTGCGGAGCAATCGGCCCATGGCCGCAAACGCTTCAAGGTCGCCGGGATTGAGTTCTAGAATGTGATCGAAAGTGGCCAGCGCTTCGCCAACGAATCCCCGCGACTCGTAGGCCCGCGCCAGATTCTGCAACACGATCTCTTCATCCGGGCGGTCACGTTCAAGCTGCCGGAGGATCGCAATGGCTTCGTCGAGCCGGTCGCCCATCAACAAATAGACCGCTTGGTGCATCTCGTTCGTTTCGCTGACGGAGAGCGAAGACCGCTGGCCGAAGTCGCGAAACTCAACCTTAGCCGTTTCCAGGTTGCCGTCCAACGGCGGCAGCTCTCCACGCCCCGGTGCGTCTGGCAAAGCCATCTTTCCGCGGCCAGAAGGTGAGCGAAGAGAGGCATCTCCCACGCAGCCGGCCCGACCCCCGCGTGTGGTGTAGTATACAGCTCGTGATGTAACTGCGAGCGAGCCGACACCACCCTGCCATCGCTCCAGTTCGACGCGCCAAGTCTCCACTCCTCGCAAGGTGTCCAGACAATACAGAACTCCATCATCAAGCAGAACATACACAAAGGGACCAGCCACGACTGGCGCCGTCGAGCATGCGCAGCGATTGGTCAACCACTCCCGCGGCGTCCAGAGTAACTCGCCGGTGAGGGCATTCAGGCAGCCAAATCGTCCCGCTGTATCGCCAAAGTAGATCCGCCCCCGTCCGGCTGCCGGCGCCGCGCGCACCCACGCGTCGGTGGCAAATATCCAGCACCGCCGCCCCGTCTTCACGTCAAGACTCCACAAGCCGTCCTCAAACGTGCCGACATAGACGCGGCCATGTGCCAAAATCGGCATGGCCTCATCAAAACGTCCTTCTTGTCGCCACAGCACACGACGCAAGCTCTTGTCCGCACACACAACAGCCCGGTTTGAAACGGCTACAACGCGATCCTCATCGACGGCGAGCGAGTGTAGCTGCCGCTCACCCGAGGCCAAGGCCCTGACAAGATGCCCGGTCTCTGCGTTCAGGCATCGCAATGTCCCATCTGCAGCAGCGACAAACAGTTGATTGCCTTTCAAGACGGGTGACCGAAGATGCGTTCCTTTGACTCGCCAGATCGTGCGGTCGCTTTCACCGGCCAGGCAGTACAAACTCTCACGATCAACGACATACACACGCTGCGCGCCCGCCACCGGCGCTTGCTCCAAAACGCTGCCAGCTTCCCACTTCCACCGTTCTTGACCGTTCAGCATGTCAAGACAGTACAGATGGTCCCGCGAGGGCAGGTAGATGCAATCGTGTCCAACCACAGGAGAAGCTGTCAGGCCGTTTCCTGCCTCGAATTCCCAAACCGAATGTAATGGCGGTATTGGGCCACGTACCGTCTGACTGGTTCGCGCTGGGCTACCATATCCGTGTAGCCACGACACGCCGTCGGCACGCTCGCTGCCCGCGTCCCGCGTGCCTATGGCAGTTTGGACTTCGGCGAGTAGTGTGCGGGCCTCGGAATTGTCCGCGTCCAGTTGCAGGACGGCTTCGAGCAGTGCTTCCGCTTCGTCAAACTGCTCGTCGGCTTGGTGTCTGATCACAGATTCAAGCGCCCAGCGGATTTCTCGGCGAGCCAGCGCCGGGAAACCAGCAATTCGATGCTGCTCAACAGACCGCAGCAGCCTGTCAGCTTCATCCGTGGCACGCGCGTGCTGGAAGTCGAAGTAGACGATCGTGTCGCGCGGCTTGACCCCTAGTTCCCGGACCGTCTGGTGAGGTTCTCGTTGCCCCATGTCCAACTCGGCGGGCAGGGCGTCGTCGCCAGAGTAAATAAACATGCCCCCTGTGGTGGGCAGCTCGAAGCCCGGCAGAACGCGGGCGCCAATGTCTCCGAGGGTTTCGTCCGGGCTCACGCGTACCACCGTCTTGCCACCTGGCAACGACATGACGTGAAATATGATCTCGAAGGTCTCGCGCTCCTGCTGCACCAATTTCAAGTTTCTGTTCGCCTTCTCGTGTCGGGGGTCGATTTCAATCGCCTCGCGAAGTAGTCTTTCCGCCCTGTCCCAGTCTTCTCGTTCGACCGCCAAAACAGCCAGTTCGTTTCGCGCCTCGGCCGTCACGGGTGATTTGGGGGACGCGTGAATGGCGGCCTCGAAGTGACCCCACGCAGACTCTTTCTGCTCGTCCAGTTTCTTGAGCATCCCCAGTTGGAGTTGCGCCCCGGCCAACTGATTCTCCGACAATTCGCCTGACCGCCCGTGTGACGAAACGGCTCGCTCCAGCATGGGTACGCAAGCCGCAATCACGTCGCCCTGTTTGGCTCCTTCGGCTTCCATCGTGATCATTTGACACCACGCATACCCGAGCCAGGCGCCGGCAGATTCGGGCTCCAACTGCACGAGTTGGGCGAATCTGTCTCGAGCGCGACCATACTCATGAGCCTGAAAGAAAGCCCATGCCTGCTCGCTGATTTGGCGCGCCTGCGTTCGTCTTGAGTCGAACGAGTTCAACGCGGCACCTCGTCGTTCATCTGCTTTGTAGGTACGTCAAAACAGGAGAGAAAACCCTGCTTGGTCAGCAAGTACAATCTCCCCTCAGCCACCCAGGCAAGCGGGTCGATGTGGGAAGGCACGGCGGACTCGTCATCGTCCGTTGTCGCTTCCGGCTCGACGCTCATTTGATTCGATGCCTCGTACGCCTCCCATTCGCGTCGCTCGTCTTCGCTCCAATTCTCGGTGCCCGCCGCGTCTCCTTGAGCCCGCCGCTTCTCTTGTTCCTCTGTCTCGGCGGCGAGAGCTTCGTCATCCACCACATAGTGTTTCCAGCGCAATGCGCCGCTGCAGGCATCCAAGCCGTACAAGTAACCGTCCCGCGAGCCAACAAACACCCAATCGCGCAGGACGCAGGCCGGCCCGTCGCCGGCCATAGAAGCCGTTGCCTTGAAGCGCCAGCCCAGTTCCCCCGTTTCCGCATCGAGAGCGTAGAGGTATCCATCGTAACAGCCCCAATACACGACGTTCCCGATCACGATACCGGCCTGAGCTAGACCGTCCAATTCGTAGCGCCAATTGCATTGTCCCAGCCGCGAACGAGGTGCGGCCGTGAGCGCGTATACACTTCGGCTCTTGCCGGCCGTCTCGCCCGCGTAGACGCCCGCTCCGGACACGGCCGGCACATACCAGATTTCTCCACGCGTGACATACATCCAGCGGACTTCCCCAGTCGCGGCATCGAGGGCCAGAACATAGCCGTCCGTCTGGAAATCGTATGCCTGCCCCTCAGACTTGAACCCAGCCTTGCCCGCGCCACCGAGGTAGACAGCGTCATCCATGAACACCAGCGACGAATGGTGATATGTCCGTCGCAGGCGGTGCGTCCAGACTGGCATGCCGTCTGCCGCCCGCAGTGCATGCACATAGTCATCCGTCGTGCGCGCCCAAACCAGTTCCTCGCAGGCAAGAGGAGCAGTCCAATCGAAGCGTGTTGGTCTCGTCCAAAGAACTTCGGCACGAGCCCAGTTGTACGCGCATAGACAGGTGCTGCGTTCACCCCGCTTCCGCGCCGACATGTAGAGCGTCTCGCCGATTGACCATGGCGTTTGGTGTATGACTTCATCCAGGACGGGCCGCCGGTCCAGCACCGTACCGCTCATGGCATCGAGTACCAGGAGTTGGTCCTCCCGGTCCCAGGCAAACAGCCGTCCTTGCGCAACGCGTGGACGAGCGCCACCGTAGCTGTCGCCAATTCGCGTCTTCCAAAGAAGTCGAGGTGCAGCAGCCAAGTGAAAGTCAAACCGAGGAGCGTTTGCTTCCGCAGGCGGCACATCGGCGCTATTCCTCGCCCGATCCATCGCGTCTCCCCGTTTCTCTTGTTGTACCGACCGAGAAGCCGTACAGCACCCCGTCGCCACCTCCAACGACCATTAGGTCCCCCGTTCGGCAGATTCCACTGACTTTGGAGCGTCCCAGTCGAAACCGGCGCAAGAGCTGGCCGTCTTGAAGGTCAAACATGCTCAGAAAACCGTCCTCATATCCGGATCTGTCCCATAGAAACCCCAAGTCGCTGTCCAGCCTCAAGTAGGTGTCTTCAATCTCCAGGTCCACACCGCGAGGCAAATGCTTGATCTTGTCCATGAGCAGACAATCGTCGGCCGCAAACGGCGGAGCCGGAAGCGCCTGCTCTTCATGGTGCCCCGTGTCGATTGCGAATGTGCCGAGTTCAGTATGGAGACGTCCGTCTTCGATCCAGGCCACTCCGCGATTCCATTCCGCATAACCGATATCGCACCGCCAAACGAGTCGGCCAGATCGTGCGTCCAGTGCATACAGATGGTGGTCCTTGCATCCTACGAACACCCGGTCCATACCCATACTGAACCCGCCACTCCCCGGCCGGGGCAACGGGTACTCCCATGCCACCTTGCCAGTCTCGGCATGCAGGGCATACACCGACCGGCTGTGGCCGCCCGCGTAGATTAGATCGCCATTGCAGCAGAGCGACTGCGTAAAATGGCTGCCCGTCTCGTGCTCCCACACCACCTCGCCATCTCCAACCCGCAAGGCAAAGACCTTCGAGGTGGCGTCAACATGTACCAAGCCGGATAGCCAGCAATGTGCCTGCGCCGGGTCGAGAACATCGCGCCGCCAGCACAGTCGGCGGTCCTCCAGTGCAACTGCGTAGACGGCGCGTTTCCGATGCAATACGCCCTGCCCATCTTCGTCCCGCTCCAGCCAGTTGGCAAAGAGCATGCCTGCTGCGGCCGCCGGACGAGAAAGATAGCCTTCAGCGGATCGGTAGGTCCACCGGTGGATTAAGTTGAAGGCGGACATCGGATGAATCCGGTCCAAGTCAATCGCCAGGGGAGAACCGATAAGCTTGAAGGCGGCCCAGAAATAGGGATGAGCGTGCTCGCGCGAACGCAATAACCGTACCTGCGCCGCGCGTAAGGCCTCGGCGCGATCGACCTTCGTCATGCCCCGATAGAATTCCACCATCAACTCGCTCGTGGAGAAGTCGTCTACGCGCCAGAGCGATGCTACGACCGCCGGCGCCCCGGCGTACAGGAAACCGGTCGCCAGTCCGGTCAGATCGCTGCCAGTTCCCAATGAAGTATTGCAGGCGCTAAGGGTTACATGGCTGACAGGCAGGTCGTGGTCTAGCTCAAAAAGCGTCTGGGTTTCCAGCCTCCCGTCGTCGCCGTCGCCCGGGGTGAGCAGCAGAGCCGAAAACTCGGGCTGGTCCGCGTCCCAAAGGGCGTGACATGCCAAGTGCAAAACGTCGCTTTTTTCCCAATTCTCTAGTAACGCCGCCAAGTTGGCAGCCGGCCCGAGGTACGACAGGCAATCAAAAAGGGGCGCAACGGCCAGCACCTCCTGCTCGGCAAACGGTAAGGCCAAGTCACTGTTGCCTAAGTCGGGATTTCCCAGCGCCAACAGTTTGCCCCGGCTGCGACGCTGCCGCTGATGACAGAGATCCAGCAGACTCAGACTCGGAGCGTACCACACCGCGTACCGCTCAATCAGGTAGCTGCCCTTCTTCCGGAGGGATTGGAAGGGCAGGAGGTGCAGGTCGCCGTCTGGCACTATTCCAAGCCGCGACTTGCCGCGCAGGTGTATCTCCACTGGCTTGACAAGTAGTTCGTACAGTTCGTGGGCCAAGGCGTCCAGTTGCTGGTAGTCGAGCCGGTCGCTTGCACCTGCGGACGAACGGCTGTCCTCCAGGACAATATCGCGTTGCAGCGTGCCAAAACGCTGCAGTTCTTCTCGGTATGCACTGATCAGAGCGGAAAGCCGAGTGCCCGATACGTTTACGTGCTCGGCCCAGAACCCCTTTCGTGTAATGACGAACACGAGGACGCGTTCAGCGGTCACGCAGTAGGCCAGCACTGCGCTTGCATCATCGAGGAGTGCCTGGATGTCCTCGAGAGCCGCGGGCGTGACGCCTCGCAACGCGGCGTACGCCGGATCTTGCTGCTGAATCGCCTTGCGAACCTCCAGTAACTCGTTGCGAACGCCACGCAGCGCTGATTCAGCGTTGCCTTCAACGGCATCGCCCGCTCGCAGAGGCCCGTCCGCTCCGTCGCCGACCGACAAGGGCGCTCGGTTCGCCAAAGCGGTCGCGTGCCATTGCCGGTTCAAGTCCCTGACCTTTTGACTCAAGGCGGTCTCCTGTTGGAGAAGACTTGGGTCTTGTAGCCGCTTTGGGTCAAAGGCGAGCTTGTTCAGGCTTCGGTCCAACAAGGTACGGGCTCGGGCTCGCTCCGCGTGGTCAAAGGCGTCTCCTAGCCTGCCGAGGCTGTAGGCCAACGCTGCAGCCGTCTCGTAAAGATCATGCCGCCCCAGGAAAAGCACGCTTGGTGGGGATTGTGGCTGCTCCAACCGGAGTTGTTCAACTTCGGTGAGTAACTCGGTCAAACGGTCGTACAAGTGCTCAAGGCTCTCGTGTCCAAGGCGGTACCCACGGTACGCGGCTTCGCTCTCAGCCAACAGTTGCTGCAACCTGCTGTTGTCATGAGAATCGTCAGCCTGAGCCTCACCAGACATGGAATCATGCCTCCGATACGCGTTAGCCAGGATCGGCGAATTGCAATACAGTTCTCCTCGTGCCAAGCATACAAAGAGGACGGTTTCTCGGTCAACTTCCCTGATATTGCTACCGTCACGCTGCTGGAGTCACTGGCCGAGCGGATACGACAGGGCCAGGGTTCTTCCGCCAGCGCTTCGCGTCATACGAACCTGTCAATCGAGGCCGGACGGATCGCCGGGCAGTCGTGAGACCTCTCGGATCGCGGGATACGCCGCTTCATAACGGGCCTGCGACTCGGCGTAAAGCGTACGGTGGCCGCCATTCGGCTCAACGGTCCTTTCCACAGAAACCATGTTGGCCGCTGCCTGGGCCAGGTCGTCGTAGATTCCTCCGGCAACAGCGGCCAATATCGCTGCCCCAAGTGCGCCCGTCTCGGTTTCCGTACAAACGTTGACAGGAAGCTGACTCACGTCAGCGCGAATCTGACTCCACAGCGTGCTCTTCGCGCCCCCGCCAGATACCATGAAAGCACTGGGCTCGATGCCCGTCTGCGTCCGAGCGATCCCAATGATCTGGTTCACACTGAAAGCCACACCCTCAAGCACGGCACGCAGGAAGTGAGGCCGCTTGTGTTGGCTATTGATACCGAGGAACGTGGCTCTCGCGGCCGCGTCCCAGATTGGACTCCTCTCTCCGTCAAGATAAGGAAGAAAAAAGAGCCCGTCGCATCCGGGCGGCGCGGTCTCGGCCTCGGCAAGCAACCTCTCCATCGGCTCGCCGCCACCAATCGCCTCCACCGCCCATGCCAGCGAACCGGAACCGCAGTTTGTCAAGCCATACACCGCGACCCTGCCCGGCTTCAAAGGGATGGCTAGCAAGCCACGGGGCTCCCTTGGCATTTCGCCGCTGAGCAGGCCGACAATTTCCGATGTGCCCGCGTAATCGAACGCGCGTTGCGGCAAGTTCATCCCCGTTCCGACCATACTGCAATACGCATCGATCCAGCCGGCTGCGACGGGAATGCCTGCGAGCAGGCCGGTCTCACGCGATGCGGCCTCGGAAACGCAGCCGACGATCTCGTCCGGTTCGGCCAGCCTCGGAATCACTTGTGAAGTGATCCCAAGCCGGTTCAGGTATTCTTCATCCGTCTGGCCTGTGAGCGTGTGCACGAGGCCGAGCATGGAATGGCGATCGCTGCTCACTTCGCTGGTAAGTCGACTGGCGATGTAGTCCTTCGCTTGAGCGATCCATCGGATGTCACCGGCGCAGTTCGAGTCGTTCTTCGTGACCCATGCGACGCGGGCTGGCGGCATTGATGGCGAGAAAGGGAGATCGATGCCGAGCAGCCTTTGTGCATCGTCGGTGTCGACTGTCCGTGCAAGTTCCGCCGCTTCTTGTTCGGCCCGAGCGTCCTGCCACGTGATAGCGGGGCGCGCGGACTTTCTGCTCTCGTTCAGAAAGACTGTCGTGAAGTGGCCGCTCAGGCCGATCGCGCCTATGTCCGAGGGCGCAACCCCCGCCGTCCATATCTGCCTCAGGCACGAGATCACACTGTCCCACCAATCGTCAGGCCGCTGTTCGAACCAGCCGGGTTTAGGCCGAGAAATCGCGCAAGGAGCGGACGCGAGGGCCACGCGTTCCCCCTTTGCGTTGAAAACGCCGACCTTCGTGGCGCTCGTGCCCAGGTCGATTCCAAGAAAGTTCTCCATCGGTGGTCTTTCTCCTGTAGAGTCTGAGGATCGTGTCTCTGGAATTGGGCCGAGACATCCTTCAGCGTCTTGCATGGTTTCGTGGCCTTGGATCATCTCGCCTCCTCCTTGCTCGTTGGCCATGCTACCGTCGGTCAAGCATCGGAACAAGCAAAGAGAATCACAGTCCGAGTAGTTTTGCCATATTCAGATCGGGCGAAGCTGGCATCCGGAGGTAGATGGCGCGCCCGCGCGATGTGGGTGGGCACTAGCGGCGAACTGACGTAAAATAATCTCAATGGCAGAAAGAGAACCTCGGCGTGAAGCGCTGAATCCTACCCCTGAACGGTTACCGCAAGACGCCGACAACATGGTCGAGCGTGATACCCTGGCGGAGACATTGGAGCAGTCGGTTCCGCAAGCGGTTGCCCCGGCTCGGCACGAAGTGATCCGCGGCCCCGAAGAGATATTTCCCCTTTGGCGACGACGACTTCGGCTGGCGGCCGCGCTTCTTCTGGCAGCCTCCGCTGTGTTGCTCTGTCGGCGTGTTCTGCAGATTGCGATTGGGCCACCGCTCGACTCTGCGGCCGAATGGTTCTTGTTTTGGTGCCACGCGGCCGTTACCGCCATCTTGGGCCTCTTCAGCCTCCTCCTGTTCTCTCGCCAACCGAGTTCCTTCTCTCGTCTCCTCATCGCCGAACTGGCGCTGTTTGGCCTTCCCGCCGTTCTCTTCCTCGCGTCGCAATATTTCCTGACGCTACGCGCCTGTGAGGAATGGGGCGTGTTCGCGTTTTCCGTGGGGCCGTGGGTGATTCTGGTGTTCGTGTACGCACTGTTCATTCCCAGCACGCTGCCTCGGGCAACCGTGGTCATTGGTTCGATCGCCATGTCGCCGGTCGCGCTCGTTCTCGGCATGTATCTGCTTCAAGCGTCGGTGGGACGGGTGTTGAGCATGGATGATTTGGTGGGCATCCTGCTCACCTTCTTGTTGGCAGCGATCGGCGGTGTCATCGGCGTGAACAAGATCGACATCCTGCGACGCGAGGCGTTGCGGGCCAAACAGCTTGGCCAGTATCGTCTCACGAAGCGGTTCGGTGGCGGAGGGATGGGCGACATCTTTCTGGCGGAACACGAGATGCTGAAACGGCCGTGCGTTGTCAAACTGATTCGGCCTGACAAGGTGGGCGATGAGAAGACCCTGGCTCGGTTTCAACGCGAAGTCCAAGCGACCGCCCGACTCTCGCATTGGAACACTGTGGAGATTCTGGACTACGGCCGGACCGAAGATGGAACGTTCTACTACGTTATGGAATACCTGCCCGGCATGAGTCTGGCGGAACTGGTGAAAGGACATGGGCCGTTGCCACCGGAAAGGGTTGTCTATCTCTTGCTGCAGGTGTGTGATGCGCTTCGAGAAGCCCACCAGGCGAGGCTCGTTCACCGCGACATCAAACCGGAAAACATCGTCATCGCTCAGCGGGGCGGAGTCCATGACGTGGCGAAGATCCTGGACTTTGGCTTGGTTGAGCCAATCACCGACGAGCGAGGTCCACGTTCGACTACGGACGGGTTCATCACGGGCTCTCCGTTATACATGTCACCAGAGCAAGCGGCCGGAAGCGTCGTTGCCGATCCGAGGACTGACATCTACTCGCTCGGTGCCGTGAGTTACTGCATGCTGACTGGGCGTCCGCCTTTCGTGAGTGCGCGTTTAGTCGAACTAATAGAGGCCCATACGTGCGAGGAGCCCGTTCCTCTTTCCCAACACAATCCCGAAGTGCCTCGCGACCTTGAGCGGGTGATTCACAAATGCCTCGCCAAGGATCCAGCGGATCGTTTTCAGGACATGAACGCACTGACCCATGCAGTGTCAGATTGCGAGGCGACGGGGCACTGGTCGCGGGCTCAAGCTGCCCGATGGTGGCAGGAGCAGGAAGCTTCAGCCTGATCTATGGTGTCCCTTCGTGATCTTGGCGTATAGATGTCCGTCGATGATCGTCACGGAGCACGAGCCATTGTCTACTACCGTCGACCCACCGCCCTGATTGTAAGAACTTCCGACTTTAATCTTTTCCCTACAAAATCGCGGCAATTCTGCGCACGTCGAAGAGCATGCATGTCCTTGATTCCCAATTCTTGGACTATCGGCCGCAGCCCTAACAAAGCTAGCGCGTCAAGAGCCCCAACGCTTGTCCGAATTGGCGCGCCAGTTGCGGGTGGCCGCCGCGGGTGGGAACGTCGAGGGGATGTTCCCAGCAAGGATTGCTTTCCCAATCGAAAGGAGTGTTGACGTGAAGACTGCTCTTTGTTCCGCCACGGTCGTGGCAGTCCTGTGTTTTGTCGGATTCGCTACGCAAACCATGCGCGCTCAGCCTGCGCAGTTTCGGCCTGCCGGGACCAACGTGGCTGTGATCGACGTCGCTCACATTATCCGCGAGTATCCTCCTCTCCAAAAGGTCGCATCCGAGACGCGAGCGAGTGCGCTCGCGCTGAGAAAATGGACTGAGGAACAGCAACTCAGGATGCGCAACGAACAGATGAGGCTGACGAACTTCAGGCCGGACTCGTCGGAGTACAAGCAGATAGAAGAGAACCTCGCGAACATGGCCAAGGACCTGAGATTGGAGGCTACGAGACGGCAAAGAGAGATCTTGAAGCACGAATCGAAAGCCCACTACGATTTCTGCATGAGAATGCGTGAAGCGGTTTCGCGACTGGCCGAACGCGAACGAATCGGCTTGGTGTTGAGATACAACAGTGCCGAGATTGATCCGAACGAATTCAGATCGGTCCAGGACGGGCTGTTGCGACGCGTTGTCTATCAGAACGGGCTGGATATCACCCGGATGATTCAGGACCAACTGGTACAAACAAGCACGGCGCGTAGGCCGGATCCAACAGAACCACCAATTCGGGTCCGCCAACGGTGATTCTCGTCCATCGTCGCAGATGGTCTCGCCGGCAAAGCGTAGTTTCGTTCATACACTCACGGTCTAGAACGTGGGAACGCAGTTCCTGGCAGGAACCGCATTCCTGTGGAATACGTGCGACAGATCGACTGGGGCGGCCCCGACGCTACCGCTTCAGATGCTTGTTTGGGATTTTGTAGGCTAGAACATACGCCAGCCCGCCGGGATTGAGGTCTCGCCAAACAGCATGAACGACGTGTTGCAGCACTTCCGTTTGTGCCTCGGAAAGTGCACCCTCGGGGTCGCCGGCCATGGCCTCGCCGAGACGTGCTTCGACCATGGATGCGAAGAAGTCAAACGACTCTTCTGGCATCAACCCAAGAGCAATCTGATCATCGTCGGTTACGAGGTAGCCGGCGATGGCTGCCGTGGCATCTGAAAACAGCGCGGCGCGATACTCCTCATCGGCGATGGCTTGGCTAATGATCTCCACTATGGATCGCTCGGCCGGAGTCATCGCCTCGTAGTCCGGAGCAGGCTGTAGGTTTTCACTTTGGATGTCCGGAGTCACATCGCCGAGGGCCACATTACCGCCAGTGCCAGGCTGACAGGGCTCTTGGTTTGAAACGGGCAACGATGTAGCTTCCGTTTGGCGGTCGCCAATGTCTTGATTTTCGGGCATCTCATCTGCGGCGACGGGGCAGCCGTCAGCCCCGGCCCAACTGGCGAGCATGCATCGTCGGTCCAGCCCTTCGAACTGCAAAGAGCGACGAGGGTCGTTCCCGTGAGTCGTGCGTCTGCGTCGTTTGAACATTGTGAACTCCTCGAGCCAAGAGTTGTTGCCTAGTTCGGCGAAGCCGAAACTGGCGCGGAGCGGGCGGCCCCGGTGACCACCCTCCAAGCTTACAATGCCCAAATACGGGTAGAGCTGGACACATCTTGGACGACTTTCCAGCGCACAAGCCGCTTTCTGTGGCCAATCAGAGTGGATATGCAGATCTAGCCTGATGTTCCACTTCTTCTGACATCGGGCACTAGACGTCGCCACGGAATAACCAGTATTCCGCTCGCGACGGCCAGCATCCAATACGGCAACTGCACTGTCAGAGATCGCCCGAAAATGCTGTCGCCTTCGTTTCGGGGCGATCGGATATAGGTCAAGAACGCGCGTCCACCTCGCACTCGGCCCCCCTGTCCGAAGACTGTCGTCTCGCCGGTGCGGAAATGATTCAGGGCGGGTTTCGCTCTTGCGTGTTTCCAATGGAAGTAGATCCGCCCAACGCCACGGAGCGACTCGATTCGCAGGGACGCACCTCCAGGCATTCGCCAACGGTAGTCGATCTCATTCAGGTAGTAATACAAGGCAGAATCATTTGAGGGCAAGATCATATACAACGGTCGGGGAAACTCAGCCCCAATAAGGGAACGTGCGCCGCGCCAAGTTGCCTGTCACGCGATGACCGTTCAGCGGACAGTACATGCTCTCGGTGGTCATCTCCGATCGAGGCGTCGATTCGACATTGCGCTCATGAGCTCTTGTGAGACCAGTTTTCGCGATGTCGTGCAGGCTGTTGACGAGTCCCAATACATCCGGTCGGAAGATGGGAGAGATCGTGGAATGGAAAGTGGTCCGAACCGTCTCGAGGTGGAGCCACACACCCTCCAGGCAGATGTCTCGAGACTGAGTGTGGGAAACTCGCGACGCCAATCCAGGAAACAGCCGTTTTGCCTGATCGGAGGCGGTCCCCATGGCCGGGTCGCAGATGGGCGAGCCGGTTGCAGCGAAAGCATCTCCGTGGAGACACCCGGAATATGGATGGTTCCATCTATAGCCCCCCGAGGGCTGGATTACCAGTGGTTCGTATACCCGCGGGCTGTCGAATCCAGAAAACGACAATCGCGCGCCCAACAGGCAGGGAGGGAAGTAGTACCTGTCGCCGCGAAGCCCCTCCAGAATGAACTCGTCGTGATTCCGATGCGCTGAAAGGAAGACCCTGCCTATCCCCGTATCCTCGTAGTTACTCTGGACAAAGACCCAGACACTCATGGGCAGTTCCTGCCGGGCGCCATACGTACCCACCAACGTAGTCACGGGCTTACCCGACTGTAACGATTGGGACACGGCGGATGCCAGAAGCGGACTGGCCGATTCCAGATGCTGCATTGCGTCTCGCTCGAGCGAGCTTCCCGTTCGTGAGAACCCGACAACACCGTCGGCGGCCGATTCGAGGAATTCCGCCAGAAACTCCGAGTGTGTTACCTCTTGAAGCCGGTCCAGCCACTCCACCTGCACGCCCGCCGGAGTGTTGCGCAGTTGGAGCACCGTTGGACGCTTGTCGCCGTGTCCCAGTTTGGTCGCGCGTGCCGTGACGGCGCGAGCCATCTGTTGGGCCGTCGACAAACTGCCTTCCGTAGCTCGCACGTATTTCTCGAACCGCATCGCGTCCGTCGCCGGTGGTTGCACGCGGCCGTCCGTTGCGTCTGTTTCAGCTTCCAGGCTGTCTATCAGCGCTGCCAGGTAGGGCCAAGCCCGGCAGGCGATGATCGGTAGCGTGGCTTTGGGGGTGCGGTGCGTCACGTCGACACACCTCAGGCAAGTGTCGAGTAGTTTCGGCAATGGGCCGAGATACTGCCAAGGACCAAGATTGCCGTGCGATTGACCCGAAGGGATACGGAGCGCCGTCTCTCGAATAAACGCCTCCGACACAATGGACAGATCAAAGCGATACGCCTTTTGATCGCCGTCCAGCCGTACGATGACCGGCTTGCCAGGCAACACGCGGGACTCCAACTGGTGGCCCAACGCTCGCAGTAGTGATTCGGGGCCGGCAACGACGGCTGTCCGGGGACGGGTTACTGGGGAGGTGGTAGTGGTCATCTCTTCTCTTTGCGCCGGTGTTGGTTCTCAGTTTGGGTCACAACAGTTCGACGTCAGCATCCGGTCCTTGCCAAGTGTCCTGGGCAGTCTCAACGGCGGCTACGGCATCATCCGGCGTGAAGCGAGTGGATGCGCCGTCGGCACGACCGAGCGACAAACCGATGTCGACGACGTACAACAGGCGGGCGGGGATGATCCCAAAATCCGGGTCGGATGCAGCGCTGACTGCTAGACGGAGCGCCTCCGGTACGACTTCGAGATCGGGGAGGACCGAACCGATCAACTGCCCGGCTTCTTCCACGGACATCAGGCCGGGGCATTCCAGCGGCACACAGTTTTCGCAGGAAAACTCCGGCTGGTTGGCCAGCAGCACCGCGTGGGGCAGTTGAGCGAGTTCTCGCAAGATCATGTGCCGCTGGGGGCCCGGCAACATCTGCAGCAATTCGGCTTCGGACACAATCGCCAGTCCGTCGTCAACGCGTTCCTGCAAGGCGACCGTGACCTGCAGCAACAGTTCGGAGGGCGACTGCAGGACGCGTTGGATCAGCATTCGTCTGAGCGGCATTTCCAGGGGCCGCAGATTCAACCGGCCAGCGACATTGGCCGCCAACGTGTGTTTGCCCACCCCGAGAGGCCCCGTGAGCGCCGGCACCGGATAGCCTGGACGCTGAGCCGCCACTAGCCCGGCCAACGTGTCCGCGCGCGATTGGCGTGCTTCGCCGCACAACTCGTTGGGCCGGTCCGAAACGTAGGGCTGGACGAACGGTGCCAGTGACCGCAAGGCCAAGTCTTGGGATTGGCCGGGATCACCCAATTGCTGCAGGACCTCCTGTAGGCTGCCTCGGGAAACGGTTTTCCAGGGCATCAGCGGGGGAACCTGTTTGCTTAGGTGCGTGAGGATCTCCTCCGAAACAAACCGCAACTCTTTGGGCGACATCTGTTCCGGAGGGTTCTCCGCCGCGACCAGGTACAGGTCTCCCACAGAAATAATCTCTAGTGCACCATATGGGGTATCGCCTATGTGGTAATGTTGACCGTTTCTCTTTACCTTCAGGCGATGTCCGCGGTAGAAACCCTCGATCTCTTCCGAGGATCCTTTATCAGGACGCCATGAACTCATGGGTGTCAGCCCCCTGTCTATTGAAGTTCCACGATCCGCAGCGTGTCATCGCTGGGCGGTGTCAGAAACGTGAGTTCATACAGGTTGTTCCGTAGGTCCGGCGGTGCCTGGAACTCGCGATCGAGAATGCCGATCAACTCGTCCATCGAGTTGACCTCGCCGTCCTCGACGTCCCAGCAGAATCGCTCCACCAATCGCTTGATTTTGCCTGGCGACACGACTTGCAGATGCGAGGCGTAAACCGGCTGGCGGCGGCCGGAGTCGTACACGGCGTAAGCCAGCAGCCGGCGTTTGGAGAAGAGACTGTCTGCCAGCCGCTCGCCAAACGCCTGACAAGTCACACCCAGACGTTGTGCGGCCGACTCGACGCAGTAGTGTGCCGCGACGCATGCGATCTGGCCGGGCGTCGACATCGGCATCAAACGCGTGTCGAAGCGGCGCTGCAAGGCTGCCGGCAGCCAAATGCCGGGACGCGGGTTGCGCGCCAGATAGATCGGCAGGCCCGGTGGCAGTTCGGAAAGTAGACTTTGCAGGGCCAACTGTTCCTCCTGCTTGTGGGAATGGGTGTGACCGTTCGACTGGCCTAGCGTTGCGTCACCCTCGTCCAGAAGGATAACGGGTTGGTAACGCGGGTCCTTCACGTAGTTCGCCCCCAACTGGATTCCACGGCGGCAGGCGTTGCCGAAGTGGTGGATGTAGGAAGCGTCCGGATCGTTCCAGGGCGAAAGGCTGATGAGCACCACACTCTCGGCCCCTTTCTTGCGCGCGGCTTCTGCGGCCGCACGCATTACGCCCTGGGTCTTGCCCGTACCGGTCGAGCCAACCAAGTCGACACAGACCGTTCTCCCCTTAAATGTATTGCGGATGTCCCGCTGAAATTGGCGATGTATATCCGCTGGCCAGACCATCGTCGCGATCGGATCGATCTCCTCGACAGGAATGATCTGAAGCATCGGGTCTTGGTGCTGTTCCGTCGTCTCGACGATCCGACGCGCTACGCCGTACTCGACACTTACCGTTACGATCTCACCCCCATCCAGCTTGCCTTTGATCTGTTCGGCCAGGCTTTGGGGGCAATAGACGCCGGGGGTCGGAGCCGATCCCGGTCCTTCCACTACCTCCAATTCGCCAACGCCATCAAACCGGCCGGGATCCACTCCTTTGACCTGCACGGTCTCGCCATTCAGAGGCAACTCGGGCCAACCGGCGTCGCGTGTCGATGCCACGAAGGCACCCGCGCCGAGATCGACGAGCCCCTGGAAGGGCAATTCTTCGGGAGGCTCTCCGTTGTTCTCATGCAGTGGGTTCTCGGCCACTTTCAAATGGATGGGCGTGGCCCTCTGGGAAATCGGCAGCACATGAACACACTTGCCGTGTGATCCGTTATTTCCGTACGCCAAGGGCCTGCTCAGGATCCAGGCCACAGAAAGCGGCGGCTCCTTGAGTTCCTCGAACGCCGCGATAAGTCGTTCGCGATCGCTAGCACACTTCAAGTACTTCCTAGTCAATTCGTGCGCTGCATCGTGACCGTCGCCGCCACAATCCGAGCGGATTTGTTCGTAGGCGGACTCGACAAACATCCCGTCGTCCAACGCATCCGGGTGATCTGTTACCAGTTGCATCAGTTCGCGCAAACGACCGTTTCGAGGGGGTTCCCGGGTCTGGGTTGCCATATTCTTCACTCCGTCATAGTCATGGTCGTAATAGGAACAAGTTCACCAGACTGGAACCCGTGTACCGCGAAGGCTCCGTCTGTATGCTGTGCGTCGCTGCCAAACAGGCAAATGGGGTAGACCGTTGGCATCGGTACGCGGTCGAAATTGGTGGCCAGTTCGACATCGCGCGGGCTGGGATGGGGTGTTACCTCCTGTCGCTGTCCGTCGTTGTCGAGGATGTATGGCGGATGTAAATGTAAGTAAGCTTGTCTACGTTCGCCCAGTTGTCGGCGCAGGGTTTCAACCTGCCTGCCGCTGGTCAGCAACGAGGCCCAATCACCCTTGCCCTCGGTTTCGATCAATTCGTCAATGACGACGTAGCACGCTTCCGGGATCAGGTAAGTACGCCCGGTTCCGATCCAAGCCCGTTCGGCCGATTCCTCGGCTCGAGCCGCTTCGAAAAACTTCTCTTCGCAGCCACCGGCGAGCACGGCGACAAGCCAGGTGCCGTGGTCGTGCAGAGGGTGCAAACGCCCGGGCGGTTGCCCGACGACGAAACCGTCGGGTAACCGCAGCTTGGGCGTTCGGTCCTCAAACACAAAATCCGTCTGCTCCGCACGCCGCCGCTGCTGCCAGTCGACCACGAGCGGATTGGAGGGCTCCAGCGGCACGACCTGGTAGGTGAACGTTCCTTCCAGGCCAAGAGCCATCGCCGTGCTGCTGGCCACTGGTGCGAAGCTTGTTGCCGCGACCGTTTGCTCGGCCAGAGGTTTGCCATTCCCTTCGGGTGCCGCGCGGTGGGCCTCCAGGATCAGGCCGGGCGCGCCCTTCTTCGATTGTGGCAGGCGGGCGTGGATGGTCCACGGTTCCCCCGCCAGCTTCGGGTCGATGCCTACCGTTCGGAACGAAAGCTCCTTGAGCATCGCACGGAGTTCCGTCCGCAAATCCAGCACGCGGTAGCCAGCGACTTCCCCTTCCTGCTGAAGGATCACGGCGACGTTGTGCGCAAGCGATTCCGTAGGCATAGGCGCAATCCCCTTTCTTGACGTTCGACGGCCTGCTGACAGATTCGATTCAGGTTGAACGAGGGTTCGATTCATGCCGGCGTGTACTGGGGCGACAATCGGATGGTCGCCTCGTCCGGCAAGTCTTCCAGCGGTGTGTCCGGCGAAAGCGTCTCGTCTTGGAGAAGGCACTCGAACGTGCCCGCCAGACCCATTTGCCCTGCCACCTGGGATGCAATGGTCCCCAGCGTAGCGGAAGGATTTTTCACGTAACCGCTCTGCGGCTCGCATCCTTCGATTTCAAACGTAAGCTTCTTCAACTCGTTCGTCATTGCAGCCACACTCATCGTTTCTTCCTCCTCTTTTTGGGTTTCGTTTGACCAAGCTTCTTGAGCACGGACCCGGCGGCTGCGGCGTTCCGGGAAACAGCCTCGATGGTCCGCACGTAGTGTCTGGCGACGCTTCCACACGGTTCACATGACGCCGCGTCGCCGAGCGCATGGTCCTCCACAAGCAGAAATCCGTCCGGCAGAGACGTCTCCGCCTCCACCGAAACCGCCTCTACCTGGAGCGGTACTCCGTAGGTAGATTCCATTACAAAGTCCGCCGAAGCAGACTCGGTTACCGTTATCCGCAATCCCGTCCGCCGGGTGAACTCGTCCGCCAGAAGGAAGACTGCTTCACGGCACTCCGCCGCAGCGGGAAGGACTTCAACTAAGCAGCGATCCAACATCGGTATTGCCCTCACTGATTCGTGATCCATTCGATATCCTCGGACTCCGTCACGGCCGGTGCGGGCTCGTGGGTGCTGGGCCACGGGAGCGGCCTTCCCAAGGGCAGTTCCGACTCGTGTCGTATCGCCCAGTCCCGGGCGACCGGGTTCAAACTGGCGCGTTCCCCGTGCGTATTCTCGAACACCAGCAGCCGGGTAAGCTGCCAGAAGACAAAGGTCAAGCCCAAGGAGGCGTTTGCCGACCACTGATCCGATTTCAGGTAGCAACAAGCTCCGTCCGCCCCGTGGCGAAGGAATTCCTGCAGTTCCGGCGGCATGCCGGCAGCATCGGACACGTGACTCCGGCTGACCACATGCGGGTTGAAAGGCAGGAATTTGTGGAACTGCACTCGTGGCATGGCCATGGGATAGTTGTTCGGCAGCCCCGCCGCCACGATCCAATTCCCGTGGGGTCGCGGCTCGCCCTCCTGCCAGACCAATCCGGGCACCTGCAGTTGGCAGACGAGAACCAGCGAGCGACCTTCGCCTTCGGCACAGGCGAGGGCTTGAAATCGGTCTCGCCAGATTCCGTTCTGCAAATCGAGAACTCGCCGGATACAGTTCCCCTTACGCTGATCACAGACGTTCTGTGAAGATCGGAGCGCATCGGCAATCGATCGGATTGTCGGCTTCGGCTGCGTCGTATTTGTGCTTTCTCTTGTGCTTTCTGTCACGGTTCATTCTCCCTAGCAAGTAATCTCGCTTATCACACCCTCCAGACTCGGAAGCACTCCCTTCCAGGAAATCGGAGTCTCTTTCGCATGGGGGCCTTGGCAGTTCGGCATACGGGCGACCTTTCGTGTCCGCGTGCGCACTCGCGACCCCGATAAAGTCAAGTGCGTTTTTGTGTTCCTCCACCGCTCGGTATTACCGAGCCGATGATCGCCGATGATCTGCAACGCCAAATCGGCGGCTGCCTGGGCCTCCCGCTGCAGATTGCCTCGCAGCAGGCCGCCCTCGCTGGAGAACACCACGCAGGGTTCTCGCATCGGCAGCCCGGACGGCAGCCAGCAGGCCGGGCAGGGGCTGTCCCAGTCGGCTCCGAAGGCAAAAACGTGGGCCTTTCCTCGGTCTAACCCGATCTGAATCAGCAGCACCTGTTCCGCCGCCCCATCGCCAGCTTCCGATGCTCGTTGGCGGACATCCTGCGTCACTACCAAGCGGCTGGACCAATCGTCCAGCCCGATCAAAACGAAGAATTCGTCTCCGCGACGCAACTCGTCCGCGCCCAGGCGGTCCCGCCAGGGTTCGTCCTCTACGGCAATCGGATACGATTCGACTTTCCCCTGCAGACTCGGGTTTTCCTGCAGGAAGGCAGCCATTGCGTCCGATTTCCACCAGCCCAGATAGTCAATCCAGTCCGGGCAGGTGATGAGATTGTGTTGGCGGATCTTCGCGTTATCGGCGCAGGTGACTTCGTGCGGCAGGTCGCGTTTGAGCAGCGATCGAATCCGGCGGGCCAAGGCACAGCCCACCGTGCCGCAGCCACGGGCATGTATCGACCATCGTTTCCCCATCAAGAATCGTCCTCCGTTTCTGCAAGGCCGCGGCCGCACTTCGGGCAGTACGCCGTCATTGGGTCGTGGGCCACCTCGGCTTTCACTACACAGCCGCAGGGGCACTGCAGTCCCTTGCCGACAATGGGCGACCCGGTGAATTCGCACATTTCCCCGTCCCCTTGAAACTCTCGGACAGCAGCGCGAATATCGCTATACGACGCGCCGCCAGTGGCCGGGCGGAAGCTGTCGCTGTCATCCACCACTTGCAGCACGACAACCGGCATCCCGTTCACGGTCGCTCCATCGGTCTCCTCGACAAAGACGTCACTCTCATGGCATATGATGTCGGGCGGAGCCTCGACCCGTTCCTGAATCTCCTCGTATTGCTCCGGATCGTTTTCTGTGCGGATAGCAATTAGTCTTGGCATTTCATTTCCCCTCCCGTGCCGCCCGTACGTGGGCACACATCGGTGGATTGCTGATCATTCGTTGCAGGCGGTTGCCGCTGCCGCCGCTGGTGGTGAAGCGAATGTTGACCGGTTCCACATCCGTCGAAAGGGCAAGGCGAAGCTCGGCCATCAAGAGGCCCGCGGCCACCATGTTCGTCGCCACGATCGACTCGGTCTGCTGAGCGCAGGACGCTGATTGGTCAGTCGACGGATCCGTTTCGTCCAGCCCCAGAAGACAGCGTACACAGGCTCCTCGATCGGGCCTGCAGATCACGGATTGGCCTCCGTGCACGGAGGATCCCGCCGTGGCCAGCGGCACGCCGGCGGCCAGAGCGGCGTCACCGGACCAGACGCGGGCCTTGTCGTTGTCCGGCAACGACAGCAGCGCCGAGGAAGACCGCAAAACCGCCGGATCAATATCGCCAGGCGAGTGGATAAACCGGCAGATCCCCTCGTACTTCCCATGCTGGTCGATCGTTTGCAGGGCCCGGACCATCGGGGTAACTTTCGGGTGTGGCCCCACCGCGTC
Organism: uncultured Pirellulaceae bacterium; assembly: GCA_964623055.1. Lineage (GTDB taxonomy): Bacteria > Planctomycetota > Planctomycetia > Pirellulales > Pirellulaceae > JADHUC01. Next base: position 85,127 of record CAZURK010000010.1, read on the forward strand.
GGCTACCAGCGGCTGTCGTGATACGTTGTGAATTTCCACTTCCCGATCCCCGTCATAGAAGCGCGCCTTGACTCCCTCTGTTGAGTTAGCCAGGGGCCAGAACGCCCAATTGGCCAGGGCACCCGCCCCGACGCACACCAACGGGTGTTCTGAAAACGGGGCGGTTTCTCGCACAGGGACGGCAATCTCGGCGGCCAAGTCACCCAACGTCGGATTCGTCTTGGCTGGCTGGACGCGATCGGCTCGATGCTGCGAGTAGTAGGCGCACAGACGCCACGGGGCCAGTTCGTCCGCACCATTGATCATCTCGCACAGCACGATGCCGGCCGCAGCCACATCCATTTCCGGTGGACCGTTGGGCAATGGCCGCGTTGTGGTGGCCAAGCTATCGACCTGTTCCAGCGCAATTGCTGGGCACGAACATCGACCAACAAGGAATCCCCCTGGCCCTGACAGGACGAGGAGCACGGGCATGCTCACCTTGGCCGCGATCATCTCGTCGAGGATCCGCCGAGTTCGCGGGACATGGTTAATCGGCAGGGCGATCCAGGCGTTGCTACGACCTTGGCTTGCCGCCGACACGTCGAGCGCCAGATTCTGCGGATCCAGATAGTCGTATGCGACGAACGAATTGATGTACGCCGCCATCTCATCCAACACGGCGCGCAGAAAGTGGGACGGCTCTTCCGCAGCCGAACCGTGGTAGTCGGACGCCAGTTCGATCCCTGCGCCCGCTGCGCCCCCCAGTAGGAACCTGGCGAAATCTGCCGCCGCGTTCCCCCCGAGCAGATTCAGCTTTGTCTGAAGTCGCATCCCCGGAGGGAGAACACCATCTTGTCGACTATACCTGTCAGTTGCTGTTAGCATGCTGCTCCTTCTCTTTCCAGCCAAGAGCGTCGGCAAGACGGTCACAGCAACTGGCCGCCTCCTCCAGAACCGCAGCCGGAATCGTGGCCACTTGCTTCCCCTTACGCCAAAGCTGGTAGTCGGCGACCTCGGTTATCGGGCTGAATCGCGCCGTCGTTACCTTCTTGTCAAGTTCATCGAGGATGGCCGCACGAACCTCCTCGCTGATCTCCACCGGGCCGATAATGCAGACTTCGACTTCTTCCGGCGGGATCTCGCTGTACTTAACCTCGCCGCACCTTCCGCAGGCTACCGATCTTACGCCCGCCACGAGGTGAGCCCGATCGTTGCTTGTCGAAAAGAACGTAACGAAACGGCGTCGCGCTTCCTCTAACTCGATCCGCACATCCTCGAACGCGACTCCGTCCGGGAGGCTTACAATGACGCCCCTTTTCTTGTCGCCGTCGAACTCGATTTCGTAATCAACCGTGTCCTCGCGATGCACCTTTTTCGAAACCTTGCCCGGGAGCCGCTCCCGAGACCAGGAAACCAGTCCAATGCCCTCTCGCGCCTGGGCCTCAAGCTGCGCCTGGTCTGTGGCACTGGTGAAGACCGGGTGGAGGCCATGGCCATGTCCAAGCCAGAGAATATGTCGCCCCGTTTGGTCGAGTCGCCGAGCGCAGCGCAGTACCTCGCGAGGTTCCACGATGCAGCTTGCCGAGGTAACCCGCTGATATGGGATACAGATGTCCTGTATGACCCCGAGCGGGTCGTCGGCATCAGCCACTTGGTAGAAGATGACTTCGAAATGCCCCATCTCTGCACAGATCAGCTCGATCTTTGCCAGTGTCTCACCCTTGAGATAGACGGCTTGTCCGTTCTGGGCGGCCTGCACATCGGCCTCGGAAAAGGCGTGATCGTCAAGGAACTCTCTTACGTCGTTGTATGGGAAGTTATTCACTGGGCACGACCTCCAATATGGCGCTGGGCAAGGCCGATCTCGTACGCATCGCTTTGGCGCATTTCGTCGATCAGGTCCGACCACTTGGCCGCGCCCGATAGTGGCATCTCGACGCCATCCACGCACTGGTCGAAGGCGACAGGACCATCCAGCAGCTTCTGCTCTTCATCCGAGTGGTCCACATGTTCCGCCAGGATACGGCGTAACACGTCGCTGACCTTGCCTTCGTAGGCTGACGCAATATCGACGTCCACGTCGCGCGTACTACCGCCGCCGGTCCTGATTTTGAATTTTGCTGCCATACTCGTCTCCTTTCTTGTCCTTCACCAAGATCCCCAAGAGTCCACCGTTTCCTCGGCCTGCTGCCGAAGGAAGGCGGCACGCTATTATTGAGGCGTTCAGCAGTCACAGAACCTCAGCAGAATTTGAAAAACATCAGAGTTGCGCTTGAGTGTTGTACACTTGATCATAACATGTGTATATCATCATAACATGTATACAAGTAAGTTTCACGTCTCACGGTCAGCTCTATTGGCGACGTGTTCATCGGACACGAAAACTCAGCGGTTTGCCCCTTTCCACTGGTTGGGATGTGTAGGGCTCAAGCACAGGGACTGTTCTGACAGGGGGAATCGACTACAATGGCTAGTTACGTAATACTCTTGGTTTGCTATTCAGGCAGCGAAACGATTCATGTGCGCGACGGTGACTGTCGGCGACTGTATTCAGCTACAGGCGATGCTGACGTTGGGTAAGCCAATTCACGCACCATTCGCGGGTCTCCCAGATGCGAAGTGTTTGGCGGACGCAAGCGATGCGATCGACGGCTATCTCAACGGCCTCAATCAACACGCCGGTGGTCTCGATGCGTTGCGCGGCCAGCTTCAGGAGACAAAAGACAACATCGACGAGCTAAGGGAGGCGATCTGCGATCAGCAGATCGAAGAGCCTGAAGCTGGGAGAATATACAACGAGACTTGCGTTCTGATCGACGGGGCAATCAGACTGATCCGCATGCCACACCTGGGCGATCAGATGCAGGATGGGCAACATGGAATTGTCGCGCGGACAATCGACACGCTACAGGCATGCAGACAACCCCGTAACAATCTGTCGGACTATGTCGGCGACGGTCTGTCGGACGACGACCTCAATCTGGCAGAAGACTCGGCCGCAGAGTGCATTGCGGACATTGCCGTTTTCGCGGACGCCAACTTCGAAGGCGACCCTGACAAGGATGAGTTGATCGACTTTCTCGATGGACTCGAACAAGCTCTGCTCACGGACGAAACGACTGCGCTCGAGGCGCGGGAAGCACTGGTCAAAAAACTCTATAGGACAGTCGGCAGGCTACGGCAAGCGGTGCTCGACTTCTTCCTCTTGGGGGACCACAACCCTCGGCTAGTGGACGCGATCTTCAGGCTGGCGCACAGGCAAACGTCCGATGAATTCGCGAAGCATGAGCCGGCCAAGCAAGAATCCGAGCGGCGCGCACTGCTGCAGGAGATAGGACGTTTTGCTTCGAAATTCAGGGGCCTTCCGCCGATGCCCGCGAATCCCGGCAACGTCGGGACCGAACTGTCAAAGTGGATCGGCAACCTGGATGAGGCGAATCCGCAGCGACAGACGTTGGCGATTTTCATCGCGTTGGTGGCCGGCCACGACCCAGTGCTGTTTCAGATCGCACTGGAGCACACAAAGGTCGGTTCGCACGACCCCGGGAAGGTGAAGAAGAGGAAAGAGGGCTATCGCGCCGAGCTTCAGCAGCGCCGTCTCTGGCCGGAAGCCTTGCGCGAATCGCTGGTGTCGCTGGGCGAATCGGAGTCGCAAGGCGGCCGGGGAGCCGTTCGCTATGAGCTGGAACTGGTGCGCTCGCTGTGGAGAGAGCGTCGCAAGCCCGTTGGCGTGTCTGGGGATCCCGGCGCTCGAATCAACTACGCGGGGCGTGTCTTTCGAGAAATCGTGCGATACACTTGGCCGCGATCGGCGAACGACCCGAAGAAGCTTGGCGCAAGACTCGACCGGGCTGCCGGCCCCGCCTCACTCGCCCTTGGCATCCTTGACGCGTTGACGAAAGAAGTCAAAGCCTGGGCGGACCTTGGCATGTTCCCCATGCCGCTGGAATATGGGGTCTTCATCGTCTGGGAGTTTCTCCGGGGAGATCAAGCGCTGAGCGACATGAAGGAGGCCCTTCCGGACAAGAGACCCAAGCGGCTTACCGGCAAGAAGGGGCGAAAGTCAGGAATAAGCGTCCTGCCTCTCTTCGATGATGAAGCGAAGGTCCCCGAGATCCGCGACCAGCATTGGGAGTGTCGCGACTTCCTTCTGCGAGAGAAGAACGGCTTTGACGACCAACTCGTCACTTTATTGATCGGCGCCAACAACCACATTGCTCGATTTCGCGACGTGGAGGACCTGCGGTTGCATCTCCTTCCGCATTTTCTCCCGGAGGTCAGCCTGCTGAAGAACCGCGAGGACTATGCGACGGATCAATTGAGGGCGATCGAAACATGCCGAAATGCGTGCGCCCTTCATCAGCAAACGGAGCCGTTTTTGGCTTGTCTTGAGGATTTCTTCACGCTTGAAGACGAAAGCACGGCACGCGATTGCATGGACGCCTTCAAGGCATTGTCATCGGCTTGCCCATGCGGGCTGCACGGGGAACAGATCGAGCGAGCGAAGAAGATCGTGGAAGATTCCCTGAAAAAGAAGAGGAAAGAGGAACTGCTTGATTCGATGCCGCGGATCGAATGGCTCCTGTCGGCCCGCACGCATACTCTGGACGAGGCCAGATCGCAGCGGATGAAACGTGAATTCCGAATCCTCGCCGGGAAGGCGGGGTACTGGATCACCGATCTTCGTAGGCATCTGGAGCAACTGCGAAAGCAGGCTGCGCAAGGTGCGGTGGCGTCGATTTTTCGCGCGTCGATGGATCAACTCTGCGAGGACCTGGACCTGCACTTGCGGAGGCTAAGCGATTCGTACGAACTCCAGCAGTCCCTGAATCGGGGCGTCAACACACAGGAGCGGGCTAGGCTGAGGTGGCGTTTACGCCGGATTTTGCGGCGCGTCGAGATCGAGCTTCCTGTCTTGCTCAATGCAATTGCCGCGGGCAGGAGTTGGGCCGTCCAGTTGGACGATAGAGAACTGAAGGGCGCCATTCGCAAACTGCAGATCGTGCTGCGTAAGGCAACACACAGTGTTCTGGATTTGGCACTTGGCGCGTTTGACACGAAAGAGAAGCACCGTGGATTAGCCAAGATTCTCCGTTTTCACTTGAAACGGGGCGACCTCCAGTGGGTCAAGGATACCCTTGAACGCAAGTGAAATGAAAATGTGCCGACGATGCTCAAGAACAATCTGGTGCGGTAGCTGACAAGGTGGACGCCATGTCGACGGGACCCGCTTGGGAATCACAGTCCGACTCGTTCCGAGATCGAATCGCGGAACAACTGCGTCGCGACCGGGACGCCCAGGAACTGTTCGATGCCGAGGAACAAGAGTTCCGTGACTCTTTAGATGATCCGGATCTTGCAGTCAGCGATCGTGAGGCCACAGAAGTCGACCTCAGCAGCTTCGCCGAGTTGCGCGCGACGGCGGACCGTGTCCGCTTCGATCTACAATCGATTGTCGACTTGGCGTCGTGGAGGGACCGTTGGGCACGACGACAGTTGTTCGGTGACATTTGTCGCCACGTCACGGTGGATGGGCTGGGAAGGCACATTAGCTCGAGGCTCAGTGAAGAACAGGCCGTTGTGCCCTGGGTTTTCGAGGACGAAGACCATTGCCAACAGCACTTGGAGTTTTGCCCGTACTGTCGTACGGTGCTTCGACTAGCGACCGGTCGGGTCCGCAAACGCAGACTCGGCCGACTCCCGTGGGGCGATCGCGTGTTGGAGGAGTACGTGGACGATGCGTGCCGCGTCGCGTTGCGGCTCGGACGTTCAGCATCCGAATCGCTTGCCGCCGTGGCCGTGCCCAACGTGACGGTTGCCTTGGACGCGGCGGAAGAGACTCGCGACATTGACGTTGCCGGGTTGGACGAGCAGGCCATCGAAGTGCTTGCGCAACTTGGCCAGGACGAACAGACCGATCCGTCGCCCCTGGCGGGAAAGGTGCCAATGGCCCAGAACGGTTGCCTTGATGGGTACGTAGACGTGCGCCGACGCCTCGAGGCGGGGGATTTCGGCAATCTGGCTGAACACTTGTTCAACGCCTCCATCGCTCCCGCTGCGGAATTCCTTTTTGATTTGGCCACCACGAACCGTCTGTCGGCGACCACGACCCGTCTGACCGCTACGGCGCGAAAGGCCGCCAGCCAGGCGTTGGCGGTTTGTCGGCATCTGCCCTTTCACGGTGCGACGGTCGCTCTGAGAAGATACTTGGGCAGCCTATCTAAGATCGAGGCCGCCGTGGACTCCGAATATGAGGCATTAAGGGACTTCTTCTTGACGGTGGGCGCGTATTTGGCAGGCCAGCAACTCCAGCCTGCGCACGCGGTCGCCGAGCATGGGCCTCGTGTGCTGACGCGAGGCCACGCGCGCACTGCCGGTTCTAAGCATCTTGGAACCCCGAGGGTACGCGGCGCCGTCAGGAGAGCCAAGCGAGTCGTCATCGCGCGCGAGTTGACCGAGAAGGACGAGTGGTTCTTCTTGGTTGTTCGAGCAGGTGACTACGCGAGAGTAGTCGGGCCGCAACTTGCCCGCCGCGATGAAACCGACATCCGTATCGAATTCGACTTGCCGCCGGAGCAGGAAAACAGCCCGTGGGCTGCCGAGGTGTACTTCACACAACAACAGCCGGAGAAGATCTTTGCGGCTGGCACGGGGCGATCAAGGATGATCGGGGCCGAAGAGCCGCTGGTCGGTCGCTTGGATTGTCACATGGGCTAGGGTCTATGCCGCCGTCCGTTACTGGAGCCCCGGCCTCCAAAGGCGGGACTCCAACGGACATTCCAAATCGGCAGCGGTATATCAGACGAGACCAGCAGCTTTCATTAAGATGTATCCCGTCGAATCGGGAGATTCTGTCTCGAAGAACCCAAGGTCCTTGTCCGCCAACTTTTTCCCAAGTTGTACGCCCTCCTGATCGAAGGAGTTGATGTTCCACACAAAGCCTTGGAAGGCTACCTTGTTCTCGTAGTACGCCAGCAGCGCGCCCATCGTACGTGGTGTCAGCTTGTCGCCAATCAGAACACTACTGGGGCGGTTGCCGGGAAACTCCTTGTTTGCGTTATTTGGACTCGCCTGCCCCGTTGCCATGGCTTCCGCCTGGGCGATCAGATTCGCCAGGAGTTTCTGCTGTGAGGTGGTGCCTTTGTACGAACCATCGAAACCGGTTTGACATCGGCGGAAACCGATGAACTCGCAGGGCGCGATCGTCTCACTCTGGTGGATATGCTGGAAGAAGGAATGCTGGCCGTTCGTTCCGGGCTGGCCCCACACGATCGGTCCGGTGGCGTACGAGATAGCGTCGCCAGTTCGGTTGACGCGTTTCCCGTTGCTTTCCATGTCCAATTGTTGCAGGTGTGCCACGAATCGCCCAAGGATCTCGCTGTAGGGTACGATGGCGACCGAGTCGCACTTCAGGAAGTTTCGGTTCCATATACCAAGCAACGCCGTGAGCAGTGAGAGGTTTTCTCGAGGATCGCGGCGGAGTGCGTTGAGGTCCATCTCGCGGGCCCCGCGAAGGATCTCGCGGAAGTTTTCGATTCCTAACCCAAATGCCAGCGACACCCCGCCGACCATGGACGTCGCGCTGTAGCGACCGCCGATGTACTGGTCCAGCAGGAACACTCGGCGGTATGGGAACTTCAACTTCTCAGGCTCTGCCGTAACCGCGACAAAATGCTTGCCGAAAACCTCCCTTTCCGACAATCCGAGTTTCGCAAAGCGGCTGACGAGAAGTTCCTGGTTAGTAAGGGTCTCCAACGTCGTGCCGCTCTTGGTGATCACAACCACGAGTGTCCTGCGCAGATCGAGATTGTCGAGCACTTGCGCAGCATCGTCAGGATCCACATTAGAGATGTGGTGGACGCGACGACCCTCAGTCCGGAATTCCGGCAGAGCGGCGTAGATGGCACGTGGCCCAAGATCCGAGCCACCGATGCCGATCTGGACGAGGTCAGTAAATTCGCCTCTGATCTCTCCCAGGAAACTCTCCAGTTCGTCGAGACGCCGTTTTGCCGACTTGACGGCATCGCTCGGAGAACAGCATTCTTGCCCGTCGACGGGATATCGCAACTCGTCGAATACATCACGGCTGGCCGTGTGAAGGACCTGACAGCGTTCGTTGTCAGCCCCAGTCGTACAGTTCATCTCCGCACCGCCCAACATCATCTCGAACTGCTTGACAGCTTTCGTTTCGCGAGCGAGTGCCGCCAAAGCCTCGATTCCGTCCCCGTCGATCCGTTCCGTGGCGAAAAGCAGCCTGAAGAGCGGTGTGGAACACTGCATCTCACGTATGCGTTCGGCCCACGGAAGATAGGAAGTAAGATCGATGGGATGCTCTGACAGTTCGTCAAGGTGGTTCCAGGCATCTGTCTTGGTTGGATCGATCCAGTGCATGGCGTCAAACTCCTGCTTGTACGAGTTTAGTGGGAACCTCTCAAATGATAGCAATGTGCTAATCTTTGGGTGATACTAATGCCCTGTTCGGGCAGATCTTTGGTCGCGTTATCGCATCCGTTTGCGACGAACGAGTGAGAAAGACAACCGGAATTCATGTTTTCACCCCCTGTTCTTAGGAGTGCTGCTTGAGCACAGCGAAACCTCAGGGGATTCTCGGGAACCGTGTCAGATCCGCAAGCGTGAATGGGAATCTAATTCGGCTTTGTTTGTCGAACGGCTACCAGTCAGACTTAGGCTCGGTCACTTGGCCTGGCAGCCAGTGGACGGTCAGGAAGACGAGGCCGTCGGCCAATTCGCGGCCATCGGCGGCACGGAGGCCCTTGAGTTCGAGGCGGTAGAGGCGGGGCGTCACGTGGGGATCGGTCACGAGAATCAGTGTCTTGCCGTCGTAGCCGAGCGTGAGCTTGCGGACAGCGACATCCTCGTGGGCGATTTCGGGCGATGCGTAGTCGCCCTTGTTCTCGTGCCACCAGCGGTGCACTTTCGGACAGACGTCCAATGTGACCGAGGCCGGGTCGACCTGGCCGGTCATCTCGATCACGAACCCATCGGCGGTGGGCCGCGCTTCCCAAATGGCGAAAGGCGGCGGGCCGACGTAGCTGACCTTGTAGATCCCGCTGCGTGCCCGGCCGCCGTACCAACCCTGGTCGCACATGAATGCCACGTACAGTGACCCGTCAGGTCCGAAACGGATCTCTGTGGGACCGGCGTCGGTGCCGGTGAAGAAGGGGTAGCAGGCACCCTGGCTCGCGGTGCCCAAGTCGTAGTCGGTCCAGCGAATTACCTGGTTGGTGTTGTAGTCGGCCGAGAAGCCCTGGCCGTGGAACGGGCCGAATGGCACACGCGACTCGGCGATGTCCATCCCGTTCAGCGATTTGCACCAGGGATACGGTGCCCGGACCACAGGCGCCTGGACCTTGCTCAGGTCGGGCTCCAGAAAGCCGTAGTGGGCCCCTTCCTTGACCAAGTGAATACCGTTGGTGTAATTGTAGTGCCCCTGGTTGATATTGAAATACAGCCGCCCCTGACGGTCTTCGGCCCAGCCGAACTGGAATCGCGTGCCGGTGCCTACCTTCAGCGTGCGGCCGTCGGGAGTAATCTTCAGCACGTCGCCGCGGAGGTAATAGCCCGGCGGCTTGCCATCGGGACGATAGATGAAGGGCGTGCTGTTGGCCCCGTAGATGTTCCCCGCCCGGTCCCGGACCAACCCGAAGAAGAAGTCGTTCTGATGGGCCGAGCAGTCCCAGAGCGAACTCAATAGCTCGTAGGAATCGGCCACCTCGTCGCCGTTGGTGTCGTGGATGCGGTAGAGGGCGCCTGGGGACGTGACGTAGATCTGGCCGTCGTAGACACGCAGGTTGGTGACTTGCTGGAGCGTGCCGCCGAAGTAGCGATAGCTGTCCTCGAGACCGTCGTCGTTGGTGTCGTCGGCGATGCGGAGCTGGCCGTCGTATCCACCCAACAGCAGCTTGCCGCGGTAGAAGTCGAGCGAGCAGACGAGGAACTCCTCTTCCAGCGGCAGACGTTCGACCTTGAAACCGGGCGGCACTCGCAACGGCAGCGACTGCCCGAGCCGTTCGACCTCCTCCGGGTAGCTGACGTAGTGCGGCTTCTCGGGATCCTGCAAAACGGAATGTTCCGCGGGGTTGGGCCAGAGCCGGGGCGGGCCTTCTTCGAGCGTTGTGCCGTCGGCCACCTCGGCTGTCTGCCAGACGAGCTTCACCGGGTGGCGTGGGCCCGGGTTGGCAGCCGTCACCGCCAAGCGGCCGGCGCCGGGTACGACGAACGAATCAAACCGCTTCTTGGGGTCCATCGGCAGGTCGTCGCTGAACGGCTGCTCGACCGGATACGTGATCGACTCCGGCGGGTGCGTCCATCGGGCCGATGTGTCGCCGGCCAGACGCGTCACCCAGCGTCGGCCGGTGGCGGCCTTGGCGACGAGAGTGGGCTTCTCGGCAATCGTCGGCCCGTCGTCGTTTTGGGGTAAATCGTCCCACGGCGTATCGCCCAGGGTGACTTGCCCGTCGAAGCCGCCCAGCGAGCGTTGGACGATCACGTCGTAACCGTCAGGTACGCCGGAGATTTCGAGTGATCGCGTGAGACCATCGGCGGCGTCGCCGGCCGGGTTGGGCTCGACCAGCTCGACCACGCGGACCCAGCTCTCGGGCTCATGTGTGCCGGTCCGCTCGCCGGGCGCCCGCAGCCGATACTCGATCCGTACGGCTCGGCCCACCAGCGTCACCCGGTCGACGAACCCGAACCGCTGGCGCCAGAGCGCCGACCCGATCCAATCGCCAGTGGCCCGGTCACGATAGAGGACCGGCGGAGCGCCGTCGTGGGTGGCCCAGATAGGCTCTCCGACTGTTTCCCACCAGTGCTGGGCGCCGTGTCGCCCGGCCTCGTTCAGGAATCCGCCCTTCCAGTGCCCCCGCCACGCAACGCGTTCGAAGTCGAACAGTACGGAGTTGCCGTTCTTGAACCCGAGCGCAATACCGCGTACGACTGGTGCGAACCCCTCGACGCGTCCCTGGACCACGGCGGGCCGCAGTCCGGCGACCTCGACGGCCGTGGTGCCCTCGGCCAGCGTCTTGCGGATCGACCTGTTGTCGGCGTGCTTGAGAAACTGCCAGACGGCCTCCTTCTGCACCAGCAGGTCTTCACCGGCGATCTCGGTGGCCGGAATGTTGAAGGCGGGCATCGGCGTGCTGGGAATGATCCGCGCCGGGTTCGACACCCAACGGTGAAACCAGTCACGGCCGACGCGGTGCGTAATCATCGTCAGGTCGGGGGCCGATGTCTCACTCGGCGATGGTATGGAGCCGATGTAATGGCAATTGATACAACTGAAACCACTCGGGCTGAGCAAGGCCCCGGCCGTGGGCTCCAACGCGGCTGGCAGACCGTGTGGCCGCGCAGCCTTCAAACCTGGGATCGCGTCTGCTGAGGCCAAGTAATCGGCAATCGCCTCACGCTGCTCTTGCGAAATGGCGAAACGGGGCATTCGCACCTTCATCCACGGCCGCGGGCTCGGCGGGTCGCCGGCCAGGGTCTTCAGCAGCCAATCGTGACGTAGCCGGGCTCCCACGCCGCTGATCTCCGGCGGCGTTAAGGCCACTTGGTCCAGTGTTGCCTCTTCCTCCAGGCGGCGGCGGACCGCACGGCTCATCCCCTCGCCGCCCGTGCCATTGCGAACGTGACAGCGGAAACACTGCAACGTGTCTCGTACTATCCGAGCGGTCCGCTCGCTTGCGGCAACGATCGTCGGGTTCATGGGCCGCCGAACGAGGAATTCAACTAGGGCCACGCGGTCCGCAAGCGGAAGGTTGAAATGTGGGGGCGAGCGTTCTCCTGACGTCGTTCCATTCACCGCGAGACAGCCGGACGCCAGGGAAGAATCCGGGTCCAACGGGGCCGCAAAATCAACCGGCAGTTTCACGCCCGGTAGGTCGTGACACGCCGCGCAGCCGTGCTGCTCGACGAGCTGTTTGCCCCGGGCGACGAGCTGAGCGTCCGGAGCGTCAGCCTTTTTCTTGGACGTCGGGGCTGGCGTCGATTTGTCTGCTCCACCAAACGTCGACAAGTATCCCGCCAATCGAGCAGCGTCGATCGGCCTGATAGCGAAATCGGGCATTCCGCCTTCTGGATGCAGGTCGGTCGGGGATGTGACGAATTGTCGCAGGCGGGCCTCGGGCCACTTCGCCCCGACGTCCGCAAGCGAGGGCGCCAAGCTGGGGTCGATGTCGTTTGGGGCCTCCGGCGCGTGGCAGGCGCCACAGCCCAGCTCGACAAAACGCTCCCGACCTCGAGCGACTTGCTTGTCGCGGTCGGCCCCGGAGAGAACATCAACGTCGGATGGAATCGGCGGGAGGGAGACGGGCGGCTGTGGCGGAACACCCCACCGTCCCGCCCCGCGCATCATGCCCGCGCGGTCGAACGGCTGCTGGGGCTCGCCTGGGAAAAAGCGAACGCGGCGGGCCTTGGTCAGTTCGGGCCAATGGGGCGTTGCCCCCTGCGACTTGTCGTCGTCGACCGTTCGAAGGTAAGCGGCGATCGCCGCGACGGTCTGCTTGGTGTCTTTCGCCGTCATGGAAATCTCGGGCATCGGAGTGCCGGGACGGAGAGCCTGCGGATCGGCTAGCCAGCGGTTGAGGTAGCCAGGTTTGATCTCGGCGGTCAGGCTCAAGGGCGGGCCCGGGCGACGATCGTTCAAGACGCCCGGTGTCGTATGACATCGGGCGCACCCGTACCGGTCAAACACGGCCCTGCCAGCGTCGTACAGCAACTCCATGGCGACCGGCCCTTCGTTGGCCGCGTCGTGAACCAGCCGGCAGGCGTTGATCACCTCGGGGGTGAAGTGATCGCTGTCCCAGACCAAGCGTACCGCAGCCCCTTCGTCGCCCGAATACTCGACGCGAATCGCGTGGTACCCGAGGTCGAGTTCGATCGTATCGGAGCTGCGTTCATCGAAGGGCGTCTCAGAAGGCTCGGCGAGGGTCTCTGACCCCGCCGTAACGACGACCGGAGGTCTCCGAGATGCAGTGGAGACCTTCGGTCGGCCCCTGTGGCTCGGTCGGGAGACCGGCCATCGCGCGGTGCCGTCGTCGTTGGAGGAGTGGACGAGTTGCTCGTCGACCCAAACACGCCCCTTTCCCGATCCGTCGAGCGAGAAGCGGTAGTGCCCGTCACGTTGGACGCGCACTTGGCCCTGCCACTGGACGGAAAAAGGACCAGGCGGTAGGCGGTCGTCGGGCATGCCGCCCGACCAATCGAGCGCGATCTCGGAGTCTACCCGTGTGCAAGCGGGTGACCTTTCGGTTCCGGCGAAATACTGTGCGATCAATCCGGCGGCCATGCCCGATCGGGCGGACGCTTCCAGCCGATACCAGTCGAGATAGGCGGCGGCTACGTGTTCCGCGTCGGCCGACTCGTCGAACAGCGCTAGCCCGAAGCGGACGGAGACGGTCTTGCCCAGCACAAGCGAGAGCGGTTCGGTGGTGAGGCCAAGGGTGGCCGCCACCACAGTGTCAGTTGCTGGCGCGCCGGTCCGCCAAGTGGTAGGATGTCGCGGATTGGCGGGGGCGTCGAACAGGGCCACGGTCATAGGTCGGTCGCGACTGGGGTGAATCGTACAAGCGGTCCAGGCGGCCCGGCCGCCGTTGGTCTGGGCGACCCCTGCGCCGCCAGCGGCGTTGAAGTAGCCATCGTCGTCCGCCCGTCCGGTCAGCCGTGCGATCAGGCCATCGTGCGGTCCGCCGTCGAGTGTGAGCGTGTCGATGGCATCGTCGGCCGCCGTGAAGGTGGCCTGCCAGACAAGCATCTGCGGCTGGCCCGGCGAGGGAACGGGAACGGTCAGCGTGCGGTGTTCTTCAAGAAGATAGTCGCCGTCGGCCGACTCCCACAGGAGCCGCTCTTGGAGGATAGCTTTTTCGGTGCCACCAGTCGCGTCGATGCGGAGCGCCTCCCACGCTTCGTGGACCTGGCGGCCTGATTGGCCGGTCTCACCGGAAAAATCCGCCCCGTCGACGCGCCAGTCGAATGCCAGTTCGGCCAGCGCGGAGTTCCCGCCCGGGGAAGTCGCCGTCGACACATGGGGTCTGTTCGTCTTGCCGGCGTATCGGTAGCGGACCACCACGCGATCGCCTTGCTCTACAGTGACCTCCGAGTCGTCTCGAACGATCGTCAGTGTGTTCCCTTGGATTGCCTTTCGCGCTTCGCCAGCAATTATCGGCCCCACGAAGGTCAGCCCTAGGAGCGCGGCCACGCCACAAGCGCGAAACGCCAGCGAGGGACGCGTGCGGCGCCCGTGTCGTGGGGGAGACCTTCGGTCGGCAGTTTCGGCGGGGTCGGGAGACCCGCGCCGAACATTGCTGTCCCAAACACGCCCTGGTTGGCGATCATTCACTACATCCAAACACATAATGCTCGTAAACCTCGGTGGCGGAAAGAGCGCGATCGTAGACGGCCGCTTCGTCGATCGCGCCGGGGAAGAACTCGCCCCGGCCGCCAGCTGACCCGATGAACAATGGGTCGGTGTTCGACGAGATCGCGACTCGGCCCAACTTCCGATAACTCTCTTGGATTCCGTCAACGTAGATCCTCAGGTACTCGCCGTCGTAGGTGCCGGCCATGTGATGCCAACGGCCATCGTCGATGTTGGTGGTGCCGTTGTCGGAGTGAGACCAACCGTTGTCGGCGTGAATCCAGAACCGGGCCTTGCGTTGACTATCGGAGGCGGAATTATCGCCGATCCAGCCCGTGCCGAAAGCGAAGACCTGTTCCTTCCTGAGCGCGGCGGCCACACCATGGAAGCCGTCGGGCGGCTCGATCCAGCGGACCCATGCCTCGACGCTGATCGCCTTGGCTCCGTCAAGCGGATCGAGATCGCCGACATGGATGCTATCGTCCACGCCGTCAGTGGCAGCGGCTCGGCCATCAGGTACTGACACGCCCGCAGGGTGGCCCAGCACAACGCCCCCCAGACACCTGCCGGTGCAGCCGTTGCCAGAGAGATCCTCGACCGTGTCGCCTTTCGGCTCGTCCAGCGGCCAGTATCCAAGCGGTCCGTCGTCGAGGATGACTTGACGGAAAGTCCGCCTGACAAGTCCGAACCGCGCTTTCGGCTGCTCGAAGTGCCGGCGAATCGTTTCGTCCGGTAATGCGACGTTCCAGACGGCCAACTCGTCGATCGCGCCGTGGTAGCGGGAGTCCCCGTCGGGGCCGCTGGCCGAGTCGCCGACGCCGAGCGGCTCGGTAGTCGTATCCGCGATCGTTCCATCGTACGGCGATTCGGCGACGACGCGTCCATCGAGGAACACCGCCAGCCGCTTGCGTTGGGCATCGGCCACGGCGGCGACGTGCTGCCACTTGCCTTCGACCACGGCGCCGCCCTCGGCGTGCGGCTCCTGCCCATCAGCCTGCTTGTGGTGGAGGCTGCCCCGCCGGTCTCTGACGCCAAAGTGGTATCCCTTCTCGCCACCCCAATGAAGCACCAGCCGCTGCAAAGGACTGGCCATTTCGCCCGGTCTGATCCAGGCTTCGACCGTATAGCTGGGGCCGAGCTTGACATCCGCCGAGAAGCTGGCCGTCAGGTACGTCCGATCAAGCCGGATCGCCCGCCCCACAATCCCTGGCACGTACTGGGCGGGCCCGTTGAGATGCCTGAGGTTGTCTTCGGACGCACCGGCGTTGGCTGAATAGAGCCAAGCGCTATCGGCCGTGTTGTCGTCGAAGCTCCAATAGGAGACCAGTCCGTCCGACGGAGTTTCGGCTTGCGCCAACGGCGAAGTGAGTGCGGCGGACAGCGTGAGGAGCATTACGAGACGGCGTCGCATCAAACCAGGCTACTCCTCGCTGCTCCTCGATACTGCTTGGTTCCCACGGAGAGCGTGTGAACGAGATGGGGCCGGTTGGGCCAATGGTGCCAGTATAGACGGATGGACGATCCCTCGCAAACCTCAGTCTGGGAGTCGAGAAGTGGTCCAAAGAGATTTGGGTGAACAGTTGGCA
Source organism: uncultured Pirellulaceae bacterium (assembly GCA_964623055.1). Taxonomy (GTDB): domain Bacteria; phylum Planctomycetota; class Planctomycetia; order Pirellulales; family Pirellulaceae; genus JADHUC01. The sequence continues at coordinate 101,069 of CAZURK010000010.1, forward strand.
GTGGATTCCCCCCAGGATGAACAAGCCAATGCTCAGTGGGAGTAGTAGCTGAAGTAGAACGATACACTCCGCGACAGCGTGAGCACGCCAAAGATGGCCATGTAGACGACCACGCGGATTGCGGTGACTCCCAAGGCAAAGACCGGGTAGCCGTGGGTGAGCCCGTAGCCTCCGAAAACAAGAAGAGCGACTATCGTAATTCCAAGCACGATCACGATGAGTATACGAACCCAGCCGATGCCCAAGTACAGCGCTGTGACGACGACCAGTGTCACCGGTAATGTCGCCAGTTCGAATACGGGAAAGAAGCACCCTTCCACCAGGATCCAGCCTAGCAGTCCGAGGACAACGGCCAGCAGATGCTCTGCGGCCAGTACAGCGGCGCAGAATAGCGTCACGTATTTCCCTCGATCGATCAACATGGTAGTGCGAGCCTCCTCGCTAGCTCGCTGCATGGAGGCTAATGCGTTAAAGTCCTGTCCACATTGTGGACAAACGTCCGATGTCGAAAGACAATTCCGGTGAAGGAAGATCGAGCAGTCCGGACAGTATGCGCCGTCCGATTGTGAGGCGATTCGCAGCGTGCAAACGTGGCATTGCTGATTGACGATCTGCATACACGTAACCCGTGGGCGTCAGAATATCAGCCGAAGATGCCGATCGAAAGAAGATACCAGGGAGCAGCAGCCATTTGCGTCTCTAGTCAAAGGGATCATGCCGTTCCTGCTAAGACGATATCGAACAGAAGTGAACACCCTCAGTGTAGCAGGATCAGAATGGTAGGAGAAGGAAACGCTGCTTGACACGCAACTTCAGAGTGGTCCAATGACCGGATCAAGGGACCCCAAAGACAACTGGGAGCATAGCGGCGGCCGTCTCGACGGCACCTCGCTCCGCGTTTTGACGTTTGAGGCCTACTACCGCCATCTCCCGCTTTGTTAGTTGTTTGAGCGGTTGGGGGGCCAATTGACTTGCGGCATCGTGGCATTGGGCGTTCCAAGCCTCAATTGCTACTCTGCGGTAGCACGGTTCGGCCAGGAGACATGTCATGCGAACAACTGTTGTCGTCACGTTTCTGTTGTCGATTGCGATTGTGGCGTCGGGTGGCGAAGCCGAATGGGTCTCGGCGATGCGCGAGGTCCACGCCAAGAGCAAGGGCGAGAAGGGCGTATTCGTACACTTCGGCGATTCGATCACCTACTCGATGGCCTACTTCGCTCCGCTGCAGTATGCGGGCAATGCGAAGATGCCATCAGAGGCCCGCGAGGCGTTGAAACTGATCGATGGGTACATGAAGAAGGAATGCTATCGCTGGAAAGGCCCGGACAAGGGCAATTACAGCGGGCAGACGGCGGCGTGGGGGCTGAAAAACGTCAATAACTGGATTGGCACGCTGAAGCCCGAAGTGGCGCTGATTATGTTTGGGACTAACGATATCCGCCGGGGCAGCATCGAGGCCCATGAGAAGAACCTCCGTGCCTTGATCCAAGAATGCTTGGAGAACGGAGTCGTCGTGATCCTTAGCACGATCCCGCCGATGCATGGATTCGACGACAAGGTACGTCAGACGGTTGAAGTCCAACGGAAGGTGGCCGCCGACCTGAATGTGCCGTTGATCGACTTCTACGCTCACGTCATCAACCGTCGCTCAGGCGACTGGGATGGCACACTTCCACAGTTCGCGAGTTTCAGCCAATGGGAGGTGCCAACAATCATCAGCAAGGACGGCGTCCATCCCAGCAATCCGCAGCAGTGGCGCGGCGACTACACCGAGGTAGGTTTGTGCCGCAACGGCAATGCCCTGCGGACCTACTTGACGCTGATGGCGTACGCCGAAGTGATCAAGGTCGTGATAAACGGCCAGACGCCAAGCGCAGCGAGCGCAACAATCCTGGGAGTCAACCCGCCCAAACCGGCCGACATCCCGAAGATCGAATCGCCGATGACCACGCCCCCTAAGGACGGCCACTTGATCGCACCGCCGGTACAGGACTGGTTCCCGAAGGCCCCGCCGCTACCCAAACCGACCGGCGATGTCATCACAGCCAAGACAGTCGGTGAGTTGTATGCGGCCGCCGACAAGGTAAAGCCTGGTGGAACGATCCTTGTTGCCGACGGGCTCTATCGCATGCCGCGGACGTTCTATGTCAAGACGGACAACGTTACGTTGCGCAGCCAGAGCGGCGACCGCACGAAGGTCGTGCTTGACTTTGCCACTTGCCGCCACCATGAGGGCGTGGCGGTCAGTTATTGTTCGGGCGTGACGATCGCCGACTTGACCGTTCAGAACGTGCGTCAAAACGGCATTAAGATCAACTCGAATCACGATGTGGACCGCGTTACGATCTACAACGTGATAAGTCACAACGTGTGGCAGCGGCATATCAAGGGGCCCAAAGTCCCAGACAGGGGCGGGCGGGCCGAATTTGTCGACGATTGCCGCGTGCAGTACTGCCTGTTCTACAATGATCGCCCGAAACAACGCGGCGACGAACCGTGGGAAGACTCGAACGCCGGTATGGGCTTCAACTACATTGGCGGAATGGACATCATGTGTGCCAAGGGCTGGGTGATCAGCGACAACGTCTTCACAGGGATTCGCGGCAAGACCGGCGAGGCTCGCGGCGCCATTTTCATGTGGCATAACGGGACCGATTGCGTGATCGAGCGCAACATCATCATCGATTGCGACACGGGTATCTGTATGGGCAACAGCAGCGCCCGCGGCGAGCGACGCCACGCCAACGGGTTCGTCGTCCGAAACAACTTCGTGGTCCGTTGCAGCGAAAGCAACATCCTGGCCGACCACACACGCGACTGCAAAGTCCTGTATAACACGGTCCACGATCCTGACAGCCGCAACGGCCGATTGCTTCGCGTCGTTCACGCCAACGACGGGCTGGTCGTAGCCAACAACATCTTCAGTGGACCACGGATCGTTGCCGAGCACTACGAGGGACGGATCGACGTACGAGATAACCTGATACGTCCGGTAGGCGACTATTTCGTCGATGCGGCCAAGGGCAATCTCCACCTGACGGCCAAGTCCGCCGATGCGATCGACAAGGCGACGGCGGACGGCGACATCCAAAACGACATCGACGGCCAGCCGCGAAGAACCAAACCCGACCTCGGCGCCGACGAACTGGACGTGGCAGGCAGTTAGAGGTTGCATTTAGGGCGTCGGGGGATCAAGATTCCTATTCGTCGCGTCTGGGGCCAGCCCAGACGCAACAAGACGCTCGACAGGAACAACACGTGTAGTCGTCCATGCTTTCGTTGCACGCTAATCCGGTGGTGATATGGCTTGGCCTGGGATTCGTCCTTGCCCTGAGCGTGGCGGCCGGTGCAGTGGCGTTGGGTCGACGCAAGCCTGCGGGCGTCTTCACCTCGGGACTGCTGCTCAACGTGATAGGGGGCGTCGCCTGGGCCGTCTGGGGGCCACGCACGATCCACACACTGCTGCAGATCAATGTCGTTTGCCTTTCGCTCGGCTGCGCGGCGTGGATGCTGCTAGATCGACTTCATTCGGCTGGCGTACCGCACGCCGATTGGGGCGGGCGAACAGTCAGCTTCGCTCGTCTGGCGGCCCCGTTGGCGGTCGGACTGTTGGGGTTGGTCGTGGCGACCGGTGTCGCGCGCCAAGTGATGGACTTGCCCCATCTCGAACTTACCGCCCTGGACTGGGCTGCCCTGTGCACGGCGACCGGTGCGGTCGTTGTCTGCCTTTGGGACGACGCGGGGCCATTTCCGTTGGCCGGTCTTTACGTGTTGGGGCTGGTAGCGATCAGCATGATGGACATCGCTCGGAATTTCTCGCCCGGGAAGTTCTTCTTGTGGGGTAGCATTTGCGAATGGGCCGGATTTGTGCTGGTTACGGCCCTGGTCGGATGGTCACTACCACGGCTCAAGCGGGTGGCTGTCTTGCTGCGAATCTCCGGCACGCGTGACCGCTGGTCGACAGGCTGGTTTAGCGCGGCTCAAGCCTTTCTCGCCGCATCTACGGCGGTCATCACGGCCTGGGTCTCCATCGACTTCTCTTTCGACGGAATGGGGAAGGACGTGTCCTGGGTCGCATTGGTCGGGCGCTCGGCGGCCTGCGCAGCGGCCTTGATGCTCGTCGGCGGTTCCATCCTCATGGCGTGGCAAACACGTGGTGCCTGGCGAGCCGCCTGGCAATACGCGGCGATGTCCGCCGGAGTGCTGCTGACCAGTTCCGTGGGCTGGGCCAGCCTGGATGCGGCGTCCGACTCGTCTCTGGTCCGTGAACTCTGGCTGCACCGCAGCGAGACGCTCATGATCACCTCTGGCATGATGACCTTCATGGCCACCATCGGATTCCCTCGAATCTTACCCCGCGCGGGTGATTGGATCACCCGCGGACGCCGAGCCGCACCGGTATTCGGCTGTTTGGCCCTACTGATGCTGCTGGCCGTTTTGCTTCAGAAGCTGTGACGAGGCTTCGCCGTCAAGCCAAATGGCTGGCGACGATCACGGGCCCGGCGTATCCGAGCCGGGAATGATTCGCCTAGTTCAACCGTTCACCATATCCGCGCACGACGCGGCCAACACGGCTCCCGGCACCGGTTTTGGTCGGCTTTGTGCCGTCGTTCAGCAGCAGACCTTGGCGGACAGCTCAAGGCGAATCGCGACGCTGTGTGCGGAATTCGCGTTTGTCCTGTCGTGTCAGTCCGACAACACGCGGGCTCTCGCATAGCCCCCTTATTGCCCCGACGCTGCGGGAATCGCAGGCTCGAATACCAAACAGATAAACGGCAGCAGGTACGGGATATGGTGGAACTTGGCCGTCAAACGAAGAGCAGCGGAATCAATGGTTTCTTACGACGCGAGATGCCCCGAGAAGCGGAATAGGCCAACAAGATCGTGTTGAGCACTTGAAAACCGCGACAGAATCGCCAAAAATACGCTATTTGTGAAGACTCACGAGCAGACCGGAGTTCGTTCGGATTGCTCGCCACAATAGCTAGGCGGACACGGGGCGTTCCGATCGTAATGTCCTAGCTTTGTCGCCCGGGATGTGTGGGGCGCGTCTTTTGACGGCGATTCTGCGTTCGTGCCAGTAGCGGGCAATCAGACAGGAGTGAAGGATGCGAATCGCTGATGGGCAGACGGCCATGATAACGGGTGCTTCGAGAGGGCTCGGCGTCTACATGGCCCGGAAGTTGGCGGCGAAGGGCGTCAATCTTGTACTCGCCGCGCGATCTGCCGATGCGTTAGAAGACGTGTCGGCCCAAATCAGAACCCTCGGCGTCAAGGCGATCGCGGTCCCAACGGACGTTACAGTCAGGTCGGAGTTGGAGTACTTGGTATATCGGGCAACCGAAGAGTTCGGACCGATCGACCTGCTTGTCAACAACGCGGGGATCGAGTGTACGTCGCGTTACGAGTTGTTGACGCTTGACGAGATCCAGCAGGCTCTGGAAGTGAACCTGACCGCGCCGATGATCCTCACGCGTCTGGTTCTTCCCGCTATGCTTGAACGCGACCGAGGACACATTGTGAACATCGCTTCACTCGCGGGCGTGTTGCCACCTGCATATGCGGAATCGTACGCGGCGACGAAAAGCGGCTTGATTTCATTCACACGTTCGCTGAGGCTCACAACCAAGGATAGACGCTCGGCTGTCAGTGCTTCCGTCGTTTGCCCCGGATTCATGGACGGTGCCGGCATGTACGAGCGGAATAGTCACAAGTACGGCATTAAGGCTCCGCGATTGCTCGGTGGAAGCATGCCGGGCGAAAAAGCTGCCGACGCCGTCGTACGAGCGGTTGAGCGAGACCTGCCAGAGGTGATGGTGCTCCGGGGAAGCCCACGCTTTTCGATGGCGGGCATTGCGTTGTTCCCCAGGCTCTTCGAGAAGGTCGCGACGGCGTTTGGCTTTTGCCGTGGATTCAGAACAATCGCGGAATGTCGCGCACGAGAACGAGTAGCCACCCCAATCGTCGGTACACCCCATACTCCGAAACACCGCCACTCCGCCGCCAGGCCTCGATAGCTGGTCAGATGATCCTCGGGGCGGATCCGAGCCGCGTGAGTAGAAGGGGGGGCGGAAGCATTCTCGATTAATCTCCCCTCCCCGTCTTGTCGTCTTGGGTTTGTAGCAGGTCCGTCGAATTATGCAGACACGGACAGGCCAGAGTTCCGCCCGTGGCTCCTTTCGTGTCGACGATGGCAACGCTGACGCATTTGCCATGTTCCGCCATCACGCCCATGTCGGCGGTCCATTACGATTACGAGTCGACGGGCGCCTTACGCTCCGCCTCTTCTGCCTTAAGCGGCTCGCCGAGGCTTCGGGGCCAGTATTCGTCTGGCGGCGGTGCATCGAGATTGCCATCGGGGCGGATGTGATTGAACAGAGAGTCTTTCTTCTTGTCGTAGGCGATGCGGCCGTTGACCACCGTCCAGCGGACCATGGTCATGTAGTGGAGCAAGTCGCCGTCGACGATGGCGAAATCGGCGTCCTTTCCAACCTCCACTGAACCAACCCGATGATCGACGCCCAGGATGCGGGCTGCGTCGATGGTGATTGCGCGGATCGCAGCGTCGTTGGAAAGCCCGCCACGCACGGCGAAGGCCGCCTCCATCGGCAGATGCATCAGATCGCGACCGGCAATGCCCCAGGTGGCGATGTACGTACTTCTGGGGAGGATGGCAAATGTCACGCCGTGATCGTGAAGAATACGGGCGTTTTCGATGGACGATCCGTTCGGCCGGTTCGTTCGTTCGTTTCGATCGCTGCGCGTGCGGGGTGTGATCACGGCACGAAGATCGGCACGGGCCATTCCGGGTGCGACTACCCAGCCCTCTCGCGCGCCGCGAACAACGATGCGAATATTGTACGCATCGGCCAAACTGATCAGATCCTGGAGTCCTTGGGCAGTATCGGCACTGGCGATGGCGATGAGTTCATGGCGAAGAAGCTTCAGGGCCGTGTCATACTCGCGCTGCAGCCATGCCTTGTCGGGCGGCTTTGCCTTTGGGTCAATCTTCTTCTCTTCTTCATGGGCTTCCAGATCTCGTAAGTACTGGCGCACGCGATCGAGCTGCGCGCGAAGTTTGCGGCGACCGTCCGGATTCTGGGTGCTGTACTGCAGAGTGTGAAAGAGCTTTCGCTTCACCACGTGGTCTTCCAGGGTCCCGAATGTCAGTTTGGCTGCCGTATTCCCGCTGACCGCCGTCGTTATGCCGCCGGCCAAACCGAGCGTCATGGAAAGACCGAAAACATCCGTGTTGTCTTCGGGCGGTTCGCTACCGACAATACGGCTGCTGCTGACGGCTACCAGGCCGGGATACAAATGGAAGCCTGCTGCATCGAGAACCTCCGCATCCTTGGGCATCCTCACGTCGTGCCCGATGGCAACAATCTTACCGTTTTTCGAAAGCACAGTCGGGCCGTTCAGGGTTGGTCCGCTGACCGTGTGAACGGTCGCCCCCGTCACGGCAAAGAAGCGATCAGGCTTTTTGGCCTTCTTCTCATCTTTTTCTTCTTCCTTCTTGGCCTCCGTAGGTTTCTTGGCGTCCGCAGCAGCCGGTTCGTCTTTCGGCTTAGGCTGGGGCTCCGCAGCCGATGCGGCAGGCAGGCTGACGAGAAGAATCCAGACCATCATGATCAGCCAAACAGCAAACCCAAGCATCACGCCGCAGCTACGCACGGCAATGTCGGAGCAGGCGATCGGGAGGGCGCGCGCAGTTGTTCTGGCACCGTGATTAGGTGCGGTCGATGAACGACGTATCATGGTTCTTCCGGAGCCTCCCATACGATTTCTCCGAGCGTCATCACACGGGTGACGCGTGTGTGGGGGTTGAGAGGATCGCCGTCGAGGAAAATGAGATCGGCGTCTTTGCCCTTTTCGATCGTTCCCAAACGATCCGCAAGGCCCACGGCTTTGGCGGGACGCATCGTGACAGCCTTCAACGCTTCCTCACGCGGTAGTCCAGCGCGTACCAGATCGGCCAGTCGAATACGAAACTGCTCCAGTGCAGAGGTCGAGTCGCTGGTGGGCACTAGCGCGACGTCACAACCGGCCGTGGCAAGCTCCGCAGCAAGATTGTAGCGAGTGACCGTGCTCGGCAAGTTACTGATACGCGGCTGAATCAGCACAAGCGCCTCGCGCTCGACAAGATCCTTGATCACATGGTGATAGTCCGAAGAGGAACTGACGCTGAGATGAATCAACGTGCCGGGCAGTTCTTTCGCGGTTCGCAGAGCATCTTCCAGGTGCCGAAGGTCCGAGGCCCGGCTCAACTCGAACAGCATCGCCGGCCCCTTCTTGTCACGAATCCACTCGACGAAAGGCAGGACTGCTGGGTCGATCTTCGGCGGTGTGAATACATCGGGCTTCTTCTTTGCGTCCTTGGCTTCGTCCTTCTTCGCCGGAGTGTCCTTGCCTGCATCCGGTTTGGGTTTGGGCTCCTCTTTCGGCTTCTCGCCGTCCTTGGGCGTTTCCTTCGCCTTTTTGGCGGCCTCCTCTTTGGCCTTCTTCTGTTTTTCCTCCCAGTCCTTGCGAGCCTTTTCTACCTTTTCGATTTCCTTTCTTGCCTTAGCGACCGCGTCGCGCAACGTCTTCTTGTCGCGAGCCGGGCTGGACATGGTGATTCGCAGATACGCGGCTCCCAGTTCCCGCGACTTCTCTTCTCCGGCGGTACGGTAGACAGCACCGGGGCCCGTTATGCCTGTACCGTAGGGATAGAAGCACACAGCGGTGAACCCAGCCTTGAGCAATGGCTCGAAATCTATTTCTTCCAGATAGACTTCCTTTGCCGCGCTACGGTCACCTCGAACGCCCGAGCGGCTGTAGCTGGACAACTGCCATCGCGTTCGTGGATGGATCATGCCCGGCATGACAACTTCGCGGCGAGCGTCAATCACCTTGGCCGACTTTGGATAGTCCAAGGACTTTCCCACCAGACGAACCTTGCCGTCGACCAACACGATATCGGCTTGGACGTGCTCCTCGCCAGCCACGGTAATCACCCGTCCAGCCTTGATGACGACAAACTCCTCTTCCTCGTCGTCTTGGGCCCGACCGGCAGAGACGGCGAAGATAGCCACGACCAGGAGCGTAGGCAGCGATATGTAGTGGCGTATTCGCAACATGGTGTATCTCAGAACTCCCGTCGCTCGTTTGCGTCATACACGATTCGGCCGTTGATCACCGTCAGTTCGCAGGCGGACCGAGGGTCGATGGGGTCCCCAGTCCAAAGGCCCAAATCTGCATCCTTGCCCGCTTCGATGGATCCGACACGATCCTCAAGCATCAGGGTCTCGGCAGGGATTCGGGTGATTCCGCGGAGCGCCTCGTAAGGTTTCCATCCGTAGTAACAGGCCATGGCAGCTTGAAAAGGAAGCTCTTCCTGCGGTACCACGGGCGCGTCGGTATTGATACCGAGTTTACGCACGCCGCCCTGCCACCATCTTGCCGCGTTGCCCATGATCTTCCGCTGGTGCCGGTCGAAATGGATTTGTCGTGGGCCGTTGGACGTGTAAACATCGCCCTGTGCGATGACCAGCGGCGCCGTCTTGTAGGCCTCAAACGTGCTGTGGCCCAGGACAATGCGAATCCCAAGTTTCTTCGCCAGCATATCGACGCTGGACATAACCACTTGATACCACTGCGTGTGGACAAGGGAGAACATGTCCCGACGGAAGACGGGCCGGAAGTCGTCCCAGAACAAATCGAATTCCGGCTTCTCCTTGGACTCGCCCTTCTCGTATCGCTCCCATGTCTGGTGATAGGCCAGCGCTTTCTGGAGTGTCTGCCGGAGGTTGTAGTACATGAACGATCGGCTGACGCCGTACCAATACCGTTCGGGGTTGCCGGCCTGTGAGAGTTTCAGGCAGCCCGGAGACTTGATCAGCATTTCCGCGACGCTATCGCCAGCCAACTTTGTAAGGCTGCCGAAGCCGCTCATATTGTTTCCACTGCCCGGGATGTTCAGCACGGTAGTAATGCCGCCTGCCCGAGATCGTTTGTTGTTGTCACTCTCCGGCTCCAACGCCTCCAGCGTGCGCAGACCCGGGTTGGTCAGGTAGACATAGTCGTGCAAGTCGCGCATGGCTCCGGCGGCATGGTTGTGTGCGTCGACCAGACCGGGAAGCAGCCAGTGATCGGGCTTCTCGATCACTCGGTACCCGTCCGGAATCTTCACTTTGGCCGCCAGCCCGATGCGTTTGATCTTACCGCCAGCGATCAAAACTACGGCGTTGTTCAGCACTCGGTCCTTGGTGTCCATGGTGACCACCTTGCCGACGCGAAACGCCAAACGCTCCGGTTCGCCGGCCACGGCCTGGGAGGTCACGATCGCCATAACGACAATTGGCAGGACACAGAAGAGCCACCAAGGCAACGGCCGTTGCTTGGCACGACAAGCAAACAGATCACTTATCACCGACTTTGGTGTTTCTTGGCGCGGATTGTGGGACGGATTGGCAATCCGTCCTACTTGTTTGCGGCTCGGCCGCCATACACAGACATGGGTCATGGTCGCACCTCCTTTCCGTCCACGACGATTCTCAGGACCCGTCCAGCCTCTTGGAACGGGTGGCCGCTGAAGATGACCATGTCGGCGTCCTTGCCCGGTTCGATTGTGCCGACGCGATCGTCGATCTTGTATGCTTTGGCCGCTCCGACGGTCAACGCTTCGAGGGCCGCTTCGGCGTCCAGTCCTCGTTCGACGGCGAACAGCACCACGGCGGGAATGTGGCGGGCTCCGTCTTCAAGATTGCTTTGAAACGCGATCGGCACTTTGTGCCGGCTGAGGTCGTCGGCCTGATGATAGTCTCGATATTGTCGTTTGCGCAGTACGGTCGGCGGCACCACAACCGTGACCTTCTTCTCAGCAAGTGCCGCGGCGTGGGACGATGCGCCTTCCGCTCCGATCAGCGTGACCGGTAGCTTGTGTTTGTCGATCAAGACGGCAAGCACCTCGCGGATCTGGGCCGGGGTGGATGCCTTGACGACCGCGGGAATCTTCTTCTCCAGCAGGGCTTTCAGTGGCTCCATGCTCTGATCCACTTTGGGCGGCAGCGGCCGACCGTCCTTCCCGCGTCGCCGGCGGCTGGTCACGCTGAATTCGACGGATGTCTTGTCCACCCGGCTGCCTTCGACCTGGGCCGTAATCCCCATTGCCGAAATCGTGCCTTTGAAACGGTCCTCCTCGACCAGATCGACCTCCAAATTGATTGGCGGCTCAAGACCGGGAATGTCCACGTCCGGTATGATCTCGGCCGACAAGTGCTTGCCGTCAAAATGGCCCGAGATCCGGCCGGTGAGTCCAAGGCTGGAGCGAGTGACCCGGCCTTCGACCGTCGAGTCTTTCAGTTGAACGACGATGGTCGCCGATACCGGATCGGGCACTGGTACACCGGTGATCGTGGCCTCCCATGTGCCGGTCACAGGGTCGGGACCGGCGGTCTCTTTGGTTTCTTCTTTCTTGTCTTCACCCGCCGCCGGCTTTTCGCCTTTCGCCTTCTTTTCAAGGAACTCTTTGAGGTCCTTTTCGTACTTGGTCCACGTGTCGAGGTATTTCTGCCCGAGTGTGAGGGCCTTGCCGAGAGTCTCGGCGACCGAGAGTGGATCGGACTTGCTCACATCAAACAACACAGCGGCGGGGTCGCGGATGACTCGCTGGCTGCGATGCGTGCCGGAGGTCTTGACCGCTGCGCACGTCGCACCCTTTGTGTTGGAGATGGCGTAGGGCGACAAGAGCACCGAAGTGATGCCGGCCGCCGCAACTCGGGCATCGGTCACGTCGGCCGCGCCCACTAGTTTCGACAGCCGCAGATCGCTGGTGCCCGATGTCCGGTCGCCTTCCAGACCCAGGTGGCTGTGGGCGTCGATAAATCCGGGTGTGACGAAACCACCAGGCCGAACGTCGATCACGCGGGCGAAAGGTGGATGAGGAACGGTCCGGCCGACGGCGACGATCTTCCCTTCTTCGGCCAACACCTGGCCGTCCGAAATCCACTTGCCGGGACCGGCCCAGACCATGTCGGCTTTGACGATCAGTGCCCCTTGAGCCGGCGGCTCGAACACGCTATGTCCCCGGATATAGACCCGCTGGACATGAGAGGAAGTCGCCAGCGGATCGCCTGTCAGCACAACCAAGTCAGCGTCCTTGCCCACGGCGAGACTTCCGATGCGATCGTCTACGCCAAGGATTTCGGCCGGCACACGAGTGATTGCCCCCAACGCGTCCTCTGGATTGAGACCCGCGACGGCTGCATTCGCGGCGGCCAGTCGCAAATCCCCAGTGATGGCTGATGACAGAGCAAGCGTCACCCCCTCCAGTGCTTCGAAATCGGGCTCAGTAGCAGACATGGCATTTGGATCCGTGCCGATGTCACCGCCGAGCGAACGGAATTGATTTCGCGGCTGGTACACCAGCGGCACCTTTGCCGTCCGGATCGCGTTCGCCACGCGATTCGCTTCGGCACCGCCAACCACGTAGCCCGGACGATTCCGCTCGCCAAGGAACTTGATCGCACCTAGCACGTCCGCCGCCCGGTCGGCGCGGATTCGCAGTGGGAGCTTGTCTTTCCACGCTTGCGCAAGCGCTGGGGGATGGATGTTGTAAGGTTCGACGTGCTTACCGGCCAGAGCGTCGCGGATCGCTTCGTCCAGGGCCAAAAGCTGCCCGACTCGCGACGTGGGGCGTTGGCGGCGAGGCAGCGGAATTTCCACGTCGGCCGATGCAGGGAACGAGTAAGTAACGTCCAACGGCGGTTTGTACACAGCCGGATCAAGGTTGACGGTCAGGTCGGCTTGCGCACGAAGGATGCGATCCTGCGGCGGCCCGCCCAGTTTGACCACCGCGCCTTGTCCCGTCAGCAACCGATGTGTGCCGGGATTGATGTGGACGGTTGTCACACCTGCGGCCA
>CAZURK010000011.1:0-109730 GCA_964623055.1 uncultured Pirellulaceae bacterium
AGGCAGCAAAAACCTGCCCACGCTTCATGCTGCGCACACAATAGACAGCTACTGAAGGCACATCCTCCAGCCGTATGCTCTTCTTGTGGGAAACCTCGACGATAGCGCTAACACGTTTGACCTCGGACGCGGTCGTGAACTCGATGCCAATGAACCGGTAGTGGTGCGCACCGTGTTGCGTGCGCATTGTCGGCTGGACGTTCCTGGCAGTAACGATCTTGGGCATGTGTTGCGAGTCGGCCGGCGTAACGCGCGTCCCTGGCGAGGGAAGTTGACTATCGGCCGATGATTTCACGACAATCCAGCCATCGCCGTCCTTCCTGGGCAACGTGAACGTACCTGTGTACGTGGCGCCGGCCTGCAAGACGATCGTATCACCCGGCTGGGCATCGTTGATGGCTTGCTGGAAGTCGCCGTCGACCGGAACCTCGACGACACGCCCGCCCCCGTCCGGCATGCTGGTATCCACTGTAAACCGTGGCAGTTCGGGGCGGTTGAACGAGATGCGGTTCTCTTGCGAAACCCGCAAACCTGCATCCTCCTGAGCTGAAAGCCTGTAGTCTGGAATGACGGGCACAATGAAGGCAACGCAGATCGAGTAAGACCAGGATCTCGTCAAAGTCATCGTTTCCTCCCACGATCGAGTTCGCATTAGCTTCTTTGCGGCAGGCAAATGACGGCACGAGTCCATTATCCGGAGTAGGGCAACGCTGCGAAAGCACTCGGCAGGCCATTCTTCCTGGTTCCAGTCCGAGCCGTTCACCGAAGAATCTCCCCAAGTTGGATTGATCCCAGTGATCTTGGCGGAATCCTTTGCGCGTCGGGAGGAAAGCGATATCGTATATCAATGGTGGGCCATCACTGGACTGACGAATAGCTGTCCAAATCATCGACATGAATGGCCGGCGAGTATGGAGTACGAAAATGCGGTATGCCTGTCTCTGGCTGCTGTTGTTTGTCTTGATGAAGACTGCGGCCGGCGCCGAGCCGGCGCCGGCAATCTCGCCGTTCTCGGCCGATGAGGCTAAGACGCACCAGCGGGCGTGGGCGGAACACCTGAACCTGCCGGTACTTGTAACGAACTCGGTGGGAATGAAGCTCACACTGATTCCACCTGGGCAATTCGTGATGGGTAGTCCGCAGGACGAAGAGTGGCACCGTCCCGACGAGATTCTGCACCGCGTGACGCTGACCAAGGCCTTCTACATAGGAGCGACCGAGGTGACGCAGGGGCAGTGGAAGGCGTTGATGGGCGAGAATCCCAGCTTCTTCACCGATGACGCTTTCCCCGTCGAGACCGTCACGTGGGAACAGGCGGCAGAATTCTGCCGAAAGCTGAGCGAAAAGGAACGGGGCAAGTACCGTTTGGCGACCGAGGCGGAGTGGGAGTATGCCTGCCGAGCAGGGACGACAACTCCTTTCCACACAGGCAATACGATTAGCCCCGGCCAAGCGAACTACGATGGCAATCGCACCTACGCAGGCGGAAAGAAAGGCGTCTTTCGCGAATCAACGATCAAGTGCGGCAGCCTTCCGCCGAACGCGTGGGGATTGCACGAAATGCATGGCAACGTTTGGGAATGGTGCGCGGATTGGTATGGCGAGTACCCCAACGGCGAGACACGCGACCCGACAGGCCCGCGGACCGGAGACCGCCGCATTTTTCGCGGTGGTTGCTGGATCAATTTCCCTGCCGTTTGCCGCTCGGCAAACCGCGCCAAGGTCGTGCCCCGAAGCTGGAATTTTCACCTGGGCTTTCGCGTTGTTCGCCTCGTGGACTAGAAGTCACTTATCGCGCTCGGCCCGTACGTCCAGACAGGCCAACTGTCCATTGTTCGTTTTCGCGTAAATGCGCCCGTTGGCCAAAACGGGCATGACCCAGCATCGACTGTTATGGACTTTCGCACGGGCCAGTTCGTGATAGCCACCGGGCGTCGCGTCGGCGATCACTACATCGCCCTTTTCGTCAAGAATGACCAACTTGCCGTCGGCAATCATGAGCGTACCGTAAGGCGCAAAACTCGGCTCGGCCCAGACGATGGTTCCGTCCTGAAGGTCGAAGCACATCAACTGTCCGCGTGATTTTTCGCTAATGCAATAGATGTGGTCCTTGTACACCACGGCGCTGTTCATCTTGGTTTCCAGATCTTGATTCAGCCAGATCTGGTTCGGTTGGCCCTCACCGAGTTGGAACAAAGCCCCGCGAGCGCTACGCCCGCCGTAGCCCGTGGAGATAAACAACTTGTCGCCAATCACCGTTGGGCTCGATGCGTTGCAGTCGTAGTATGTCCTCCAGTCGATGCGCCAGAGTTCGCGGCCTGTGTCAAGCTGGTGGGCGACCATTGCCCTGGCTTTGAACACCAGCACGCCGCGCTGGCCCGCGTGCTCGAAGGGGATGGGTGTCGAGTAGCCGGCTAGATCGTCACCAACGCCCCAGATTTTGCTGCCGGATGTCTTGTCGAGGGTTATCGTCGAGTTGCCTTCGGCTCCGGTATCAAGAATGACCATTTCTCCGACAACCAGCGGCGAGCCAGCATACTTCCAGCTCGAATAGCGCCCGCTGAAGTCATCAACCAAGTGCTTTCGCCACACGACGCCACCGTCTTTGATGCCCAAGCAGTGAAGGCGGCCGAGATAGCCGAGCGAGTAGACCAACGAGCCGTCAACGGTTGGCGTCGATGCCGTACCGCCCTCGAACTGGCGGGCATCGAACTTCGAAGGGTAATCAAACTGCCAAAGGATCTGTCCGGTGTCGGCATCCAGGCACCAGACGATATCCTCGTCCGTGTCTTTACGGCTGCCCATCGTGATGACGCGATTGCCGACTACGACGACACTCGAAGCACCGATCCCAACATCGACTCGCCAGGCAACCTTCGGTCCGGATGCCGGCCACTCGGCTGTCCATCGGGATTCGGACGAAACGCCGTTGAAGTTCGGCCCGCGAAAGAAGGGCCAATCGTCGGCTGCAGCAGGCGCGACTATTGTCAGCAGCATGGCGCATGTTCGCGACACGATGCCGAAGAGAACTCGGGGGAAGTGCGAGATTCGGGACGGAGTACGAAACATATGGCAAAGCCTCCTGGACTGATGCTTTCTTCGTGTCTTGATGAACGGGCGGATTCACTTTCATTATCTTGGTTAGCGCGACGTTGCGAAAGTCGTTCGCAGCCATCCTCCCTGATTCCAGTCCGTGACACAAATGGTATCCTGGTTGGACATTTGGCCCTCACCGCCCTCGCCCACCACAAACGAGAAGGATCGCCATCATGAACCGAAACATCACTCGACGTAAGTTCCTCAAACGAAGTGCAATCGCCGCAAGTGCTGTTGCCGGTACCGCCTTGATCGAAGCACCAGCAATACTTGCGGAGCCCTCACCGAACTCGAAGTTGGGCGTGGCCGTGATCGGTTGCGGCGGCGCTGGTGGAGGTAATCCCGGCGCGGCCGCGGGCGAGCGTGCAGTGGCCTTGGTCGATGTGGACGACAGAACGCTTGGCAAGGCGTTGGATAACATCAAGGACCGTGCACCGGGCATCCGGACGTACTGCGACTACCGGAAGATGTTCGACGAGTGTCACAAGGATATCGACGTGGCGCTCATTGCCACTCCCGACCACCACCATGCCCCGGCGGCCATGCGGGCAATGCGGCTGGGCAAGGCGGCCTTTGTGCAGAAGCCCATGGCGCACAACATCGCGGAATGCTACGCCATGATGAAGGCGGCCAAAGAGAACAAGGTGGCCACGCAGATGGGCAACCAGGGGCATTACCGCGAAACCATCCGCCGCGCCTGCGAGTATATGTGGGCTGGGGCGATAGGGAACGTGACTGAAACGCACACAATCCTGGGCCGCAACTTCGGCGGCAGCGGCGGGCAACCGGCGAGCAAACCCGTGCCCGACTATCTGCACTGGGACCAGTGGCTCGGCCCGGCACCGCACCGCGACTATCACGACGGCTTGCACCCGTTCAGTTGGCGGTCGTGGCGGCAGTTCGGGACGGGTACCATCGGCGACATGGCCTGCCACAATCTGGACGTGATGTTCTGGGCTCTGCGAGTTGCCGAGGCAAAGCAGTTCACCGTGGAGTGCCTGTCGCAACGAGGCGGCAGCGACGAGATGTATCCGCAAGATAACGTCATCCGCTGGGAGATACCTGCTCGGGGCGACATGCCTGCGGCGAAGGTTCACGCATACGATCACGGCGGTCTCAAGCCGCAGATCATGGAGGATACCGAGAAGAAATACGATGTTAAGTTCCGCGAGTGTACGCTGTTCATCGGGCATAAGGGCCTGATTCGCAGCCAGGGCACCGCCGGCGGATGGCAGTTCTTGCCTGAAGCGAAGATCAAGGACATCCCCGAACCGCCAAAGGCGCTTCCCCGAGCACACGGCGGACCGGTTGGCGATCTATTCCACTCGATCAAGAACGACATAACGCCCTGTTCGGACTTCGCCGAATCGGCAGGGCCGCTGACCGCATTTGTGCTGACCGGCCACTTGGCGATGTTCGCCGGCGTCGGCCAGAAGCTCCAGTGGGATGTCGAGAAGATGCAGTGCACGAACATGCCTGAGATCAACCAATACCTCCGGCGCGAGTATCGAAAGGGCTGGGAGTTGTAGTGATCAACTTCGCCGAAATACGAACGAAGACGTAGTCCATTACAGCGAGGAGACGCAATATGACGAAACGACTTACATCCATTCCTCGGCGGCGCTTCCTGAAGACCGCCGTCCACGCCAGCGCCTTGTTGGCGGTGCCGCAGGTCATCCCCGGAAGCGTGTTGGGCAAGGACGACGCGGTGGCCCCTAGTGAGCGGACCACGTTGGGTGGCATTGGAGTTGACCGCCCGTTACGCAAACGGCGTCAAGCTGGTGCTTCGTCACGATGGTTGGCTGCCGCTGGGATCGTGCCCCGTGCGGTTTGAAGGAGACGAAGGCTGGGTCGAGGCGGGCGACAGCGGCAAACTGGTACTGAGTTCACCGACTCTGCTTGCCGGAAGGCGAGTGGCCGAAATCGGCGGCTACCCGGCCACGTTCCATGTGCGCGATTTCCTCGACTGCGTGAAGTCGCGTGGTAAACCGCTTGCCAACGCCGACGCTGCCTGCTATTCGCACATCACCTGCCACGCAGCCAACATCGCCCTCTACCTGGGCCGCACGGTTAGGTACGACCCCGTG
Source organism: uncultured Pirellulaceae bacterium (assembly GCA_964623055.1). GTDB lineage: Bacteria > Planctomycetota > Planctomycetia > Pirellulales > Pirellulaceae > JADHUC01. The sequence goes on from CAZURK010000011.1 coordinate 5,184, forward strand.
AAACACGAATTCATCGACGACCAACAGGCCAACCGGTTGCGGTCCGAAGCACTACGGTCACCGTGGCGGATCTGAATTCGCGTGGCAGACAGATACCACCAAGGAGAACGACAATGCGTATGAAACAGTATTTCATAGTGTGCGGCCTCTTTGTCGCCACAGTGATTCCTCAGGCGGCCATCTCTCAAGCTCATGCTGCCGAGGCGGATGATGCGGCGGCTGCCGCGGAGAAACAACGCGAGTTGATCGCAGTGCTCGAATCAGACGCCCCGCCGGCGGACAAGGCGATCACCTGCAAGCACTTGGCAGTCTGGGGTGACAAAGAAGCAGTACCCGCGCTGGCGGCCCTGCTTCCGGACGAGCAATTGGCGTCGTGGGCACGAATCGCATTGGAGGCTATTCCCGATCAAAAAGTCGATGACGCGTTGCGCGAGGCGGCGGGTAAGTTGGAAGGCAGGTTGCTGGTTGGTGTGATCAATTCGATCGGCGTCCGCCGCGATGCCAAAGCGGTTGATGTCTTGGTCCAGCGGCTGAAAGATGGCGACACGCAGGTTGCGTCGGCCGCCGCCGTAGCCTTGGGCTCGATCGGCAACGCCGCAGCCGCCAAAGCGCTAGAGCAATCCTTGACGACCGCGCCGGAGGCAGTCCGGTCGGCAATCGCGGAAGGCTGCATCCTGTGTGCGGAAAAGGCTCTGGCCGATGGAAATCAGGCGGATGCGATAGGGATCTACGAATTCGTGCGCCAGGCGGATGTGCCGAAACAGCGAATCCTGGAAGCAACTCGAGGGGCCATTATCGCTCGGCAATCCGACGGCGTGCCGCTATTGGCTGAGCAGTTGCGGGCTGCCGACAAGTCCTTCTTTACCCTCGGCTTGACCGTTGCCCGGGAACTTACTGGCGGCGAAGTGACTGATACGCTGGTCGCCGAATTGGGGAATGCTCCACCTGATCGCCAGGCATTGCTGATCCTGGCCTTGGCCGACCGAGGCGATACAGCGGCGTTGCCCGCGTTGCTGCAAAAGGCCGAAAGCGGCCCCAACGAGGCGCGGACCGCAGCGTTTCGAGTCCTGAAACGCTTGGGCGACGCCTCATGTGTCCCAGTGTTGCTAGATGCCGCGGTGGAAGCCGACGCGGACTTGTCCCAGACCGCGTTGGAAGTGCTGGCCGACTTGCCTGGCGACGATGTTGATGACGATCTGGCTGATCGTCTGACAAAGGCCGAAGGCAAGACGCGGAAAGCGTTGATCCAGGTAGCCGGCTGGCGGCAGATCGCGGCCACCGTGCCCGCATTGATCAGAGCCGCGGACGATCCGGACGCCGAAACACGAGCGGCTGCGCTAACGGCACTCGGGTTTGCCGTTCAGTTTTCCGACTTGTCCGTCCTGATCACTCGTGTCGCAAATCCTCCGGACAATGCCGACGAGACGGACGCAGCGCAGGCGGCCCTTCGTTCCGCCTGTCAGCGCATGCCGGATCGTGAAACTTGCGCGGCGAAACTTGTGACTGCCATGTCGCCGGCGTCCGTGCCTGCCAAGTGCAGTCTGCTGGAGATTCTGGCCGTGATGGGCGGCCCGACGGCGCTCGAGGCAGTCGGTGATGCGGCCAAAGACAACGCGCCCGAATTGCAGGACGCCGGCAGCCGCCTGCTGGGCGAGTGGATGTCGGTGGACGCCGCACCGGTGCTGTTGGATCTGGCAAAGAACGCGCCCGAGGGGAAGTACGAGATTCGCGCATTGCGCGGCTACATTCGTCTAGCGCGCCAATTCGCCGCTATGCCGGAAAAACAGCGAGCCGAGATGTGCCGAACCGCTCTTGCGACCGCCAAACGCGATGACGAGAAGAAACTGGTCATTGAAGTGCTCAAACGTTATCCGAGCATTGACACGCTGAAGTTGGCTGTCGAAGCGGCAAAGGAGCCGTCGTTGAAGAACGATGCCGCTGCCGCATCGCTGGCCATCGCTCAGAAAATCGGCGGTTCGGATGACGTGCAAAAGCTGCTGACCCAGATCGGTCAGGATCCGGTGAAGATCGAGATCATCAAGGCCGAATACGGCACAGGTACAAAATGGAAGGACGTAACCGCAATTCTCCGTCGACACGTCCGCGACTTCCCCCTGATCGCCTTACCGTCGTCAAGCTACAACTCCGCCCTTGGCGGCGACCCCGTGCCGGGAGTTGTCAAGCAGTTGAAGGTGCAGTACCGGATGGACGGCAAGGAAGGCGAAGCGTCGTTCCCGGAGAACGCCACAATCATGCTGCCAACGCCAAAGTAGTGCTTTGTCAAGGTTAAGAATGAGGTTGGGTGGCCGGGGCTGGACTGAGCGTTAGCGAAAGAAGCCCCCGGGGTTTCGGGCTTCGCCCTCCAACCCCGGCCACCCCGAAATCTCGTGAAGAACCTAGTTTTGCGTTGTGATCGAGATTAGCTCTCCATGGACGCCGTAGGTCAGGCCTACGTCGTCGAGCAGCTTTCGTAAGGCGGTTGCCAGCGGCACGTTCTCCATGTTCGCTGTGCAGCGCAGGTTGGGCGGAATACCCGCCGCGGCGAGCGCTGCGTGGTCGATTTCGATGAGGATGCCGTGTTGCTCGTTGAGCAGTGCGACTGCCTCCGCCAGCGGCGTCGCGGTGAAATGGCATCGAGTATCTTCCATCAACGCATTGACGGTCTTGGCTGCACGCTTTGCGCGGATTGTCTGCCGTTCCTTCGCAAATTCACGCTCCACTTCTTCCTCGTTAATGACGCCTTGCTGCATCAAACGCTTGGCCTCTTCCTTGGTCGTGATCACCAAGGCGTCGTCGCGAATGACGTAAGTCAATCTCCATTCGCTAAGGGTCAGCCGTAGCGCGTTGTGGAGAGTGATTCCCTTGAGGTTCTGCGTCACCAGCACATCGGTGGCAATGCCGGCGGCGCGCAACCGCGGCTCATCCAGTTGGATAGGGATAACATGCTGGTCGTGGAGGAACGCCAACACGTCTGTCAGTGGCGTCTCGATGAACTCCAGCCGAGTGTCTTCGTTAAGTTGCTCAAGGATCTTCCAGGTGCCCTGCGTGAAGTGGGGATAGCCGACGCGTGCAGGGTTGTCCCAGCCCCAGGCGAAAGTCGAGGGATCGATCCGGATATCCGGCCGTTCCTTCTTGAATCGCCAGACGGCAGCCAGGTCAGCATCACTGCGTCCGAAGTGAACCCAACAACTCCGAGACAGGCCGCGGAGGTGGACCAAACCACTGCCCATAACATTCTTGCCCAAATACAGGTTTTGAATTGCCTTCAGTCCGGAAAGGTGTCTCAAGCCCTCATCGCTGATCTGAGTCCCCCGGAGGTCCAGGTGATTGAGCGTTGTGAGTCCACGAAGACGTGCCAGACCGGCGTCGGTGGTCTGAGTACCACGAAGATCCAGGTATTCGAGTTTTCGGCCGTGCAAATGCGCCAAGCCAGCGTCCGTTACCTGGGTCCCGGTGAGGTTCAGGCCACCGAGACTGCGGAGACGGTCGAGATGCGCCAAGCCGGCGTCGGTGACCCCAGTCCCGGTGAGATTCAGGCCAAGGAGACTCTTGAGGCGGCCTAGATGCTCCATTCCTGCGTCAGTTACGCGCGTGTTCGCGAGATCCAGGGCCCTGAGTTCGACCCCCTGCAAATGTGCCAGCCCCGCGTCCGTGATCGAAGTCCCGCTGAGATTCAGGTTCTCAAGTGACGCATTTCGAGGCAGATGCGCCAATCCCGCACCCGCAAGCTTCGTGTTGGCAAGGTTCAGATCCTCGAGTTTGGTCAGCCCACGAACATGCACCAATCCGGCGTCCGTGATATCGGTGTCTTCAAGATCCAGACTCACTAGCTGCGACATGGCGCGCAAATGCCGCAGACCCTCGTCCGTGACGCTGCTGCGGCGGAGATTCAGTCTTTCAAGCTGCGTGAGACGGCCGAGGTGCGCCAACCCGGTATCGCTGAGTGGCATCTTGTAATGCAGGTCCAGCCGCACCAATTGTGTCAAGCCACGCAGGTGCTTCAGTCCGTCCTCCGTGATTTTGCATCGGGAGATTCTCAGCGTCTTCAGGCGAGTCAATCCACTCAGATTCTCCAGTCCCGCGTCGGTGATATGCTTGCCAAGCGTCAACTCCTCCAGCCGTGTCAATCCGCTTAGATTTGCCAGGCCCGCGTCGGTGATGTTGTTGCCAGGATGCAATACCTCCAGCCGCGTTGCCCGTCGAAGATGTCTGAGCCCAGCGTCGGTGATCTGGTCGGGCAGAGACAGCCGCGTCAACTGTGGCAAGATCGCGAGCTGCCCCAAACCAGTATCCGTTATCCCGGAGCTGCTAAGATCCAGTGTGGTCAAGCGCGTGAGTCGGTTCACATGCGTGATGTCAGCATCGCCGATGTTCTTGAGGCCAACATTGAGTTCGCTGAGCTGTGCGAGTTCCGCCAAGTGCTCCAGCCCCGCGCCTGTTGTGAACGTACCGTCGAAAGACAGTTTTGTCAGTTGGGACAGTTGCCTGAGGTGTTTCAGGTCAGCATCCCTGACACGCGTATCTCCAAGGGCCAGACTTTCCAGTTGGGACATTCCCGAAAGATGCGCTAAACTGGCGCTGGGTACCGCTGTGCGATCAAGCCTGAGATTCTTGAGTCTGCCTAGTTTCCCGATGGAGCGGAGGTTGGCGTCGGAGATCTTCGAACGTGCAAGACATAGTGTCTCCAGCTTGGGCAGTTGTTGGAGGCTCTCCAGGAAGGCATTCCCAGGCCTCATCTGCATCAGCCAGAGTCCCTGCAATTGACCTAGGTCCGGTGTGCGTGTCAGCTTGGATTCAGCGTTGTGCGATTGTCCGAGAAACAAGACTCGGAGATTGTCTAGTACTCTCATGCGTTCAAGCTCGGCATCGGTGAACTCGGCTTGGTGCAGCAACACAATCTCGAAGACGGGCCGTCCGGGGAGACTCTCGTCCCGTGTGACCCAACCGCCCCGACTCTCGATTTCTGCAAGCACTTTTGCCTGCTCGGAATTGCCCTCGCCCGCCGTGGTCGGTGCGGCCGAATCGGCTGGGGCCTTCTCCGGGGCGTCTTTCTTGGGCGCCGTGATCTGGATGAACGCGTCGTCGAGAATGTAGGTCAGGCCCACGTCGCCCAGCAGCTTCTGCAAGGCGGATGCCAGCGGCACGTCCTTCACGTCCAGCGTGCAAGGCACGTCGGCCTGAATGCCCGCAGCGGCAAGCGCTGGCTCGTCGAATCCGATGGCGATGCTATATTGCCTTTCGAGCGAGACCACTACGTCCTTCAGCGGCGTCGCAGTGAACTGGAGGCTAACCTTATCCTGCAACAGCCAGTAGATTCTGCTGTTCTTTTGAACCTCACGGCTCACCTCTGCCGCGCCGATCTTGCCCTGCCGTGCCAACCGCGTTCCCTCTTCGAGCGTTGTGATGATCAGTGCGTCTTCACCGATGACGTACGTCAAACCGATGTCGGTCAGGATCATCCGGAGCGCGCTGTACAAGGCGATTCCCTTGATGTTCCGCGTCACCGGCACGTTGGTGCCAATGCCCGCAGCACGCATTCGTGGCTCGTCGAGTTGGATGGGGATGTCATGCAGGTGCTGGAGAAATGCAGCAATGTCTTTCAATGGTGTCTCGATGAACTCTAGCCGGGTGTCGTCTCGGAGAGCTGACAGGATTCTCTTGTTGGTCGGCGTCAAGCGAGGGTCCGTGTCGCCGGTCGGCGTATCCCAGCCCCAGACAAGTATCGCGGGCTCGATCTGCACTCGCGGTAGTGCTCTCTTGAACTGCCGGGCAGCAGTGTCGGTGACCTTCGCTTTTTCGAGCCACAGGACTTGTAGTCGCGTCAATCCACCGAGGTGCTTCAACCCATCGTCGGTGATTTGCGTGCTGGTAAGATCCAGGACCGCGAGTTGCGTGAGTCCGCCGAGATGCACCAACCCGTCATCCGTGATTTGCGTGTCAGCAAGGTACAACCTTTGCAGTTGCGATAGCCCGCGTAGGTGCCGCAAACCGGAATCCGTGACGTTGGCGCCGCGCAGGTCCAGCCTTTCCAGTCGCGACAATCCCTGGAGATGGGCCAGCCCCGCGTCGCTGAGCGGGATGTCGCCCAGGTCCAGCTTCTCAAGTTTTGTCAGCCCGCTGAGGTGCTGCAAGCCGGCCTCGGTGACGCTTGTCTGGTGTAGACGGAGCTTTTGGAGTTGGGTCATTCCACGAAGGTGCGCGAGTCCAGCATCGGTGAGCTTTATTCCGCCGAGTTCCAGGCTACGCAGTTGCGCCAACCTGCCGACGTGCTCCAAGCTCGCGTCTCCAAGCGGGTCCATCACCATCAGACGTAGGTCGCAGAATTGGGGAAATTCCCGAAGGCGATCCAAGAAGGCGTTGCTGACCGAAGGTCCCGCTACGGCTAGTGTTCGCAAATCCCTAAGCCCCTTCAGATGTATCAATCCATCTGTGGTGAAGCCGGTGCCCATAAGGCTCAGCGTCTGTAAGTTGTCGAACACCTTCAAGCGCTCAAGGAACGCATCGGTGATTTCGTTTCCGCGCAGCCACACCCCAGTAACCGGCTGGCCAGCGCTTTTCTTGTCACGACTGACCAGACCCTGCATTCTGTAAATATCGGCAATCACCTTTCCCTGCTCCGAAGCAAGATCGTCTGTCCTTGGCGGTGCAAACGGACTGGACGCGCGCGGCTTGGACAGGCCGAACGGATTTGCCGCCTTGGCAGGTGCAGCCGGCTTGGCTGGGGCTTCTTTCGGGGCGTCCTTCTCGGCCTTCGTAATCAGGATGAATTCGTCCTCGACAACGTAGGTCAGACCCACGTCGCGGAGTACCTTTCGCAAGGCGGATCCCAACGGCATGTCCTTCACGTCTAACGTGCAGCGCACATCCGGCTGAATGCCCGCTGCGGCGAGCGCTCGCTGGTCGACAACGAAAAGGATGTCGTGTTGCTCCTTGAGGAATGCCACCACGTCCGGAAGCGGCGTCTCGGTGAATTGGAATCGAGTGTTTCTAAGTAGCTCGATTTGGCACTTGTCCCTGAAACGACGGAATGTCCATCCATTCTCGAATTCACGCCCTACCTCTTCTGCGTTGATGATGCCCAATTGTGCCAACCGCTGTCCCTCTTTCACGGTTGTGATCACCAAAGCGTCGTCGCGGATGGCATAGGTCAGTCCCAATTGGCCGAGCATCAACCGGAGCGCACTGTGAAGAGTGATTCCCTTGACGTCGTGCGTCACGGGCACATCCGTGCCAGCGCCAGCGGCACGCAACGTCGGTTCGTCGAGTTGGATAGGGATGTCATGAATTATTCCCATGAATTCCATCACTTGGTCCAGTGGCGTCTCGTTGAAATCCAGCCGGGTGTCGTCCTCGATGGCCGAAAGGATCTTCCTGCTGGTCCGCGTAAAGTGAACGCCCGCGGGCCGGGCAGGGTTGCCCCAACCCCAGGTGAGAGTCCCAGGATGGATCGACACCTTTGGCTGTGATCTCTTGAACTCCCAGACGGAAGCCACATCGGCCTTCGAGCCATCCAGGTATAGATGAGGGTGCCCGGTCAACCTGCTGAGATGGGCCAACCCGGTGCCGGTGACTTCCGTTTTCTGGAGGGCCAGATGCTGTAGTCGCGTCAATCCACCGAGGTGCTTCAGCCCATCGTCGGTGACCTCCGTCTCGTCGAGTCCCAGGTGCTGTAGTTGCGTCAATCCGCCGAGATGCCTCAGTCCATCATCAGTGACCTGCGTGCCGCTCAGAATCAAGCCCCCGAGTTGTGTCGATTCGGCAAGATGCGTCAAGCCGGCGTCCGTGATCTTGGTGTTAGTCAGATTCAAGCTTGCAAGCTGTTTCAATTCCCCGAGATGTTTCAACGTGCCGTCCGTGACCTTCGTGTCCGAGAGATCCAAACGATAGAGCTGCGACATCCCGCGCAGATGCCGCAATCCGGAGTCAGTGAGATTGCCGCCGCTAAGGTCCAACTCATGAAGCTGGGATAATCCCTGGAGGTAACTCAGGCCAGTATCGCTTAGCGGGATATCGGGCAGTTCCAGGTCCTCTAGCTTTGTCAGCCCACTGAGGTGCCTTAGACCGTCCTCGGTGACCTTCGTACGAGTCAGATCCAATTTCTCGAGTTGCGTCATCCCGCTAAGGTGCTTCAAGCCAGCCGAGGTGACTTCTGTGTAGGAAAGATCCAATCTTTGAATGCGCGTCAGCCCGCTGATATGGGCCAGTCCGGCGTCGGTGACCTTGGCGCCCGAGAGGCCCAGGTTGACCAGCCCTGTCAACCCGCTGAGATGTTCCAGCCCCGCGTCGGTTACCTGACTGCCAAAGCCCAACGTCTCGAGCTGCGTCAGTCCCCGGAGATGCACCAATCCGGCGTCGGTGATGTTGGTTCCATCCAGACCCAGTGAGGTCAGTTGTGTCATCCCGGCAAGGTGTTCCAATCCAGTATCGGATACCTCGGTCCCTGAGAGGTCTAGTACGGACAGTTGTGTGAGCTTGCCGAGATGCTCCACGCCGTCGTCTGTGACGGACGTACTCCCAAGGCTCAGGGCACGGAGTTCCGTCAGTTTCTCAAGTTGCGCCAGGCCGACACCCGTAATCCTGGTACCATGAAGAGAAATCTCTTGGAGTCGAGGCAACCGACTGAGGTGCTGTACGCCGGCATCCGTAATGAACGTATCGTTCAGAGATAAACGCTCGAGTTGCGGCAGGGCAGCGAGATGGACCAAGCCGTCGTCGGTAATCGGGTTGCGATATAGGCTCAGTTCCTTGAGCTGGGGCAATCCTCTGAGCTGCTTCAGGCTTGCATCTCGAAGCTGGTTGCTGTACAGGTTCAGCTCTTCGAGTTGGGTCAATTCCTGAAGACGATTCAGGAAAGCGTCACTGACAGGGGTTCTCGTGACGCACAGCTCTCGCAACCGACGGAGCCCCTTCAGATGCGTCAAGCCGGCTTCGGTAACCCGCGAGGGCCCGAGGCCCAGCGTCTCGAGGTCCTCGAGCACCTTCAGGCGTTCAAGAAACGCATCGGTGATCGTGTCTCCGTTCAGCGTCACCTCAATCACTGGCTTGCCGGGCTTGTCCTCGTCCCGAATGACCCAACCGGCCACAGCCGTAATTTCGGCGATCTGCCTGGCCCGCTCTGACTCGACCTCTCCTGACTTGCTCGGTGCCGCCGGACTGACCGGAGGATCTGCGACGGTGGTGTTTTCGCTCGCGGTCACGTCGCTTTCCGGCACAGCCTCATCTGCCTCGGCAGCACGCACGTGCGACAGGGCAATCACGCCCGCCATTCCCAGTCCCGCAAGGACCACCAACACTACGCCTGCGCGATTCATCCGGGTCGTCGGATTCGTTTCCGTAGAAAGCAATCTGCGGATACGATGTTCGAGAGCGTGCGAACGTTCGCGGGCAGGATGGTGTTCGAACACGCTTAACGTAGCAGGCAATGGCGACGGCTTGACGACGCGTTCGGCCAGCGTCACCAGCACCTCGGCAAGAGGCGCACCATCGCCTTGACTGCCAAGCACGAAGTTGTCGCACACCTCTTCGCGCAAGTCCGCCAGCCGCCGATTGAGCCAATACACCAACGGACACCACCAATAGAGCACCACCGCCAGTCGCTGCGCCAAGCCGATCCACGAATCGCGACGGGCCGTGTGCGCCATTTCGTGGAGAAGCACGGCGCGACACTGATCCGGCGGCAGATCGTCGGCGAACCCTTCGGGCAGCACGATGGCTGGCCGAAATAGCCCCAGCGTGACGGGCATCACGGCCCGCGCCGAGACAAGCAACCGCGGAGCACGGGCCAAACCCAGTTGCGCAGCGGCCTGCGTCACTGCTTGTCGCATGCCGTCGTCCGGGTGCTCTCGCAGTCCGCGGCAAAACGCGGCCAGCCGCGCGAAGCAGCGGGCCAGCCACAGCAGGCTGATCGTCGTGCCCAACGCCCATACCAGCACGAATCCTTGCGCGATCGGCAACCACCATGGCGTTGTTGTGACAGATGCCGTCTCTTCCGGAGTCACAACCTGATCAACGAGAGGAACCGGTTCGGTACGTGGCCTCTGCGCCACCTCGATCGGTTCATCTGGGACGGTGGCTGGGAATTCCCTAACGAAATCTTGGTATTCCCCCGCGAAGGCTGAAGGTCTCGGTACCGCCTCTCTTTCCATCGCCGACTGCTCTTGTCGGGCATCAGCGATTGGAAGCTGTGTGTCTGGGGGCGAGTCCGGCTTGTCGATGGGCTCGCGCTGCACGCTCATCGCCACTCGCAGCCGACCGAATCCAGCTCGGCCCGCAAGCCAAACCAACGCAGGCGAGGTCAACACCAACACCAGCCCCAACAACAACAGGCCATGGCGAATCGGCGCCGATCCCCGTCGACAGACGAATACCACCAGCAACGCCGCCGCGCACAACCACACCACCGCCAGGGCGACGTTCCCCAAGTACAGCACCGTCTGTGCGTTCGGCAGAGAAGCTTCGGGCAGACTCATGACCGCTTCCTCCTCGAACCGCGTCGCGCGGCGTGATCGTCCAGGAGTTGTTGCAGACGCTGTATGTCATTGGCTTGGATCTCTCGCGAGCCCAGCACACTCATCACCAAATCGGACAACGAGCCGCCGAAGAAGTCATTCACAAACTCGGCCGCCAGCATTTCCGCGGTTTGTTGCTGATCCAAGGCCGCGACGTAACAGGCGACACCCGAATCCGACTTGCGCCGCAACCAGCGACGATTCTCTAGCCGTTGGATCTGCTTCAGCACCGTCGTGCGGCCCACCTCTCGGTCAGCGCAAATCTGTTGCCAGATCTCAGTGGCCGTGGCTCCACTCTCGCCTCGTCGCCAAAGCACCTGCATGATCTGATGTTGAACGGCCGTAAGTTTGCCCTCCGGGTCCGGCATCCGAGGCTCTCCTTGTTGGCGGCATTTGCTACTTCATGACGACACCTGACGTCACTCAGTCTAGCAGGTGACGTCGCGTGTCGTCAATGCCAGCGATTAGAATTTCGTCCAAGCGGATTCTGGAGCCGGGTCTCACGCGCATAGTCGTAGGCCGGAACGAGCGCAGCGCTGTTCCGGCAATTGTTGTTTCTACGTGAGAAATGATGCCGGAACTGCGTCGCTGTCGCACCTTGTTGCCGGCCTACCGCTTTTCAACGGGCTGCTAACGGGCGAGGATTACAGCAGAGTGATGTTTGACTTCCGGCACTCTTCGCGCATCGCATCCGGCCATACGCCACAGGCGACTTCGCCGACGTGGGCGGAACGAAGGAAGAACATGCACAGGCGCGACTGGCCGATGCCGCCGCCCATGGTTTGAGGTAGCTGGCCGGCAAGCAGCTTGGAGTGGAAATCCAGCGTGAGCCGTTCCTCCAGTTGGCGGATCTTCAGTTGCTCGCGGAGCGTCGCTGGGTCGACGCGGATGCCCATGGAAGAGATCTCAAATGCTCGGTTCAGCACCGGGTTCCAAATGAGGATATCGCCGTTCAGTCCGCGGCCACCGGCCGCGTTGGGCGTGGTCCAGTCGTCGTAGTCCGGGGCACGGCCGTCGTGAATCTCGCCATCGGGGAGGCTCCCGCCGATGCCGATGACGAACACGGCCCGATGCTCGGCGCAGATTCGTTTTTCGCGTTCTCGCGGGTCCACGTCAGGCCACCGTTCGTACAATTCCTCGGAAGTGACGAAGAAGATCTTCTCCGGCAAGACCGGCCGGATATTCGAGTACTGCGAAGCAAGGTGAAACTCGGTACGACAGATGCAGTCATAGATCGCCTCGACCGTGTCGCGAAGCGTTTCCACGTTCCGCTGTTCGGGCGAGATAACCTTCTCCCAATCCCATTGGTCGACGTAGATCGAGTGCAACTCGTCGATGGTCTCGTCGGGCCGAACGGCATTCATGTCGGTGTAAAGCCCCTCGCCCTTCTCGAAGCCGTATTCCGCCAGTGCCATCCGTTTCCATTTGGCAAGCGACTGGACGATTTCTACCTGGGCGTTCCCGTCCTCCTTCACGGCGAATCGGACCGGTTGCTCGACGCCGTTCAGGTCGTCGTTGATACCCGTACCGCTGCGGACGAACAACGGTGCGGTCACTCGACAGAGCCCCAGGGCCACAGCCAACTCTCGTTCGAAGAAATCCTTGATGTCCTTGATCGCAGTTTCGCGCTGACGGACGTTTAGAGTCGGTTCGTATCCCTCTGGCAGACTGGACATAGGTACTCCCGTTCGTTCCTCGATTTCGGACACGGTGCGAAGACAAAGACGGTAGCCGATGTCGCCTCGTGGCTCAAGAGGGCACCACGGTGAGGTGCCCTCTGCTACGGTGCCTGCAGATCCTTGTAGAACCTCGGATACGTTCGCGACTGGCAGGCCTGACAGAGGTCCGGATGATCCTCGGCACGCAGCGGGAACTCTCTACCATCAAGTCGCCCTGCAACAGCCTTCGCCATGCAGCTTTGCTTGGGAATCCCGGCGTTCTTCATCATGCGACCGTAGACCTCCTTAAGGTCCTCGTCCACAACGTTCCCAAACGACACAGGGATGAAGTCACACGGCCAGAGGTCACCCGTGTTGCTGATGTAGCTGTGAAGCAGGCCGGCGCCGCAGCCAAATTTGCATGGCCCTTCCGTATAGGGAAAAGAACTCACCTTCGGGAAGCGATCTTTGGTTTGGTTCGCCGCGATTTGAATCCGATACAGGCGGGTTTTGTCTTCTGGCTGGTAAAGAATCTCCTCCGCCTCTTTGGGATCGGCGAGCTCGCCGCGGGGAATGGGCTGGTGAATCCTTACCTCGTGCGCGCCATTCTCCTTCGCAAAATCGAAGAGATCGTGGAGTCTCTTCTCCGACAGATCCCTCTTAAACACAACGGACGATACGAGCGTGTAAAGCCCCGCCTCGACTGCGTTTCGAATCGCTTCTGTTGCCAGTGAGAAGGCCTTGGGATTCTGTCGTATCTGATTGTGTTCTTCTGGATAAGGGGAATCAACGCTGACCGCCAAGATGAACAGACCGGCCTCTTTCAACGCCTGGGCTCGTTCCATGGAGAGACTTGCACCGTTGGTGAAGAGAAGCGTGGTGCTGCGGTCGTCAACCGCGCTGATGATCTCCTCCATGTCGTCGCGCACCAGCGGTTCACCGCCGGAAAACACGATGCAGGCAACGCCCAAATCCTGCAACTCGCCGATGACCTTGATCCACTCGTCCTTGGTCAGTTCGACACGCCCCGCCGTATACGTTGCCCCGCAATGTTCGCAGCGGAAAGGGCAACGCTTCGTGATGCACAGGTGTACCGAAAGAGGGGCCGAACGACGTGCATACGCGAGGTCCGTGTATATGCTGCCCTCGTTGATCCCTCCCTTGATGAAGGTCATGAAGGCTTTGGAGGGCACGGGGGGGACAAACGAGCTGATGACCCAGCGATCCTCGAACCGCACGACCCTCTCGCCCCTTGCCGTGGCTTCAAGAATCCGCATTAGCTTCCTGGCGTCGTAATTCGGGTCTTTTCTGAGTAGCGCATCAAGTTCGAATATGAATTCCCGATATTGTTTGTCCTGAACCATCTCCTCCAAGACCGAAATATTCGGCGATAGCATTACAAATACCCCTATTTGGGCGGGAAACCGGCATTCGCAACCGTGGCCACAGAGCGCCACTGCATCACTCTACTTTACTTTTCCTGCAGTATCAAAAATCAACGATCTTGTATGCGTTCCTTGCTGCAGTGGTGCTCTGACGACCGACTTGTGGTTGCCCATTGCGGGCCAGATGATGGAGAGCACAAACAGCGGTCTTGTGGGCTCGCTCGGCAACGTCGCGCCGCAAATACGAAATAGAGCGTGATGGCAGCGAGCCAGAAAACGAAGTTGACCAAGTCGAACAGCACGTCTACAAGTCCATTCGGCTTTCAGCGGGGCCCGGTACGTCCTTCTCCGTCGGATTCCGGACGAACACCCTCGTCGGGCAACAGGATCTTCACGATGGCAGTCATCGCGGCGCGGCGCAGGAAGGGACTTCTGTCGTCCAGGGCCTTTCGAAGCTTGGGCAAAGCCGGCCGGGCATCGGGCCCGATCTCACCCAGCATCCTCGCAGCGTCACGCTGCAAGAACGGATTGGGGCATGAGAGGAGTCCGGCCAACGTCTCGACGGCTTCCGGACGCTTGGCGATTCGCCAGAGCGCCTCGGCCGAACAGTATCGGAACGTGGCATCATCACTCTTCAACCCCTCCGCCAGCATATCCGCGGCCGCTGTGGCTCGCGGGCCAATCCGCCCAAGCCACTGAAGGGCGGCGTAACGATTGTGTCGATGGGTCGCCATTTCCCAGGAGGACGACAGTGCAGGTGGTGGGTATCGTCCCGACGGGCAGTTCTTGGCTACGTCGATCAACGTGCCGATCATTTCGTCGTGTTTCACGTCCAGCCGTGCAATTGCGCCGACGATACAGATTTGATCGGCGTAGGTAATGCGGCGTGATTGGTACAGTTCTTTGAGCTGTGGTAGTGCGCAGTTCGCCGGCGCGCCCAGCCGGCCTAACGCTCCGGCGCTTGCGCCGGCTAGTGTGTACTGTAGGCGAGGGGGCGGGAGGCTCATGGTCAAGGGCAGGACTCGCCCCTCCTCGTGCACGATGTTGTCGACGTCGTCGAGCGTTTCGGTCAAGGCAGTGAGCACTTCCGGCGTGGCCACACCAAGTTGTCCCAGTCCCAAAGCCGCCTCGTAACGCAAGCTGTTGGCGCTGGCGGAGTCTCCCTTCTCCTGGAGCCCTTTCGCCAAGAACCGTCCGCGAAGGATCGCCACCAGCGTGGTCGCTGCCTTTGCTGTTTCGGACTTCCCGCGAGGATACGAGAGTGCACGCACGGCCTCGATGTATGGCTGCGGCTTGTAAAGCAGCCTGTTTCGTACGATGTCCGTTAGGGCGGAAACTACCCCAACTTCTTCGCCCCGGTACCGTCCGAGCACAAAGATCAGGGATAGCAGCTCGAAATCGGACTCGTCCGCAACTGGTAGACGCGAGGCAGCCGCCCGAGCGACATGGTCGTCCACAATGCCGATGTCGTGAAGGGCGAAGGCTGCTGCTACCCGCACCCCTCGATCGCGATGCTCCAGTAGCTTCGTCAGCTTCGGTACCAGAAGCGGATGGCCAAGATGGCCTCGAGCAAGGTGGCAAGCAACGATGACCACCTCGCGATGCGGCGAGTCAAGGTACTTGCGGACTAATGGCAGCAGTTTGGCGTCGTAGTCCACGGAGACGGCCATGTTCGCCTCCGGTACTGAGACGCTCATACCACCGGAAAACAGATTCCTGATGTCCTGCAACTGCCTGCGGCAAGCCGGGCTTAGATTGACGGATTCTCTGCCCGCGCCCAGTGGATCCTTGTCGATACTCTCGGACGCATCGCCTAACCCGCCGAGACCCGACACAACGGCAATCGCGAGTGCCAAACATGAAGCAAGTTGGGGGCGAGACATGATGGGAGAGCCTCCTGAGTGGAGTAGCGTTCAGGCGAGGCGTATGATGAACTCGGCGCGGAATCGCTGACGATGAAGCCGGATTGCCGGTGTCGCTTGGAGGCACATGTGACCTCGATTATCATCGGATGCGAAGCTCGACTCGAATCTCAAACGTCTTGTCTCGGGACGTTGCGAGCGCACGGTCGACGGCCTTTTGGAAGTCTTCGTACTTGTCCGCGCCGCCGTAGGCCGATCGTGCGCCCGAACCATAGCTACCGTATAGGATCCGGTCGTCTGCCATGACCGACAGTGCCGATTGCACGGACACGCCGAGGTCGCCGGTGGCTGGCTGAACCCTGAGCCTGACCGTAATCCCTGTCCTGTCTCCCAGCCGATCGGCCAGCAGGGAGACATCTCCCGCACGCGAGGGAATCGCCTGGACCGCGCCGACGACAAGCTCGATGAGTGCTGCGGACTCAAGACGCTTGCCCGTCAAACCGGTCACGTTGTTCTTGAGTTCGCTCGGGGCCTCCCACCGGCCCGTTTCGAACGCGGCTTCGCGGACGAGGTTGGACAAGCGGTCCGCCAGTGAAACAAGATCGCGCCGCGCCGCGTGGTCTTCGGGAAGCTCTCGCAGGCGATCTTCGACCCACGGGAGGGCTCCGAGACCGACGGTCTCAAGCTGAGCCACGCCGCGTTTTCGCTCTTGCTCGCCTGCTTCCAACAGACGCGCCAAGATCTTCGCAGTCTCGGGATCCTTCGACCGCAAATCAGGGCCCTGGGGCACCTCCACCGGGTCGAGGCCGAATTCCTTGCGCCAGACATTCTTCACTTCCGCTAGACGTCGCTTCCGAAGCTCGGTCGGGCCCTTCGGATTGTAGCTATAGCGGTCGGGCCACAATTCGTGGAGCCGGCACGCCGCATGATCCGCCACTAGCGGATCCCGAAGCGTGACGAAGCCGTCCCCGTAGGAGAAACTAAAACTGCCGTACCGGCGATGGTTGTCCTCAAGAAGCTCGCCGAGCATTCTCTCGAACTCGCGCTCAAGGTGGCCCCTGATCTCGGGCTTTGCACGCTCGAGAGTCTCCGCCAGTGTGTCGCCCTCCAGGCTCTCCAAGACGGCGATCCGGACAGAAACCGGCTGGGACATCAGCCTCCGCCCTACGGTTCTTATTGCTTCCAGATCCCCCGAGGCCAGAAGGAATTCTGCCATTCGGCAGCGTGCATCGCTTTGGGCGATCGTGAAGTCGAAATCCCTGACCGGCTCGGGAACTCCCGGCTGGCGTCTCTCGCGCGGCTCGGCCACAGTTGCCCATTCGTTGACGAAGATGCCGAGCCCATCGCGGCGTCCTCGATCAAGGAGCGCACGGGCCGCGACCACGCGGACGCCGACGTACGGGCCCTCCTTGAGCTCTTCCAGGAGAAACTCGGTGATCGACTCGGCGTTCACCTCCGAGACGATTTTGACGAGATCCTGCCGGTAGTGTCGGTTCGTGGCGCGGCGAATACCCTCGATAACGTCTCCGGTCCTGCCCGGCCAGCGCTCAAGGAGCTTTTTCGCCGCCCTCTCGCTCGCGCAGTCCCCGCGGCGGGCGATTTCGGCCAGCACGGCTTCCTCCCCTTTCTCTGAGGCCGTCTTCCACCAACTCCGCCACTTGGACTGACGCTCCTCAGCGTCGCCGTAGAATGTCAGGCCGCTCTCCTCCTCGAGAATTTCGGATGCGAACGTTCGCACCGAGACGACCCAGAAGGAGCCTCCATATCTCGTGCAGTACCAAACGGTACGCGTCAGGGTCTCGTCCGTGATTGCCTCAATGAGCGCTGGTACCGCGTTGTGGCCCAGCTTCAGGAGACGGTCAGATGGGCGCGCACCATCATCGGGCGTCTGCGCGCTCGTAGCGACGAAGTAGCCGTCCGTGAACGAGTGCTTCACGGGGTAAAACTCGTCCCTCAGGGAGAAGACGAGATCAGCGATGACCTCCTTTTCCGTCAGCTCCTCTTGCCCCACCCGCTCCTTCCGTGCTCGGTCTTCTGCAACCATTTTCTCAAGTAGCTTTGTCCGCTCGAGGACGTATTTGCGCCTCCGGTCGTCAGGGAAAGCGTCGAGCCATCTCTGGTGACGTTCGAGCAGGTCTGCCCTTGTCAGCGTGGCGTCGGCAAAATCCATCGAGAGAAGCACTCGAAAACCGTCGGCGAGTTCACTGATCGCCTCCTCGACCGATCCTACGGCCTTGAAGATCGTTTCGACCTCGTTCTTGAGCCCCCGGCGCGCACAGGCTCGTGCAAGGAGGAGGGCCTCGCCCCTAGGGTCCATCGGTGCAGAAGGGCTCAAGTAATACCTGGGACGACAGTCATCGGGCACCGCAAAGCCCTTTGCCACGTCGCGGGCATGTTGGGCCATGTCTCGAGGCTCGTACCCCACACGCTCGTATTCCGGCGTGCCTTCGGGCGTCGCTCTGAGCGTCTCGCGAGTGAGGTCGAGGTAGCGGACGGCAAAGGTTGGTTTCGCGTCATCCTCAAGGAAACCGAACCGGTATTGGTTCTCGGGTGGGTCATCGCCGTAGGCCGTCCATCGGCCCGTCGCGACCCGAACGAAGGGCAGATCCTCCGTCTTCAGAGAATCGAAGCGGTCGATCAGCGCGAAGATTCTATCTCGCTCGCCTAGGGGGCTATCGCCGTCTCCCGCCCCGTCTGCGGAGCCGCTCACCGCGAGCCAGCATAGAATGGCAATCCGCGTCCTCGTCATGGTCTTCGAATCTCATTTCTACCGGCTTGCCGTTCCCCCATGCCTTCAATCTGTTGACCCTGCACCGGCACGGTGGGCGACTGGAATGGTCCAGCCATACGTTGTGCTGAATCGGAATTCGGCCTTCCCGTCTGCCAGACGAAATCCCTCGATATACACAACGTCATTGCACATGCCGAAGACAGAAACAACGTCGCCTCGTACACGCGCTTCAGAAGTATGACTGAACGCGCCGGAGCGAACAAAAGGGAGGGCATCACACCAGAGTCTCTCGGTCCAAACGACCTTGTTTTCTTTCACATCTACACAGAACAAAGCCCCCCACGGGGTCTGACCGTGAACGAGAACCATACACTGCGCGGCGCCGACCGTCTTGCCGAATACATAGCACAGGCCCCTATGTGTATGCGGGACCTCAAAACTGCCGTGTTCGCATTCTATGCTCAGGGTTTCCCCGCTTGCTTGCACGTTGGAAATGGCCCCACGTGCGAAGAGATCAACAGAATCGTCTCTTGAGCCCTCCACCCTGGAATACATGTTCTTCTTCTGTCGAATGTACAGAAGCAGCAATCCCGTGTCGGTGTCCAGACTTCCACGTGCCCGCGACAGGTCCTCCTTCCACCATTTCGGTGGTGATACCCGTAAGCGTCCTTCGACAAAGCCGATGAACTTTGCAGTGGCGACTGCGGGCAGTTTCCTCATCTCCGCGCCTGGCGAGTCAACAGGCGAAGCCCGTTTGGTCGAGATGCACTGCTTGAGGTCAGCCCAAGCCGCCTGCAATGCGAGACCCGTAACGCGGTGTGCCTTGAATTGCTCGACCGATTCTGCGGTTGCCCCGTGCAGCCGAGCGGCATATGCCTGACTTAGCTCCAGCTCTGTCTCCGCGTGTTCAATGTCGTCTAGAGTCGCGGCAGAGTCGCACTGCTGGGCGCCTGTCATATGCGGCGATTTTCCGATGACAATCCCAGCGAATAGAACAACGGCGACCACGCGTGCTTTGTGAGCCATTTGAGAAATCTCCACTTACTGTGAAGCGGAATCGTAGGGGCCGTCGTTTCGGTCGCCGGGGGTAGTCCGGAACGACACCTTCACGTATTGTAGCGGGCAGTCCCGGATGCGCTAACGCTTATCGTCGCAAGGGTACCGTCCAATCCGGCATGCCGAATCGTCTGCGAGGCTTGTTCCGCGGTTGCCGTTGAGCTACAAATCCTTTCATGCCTCACCAACTACAGACTGGAGATAGCCATGTCTACTCAAGCCAGGGTCTCGCTTCTATCGGTATTGTCGCACTCGGTCGTTCTGGTCATCGCGCTACCGGCACGACCTGCGTCTGCGCAGCATCCTACAAACCCGGATCTGAAGTCGCAGATTGTCCGTTGGGGCGATGCTAAGTCGCATAAAGCGGATTGGGGAGAGATGCGGCGTTACTTCCTCGGCCAGACGTTCGCGACCGAGAAGACGTTTGTCGCCGCCGCGGTAGTCCAGCCCGGCAAGTCGGTGCACAAGGCGCATCGACATGCGGAAGAGGAGTATCTGGCGGTCGTCGACGGTACAGGAACCTGGTGGTTGGATGGAAAGGAATCCCCGGCGAAAACTGGCGACATCCTGTACGTTGAACCCTGGGTCTATCACGGCCTGACCAACACCGGCGATAAGCCGCTGGTGTTTCTCGTTATCAAATACAACGGCAAAGGCGTCAAGCCACCGCCAAGACCGGACGATCGACCGGACGAACTTGATGTGCAGATCGGCGATGACCAGAGCGAAAAGCCGCGAATGGCAAAGGTCAGCGGAACGGTTACGTTCAATGGAGTGCCGATTGCAGACGCCACGGTGACGTTTGTGCCAGAGAAAGGTCGCGTCGCAACAGGAGTTACCGACAAGCAGGGTCGATTCACAATGACGACATTCGAGAAGAACGATGGGGCTTTGCCCGGGCAGTACCGCGTGGCCATCTCCGCACAGGCCGCCCGCAGTCCGAAAGAGGCTGACGATGCGCGAGCGACCATACCGGTGAAGTACAGCAATTCCGAGACATCCGGATTGATGGTCGAGGTGAAAATGGGAGTAAACGAGTTTCAAATCTGCTTGCAGGACTGAGTTCCGTCCGACCAACAGAATCGATTTCCTGCTCCAACAGCTCTGCAGTCGCTTGCACCGCGAAACATGATCGAAGAACTTAGCAAGCTGCTCGACTTCCTTAGCGAGTCGGCCGATACCGAACGGGCGTTGACAAGCGAGAACCGCTTTCGTCAAGCGTTGGACTACGAGTCCGTGGATCGCCTACCGCTGGTGATCTCCGGACCGTTGCCCCCGGAAGCGCGTTTCCGGCCTTTTCCGCATCGGGAGGTCTTCACCAATCCCGAAAAGATGCTCTACAACGAACTGGTTCACGCGTTCGAGACGAGCATCGCGCACAGTGATCAGGTTCAGCACGATTTGCCTTGGACGGTGCGCGCCAACTTCGGCACGGTACTGATCGCTTCGTTGTTCGGGGCGCCCGTCGAGCAGCTAGAGGACAATCCGCCTTGGATACGCCACGAGGCGGGTTCCGAGATCGTGCTGGACGCCGTGCTTGATCGTGACCTGTTGGACTTTTCCCAAGGCAGGTGTCCCTGCGTGGTGGAGACCATGCAGGCTTACCACGCGATTCTAGAAAGATGGCCGGAGCTTTGCCAGCAGATTCGTATTGTGTTGCCGGACCTTCAGGGACCTTTGGATAACCTCGAATTGATCCGCGGCAGTGAGTTGTTGCTGGAACTCGCCACCGAGCCAGACAAGGTCCACGAAGCGATGGATTTGGTGGCCACGGCCCAGATCGAGTTCGCGCGGCATCTTTCACCGCTGGCAACAGACGGGCCGCCGGGCTACTGCCACCAGCATGCAGTGATGCAGAAGGGGAATATCCTGTTGCGCTGCGATACGGCCGTGATGATTTCCGCCGAGATGTACCGCCAGCAGGTCGCCCCGCACGACGAAAGGGTGTTGCGGGAACTTGGCGGAGGCGGGATCCACTGCTGTGGCTGTTTCCAACACTTGGCTCCGGAGTTCCTGCGACTGCCTTCGCTGAAATGCATCGATTTGGGGCAGCCGGAGTTGAACGACGTGGATCGAATGTACGAACAAGCTCGCGTGAGGAAGGTGCCTTTGATACGCGTCGTTGCCAGCGAAGAGGATTTGCGGACGGGTGCGATCCAGCGGCGATTTCCAACAGGCGTCACGCTGGTGCAGCGGATGGTGGATTGCCAGGGATAGACGGCGAGGGGAATTCGCTCTGCCGGTGGAAATCGGCTTGCCGGATCGCTATATTCGACCATACTGAAATCGCTGTTTCTTACCATTTGTTTTCCCACCTAGGAGATCTACCATGACTTGCCGCCTTCTACTTGTCTGTTCGTTTGTATGCACTCTCGGGTTCTTCGTGACGACCGCGCGGGCGGCCGATGACGGGTGGATCACGCTGTTTGACGGTACAGACCTTTCGGCTTGGGACAACGGTTCAGGCAAAGAGCCGGGCGCCGGCTGGGTGATCGAAGATGGCGCCGTCACACGCAAGGAGCGAGCGGGTTACATGTGGACGAAGGAGCGGTTCGGCGACTTTGTGCTGGAATTGGAGTTCAAAACGACTGGCAACAGCGGCGTGTTCTTTCGCACCGGCGAGCCGCGCAATTGCGTGCAGACCGGTTTCGAGATGCAGGTGATGAGGCCGTCGAAACCCGGCAAGCACAGCGTTGGTGCGCTGTACGATGCACTTGCGCCCAGCAAGAACGCCGCCACTGACGATTGGAACAAAGTCGTCATCACGGCCAAGGGCAGCAAGATTACCATCGATATGAACGGCGAGCGGATCATCGAGGCCGACCTTGACGACTGGACCGAGGCCGGCAAGAACCCCGACGGCACGAAGAACAAGTACCGCGCTGCGCTAAAAGACTTCCCACGCGAAGGTCACGTCGGCCTGCAAGAGCATGGACATGTCGTCTCGTACCGGAACATTCGTATCAAGCCGCTGAAAGAATGAACGAAGATCCATCTGCTGCGTTTGTTCGCCGGCTATCCGTCTGCTCGCCGACGGTCTTTGTAGCGATGGCGCTGTTCGCCGGCTTGACAACTTTGCTGCACGCCGGTGGGCCGATGTTCGATCCAGCGATAGACCGGCCGGACGAAGAATGGTGCTATGCGGCGCAATCGATCACTGTGATCGGCATGCCGTTTGTGCCGGAACCGGTGCAGGTCACCTATGACGGAGCGGTTTATACACGCTATGCCGAGCTTGCGTTCTTCTTCGGGAAGACGCTCAAGCCGGTGATGGCCAGGAACAAGACGTTTCTTGATGGCTGGATTCCGGTGGTCGGCTACGGTTGGAGAGACGACGAAGTCGACTATCACCTTGAGATCTTCAGCGCGGAACTGCCCGAACTTGGCCGGGCGAATCTGGTGCAATTCGCGCGGCTGACGATGACCAATTCGGGCACGTCGCCAGCTGAAGGCGTCGTAGCCGCGGCGATCCGGGGGTCTGCCGGACATTTCCGTCTGGGCTCGGTCCGCGAGCCTTGCGCACCGCTGACTCGCTTCGCTTTCAAGGACAACTGCCTGAGCAGGAACGGGAAGCTGGTATTCGCCTTCTCGCCGGGAGCGGATACCTGCGCCGTGCCGGACGCGCCCTTTCAAGGCAAGTACCGCGCGATGGATCATCACATCACCGACCGCGCGGCGACTGGACTGGCTGTTTACCGTCGCACGCTCAAGCCGGGTGAGAGGTTTGATGCCGTGTTCAAGATGCCGCGCGTGCCGCTCAGCAAACCGGAGCACATTGCGGCGTTGCTGATTGCCGACTATCAGGGCAAGCTCGACGAAACCGTCCGTTTCTGGCAGAACCTGTTTGGCGACGTTGAATTCCAGATTCCCGAGAAGCGGGTCAACGATTCCTATCGGGCGGCGTTGGTGCATCTAATCCTGGCAACCCGAGTTCAAGACGGCCAGCGGCGGCAAGGCAGCGGGCTTCCGTATGACGCGCTGTTCCTGAACGATTACATGGACATGCTACTGGCCTACGATACGGCCGGCCTCCACGCGTTTAGCGAACCGAACGTCGACTGGCTGATCCGCAAGCAGTACCCGTCGGGCATGTTCATCGACGTCCACAACCGCGGGAACGACCATATCGTCACCTCGCACGGGCAAGGGCTCTTCGCTCTGGCGTATCACTTGGTCATGACCCGCGACCTGACGTACGGCCGCAAGGTCTACCCGGCGATACGCAAGGGTGCCAAATTCATCGTGAACGACCACAAGACCAACAACAAGTACGGCCTGATTCGACCGTCCATCCCTTACGATGCGCCGATGGTGACCGGCTACCACACTTGCCACAACCTTTTCGCGCTGCTGGCGCTTCGCACGTCCATCCGGGCTGCCCGGTTGCTCGGCGAAACCGATGACGCCGACGTCTGGGCCGATGCCGAGGTCACTTATCGCCAGGCGATCACGAAGGCGCTCGATCACGTTTATCATGAAGAGGGCTACATTCGCTCGGGGCTGCATGACTGGACGGCGGGCTGGGTGCAGGGGCGTCGCGGACGGGTCAATGAATATCCCAATCAGGATTGGGAGAATAACCTGCTCGTCTACCCAACCGAACTGCTGGCTCCCCAAGACCCGCGGGTTACGAAAACCCTGGCGACGATCCGCGCGCGGAAGTATCGCGAAGGTTGCATGAGTTACCGCAACGGCATGCACGTGCACCAGTACGTCACACTGAACCAAGCCCAACAATACCGGGCGATCGGCGACCAGAAACATGCCCTGCTGGACCTTTACCACGTGCTGCTGCACAACGGCTCGACGCACGAGGGATTCGAGAACCTGGTTGTGCCTTGGTCCAGCCGCACTCCGTCGGCCGGTTGCCCGCCGCCACACGCCTGGGCCGCGGCGAAAACGGCGTTGTTCATTCGCAATATGATGGTCTGCGAATATGGTGGACATGCCGGGATCGACGAGCGAGATCGTGATCTGTACCTATTCTCGTTGGTCTCGCCGGCCTGGATAGAACCCGGCAAGAAGGTGGCAGTCCGCAACGCACCGACGGAAATGGGCCGGATATCTAGTACGCTCACATTCACCGAGGATGGCGCGGAACTGAGCGTACAGACCGATTTTCACCAGCCTCCTCGTTATCTAGTTTTCCGCATTCCGTATTCGGTCGCGCTGGATAGCTTCACCTCGGACGCAAGCCGCGACTTCGATGAGGACGGTCTGATCTTCTTCACACCGGACGTAACCCGTGCGTCGATCAAATGGCGCGGGAAACCCCGCGCCCATGACGACAACTATCAGGATATCCTGCGGAGCTACCGCAGCGAGTTCGACTTCATCGTCAGCGATGGCAACTACGATCCTGCGCGCGCCGGCAAGCCGTTTCTGCTTACGGATGAGAAGGAACATGCTGCCGAGCCGTTGAGCTTCGATCTGGTACGGCGAGCGTTCCTCAAAGAATACGGCAGGAGGTTCGACGAATACACGCGAAACGGCGGGAAACCGTACCCGGTTGAACCGCCACCGTTGTGGAATGTGGCCGAACGGCGGGCTGAGTATGTGAGGCGTTTCGGTAACATGGGGCCTGAAACAACCGGTATCGCCGTCGGAAAACCAGTCACCGCCTCAGCGTCGCTCGGGGAATATCCTCCGGAATTGACCACGGACGGCGTCGCGGACCGCCAGCAATCGTCGTGGCAAACCGATCCGTACCCCGCTTGGTTGCAGATCGATTTGCAGGAACCGACTGTCATCAATCGAATCCACGTGTTTCCCTACTGGGGCAATAGACGCTACTATCGGTACACTGTAGAGGTCTCGCGGGACGGTAATGCATGGCACCGTGTGGCGGACATGAGCGACAACAGAACCCCGGCCACAGCGAAGGGAGATGACCACGAATTCGAGCCGCAGACTGCGCGGTACGTTCGCGTGAACATGTCGTACCATAGCCTGAACCGAGGCGTTCACTTGGTCGAGGTGCGTGTATTTCCTGCAAAGCCGAACGGCGACAGCGGCCAGCACTCACCAGACATCGGCAAACGCAAGTAGAACGGACAGCGTAATGGAACAACGACGGGCACTCGTGATCGTTCTGCGCTGTATAGGTTGTCTTGACATATCGGCGCTGGTCGCGGTCGTTATCCCGCGTGAATGGATGAACGTTGCAGCCGTTGCGGTGGGACTAGACGCACTTCCCCCCGATCCCATCGTCGGCTATCTGGCGCGGTCCGCCTCGGCCATGTACGCTCTGCACGGCATCACGGTCGTGTACGTCTCGTTCGATGTGGTCCGCTATTGGCGGCTGATTCGTTTCTTGGCGATCGTCGCGCTGTTTCACGGTCTGGTCATGCTGGGGATCGATATCGTAGAAGGTATGCCTTGCTGGTGGCAGTGCCTCGAAGGCCCCGCCTTCGCAGCGACCGGCGCCGTGGTGCTGTGGTGCCAGCGCCGCTAGTGCTTTGCCAACGCCCGGCTTTGTGTGGCCGGGGTTGGAGGGCGTAGCCCGAAACCCCGAGGCTTCCCTCGCTGCGCTCGGTCCAGCCCCGGCCACCCATCCCGCCGTCTTGGACGTGACAAAGCACTATTCCGGGTATCTCATCCGTTTGTAGCCACGTTCGCCAGAACGTGGGATTGGGCCTGAGTTTGCGACCACGTTCTGGCGAACGTAGCTACGACAGTGTGCCAGGCAATCCCAGCGGCGCGAAGTATCCGGGCTAGACGAATTCAGCGTTGCGCGGATCAATACCCGATCCGCTGTCCCCAGACCTCGAATTCGGTCAGGGCGCACCAGGTGTCTTGCTCGGCCCATTTCAGGTCGCGCAGTCTCATAGTTGTCGTTCGCCGGGTCGGGAACGAGAACGCTTGGCCCTCCCCGGTCTTCTTCAATTCGACCGGCACCGTGGAACCGTCAGAGAACTCGATGACGCCCGATTTCCAGTAGCCGTCGTGGGGGAAGTCGGCGCGCAGGTACAGCACCACCTTGTCCACCTCGACCGGCCCGCCGAATTCCAGTTGGATCCACGGACTAGCTTCCTGTTCCGGCCCCCACGACGGGAAGCGTGGCCCGTGGCCATCGTTCTGCTTGCGGCCGTTGATCACGTTCAGCCCTCGGAAGCATGCTTTGTCGCCGTATTCCGTGCTGGCCGTGACGCGCGGATACGGGCCGCCTTCGTATTGGGCGGCGAGGTTCAGCGCCACGTTTTCGGCGAACTCCGGCCCGCCCGGCGACGCCTTGGGCGACGGTGACTCGACCGCCGCAACCAGCGATCTCAGATTCTCCGCCTCGAATACCTCCTGCGCCCGGCGGCGGCCGGAGAAGTACGTGTGGTGCCGCCAGTCGCCATCATTCCACGCATTGGCTTCCAGGTAGTCGCCGCAGAACGGCACCACCAGGTCGATCCAGGCAGCGATCTTCTCGTACTCCTCCCGAGAAACCTTCGTATCCCCGTGGCCTTCTTCAAGCATGGTCATCATCTTGCTCTTGCATGCACCGGCACTCCGTGGCGGGATCATATCGGGCGACGACTGCGGCGAAAGCCAATTGATGCCGCGCCCCACGCAGCCTTGGCCGTCGATCTGCACGTTGCCGTTGAGTGTCAAGTTGACGTAGGCCTCGGTCCACACGCGTTTGGCGCCGTCATCACGCACCGGCTTGGAGAGCAGGCTGAAGATGACCTTGCCATCGTCGTTCTTCTGCTCGGCGTCGTGGCACTTGATGCAGTGTTTGTCCAGCACCGGCTGAACCTCACGGGCAAAACTGAAGCCCCGGGGCGGACCCCAGAAGTGTTCCAGATCACGGGGGCTCCGTTCCATTGCCAGGAAAGTAGACCGGTCGGGCAACGGCGCGGAGTTCTTGTGCTCGTGGCATCCGACGCAACTGAAATTCTCGCCCGGCATCAGCGTCGACCATGAGCGCATCGTCTGGATGACGTGCCCCTCGTCATCCAGGACTTGAAAGTAAACTGGCCGCCGCGCCGGGACGCGAAAATAGGCCGAACCGTCTTCTTCGATCGGCACCTCGCCCAGGATGACCTTGGGGTCCCACGCGGCGTTACGCACTCCGATCGGTGTGCTGACCGACGCTCCGCCCGCCGGCCCGCGATTACCGTTATTTCCGATTCTCGACACGCGCCACAGCGGCTGGACCACGCGGATTCGTTTGGCCTCGCCCCGTTCAACTCCCGCCATTCCCGGTCCGTGATAAACGTCCTGGAGGTAATATGTGCCAGAGTCCTTCGCGTAATCGACCTCGCTTGGCCAGACAACCGGTCGCACTCGTTTCTGAAGAAGCACGGGTTGGCTGGACGAAATGTCGGGGTTGTACACGAGTTGCTCGCGAGCGCCGTCCTCTCGCACGTAGTAGATGCCGTAACCGGTGATCGTGTTGTACTTCGGGCGCATGTAAGTGCTGTAACCCGCGATATACTCCTTTTCGTTCAGGGGATACGGATGGGTGTACAAACCACCGTGTTCGGGCGGCGCGTCGAACCGTGGAGCCTTACGCTCGACGGGTGCCACGTACGTACACCCCGCGTCTTCCTGCCGGCCTTCGTTCACGTCGATTCGTATCAGCCCGCCGACCTGGTGACTGTGGTGGCCCGAGGCAATGGCGATCACCTTTGTCGAATCGGGAATGGGGCGAGCGTGGCCGATGGTATTGGGGAAATACGAATTGTTGCCGTAGTACTCGGTCTGCCCAGTGCCGTCCGGGTTCATCACGAACAGCGGCTGAGGGTAGATCTGTCCACGATCGTTGTACTCCCAACGCGTGTAGATCACGCGGCCGTCGTTCAATACTTGCGGGTAGTTCACCGTTACTTGGTCGAAGCTGACGCGCCGCAAATACCTTCCATCCTTATCGCATATGTAGAAGTTGCTCACGTCGGTGCTGAAACAGTCGATCACCTGCACGCAGCGCGTCGAGGTGAACAGAATGTTGTTGTCGGGTAGATAGATTCCCTCGTAGTCGGCGTCGCCCAGTCCGAATGTTAGTTGCCTGACGTCGCGCGTGACGAGGTCCATTTCGTACAGATGGTAATCGTCTTCGCGGTCACTTTTCTTCCAGGCGAAAAGGACCCTCTGGCCATCCCAATGAACATCGGGATCGCGGATGCATCCGTCCTCGCCTGCGTCGAGCAGGAGTTCGACTCTCTCGGTCAAATCTGGCTTGAGGGTGTAGAGGTAGAGGCCCCCGCCGGGTGTCCACGTGCGCCAGCCGTGCGCGGTGGACAGATTTTCGGTGTAGGCGAAGTGTTGTCCGCCGATGTTCCAATGCTGGGTGAAGATGAATCGAAGGGGCCCATCTTTCACCAGGGCAGACAAGCGGGCTGTGCATCGGGCTTCGCATGCAGCCAGGTAAGCCGCGGCCCAGGCGCCCCGGTCCTCGTTGGGCAAGGCCGCCGCACGCGCTCGGAGGCTTGCGGTCACGTCCCGAGGGACTTCCGCAAGGACCTTTTCCAGCACCGCCGACACTTCCTCTCGCTTCAGATCGCGACGGGCGAAATCAATGCCGTCCTGCCGGCACCAACTCAATTCCCTCTGGAACAGCCTGGCCTGTTTCGTTGCGCCCAACCGCACGATTTCCAGGGCCACGTTTGGGCTCACGTCATCGGGAATCAGAGCATGATGCTGCTCCACTACTACGAGGCTGCCCAGGAAACCAACGTTGTCCGTCAGGGCCACATCCATTTGCCTGCCAATCGCGACGGAGAACATGTCCCGAGCAAGATGATCTTGTTCGCGCCGGGTCAGTTCGGGACGGGCCTCCCACACCGTGATGGCCATCCGTATCGCCTCATCTGAATCCACCTTTTCCGCGTACGGATTCCATGACCTGCGGAGCAAGCCATTGAGCAATTCGGCCTGAACATCGTTCTGTTCCGATCCCTCTTTCAAAACGCACGCTTCGAGAATCCGTGCCACGACACGCATGCTTTCGACGGGATCCGCCTCGCGCGCCATTGTGTTCCAGGCACCGCGAACGACCCGTTTGAGAAACTCGCGACTTACTTCGACTCTCGCCGGTCCGTCTTTCAAACCGGTCTGATCCAGCAGCGTCACGGCAAGGGGGACGCGTTCCAGGGGCTCCGTTTTGCGTGTCCGCTGTCGCAAGATCTCGTGGAGCCCGTCGCTTAGATAACGGAGCATGTCGCGGTTGGGCTTCGTTTCGTCGTCCAAGCCTTTCGCTCGGGCCTCTACTACAAGCTGACGGACCGCCTCGTCGAGAGACGGATCTTCTCGCTCCTGAGCCGAAGCGGCGCATGTCGAAAACGGGCTCGCCCAAAGAAACCATCCGATTATGATGACCTGAAGACCGTTGGATCCAATCAAACGCACCCGCGGCATACTCATCTCCTTTATTGCAGCTCTTGAAACTCGTTCGAAGACCGCCGGTTCCGACGTTTCAAAGGACAATGCACTCGAAATCGCGACGAAAGTCAAGGGCGCACGTGGCCGATTGGCCACAGGTTTTCCACTCACGATGGTTCACGGCGGTGTGGTCACACATCGTTCCTTCTCCCATGCGAAGAACGGGGCCCAAATGCTTGCTAGAGACAGTACCATGGCCAACCGAGGGAAGGCGATCCCAGAATACTCGCGTACGGAATTGCCATCTTGCGACCGGCGCGTGAGAATGTACGGAGTTGCTTCCTGGGGATGCTGCTTCGCGTGAGCTGATCAACAATGAGAAGGTAGCTGGTGCACTCTCTACCAGCATTCGATACATGGTTCTCAAACTCCGGTTTGGGAACGAGTGATGACTGCGACAACAATTTCTTGTCGATCTAAGGAGAATGGCCCCATGCCACTTGCGACGAACAGGCTATCGTGGTGTTTTCTCTTATTCGGGCTCGTGGTCACGGTTGCGTCTCGGGCTGATGCTGATGAGCCGGAGGCAGATTCGAAAGGCCGACCGGATCCCGTTGTGCAGGTGGAGAAGGCTCGCGAAAAAGTGGATGCGGCGATCGAGCATCTGCGAGAAGACGTGGCCGATCCCCTCAAACGCCTGGCAAGAAAGGATATCGACTTGGCGAGAGAGCTTGACGGCGTCATTAGGCGCGATCGGGACGGCATTCAGATGGCGATCGAAGACGAGCGAAAGACCGTGCAGGACGCCTATCTTTGGCTGGATCAATACACGGATGATCTCGACGAGGCGTATGCGGAATCGCAACGCGAGTGCGCCCATCTCCTGCAATCGGAGAATCAATCGATCCGCGCCATGGAGGAAATGCGCAAGGCACTCGCCGCGCTCACGGCTGCCAAGAAAGCGCCACCGGATGCCGTAGCGAAACCGAGCAAGGACCGCGAGAGGCTGTTGGCCGAAATTGAAGTATCTGCCGAGCGTCTCCAGGCGTTGCTTGAGGAACTGGCGGCGCTGCGTCAGCACGAAGAGACGAAAAGGAAAACGGAAGGCAAAGTCGTGGCAGTGAGCGCACGCGGGAACATCGAAATTACCCTCGGCACGAATCACGGATTGGCATACGGGCACGAGGTCGCGCTGTTTCGCAACTCCGGTGACGAGGTAGTCAAACTCGGCACTGCGATCGTGAAACTCGTACGCGCCGACCGCGCCGTAGCGGCGATCGCTACCGCCGCCCTAGCACGCGAAGTCAAGGTGGGTGATCGGGTGCGGATTCTGATCCGCGAAAAGAAACCCGAATAGAAACTTTCCCATACCTAAGCTGACCGTGGGCAGACAGCGAAGGGGAAGAAGCCAAGAAGCGAGAACTCATGCCATGCAGCCAGATGAGATTCCATCGTTTTTGCGCGAGCTTCTGACTGCCGCAGAGCAGGCAGGGGAGGACCGATCGGGTTTGCTCTCCGTGCTCGAACGGTTCGACATCCGCCAGTCACCCGGCCCGCGATCCGAGGCGAAAGCGGAGTCGGACGATCGAATTCGCGAATTGGTGCGATTGCCGGAAGAAATGACATCAGTGTCGCCGCACGAGCGATACACTCGGTGCCCGTCGATCTGCTGGTTCCCCGCGTCCTCAACACTCGGGCTCAAGATCGAAACGCTTTTCGAGTACCGCACTCACGGCCATCACTTCCGCGAAGAACCGCGAGGTACCCGATACGGACCTCTGGGGTATTTGAAGTTCTTGGATCTCATTCTCGACAATCTGCCGTCGCTCAAGTGGGCAATTCAACAGAGGTGGCCATCGCCCAACGAAAGTCCGTAGCCGGCCAGCAGAATTGACACGGCCCCCCAGAGTGGTAGACTGCATTTTGAACGTGCTCGGTCAGCGTATGAGAGCGGTGCCGTAGTACGTCGCTCTCGCGCGCGGTTGAGGCAACAGCTTGGTCACTTCCGAGGGCAGGCCAATGTGCTGGAGGACGAAAGAGGATGTGTGCCGCAGTGGTCTGTCAGAGTCTTGTGGCACGAACGTGTCTGGTGGTGAACAAGCATGACGATGACGCTAACTCCCGTTCGACAGAAGGAGGCATCCCATGTCTCGAACCTCGCGTCAGAAAACGGGTTGTTTTCAGCGATTGGTACTGGTGACGATGAACGCTTGGCTGGCTACCGGCTGTTTTGTTTGGGCTAGTGGTGTCCTACTAGTGGCCATCGCGGGGCCGGCAGAACCGGCCTGGGCACAGTTTGGGGTGGCGGTCAAAACGCAGTGCGGCATTTGCGGGAAATGGTTCGACGGAGCGTCCGTCCCGCCCCACTCGCCCTGTTACGACAAGGGTGGGGGTGGCGGAGCAAGACGCAGACCTGTCCCCAATACCTACGGTGTGGTCGCGCTTGTCAACGAGACGAACCGCAACATCACGTATTCCATCACTAGTTACGGCGGTGGCGGTTGGCTTCGCGAAACCGTCAAGCCCGGTCGGGGGCGGTCGCGCTGGTGGCGGCCCGCTGCCGATTTTCACGTGCGGTTTACTTCGGACGGAAAGACCAAGGCGTATCGTCTGGACGCCAACGTAATCCACGGCCGCGTTCCCAAGTACGAGGATGGTCGAAAGTACTACTTCTGGGATGGCGGCGGCCGGCTCGGACTCTATCAGTGGTCCCAGCGGGCATTGCAGCGGCAACGCGAAGAGGAAGAACTCCATGAAACTGCTAAGGGCCAAATCCGTGACGCCGACGCGGCCGTTGCCGGGGGAGACTTAGGTAAGGCCGAGGCCATTTTGGTGCGGGCTTTCACGTACTGGGCTTACATGGAAAGGCACGGTGTGAATGCTAATCGCATTCGCGACAAGCTGGTTAGCTTTTACGTCGGAGAGGGCGATAAAGCGTACCAAAACGACAACTGGGGCGCTGCGACGGAGTGGTACCGGAGGGCCACTCCGTACTACCCTGGCGACGCGATCCTCAAGGCCAAGATCAAAGACGCCTCTGAGCGGAACCGAGATCGGTTGGAGGATCACTGGAGACAAGGCTGGGAGGCCGTGCAGCAGGCGACCGAACAAGCGGCCGCTGCTAACATCGAAGAGGCTGTCACGGTCTTCTCCGAGGCTCTGATCAGTGACTGGCGGACTGCCCTTGGTGTCTGGACCGATCTCGAGTACATGCTCAAGTCCAGCCATCGGTCCGGAAGCCACGCGCAGGCCAACGAAAGACTCCTCAAGGATCTTTCGGCAGCCATCGGGCAGTTCGACCGAATCATTGGGGAAGCGGAGGGCCTGAGAAAGCATGGCGAGTCGTTGCGGATGGACCTAGACAGACTTCGCCAGCAGGACATCGACAGGACATCATCCGCAGAGGTCGCGTCCTACAACGCTCAGGTGGAGAAACTTCGCGAAGGAATTGCGTCCCACAACAAGGGCTGCGCATCACTTCGGGTCGAGGTCCAGAGTCTGCAGACGGATTTGAAAGCCCTCGCTCCCACGATCCACAATATCCTCAACAGCAGCCCTAGCTCTTGGACCATCGAAGCCCGGGATGGCGGAGCGCTGGCCATTGACTCGTCGGGAAGCAAGCGTAATGTCCCCCCTGCCGGACCATTCCTGCGCGGCGTCGTCTACGAAAGCGAACACCGCCTGCAACTGAAGCGATCGGATTCCATTGAGTTCAATGACGAATTGTTGAAACACGTAGTTGCCAGCCACGTGGCCCCCAAGAGCCAATTCCGCTTCGATGTCAAGGACGGAGTGGAGTACCTGACCGTTCTGAAGGGGCAACTGCGTCAAGTCGTCGATGTCTACAGTGATAAGGCTGACGCAGCCGCAGGCATGATTCGCAAGGAAACTGGGAAGGGTGTGGCATGGGTCAAGAAACAGTTGACTAGGCGTTGGCGAGTCAAAATGATAACCTGCGCGATCGCCCCACGCGGGACAGATTTTGTCGTCGACGTCGAGTCGGACTCGCGTACCGTTGTCAGCGTCGTGTCCGGCGAAGTCGAGGTTACCTTTCCGTCTGGTTGGCGAAGCGTACTTCCTCCACCAACCATCTCGGCGGGGCAGCAACTTGTCATCGACAGGTCCCACCTGGAGGGCAAATCGACTTACGACGACACGAGTCAGTGGCGCGTCACGCTCAACAAAGAGATTGGCGCCACCAAGATCGAACAGCAGTGGCGTGAGGAGTTCGGCGAACCGCTGTCGTCGGTTGCCAAGGCCAAGAACTACGCAGAAGATGCAGCAGCTTTTGCCGACGCCGGTGATTATGATAAGGCGATCGAATGGATCAACAAAGCAATCCGTGAATTGATTGAAGCCGGGACCGATGATCTGATCGACGAATATCGCGCGCGCCGCCGGGCGTATGCGGATTTGAGGAACGAGAGTTTGGATCGGGAGTTTGCGAACCTCCCGGTACCTGGCACGGAAAAGGAAGTCGCGAAGCTGCAGGGCTCGTGGATTATCCGATCGGCGAGAGCATCCGGTAAGCCAATGCCGTATCCTGTGATTGCCAGAATGGAGTTCAAGGGCAGCCAGACGAGGCTTACATCCATCCCTGATGAACACGCGTGGGGACCCTTCAAGATCGACCTCGATGCATCACCGAAGCGGATCGACGTGCGAGACAAGTGGCACAAGTCGCTTGGCGTCTATGCGATGGATGGTGACGAGCTGAAGATCTGCTTTGGCTCCGGCGCGTATGACAAACCAGCACGCCCACGCGGGTTGGAAAGCGAGTCCGGCACGAAAGAAATGTCGTTCGTACTGACGCGGCTCACAAAAGAACAACGAACTCGCACCGATAAGGAATTCGACCGATTCCAGGGTACGTGGGTCGTGCAGTCCATGACTCATGGCGGGGCTGTGGAGCCACTTGATGGCGAATACTCCATGGAATTCAAAGGCAACAAGGTTACCCTCCACGACAAGAAAAACGGCAGGTCGGAAGACAAGGGCACATTCGACATCAATGTCGTTGCGTACCCGAGGCAGATTGACATCTATGAACCGCGCACCGAAGACGCGACTCCTGCGGGCGAAGAAGACGAGCAGAGCGAGGACCAGGGGATTGGCGAGAGGTTGGACTGGCAACCAGGAATTTACCAGTTCGATGGGGACTCACTGAAGATGTGCTTCGAGGAGGGGAAAAAGGACGCCCGGCCCACCGCGCTCACCAGTCAGAAAGGCACGGACCAGTGGTCGGTGGTGCTGAAACGTTCCACGGAAAGCGTTCACTCCGACGAAGCTATCCGGCTCAATGCGAACGATGTTGACGCGTATTTCGGTCGAGGCGTCGCCCACAAGGGCAGGGGCGAGTTTGTCAAGGCGATCGCCGACTTCACTGAGGCGATTCGGCTAGACCCGCACCACGCGGAGGCGTATTACAACCGGGGCCTCGCCCACTTTTACGAACGCGAATATGACAAGGCAATCGCTGATTTCAGCGAGGCAATTCGGATCAAGCCTGACTTTGCGGCGGCGTACTTCAACCGGGCCGCTGCCTACAAGCGTGTGGGCAACACGGACAAAGCTGGCGAGGATGATGCCAAGGCGAGAGAACTCGGCTACGAATACTACCGAGATAGAAAGAAAAGCTGATCGTCTCGTCACACTGGAGAGCCAGAAAGGCGCCGATCAAGGATCCGTAGTACTGAAATGGATGAAGGCGTTCACAAACACCTGGCTGGCCTCGCGAAGAGATCGCTATGAGCGGCGCTTCCTACACACGAACGGAGATGATTATCTCCGGCCTACTCTGCGGAGCGGGAGCGGCTCTGGGCGGAATCTATCACCGCCCCTGGTGGTGGTTAGCTTCAATCGCTGCATTCGCGGTTGCGATCTACCAACTCATTAAGTTGTGCTCGGGAGCGGGTGATATCCGAACACCACCGGACCCGAGACTCAGGGGAGCGGCCTGCGATTTCCTTAGGAACGCTCAGACGATGGGCTTTTCGCTCGTAGTGGCTCCCTTCAAGATGATGGAAGAGATCGTCAGGATCGGCCGGCATGGTTCACTTATTCCGTGGCCGGATGAAGACACACTGGTTGGCGGGGCCGATGCTCTTCGAGTCGCGAGGGAAACCCGGGTGAAGTGTATTGGCTGCAGTCGGGACTACACGGAACTGTACGCGGATGCTCTGCGCTCAAGGCAGGAAGGCACATCGTCTCACACCCAAAGCCCGGACATGCCGACGATCCACGGTTACTGCCCCAAATGTCATTCCAGCGCCGCAGAATTTCGCTACGGCGAGGGGGATGCAGGCGTTGGCATTGAGGATTTCAGCGACGACGAATATTGCGACGAGGAATTCGACGAAGAGGACGGTTTCGTGGAAGACTGAGGACCTGGAGCGGCCGGTCTGTAGTCCCGAGAAACTGGCTTAGCCAGCCGGCCGAATTGACACGGCCCCCCAGAGTGGTAGACTGCATCTTGAACGTGCTCGGTCAGCATCTGAAAGCGGTGCCGTAGTACGTCGCTCTCTCGCCCGGAGAGAAAGGAGCGCAACATGCTCCGTCAGTGGCTGACTCTGTTCGCATTCTTTGCGGCGATGACGGCGCTACCGGTCGACGCCCAGACGATTCCTCGCGAGGCGCACATCCCCGATCCGTTTCTTCTAACGCCACGCGCAGACCCGAAGCAGCCGGGCTGCCGTGCCCGGCACAAGATCGGGGCGCATCACGTCACAGTGCTGTGTCCTCCAGGCGTTGCCTTTGCCGAGCGACCCGGACCGAGAGCCAATTCGCGTGGCAGACCGATGTTGTGCAAGGCGGAAGACGACGTCCTCCGTGACGCGTAAGGGGTGTACGGGGAGAAGGTACTTGGTTGTGAAAGAGCATGACGACGACGCTCACTCCTGCACAGCGGAAGGAGGTATCCCATGTCTCGAACTCCGCGTCGAAGAACGGGTGGTTGTCAGCGATTGGTGCTCATGACGATGAACGCCTGGCTGGCTACCGGCTGTCTTGTTTGGGCTAGTGGTGTCCTGCTGGTCACCACCGTCGGACCGACGAAATCGGCATGGGCACAGATACCTGGCGGGCCGGTCAAGACGCAATGCGGGAAGTGCGGTAAGTGGTTCGATGGTGGATCGGTGCCTCGGCACGCGCCCTGTTACAGAGACCCTCCGCCCCCTCCGCCCCCGTCTAACACCTATGGAGTGGTCGCGATTGTCAACAAAACAGACCGCGATGTCGAGTGTCGCATCCGCGCCTATAGAGGCGGAGGCTGGGTGACGGAGACTATCAAGGCGGGCAGCGGTCGGTCTCGATCGTGGCGTCCCGCCTCGAACTTCCAGGTGAGGTTCTCTTCGGGCGGCAAGACCAAGGAGTATCGTCTAGTAGCCAATGTGGTCCGAAACCGCGAGCCCAAGTACGAGGATGGCCGGAAGTACTATTTCTCAGAGCATCGCGGATCGCTTGATCTCTATAACCAACCCCCGCCTCCGTCGGCGAAGGAGCGGGCGAGCGAGATGAGCCGTAAGGCATTTGCGGCGTACGAGAAGAAGGACTACAAGACCGCCCTGTACTACTATGAGAAGGCCGCCGAGTTGGACCCCGATAATAACAGACATTACTGCAATACCTTGAGATTGCGTAACCTTCTGGGGATCGTGGCGTTCGAAGACGACGACTTGGATCAGGCGGAATCGTACTTTGGAAAAGTCACCTCCGTGAGCGTACGACTAACCACCGGTGGACCCATGCATACGGAAGACGTCAAGGAACAGTCTGCACTGGCGTTTGCTTGGCGAGGTCACATCGCCATGAAACGAGAAGACTGGAAAACGGCAGCCCAGCTTTTCAAGATGGCTTTGTGGTATGCACCGAAAGACGAAGACTATCAGGAGTTTCTGAAGAACGCCGAACGGAAAGCCGCACAAGAAAAACAAAGAGAAGAGGAAGAGCGGCTTGGACAGTTGGCCGCCGATGCCCGCGAGAGAGGCCGCAGGGCAACAAGCAATAAGGATTGGGCGCTAGCCGTTGAGTGCTTCCAAAAAGCACAGAATTATGTCCCCAACGACAAGGCGACACAGGATCTTCTGAACAAGGCACGGCAGGAACAGAAGGCGGCAGTTGCCCGCGAGAAGGGTCGCAAGGCGATGCGCGATGAGGACTGGGCAAAGGCCATCGACTGCTTCCAAGAATCGCTAGATTACGGTCCCGGTGACAAGGCCACGCTGGATCTTCTGGCCGAGGCGCGACGAGAGCAGCGAAACCAAGACGAACTGGGGCAACGCAAGCAGGAGTTCAACGAACAGGTGTTCAATCTGCGCGATGCCCTCGCGCGGTCTACCGCAAGCGACGTGACCATGCCGACGTTTGATGCGGGGATGGCGGAAGCGTTCAATTTGCAGGATAGCATTGCGCGATCCGTTGCGGGCATGCAAGCTCCCTCAGCAAGCGGACCGCTCTCCGAGAAGGAGGAGTGGGTTAAACTGAAACGCAGGTTGGCCAGGCTTCGCGGCGGGTTGGACGAGCAAGAGGACGCCTTGTTTATCTGGTTGGCCGGGCCAGAGTATGCGGCCAGTCTTGTTCGTGGCGGTTACGATCCCGATTCAACCGAGTCCATCGAAGCACTGATCATGATCGTTGAAGCAATGAAAATCGATGCCAAGACGGACAAGGAACTTGCTCGCATTGAACAATTCAGGAAATTGGCACGACAGTGGAAGGACAAGAAGGGGTTTTATCTGGCGAGCAGACAGGCGCTTTATCAGGCGCGTTCGGCAGAGTTGCATGTGAAAATCGATCACGAGTTCGAGATGACGCTGTATCGCGCGAGAAACGCTAGGAGCAAGGAATGGTCCACAGAAATGGACAAGCTGCGAGCCAAGCTCCGGCCGGGAGAGACGTTGACAAGCAGGGAACGTGACGATCAGCAATTCGCTGCCGAGATGAAGGTGGCTTCTACCCGTGTTTGGGAAAGTTACCAGAAACGCGAGGGCGAGGCGCAGGAGTGGCTCGAACGGGAACACGCGAAGTACTCCAGTGACTCGCCGCAAACAGACGATCCCGAGAAGGAACGCAAGATTCGCGACGCACGGATCAGGTGGTCAATTACAGCAACCAGGGTGGTCCAAGTCTTTTTCAACAAGGCGGACAGCGAATCGCTGTACGCCTACGAGAGGTTCGTCGATAGGGGCATGCTCAAGAACAAGGAAGCACCCTTGGCGACGCAGATCAAGACCGACCCCAATGCGCGCACGCTTGTCACCGATTACCTCATGCCAATTCGCATCCGGCTGTGGGAAGACTTGAAGAGGATCAGGGAAGATCACCAGGAGAACCTCAACCGTGAAATCCGAGAGATCTTGGATAAAAAAGGAACGCCGGGTATTCGCTAAGGGAGTCCCTGCCATGAAACGTATGCTCGCGTTGGCTCTTCTGTTGTCGGGCCCAGCACTTGGCGCTGAGGAGAATAAGCCAAGCGCGTTTGAACGGGCAATACGCAGCGGCCATGAAGCTTCGCAGTGGCAGGACTGGGAGTCAGCCCTCAGTGAATTCGAGCAAGCCCACAAATTGGCTCCGTGGAATCCGATGGTTATGCTGTTGCTGGCCGTGACTCACGACCGGGCAGGCAACGAACTGCCAGCCATCTGCTGGTACCGGGCGTACCTTGCCGCCGCCCCCAATGCTCCCGATTCACAGCGCATCCTTAAACGAGTGCCTGTACTGGAGGCAGCGGCGAACCAGAAAGCCGAGAAATTGAAGGCATTGGCTCATTCCGCCCTGTTGGCAGCCGATCGACGAGAATGGTTCTATGAGGAATCCGGACCACACGGGCAACCAGCTTCGAGGACTATTCTCTGGTACATGGTCCTCTGCGGCAGGATGAATGACCGGAAGACGGCAGAGTCGCTGTTTATGAAGCTCGAACCGGACCGGCAGGACTACCTGAAGGCCGCTCTCGCCATCGGCCTGGCAAGAGGAAACCATTTTGAAGGCGCTTCGCAGGCGGCCGGTTCCATCTCCGGCGAATCGGTCCGATGGCACGCTTACATTGGCATCCTCATTTGTTTGCTGGAAGTGAATGGCGACACCGATGCGGCCTTGAATCTAGCCAACAACCTTAAGTGGGAGAATTCCAAATTGAAAAAGGAATTCACCTGGCAGTTGTATACCCGGCTTGCCATCATCCATGCCCGGCGGGGCGAATTGAAGTTGGCGCGTGCGTACGTCAAGCTGATTCCCTCTCTTGGCAGCGGAGAAGCCAATCCTCTTTCACCGCTCTCTCGACCGCTGGAGCAAGTGCAGTTGCTGACAAAGTTGGGCAGCACACTGGCAATGGCTGGTGACTTGGAGACGGCACAAAGCATTGCCGAAGAACTTGACGATATGTCAATCCACGAGCAAGATGACGAAACATCGGCAATTCTCGCTCGAGTCGCTGCATGGAAGGCCTTGCTTCTGAGAAATATCCTGAAAGAAGCCGCTCTTGATGAAAACTCCGACCTTCTCCAATATATCCCCCCCTCGATCACTACCCCTGACTTAGATGCAGACCTGAGCAAGGCCGCAGCGGTTCATGCCCGCTGTGGAAACATTGAGACGGCCAAGAGAGTACTTGATCTTGTACGTAGGGGTCTTAGGTTTGGCCAGAGTAAGCAACAATTGACCGAGGCACGGGATGCTATAGCGTCGTACTGCGTCGCATCAACGCGAGTCGGTGATGTCACCGAGGCCATGAGAATCGCGGGTTACGTTACAGACCCGGACGAGCGGGCGCGACTTCTGGGAAAAATCGCGGGCGCAAAGATCGAAGCAGGCGATCTGACCGGAGCGATCGTTATGCTGAAGTCCCCACCAAATGACGAGATGTTTCGTGAGATCGTTCAGGCGAAAGCCGCGAAAGGGGACTTCGACGGCGCCTTTGATTTGATCGAACGCCTCCGAGATGATACCGCGAAGTCCAAGGGGTATCGCGCCATCGCCATTGCCCAGGCTGCCAGGGACGACTATGCCACCGCCGAAAAAACGGCAGGAATGATCACTGATGAAGAAACGCGGCTGACAACACAAGCCGTCCTCGCAGCCGCCCAGGTCGAGTCTCTTGACGCAACGGTGATCGACGGCATAGCTAATGCTGTTTGGAAAAGAAACGAGATAAGGCACAAGTTCGATAGCTGGTACGACGGTCTAAGAGTGCCAGTCGCAGGAACAATGATGAAAAGGCCTCCCCGCGTGATCGAGCAGTTCCTGTCTGACGAACCCCAGTTCGACGAGTTGGCAACGTTGCTAGCGTGGATGTCGAGAACATATTCATCCGGTGCAAGCTGGTCAAGAGGCAAGACCGACGATGAGATATCTGATCTGGCTTTCCTGCTCGCAAGACGTGGTCAGTACCCCTCTGCCAAGTATGCAGCCTGGCACATTGTAGATGAGGTGATCGCTGCGCGTTGCTACGCACGCATTGCTGCGATACAGCATGAACAAGGCGAGATAATGGCCGCGCAGGAGACCATCCGTGGCGTGCTGAATTTGCTTGGTGGCGATCGTTCCGATGTTTATGTGGCGATCGCCGAGGAACTCGCGGAGGTCGGCGACATCATCGGTTTGAGTCGCACGGCACAGCGGATGTTGCGCAATGTGCCATATCGCAACGAGCGAGTATCGTTTTGGCGCGTAGCTCACTTACAGCGCACTAACGGCGACGACGTGGGTGCCGATGCCACGCTGAAAGCGGCAAAGGGTTTGAGAGTGACCGTACCGGTGGTTCGTGCGGCGTTGTCCCGAGAGCAATATGAATGGGTTTTAATGGCCCACAGGTGGGACATCATAGGCGCAAGTGTCTCCCTTGCTCAACCAGAAGGGAAAGAACCGATCACGGTGCTTACCACTCTTTGCCGGAAGATGAAGGATTACCTCGACGGCCTGGAGGTGCTAAGTGAGAATTCGGCCCGGCGGGTTCGGCAATATCGTGAGAAGTCCATTGCGTTCTGCTCCGTCGGTGACTACGAACGTGCCGTCGGAGAACTCCGATCCGCGATTAAGGTCGCCCCCCGGTCGTCGCTTGTCCACAAGTCGCTTGCCAGGTTGCTTGCGAACTGTCCAGACGACAAATACCGCGACGCGAAGCAGGCCTTGGATCACGCGAAGACCGCCTACGAATCGGTCAACCGGGAGGAACACTCGTACCTAGCTGCGCTGGCCGCGGCATACGCCGCCGCGGGAGAATACGATAGCGCCATAGAATGGCAGCGAAAGGCGTGCGACTTGATCCCACTCTTTGGATTTAGTACGTTGAGAGACGAATACCGTAACACCCTGGATCAATATCGATTGAGGAAATCCGATCTGGAATGGGCGGATGTGCCCGTTCCCGGATCGGAGGCCGAGGTCGCGAAGCTGCAGGGCTCGTGGCTGTTACGCTCCGCGAGTCTCGCAGGCAAGCCACCAGTGGTGCCACGGGTGATTACAGTGCTCGTCTTCAAAGGGACCAAACACCGATTCGACTCTGCAGGTGAGGAGCAAAGGTGGGAACCGTTTAGAATTCACGCAAATACATCACCAACAGGTATCGATGGCAGGTATGGTCGGGCCGGCACGCTTACAGGGCTTGGCGTGTACGAAGTAAAGGGCGACAAGCTCGA
Source organism: uncultured Pirellulaceae bacterium (assembly GCA_964623055.1). Classification (GTDB taxonomy): domain Bacteria; phylum Planctomycetota; class Planctomycetia; order Pirellulales; family Pirellulaceae; genus JADHUC01. Next base: position 47,324 of record CAZURK010000011.1, read on the forward strand.
ACTCTGCATGGCAGCCGATGGGGGCGCACGACCTCGATCGCTGCAATGTACGGCAGGCGCTAAGGAGACTTCTTTCGTGCTACAGCGATTCACGGACAGGGAAAGAGCGCAAACTGATGCGGAGTTCAAGAAGTTCGAAGGGACTTGGATTGTCCAAGCTACGACCCGTGATGGAGTCGACTACCCAAAGGGTGTTGGATTGGAGTTTGCGTTCAAGGGAAACACGATCGTACAGTACGACCCGAAGGAAGGCCGAGTGCACGATGTGGACACTTTTGATATCAACATCTTTTCGACTCCCAAGCAAATAGACATCCTAAGGAACTACCACGACAAGGTCCCTAACGACGCCAAGGATACGGACGAGCGCAAGAAGTTGAACAAAAGCCCCGGTATCTACGAATTCGAGGGAGACTCACTGAAGTTGTGCTTTGCCGAAACGAGAATGGATGAGCGCCCCGTCACACTCACCAGCCAGAAGGGCACAGACCAGTGGTCGACGGTACTGAAACGGTCCGAAGAACACCGGCAGTAGCTTCGGAAGTCGGCAGCCCATTTTAACCGCAGGCCTTCCGCTGCGCATCACTCGGTCAGGCACGACTCGCCATCGCACAGATCCGGGGGCAGCGTAGAATGGCCGTTGACGCCACATCTCTGTTTCACGCGTTTTCGACAAGGAGCAGTGCCATGTTCCGGGACTTGTTGTTGTGGATAACGGTCGTTCTTGCCTCGGTTCAACTTCTCCCAACCGCCGGCGCGTTGGCGCAACCCGTCTCGCCACCAACCGAGCAGACGAAAAAAGGGCAGTCGGATTTTGGCAAAGCACTCGACGCATTCCTGAAGGAAGCCAGCCGCGAACACTTCGTCGCCCTGCGGAAACACGTTATCTCGCACGAAAAATACAGCCCATATTCCACGGAACTGAAAGACATTGCCAAGCTGGTTGAGAAGCGAACGTACGCGGCCGCCAAACAGAAGGCGCAAGCGGCGTTGCCGAATCTGCTGCTCAGCCCGCGACTGCACAAGTACCTGTACGTCATTGCCCGGGAAGAAAAGGACGAGAAGACAGCCAACGTGGAACGGCTTTTCTACCTCCGCTCGATCGAGGGTATCCTCGCAACCGGCGACGGCACGAAGGAGCGGCCCTACCTGGTGACCCGCACGTCGGACGAATACGACGTCCTTTGGTACCTGAAGAAAGAATGTAAGACGCAGGCGCTTTCGAACGCGGATGGCAGATATCTTGACATGCTCACCTGCAAGGACGGCAGCGAGATTTGGTTCGACATCACCGACGCGTTCAACACACTAAGGGCTAGAGCCAAGTAACTGGCCGCCATGACTTGCGGCAAGCGGAGCAGTTCGACTATGGAAATTACTCGTGTGTCATCCCAGGGTTCTGAGACCCTGGAGGAGTTCTACGAAGACGGTATGCTGCGCGGCGGTCTTGTCCAGGGCAAGAAGTCGTCCGCAATGCTCAAGTTGCTGGACCACCTTTGCCATCATGTGGCCGGTCCGCGCTTGTTCGGTGTGACGTCTCATTTTTCGCTCAACCTCGTTTCGGACGACGATGATTATCTTCCGACGATCGTGCACATTGATGCGCAGCATGTTTTTGTCGACGACGACAACTACGGCTATTACATTGCGTACTCAATGCGTCCGGAAGACGCACCCTGGCCCGATGCGAAAGTGTCTGGCTACGCTCGTGACGTGCAGACCGCAGGCGTCATGATTTCTGAGGCATTGAAGCGAAGCGCCCACGGACCAACGTAGGCTCGTCTCCCGGGACTCGCTGATGGTCCGCAGGAATTCAGAGCCCGAATCGTATCAAGAGCCCACCGGATCACCTCATGTTCAAGAAAGACAGGTGGGACACAGGCCTGCATCTTGACACACGGATGCCTGAACCGTAGCGTCAGTTACCGGGCTTATCGACGTTCTTAAATGGAGAGGGCTACGAAGCCTGCGATCCGATGTCTGATTACATCCAGAAACTGAATTGCCCTCACTGCGATGAAGAGTTTTTCTTCGAGAAAGGCAGCCTCGCAGGTCTGACTCTAGCCTGTCCGAAATGTGGAGAGCCGATTCAGATGCCCGGCGTCCAGGCACCTCAACGTGCGATTCGCGACGACGCCCTCGATTTCGACTGCGAAATCTATGGGCATCACCCGGTGCAGGCCGAAGGACGGGTCCAAGGAAATCCCTTCTACTTCAGAGCGAAGTGGGATTTCTGGACCTTCACGGTTTGCACGAATGATGACGACCCGCAGATCCCTTCCTGCATCAATCCCCCACAGGACGAACCTGGTTTCTTCGAGGACGGTGAGCACCGAGGGTACTATTTGAGCGAGTATTTCGGTTCGGACACGGCGGCGAGCTACATGGAGTTGGATGTCGCCGAAACCATCATACGAGAATGTGTCCAACGGTTCATCGAGGCGCTTCGCGCCACCTGACCGGCGGGGCAACCGTGCAGGCCGAGCATGGTCCCAGGCGCCTTCGCTTTGGCCACCAACAGAATAGGGAATGGGCGTGTCCTAATTGCCCGAGAAGACGCTGACGGCGATGTAGCAGTTCGTCGTACGTTTCCGGCATTCTTCAAGCGCGCGGCTTTTCGCGCACCCGGAACTCGTCGCCCAGGCCCAGCCGTACTTGCCTACCTCGTCGCCCAGCGCCAAGACGCACCAAGAATTGCGCGACCAGGCAACGATGCGCGCGTCTTCCATTGGGCAGTGTCTCATTGCCGTTTGTTCGGCGCAGCAACGGCTGCCGGAGCCGAAAGAGTAGCCGTACTTGCCGGTAGACGGCGAATAAGCGATTGCCGCGTACCGGTCGTAAGAGTGTCCGCGGCTAGACTGTTGGTTCTGGCTCTCCTGGTACTGAGGCCCACGCCTCAGCCGCACCCAAAATGGGTCATACCAGCCGCTTTCGTACCAACCTCTGTCCCAGCCGCCGGGATGCCGGTTACGGCGACCTCGACGCTGGGCCCAAGCCGTCGGCGCGAGAGCGAGGACGCAGTGTGCCGTCAGTAAGACGGCCAGAAGTAACCACGTACCGCGAGAGATTCTCATGATGTGCCCCCTCAATTCGAAACCGCCGTGCGACACTCGGCGAACCGTGCGCCCGGACTGGTGGCTATCGGTCAACATGCAAAGGATGTACCGTCCGTTCAGTCGCTCGCGAGAGAAACGGCGGAACGCAAAGCAAGCAAGCCAGTTGCGCCATGCTCTCCCGAACGGTTGATGATATTACGGATCTTGGCTGTGTAGTCGGACGGACTACGGCCGAGTGGCTCTCATGACGACAGACCGATAAGGAAGCCAGATGGCAGACATTCCAAATGAGCTGAAAAGCGCGTTAGAGCTTGACAAGAACGGCGATTGGGACGGTGCCCATAGGGTTGTCCAGGAGATCGAATCGACGGACTCGTATTGGATTCACGCTTACCTGCACAGGAAGGAAGGCGATTTGGGGAACTCGCAATACTGGTATCGCCGAGTGGGGAAGACCATGCCGGAATACGGTTTGGATCAAGAATGGACTGAGTTGCACGAGTGCGTCAGCTCAAAGTCTGATCAGGGCTGACCTGCTCGCGTTGTTCCAGATTCTAGGAGACCACTATGAGAATTTTGAAACCTACGCTGCTGCTTTCATTCTTGACTTGCGTTCTTTGCGGTGCGAATGCGACCTGCCAGGAGAACGACAGCCGGTTGGACAAGGAATTGGAGGGGACCTTGAACAAGCAGATCAACGAAGAGATGTTTTCCTCGTATCTGTACCTCTCCATGGCTGCCTATTTCGAGTCCGCGAATCTGCCGGGATTTGCCAACTGGATGCGGGTACAGACGCAGGAAGAGACCCGGCACGCCATGATGTTTTTCGATTACGTCAACAGACGCAACGGCCGGGTTATCCTCACCAAGATAGAGGCTCCTCAAACGGAATGGGAATCGGCACTGGATGCGTTTGCTGCGGCCTATAGACACGAGAAGCACATCAGCGAATGCATTCGGGCGTTAGTGAAACGGGCCCGTCAAGTGGATGATGACTCGACCGACAACTTCCTGCAGTGGTTTGTGGCCGAACAGGTCGAGGAAGAGGATTCGACCTACAGAATAGTCCAACAGCTCAAGCTGATCGGGGACGATCGAGCCGGACTCTTCCTTCTTGACCGCGAGTTGGCAAAGAGAGTTCTCCCGCCAAACCCGGCACCTGCGGCTTTGTGACATGATTCGCGTTGTGGATCCGTAACCGACGGCCCTCAGCGTCGAGGCGAATTGCTGGCCTGACCGGGCAAGACGCGAGCCATTCAGATCTTGTTCAACAATGCCTTCAGTTTCAGGGCCGGCAGGCCACGTTCCCACTGGCTGATGATTGTGGCAACGTTGGCCTCGGCCATGATGGCCCCAACAGATCCAGACCGTACTAACTCCAACTGAGCGGCCAACTCCTGGCTCCAACGCCTATATTGGGCGGCAGCTTCCTTATCTTCCGGCACAGACGCGAGCACCTGTTGGATCTCCGCCTGTTTTTGGGCCAGCGGCCAATTGGCGCGGCTGGGGTCGGTGAACGCGAGAGTCGTCAATTCATCAAGCAACGGTTTTGCCCGCCCACGCAAATCAGCCTTCGCTGTCTCGTTCTTCTTGCCGGCGTAGTCGAAGAAGACGAAGCGGAATTCACGTAGCATGGGCTTGAGGTCGAACAACGTTTCGATGCCGTAGCTGCCGACGGTGAAACCCGCCTTCTCGGTCTGGTCGGGGATCCACAGCATCGCGCACGGACCGACGCCGCTGCGCGTGGTACCGATGTAGCCTGCATCGTAGACGCGGTCGTAGTAGAGGGTCCACCATTCCTTCTCGACATCCAGCACAGCGCGGTCCCCTTGGGCGAAGTCTCGTGTGGCGGTTAGCACGTGACGACGTCCGTCCTGGATGTAACCCGAGGGGTAACAACGCGTCCGAACCTGCACGGACGTGATCTCCTGTTTCGGCTCGAACAGCACTTGAGCGTATACACAATCCCCGCCGGCCTTGGCGACGAAACGCACGCGGACGACGGCCTGTGAAACATCGAACACAAAGTCCGCAGTGCCTCGGTCCTCGGTACTGCGCCCGGTCAGCGAATGGATCAGCTTGCCGCCGATGCTCTTCCCGTTGAGCCGCAGGTCGAGGAAGCCACCCGCGTACCAGTTTTGATTCGACGGCTGAGGCATGCCGATATAGCCCTCGCCCGGAATGGCCGCCTGTGGGTCCTTCGGATCTCGGGCGACCGTGTAACGCAGGCCGTACGTGTGCGTCGCTGTGTCCATCACGATCGTCTGCTGATGGCGTTGGAGGTCGATGACGTGCGCGGGTGCTCCGGGACCAATCGTCGCGGTTTGCACTCCCGAGTCGGTGACGAGCACCTGCGGCGGTTCTTGCGCCAGCGACAAGCTGCACAAGATCAGAGACACACAGGACGCTACGATCATATGAAGCCGCTTCATGTGTTTTCTCCTTGCAGCCATGGCCCATTCCAGTAGTTCTGCCCTACTAACCCGACGCGCCAGCGAGGGAATCCTCTATACGCTCCTCGCTCGCGCTTCGGGTTAGTGTCTACTCGACCGCAAACTGTGCCGTTTCCGTCGTTCCCGTGTACAAGTCAGTCGCGTCGATCGTCCACGTCCCTTTGGGGTCGTTGTATGCCACTGGCACGTTGGCCACGACGCCTTGCTTGTCCGTCACCACGACCTTGTCCACCCAATCCGCGAGGCTGCCATCGGGCAGCTTCACTTGCAGCTTGACGGCCTGATGCCCGTCCGGCAGTCTGGAGGTCACTGTGACCCGCTGCACGCCTCCAAGCGAGACGGTTGGCGCTGTTTCCATCTTCACCGCTTCAAGCGGTTGTGGGGAGACCGCGTAGAACAGCGCACGGAACGGCGTAACCGTCAAGCTCACGGCCTGCTGCTTGCCGTAATACTTGTGGGCCTTGAGGTCGTACACGTGCAGCGGATGCGGGAACTCCAGCTTCGCCACCTCGGGCCGACCGTGATGGCGGAATACCGATGCGATCTGCACCGGCCCGTTCATCCAGCGTGTGATCTCGACATTGCGAAACCGCTGGCCGTCGCCGTCGGTGAGCCGCAGCGTGGGCGCAACTGAGCCGCGGGCCAGCAGCGATCGAACAACTACTGCAGCAGTCTCGTCGGTGGCGTCGGCACGCAGCCCCGGATAGGTCGCCAGAGGCATGTTCAGCAACGCGACTTGCCCCTTCCCGAAGCGGTTGACGAGGAACAGAGGCCCTTTATCCGTGCGTCCCCAAGGTTCGGCTCCATCGACGGCAACGTCCGCGTCGATCTGTATCTTCGGCAAATCCAGCGGCGGCGTCTCAGAAGGCTCCATCCCTGGCAGGCTCACTTGGCCATCCACGATCTGCGCCGCGGAAACGCCCGTCCGCTTTACTCCAAACACGTCGTCCAACTGCCCCGCAGCCAGCGGTTTGACATGGCCGTTGAAGATCGCCGGGCGGACATCCGCGATCAGCAAACCGCCATCGCGTACGAATTGCCGGAACATCTTGGCCTCCTGCCGGCTCATTGACTGGGTCATCGGCAAGACGACGACCTTGAACGTGCTCAGGTCCACCTCACCGAGCCGCATCTGCCGGTCGGTGAAGTAGCGGAAGTTGAGCCCCAGGTCACGCAAGGCATTGTGGAAGGCCGTATGGTTGTTTTCGTAGCTGCCGAACGTCGGCGACGCCTGCACTTTCGCAGCGTAGGCTGAAGGCAGCGAGTACAGGATGCCGATGCCGTCGGCTTGCATTTCTGATGCAAGCAGCAGATCGCCCAGGCCGTCGCGTACGATCTGTGTGTCCTGCAGGATCTCCTTGACCGCGGGATACGGATCCAGCGTGGGCGCGAGCCAGCCGTGGAAGCGGCCCAGGGCATCCCAACGCCACCACCAGACCGCATCGCAGCCGCGCGTGATCATGCGCCAGTACTTCTGGAGCAGTGTGTCGGCGTCTTTGGTGTAGCCCATCCAGTTCGAGCGTGGAAAGTCGCGCGGGGCAATCGAACGCAGCACATCGTCGGCCGTACCAGGATACGGCGACCAGAAGGTGTTGTAGCGCACAAATCCGTCCAAGTCATCGGCTCGCTTGAACGTACCGGCACCCTCGAAGCCGCAGCGGCTCTGTGGGTCGATGCGGCGGAAGCCCTTGCCGAAGCGCTCGCACAGCTTGCAGAAGTTGTGTGACTGAAACGCCTGACGGTCGAACCAGCGTGGGAAGTTGCTGGTGCGCAACGCCTCGGCCTCGTCGTTGTCATCCGGCTTGCTCAGTTGCACCTCCTCGAACCCCGCATAGTTGCTGCTCCAGGAGGCATTCAATGCCACAATGTCCGTGTATTGCTCCTCCAAGTACTCGCGGTAGGCATCCAGGCAGCACGATTCATGGCATGAACCGCGTACTGCGATTTCATCGCCCAGCGAGTAGGCGAACACGCCATGCCGGCGCGCAGCGATGTGCTTGTCGACGATGGCGTCCACATGTGCCTGAATTTTGTGCTCGTCAGCCCAGCACGCGGGCTTGCACGGGGCTCCGATGTGCGTCGTGTACGGAATCCAGGCGATGTCATAAGCGGCAACCCACGGCTCCGGACTACCGCTTCGCAGATGCACGGTCACGCCCGTATTGGCCAGCGCCTGCTCTGCCCAGGGAGCGAGATTGCCGCGTGGCGTGTCCCACATGATGAAGTTGAACCGGCCGCGATGACGTTTGACCGCTCGGGCGAACTGCCATGTCGAGGCCTTCTCACCGGTATCGTCCATTAGCGTGGCACGGACTTCGAGCAACATCGGGAACCAAGGCTGCACGGCGAAGCTGAAGGCTTGCTCGGCCGTGTCGGCCTTGGCAATCTGCCGCGCGATTTCTCGGTCCCGCCGGTCAATAAGGCTGACGACGAATCGCTGGTCGGCCTGCCTCTCTCCCACGATTCGGACCTTGCCCGACAGACGCTGGCCGACCTCGGCCCAATCCTGATCGAGCGCAAGCTGAACGCCCTGCGGGTGTTCGACGGCAAGCGTGACGCTGGCAAAGCCGGCCACCCGATCGCCGTCACGGGCTACGATATCGAAATAGTAAGTGCCGGAGCGCACCGGCGGTATGCCCAGGTCCAGAGTTCCGTCGGGCTTGTCCAGGGGCTGCCTAGTCGTGACCATGACCTTGCCGTCGTCGCGGCGTAGCTTGATGTCGGCGGTGATGCCCAGGGTCGCTCCCTGCCACTCGAGCGGCACCATCGTCCCGTCCAGCTCACGGCGGTTCGTCTGGAGCCTCAAGCGCAGCTTCGGCTCCTTGCCTGCCGCCCACAGAATTGCCTTGCCCAGCCGCATGGCCCACTCGTCATAGTCCACCTCCCAGCCGGGCCGATACTCGATCGTGGGGCGCTGGGGCAGACGCACGCCTCGGCCCTGCATGATCGTAAAAGCCGTTGCGCCGCCCACGTCGTCCAAGAATGCGGGCAGTTCCTCGAACTGATTTTTGTCCTTGAGCACGCGTTTGTCATCGGTACCGATCAGCACCAGCCCCGCGCCATCGGTGATCGCTTTGACGATCGGATACTGCTGCTCGACCGGTACGTTGCCCAGCGGGATATCCAGGAACACAAAGGCATCCCACTGCTGCGTGAGCAACCGCGCCATACGTTGGATACCGCGCTCGCCCCCGTGCCACTGTTCTTGAGTGCTGTCTATGATGCGCGCCCAAAAGACCATTTGCGCATCGAGGTCGAACCGTTGCTTCAGCTCGATCACCTCGCGCGGATTCGTACCGCGACCGTTCACAAAGAACAGCACCCGAGTCTTGCCGAGCGCATAAGGTTTGGCCCAAGCTGTGTGGGGCGTGACGAACTCGGAGTCGACGTTATGGTCCACCTCGAGCTCGGCCATGTCCTGCCCCAGACAGACGCGGCCAACAAACGCCAGACCTAGCAGCAGACAGCAACGCATCATGACAGCTCCTTTCCGTACCTCTCACTGAAAGGAAGTTTGATCCCCCGCCGCTCCAGATGCAACCGTCTCAACTGCCCACGCGTGCTTTTGTCTCAACGTTTTCTTCGGGACCAGAAGGAAGAGACACGTCGCGGCCCGTCATCCAACTGATCCAGGTGTTGAGGATTGAATTGTCGACACGTCTGTGCAATGCTGTCTTTGAAGAGGTGCTCCATGAAACGAGCCAGAAAGCAATCGGCAAAGGGCTCTCCCGTCTACGAACGGATCCGGGAGATTTTGGAGTCGGCGAAGGCCAACGTCGCGAGATCCGTGAACACAACGCAAGTTGTGGCAAACTGGTTGATCGGTCAAGAGATTGTAGAGGAAGAACAGCGAGGAAAGAGGCGGGCCGACTACGGACGCCGGCTCTTAGAGGATTTGTCATCTCGGTTGAGCGCAGACTTCGGTAGAGGTTTCTCCATCAATAACCTTGAGCATTTTCGTGACTTCTACCTCACTTATCCCGATCTGTTGGCCTCTGGAATTCCCCACGCACTGCGTGACGAATTGAGAGACGTGCCGGACCCAGGCGCAATTCCCCACGCACTGCGTGGGGAATTGATGACAAGCACGTCTGATGGGGATCCGTCGCTGTGCGTCGTAGGTCCAGAGATGACAGCAACAGAGCACTGGAAATCCGCCACGCAGTGCGTAGCGAATCTTGGCAGCCTGGCTGCCTCCACCCAAACCTCTCGTGGACGCACTATCGCATACTCTTGCGAGTCGACAAGCCTGAAGCCAGAGCCTTCTACGAAATCGAAGCCACCGAAGCCAACTGGTCGACTCGCGAAATGGAGCGTCAGATCAACAGCCTGCTTTACGAACGGCTGGCGATGAGCAAAGACAAGAAAGGCCTGATGCGGTTGGCCAAGAAGGGCCAGGAGATCGCGAAACCCGACGACGTCTTCAAAGATCCCGTCGTGATGGAGTTCCTCGGCCTCCCGGAATCGCCGCGCCTACAGGAATCGGATTTGGAGGAGGCTCTGATCAACAACTTGCAGGACTTCTTGTTGGAACTGGGCAAGGGATTCGCCTTTGTCTCGCGCCAGGAACGAATCACGCTCGAAGGCGACCACTTCTATGTCGACTTGGTCTTCTACCACGTCGTGCTGAAGTGTTTCGTCCTGATCGATCTGAAAGTGGACAAGCTGACGCATGCCGACCTGGGACAGCTCCAACTGTACGTGAACTACTACGACCAAGAGCGCTGCACCGAGGACGACAACCCGACTTTGGGTCTCGTTCTGTGTACGGACAAGAACGACGCCGTTGTGAAGTACACCTTGGGCCCTGAACAGTCGAAGAAGATCTTTGCCAGCCGCTACAAGTTCCATCTGCCCAGTGAAGCGGAACTTCGAAAAGAACTCCAACGCGAGGTTCGACAGCTCACGAGGGCACAGCCACGACGCAAGCCGCGAAAGAAGAAGAAATCGTGACAATCGGGACGCCGCTCTTTCAGCAGTCAGTCAGCCCTGACGTATTTGATGGTGACCGCGCCGGGCTTTTCAGGGATTTCGACAGGCATGCCCGTTTCCATCAATCGCTTGCCAGACATGCGTGTCTCGCCTTCGGTGTCGCAGTTCTTCCGTACGTAGGTCGCGCTCGGCTCAAATCATCGTTTCGTTCCTGGTCTCTTGGGCAGCAAGTCGATTGCGGTCTTGAATGTGATTCTGTCTCGGCTGCCGAAGGAATGGGGACGGGCGTGTTTCGCGGAGTTCATTGCGCACCTGCCGCGATGGAGTCTGCACTCGGCTTGGACTCAAGGCCCACGGTGTTTACGGCAATCACTCGGTAGGTGTGTTTCCCGCCGGTCTCGGCCTTTGTGTCGATGAATTGCATGGACACGAGCGGTTGCGTGGGCGTGTCGCTGTACTGCAGGTTCTGAAAGATGGGGCGGCCGAAACGGTTCTTGCCCTGCTCGGGCACGTTGGCCAGGAACTGACCGTCACGTTCGATGATAAAGCGGGCCAGTCCGCTTTCCAGGTCCGCCTCGGTCTGCCAGCTCAGTTCGTTACCGGCGACTCGCAGGTTAGTCGGCGCGGGAGGCGGTGTGGTGTCCGACACTGCGGTGTCTTTGACGTACTGCATCCAGGCTCGCGCGACCGACTCGTTCGGCAGCCATGCCGCCTTCAGCGGATCACCGGCAAACCGCGCGGCGGGAACGGCCTCGAAACCGGTTGGACTGGCAAGGCACGCACGATCCGTCGGCATGGCTCTGAGCGGATCACCGCTGGCCTTCGGCAGGCGAGCACTCAAGCACGCATCCAGCCACGGGATGGCGAAGTAGCGTTGATCGCCACACTCGTGCGACGTCAAGGGATCGACGGCCACGCTGATGAGTCCACCTTTACCACGTACCTCGTTGAAGAACACCTGGTTCGCGGGCCACACTCCCGCGAAGCGACCTTCCTTGACCGTTACGCCTTCTTTCGTTCCCAGATTGCACATCACGGGCACGTCGAGTGCGGCATCTGGCACGGTGTGAGCCTTGATCGTGGGACGCTTCGGATTCGGTTTCAGTAGCGGCACACCGGAGCGCAGCCACGCCGCGGCGACACGTCCCGGATGTAGCAGTACCATTCCACCTGCCCAGTGACCGCCGCCGCTGTGCCCCCACAGCGCCCACGGAACCGTGGCCAACTCGGGATGTCCGGATTTCTCGCCCAGATCGACCAGGCACTTCTGGAACGCGGCGTCGGAACCATTACGCGGATCGCACCACATCTGACAGTCGGCCTTGCCCGGCTGCTCGTAAGCTGGCGCCAGCAAGGCACAGTCGTGCTTCTTGGCCAGCGCCCGCCAGTGCAGATCGTAAGCGCCCGTCAGTCCCGATTTGCACGATCCCTCGCCGCAGCCATGCTGATGCACGATCACCCCGCGCAGCGACTTCACGCCCGCTGGAATCCAGATCGTGTAGTTGACCGGATAGACAAGCTCGCCTGGCTGAGTCGAAGCCTCGTAACGTACCCGATAGCAAGGCGGCTCGCCTGGCGGAAATACGTCGTACGGCGGCTGCTGAGCATACACCGATGTGGCAAGGGCTACTAATAGGAGCGGGATGGCTCCGATACCTCTTCTCGTTGATTCAATCATGAAGAACGTCCTCATTGAAAACTCCTTGCTGCCAGCTCGAGGGCTGCCGGTAGAAGGCGACAGCTCCCATCTATGCGAAGTACTCTTCGGGCCGTTCCGGCAAACTGGATCCATTCACTTGTTCAACTCGTTTGCTGTTTCCTCACGGGCAGGCGGGGCCGTCTGCGCCTGCGTTATGCAACGCTATTCGAACCACTCGTCCCCCACCACCTTGCCAATCAGGAAGTGCTTTCCGTCTGGAATCCAGAGCACCGTTCTTCCCTCGACAACCGTCAGACTCGTGTAGAACGCGTTTCCGTTGGGACGTGACGGATAGGGTTTGGGCTCCGAGAATCGGATGGGCTGCTCGCCCTGCGGATCGAACCGGCCGGCGATCAAGAAGAGCGGGCCGCGCGGTTGATAGGAGTTCTTCTCGTCGCGCTCCTGGTTGGATACAAAGGCGAAATATTCGCCACTGCAGGCTTCCGGCCCCCTGCGATCATAGATCGGGCACGGCGCACAGGGATGCTTGTACACTCGGCCTTGCGCGTCTTTCAGCGGTTTGGGCGAATCCCAGTTCCAGCCTTTGTCGCGACTCTGTGTCCAATAGGGCGACCCGGCGCTGGTCCGCATCAGCGCGAACAGGCGGCCGTCCGGCAGATTCACGATACTCGCCTCTTGGCAGCACAGGCCCCATTTCGGATCGACGACCGCCATCTCCTTCTCGTCGGCGGCCAGCATCAGGATCGTGATGTCTTCGATTTCCGGATCGTCGTCGATGTTCTGGTATTGGATGAACTCAACCGTCGAGCCCGGCAACGCCACCTGCTTCTCTACCGTACTACTCACGCTTCCGTGACGCGTCAGCCCGACAATGTACTTCCCGTCTTTCCCCAGTCGCAGCGGCCGTTGCCAGATACACCAACTCGGCGGCATGTAAATCGAATCTCGCTTCACGCACGGAAGACGCACCACCCGAGGCTGAGACCATGTCTCGCCATCGTCGTCCGAGTACTTGCCCATCATGATGCCGTGGTGCAGTGGATCATTCGAAATACGCTGATTCCACAGCACGTAGATCCGGCCGGATTTGGATACCATAGGTTGCTGCCAACTTGCGATCGGTTGTGGGTTCACGAAGTTGGGCGAGCCCGCCAGTATGATGGGCTCGGCCCACGTCTTGCCCCTGTCCACGCTCTTCGAAAAACAGATGTGCTGATCGACATCGCCTTCTCGTGTGGCCTGAGTCCACGCGGCAAAGAGCGTACCGTCGGGTTTATCGAAGACTTGGAAGTGGTCGTTGTAACGGTCGCCGACGATCTCGCGCCTTTGTTTGGGGACGAACACTACATAGTCCGGCTGCATGAAAAGCAGGTTCTCCCTCACGTGCCGGCTGGTCTTCTCTTCCCGCGCGTAGTGAGCCAAAAGTTCTTTGAAGGGAGATTCCTGAATCTGCCCTGCCGCCAGAACGGTCCAGCGGCGAAACGTGTAGGTCTCGCCTGCTTTGACCGCTTTTCGGTACAAGCAGACTCGATCCGCGGGCGACTCACCGAACAGTTGATACCGCTTTCCGTCCTCGGCCTCTTGAAACCCCTGCTTTGTCAGCGACTCCGACTGCCCGTGATCTGCTTTGGTTTCCGGCGCGGCCGTCAGTGCGCGAAGGACACCATCCTTCACCACCTCGATTCGAAAGGTTGCCTCAATCTCGCCGCGAACAAACGGCAGCCCGGTGACTTCATCGGGAAAAGCCTCGAAGGTGTACGACCGGTTTGTGAAGATCCGTTCGTTTTCTTTCACCTCTCTGACGTCAAGCGGATCCTTCAGACGGACCCATGCCGCATCTCCAGCGGACAACGCGGCCCCCGGGGCCAGCAGCAGGGCAGTGGAAAGCAAGACAAGAAGAACAGTTCGCGTGAAAGCGTTCGGCTGTTGACTGCCGTGATGCTGTGCGTTCATTCAAGGGCTTTCAAAACGAGGATTGCCGCGGCGGGTATCTCTCACGAGAAGGCAGCCGGACCGAGCAAACCGTGCAACTGCCGGAACTTCGGCCTCCCCTAATGGCGTTGTTCTCGGTACAGTCTGTCAAAGCGATAAAGCTGGTTTGCGCCGTTCCGGCAAGGGGTCCGGCCTACGCGGTGCGCAATGCGGACTACATCAATGTTTCTACCAAGCGGGCCCAGTAGCTTGCGCCGATGGGCAGGATTTCGTCGTTGAAATCGTAGCGGCCGTTGTGCACGCCGGCGGCATTGGCTCCGTTACCGATCCAAATATAACTGCCGGGACGCTCCCTGAGCATGAAGGCAAAATCTTCCGAACCCATGCACGGGGTGGGGTCGCGGACGACTTTGTCCGGGCCGACCACATCGCCGGCGACCTCTGCCGCCCACTGACTCTCTTGTTCGGTGTTGACTGTGGCGGGATATCGCCGCTCGTAGCGATATTCCGAGTCCGCTCCCAGCGCGTCGCACACGCCTGCGACGATTTGCCCTATCTTCGCTTCGACCATGTCCTGTACGGATTCGCGAAAAGTGCGAGCCGTGCCCCGCAGCGTGGCCTCGGAGGGAATGACGTTCCAGGTATCGCCGGCGTGGATTTGCGACACCGTGACAACAGCCTGGTCCGCCGGGTCCGTGTTTCGGCTGGCAATCGTCTGCAGCGCCGTGACGACGTGAGAAGCGACGACGATCGGATCGACGCCCTGGTGCGGCATGGCGCCGTGGGCGCCCTTGCCTCGGATCGCAACTTCGAAGACGTCGTAGGCCGCCATCATCGGCCCGGGCGCGACGGCAAACTCGCCGGCGGGCATGCCGGGCCAGTTGTGCATTCCGAAGACCGCATCGACCGGAAATTTGTCAAAGAGACCTTCTTCGACCATCACGCGGCCGCCCCCTTCGTTCTCCTCGGCAGGTTGGAAGATGAAGTGGACCGCGCCGGCGAGATTCCGCGTCTCGGCCAGATACTTGGCGGCGCCAAGCAGCATGGCGGTGTGGCCGTCGTGTCCGCAGGCGTGCATCTTGCCGGAATGCTGCGACCTGTAAGGGAAGTCGTTTTCCTCCTGCACGTCCAGCGCGTCGATATCGGCCCGCAAGCCGATGGCCGAGAGTTTCCCGCTCGCCGGCTTCGAGCCTTCCAGCGTGCCGACCACCCCGGTTTTTGCCAAACCGCGATGGACTTGGAGCCCGAATTCCTGCAACTTCGCCGCGATGAAATCCGAGGCGTAGGTTTCCTCGAACGCCGTCTGCGGATGCGCGTGCAAGTCCCGCCGCCAACCGGTCAGTAGATCATGAAGCTCGACAATTCGTGAGATAATCGGCATCGGTTGCTACTCCAGCATCGGATAGTTCGTGCAAATTGTACCGCGACGCAAGAATGAAACCAACTGTTCGACGCAGCAGCGGGGGGTGGGACCGCTCGCGAAAGTGAACACGGTGAGGTTGAAAACTGTTCCAGCTCCACACGCCGGGTTTCGCTTTCGTGAAAAATGAATCTTCGGCTTCATGTCTCTTCCCCAAATGGCTCCCACGCTGGATGCGCCAGCGGACAGACTTCAGCTCCCCTTTGCGACCGTCACTCGATCCGAAAGAGCGAGCCTTCCGTGCGGACGAAAATCGCCCCGTCGGCGATGGCGCAGGAGGCCTGGATCGGCTCTGCCAGATCGGTGGAGCCGAGTTGCCGATATTCGCGACTCGCGGCGATCACCGTACAAACACCTTTCTCGCTCTGTAGGTAGATCCGTCCGTCCGCATGCACCGGCGATGCCGAGTAACTTCCTTCGAGGCGCTGACGCCAGTGGAGTGTGCCGGTTTCGACATCGCGACACGAGACGATCCCGTCGTTGCTGACGAGGAAAATGTCGCTGCCCACGATCAGTAGCGAGGGGATCTGAGGCACACTCTTGTCGGCCCGCCAGACGACGTGCGAATCGGTCACGTCTCCCGAGCCTGTGGGCCGGATCGCCAGCAGTTCGGCCGAGCCGGGATATCCGGTGCAGACGAACACTAGCCCGTGCGAGAAGACGGGCCGCGGCACGATCGACCACTTGTTGGGATAACGGACCCTCCACAGTTCATTTCCGGACACCGCATCGTAGCTGCAGACCATCTGGGCTGCCGGGCACACAATCTGACGTGTGCCTTCCACCGCGATGACCAAGGGGGTCCCGAATGACCATCTGGGCGACGCCATGGGCGGACGCGGGGCCCGCCACGCTACCCCTCCCGAATCGCGATCCAGGGCGACGACGAAGGGATTCTCAACCCCATCGCAGAGGAACACTAGCCGCGAGCCCGCGAAGACGGGAGATCCACCCGCCCCGTGTTCCGAGTCGTACCATAGTCGATCGTTGGCCCAGATCCGCTTGCCGTCGCGATCGAGGCAGGCTGTTCCGTCGGGCCCGAAATGGACGAACACGCGCTCGCCGTCGGTGATCGGCGTTGGGCTGGCAAAAGAGTTCTTGGGGTTGATCTTCTCACCCGGTCTCATGTGCTTGACGAAGACTTCCACGTCCCACAGGGTCTTGCCCTTGGCGGCATCCACACACAGAGCCCGCAGCGACTGCCGCTTTGGCGGATCCTCCTCCGAGGGCACGGCCGTCGTCAGGAAGATGCGGCCATCGTGGACGATCGGCGACGACCAGCCCTTGCCGGGAACGGGGACCTTCCAGCGCACGTTGGTTCGCGGGTCCCACCTCACGGGCAAGGAAGTCGCGCTGGAAAGTCCCTGTCCGGTGGGGCCACGGAACTCGGGCCAATCCTCTGCGGTCGCGACCGCCGTGGGCCAAGCCAGCAACAGGGCATCGACTACTAGCAGCGCGATGCCCAACGATAACTTGCTGTATCTCATGGCAATTCTTCCCTTGATGACATTTTCATTCGATTCGGTTCTTCCACGCATGGCGCCCTATTCTCTCGTAGGACAGGCCTTTTGCGTCAGTCGCGACTCAGGGGAAGAAGACCGGCACCGCCCATTTGCCGAAGCGGATCGTCTCGCCGGCAGCGCAGTCCTTCTGATAGAGCGTGCAGTAGTTGGCGGCCGAAGTGGGGTTGAAAAGACGGACCTCCGGCAGCGCGACCATCTTGAAGCCCCGGTCCTTTATGGCCTGTGTCTGGGAATCACGGTTGCGTTCCGGTGCTGGCGTGAGGAACCAAACAGAGCCTGCGCGTCTGCAGGTCACGGACTTGGTGCCGTCCATGGCGATCCGGAGGAAGCGCGCGCCCTTCAAGGCTTCGGGCAGTTCCGCGGCGATGTAATCGCGATCGGTGAAGAGCTTCACGCCGGGCGAATACGCTAGTGACTCAGCGCCAGCTTGGGCGAGCGTCCCCGGACTCTTCTTGCGCATGGCCTCGCCGGCGGCGTTAGCATTCACGGGCTGGGGGGGCACCTTTGGCCTCTCTTGTCCGCCGGAAGCCTTGCTCACGAGTTGGCGCAGACGCACAGCGTTGCTCATTGCCTTGCCGGCGGCGGCATCCTCCTCGCGGAACGTCGCCATGAGGATGTTACGGTCGCCCGTGCGGCTGAAGTCGTAGATGATGCGGATCAGACCGTCCGCTGTCTGCTGGCCGTCGGGATAGGAAACGCCCGATCGCTCGTCCAACATGAGGCCGCCGCTCCACGCGTGACCATCGTCGGCGGAAATGAATGCCGTCAGATGCGATCGACCGGTCTTTGTATCCATGGGACCGTGCTTGACCAGCAGCAAATTGCCCGTCGCCAGCCGCCTGATAAAGAAACGAGCGGGCGTATGGGGTATCGCCGACGGTGTCAGTTCGGGCCACGTCTTGCCACGGTCGGCGGACACGCTTTCACCGATGCCATAGTTGGTACGGGCGAGCAGCCAGAGCGAACCATCGCGGCGTTCGATGAACATGTGCTCGTCGAACTGACGGTCCTTGACCGGCACGTTGCAGCCGCCGCGCAGGGTCCATGTTTTGGCCTGATCTGTAGAGACAATCATCTGCGCACTGTTGTCGTGCTCACGCCACTTCGAGATAGGCAGCACCCACTCGCCGGTGGAAAGCGTCAGCGGTTTGCACATCATGACGCCATCACCGATGCGGCGCGGTTGGCTCCACTTCGGCTGCTCTTCATCCGGCTGGCATGTCTCTATGCACCAGACGCCGAGTTGTGCATCGCGGCGTCCTCTATCCATTTGTGCCCAGAAGACGAACAAGCGCCCGTCGGGCGACACCCACAGTTCCGGATCGAAGGAGCGCGCCATGCCGTCGCCATCTGGATCAATGACGAGTATCTCCTTCCAAGTCGAGCCGCCGTCGCCGCTGGTGCTGAGCACGACATAGTTGTTGTGGTCCTCAGCCGGCGTCACGCCCGCGTACCAATTGGCCCACAGCCGCCCACCGGGAGCCACGGCCATGCTCGGGATACCCTGGAAAGCCCGATTGGTGACGGCATGTTCCGGGAGCGGAGGGCCGACATGCTGCGGCGGAGCCAACGAGGCACGTTCTGCGCCCAATCCGGCTGGAGCAAGGAGCGTGGAGATCGTCAGTGTGGCCAATAAGGTACGAAGGAGCATTTTCATCATGGCACGTTTGATGCGGAAATACGTTTCGCGGCCACCAGAGGATGTCGTGAGCAAAGGGTGGGGATTCATGAATTCGCCTTGGGGTTGGGATTGAAAGAAAGACGGGCAGTGGGTGCCCATTCTACAACAGGATACTAACTCGATCTCACGTCTGCGACTTTTTCCAGCTTCTGGCGATTTCCTCGAGCGTACGCCCTTTGGTTTCGGGCATTACGAATCAGCCAAACAGCAGAGATCGCTCGCGCCGGCCTCCAATACGTTGTTTCGATTCTCTCGTGCGTCATTGAGCTGTTTCGCTTGCAGGGCATCGATGATACGTTGGTGACTGTTGGATGACAACTAATCCGCTGCTTGTCACAGGATGGATGTGGAGCGTCTGCGCTGGCGTATGGGGTCTCCACGTTCCGGCGCTCCGGAAAATCTTAAGCGAGAGGATCATGACACAACCCGGAACAAGGACTACCGGTACGTTTTCGTTGCGAGTGCTGGCGGCGGGCCTGCTTCTGGTGGTCAGCATTGCGAGTGGTTCGCCTGCTGCGAGTTGGGATCCGGCGGCAGCGGACTACGCGGGCCGCAGAGGTACAACGTTGTACGTCTCGAAACTGGGTGACAATTCGGACGGAAGCAGTTGGCCGAAGGCGTTTCGGACGATCCAAGCGGCGCTGGATGCCGTACCTGACAGTGACGGGGGGCATCAGATCATTGTCAGGCCGGATACTTACGTCGAGGCCAATCTTGCCCCGGCCCACAAAGGCGCGTCGGGTGCCTACAACGCTTTGATCGGCGATTACGACGGCAGCCTCGGCTCGGGCGCGAAAGGCTGGGTCCTGATCGACAGCGGAGACCCGGAGAAAGGCTTCAAGAGCTGGGATTGGTGGAGCACCTTCCGCGCATCGGACAAGCACTGGCACGGCGGAAACAACGAGGAGACCTTCTCCAGCATTATTTGGGACCGCTGGGTCTTACGAAACCTTTACGCGGCTGCCGGAGACGCAGGCCTGTTCTGGGACCTGACTAACAAGAGCGGCGAAGGTTTCACTATCGTTGTCGAAGACTGCGTTGGCACGGGCCGAGCATTCGGTGGCGGAGTGGTTTATCCCATGGTGCGCGAGAACGAGCCGAGTGTGTTTCGGCGATGCTACTTCTTGTCGCTCGACTGGGTTGGCGACACGGCGGCTGTCCTGGTAGGTGGATGGGAGAAGTCGATGCCCGAAAATCCGCACGTCGTTTTTGAGGATTGCACGCTCGTCCATGCCGACAACGCCGTTGCCGTGTCGTACGCCAGCCACTGCGCCCGCGCCAAATTCATCGGCTGCCGTATGATTGTGTTGAACTTCACCCAACCGGAAATGGGCGGACAATCGACCGGCATCCTCTGCACCCAGGGCCACCGGCCAACCGGGCGACTGCATGTGGACCTGGAGGATTGTTTTCTGGCTGGATATAGCGTCTTCACCCCAGGCCCAGCCTCCAAAGCCCTCAGCTACACCACCAAGGGCAGGGTTCAGGCCTACGTTCAGTTCAAGCAGACTGTGCCCGAAGGATTCGAACGCTTGGGACTTTGGCCCGCTGAGTTGTTTTCCCAGATGGCCCCTCCGCGAAGCCCGAGTGACCTGAAAAGCAGAAGGACCGAACCATCGGATTTGCAGGAGTCAGTACGGCAGTTTTCCCTCCTTCATTAGAAGAATTCGAATGGAGATTTCGAAGATCGCTCCCGTATCCTTGCCAGGCATTGAAACGCACTGTCTGAACTGTATTGCCTTCGATCCGCAGGGACGATATTTGGTCGCCGCTGGAGGCACAATGGTACGTGGCAAAGCGCTGCGCGAGGTGATTTCGTGGAGCCTGCCGGAATTTGACGTGCGCTGGCATACCGTGGAAGAGGCGGAATCGCGCATTGCTCACCTCACGATGAACCCCGACGGGCAGGAATTCTTCACTTACTGCACGGAGAGCCGTGCCACCGTCTGGGATGCCGACGGCCAGATGGCCAAACGCACGATATCCATTGGTATCTCCCGAGGCAATGCAGTTTATGCCGCTGACGGACGCACCTTTGCGATCCCGACCGATAACAAAGTCACGGTCCGTGGAAACGCCAAGGGACGCATCGCCACGAGCTACACACTCGACCTCGGTGAGTACACTTCCGCGGAAACGGTCGCGTTTCTCCCCGGGACGGACAAGTTGGTCGCCGGCTGTAGCGTCATCAAGGCCAACGGTACGATTTCGGGCTTGATCGTCTTGTTGAATCTGAAGAACGGGAGAATCGAGCGCAAGACGCCGGTGGAAATCGCGCCAAGCGGCATGACGATGGATCCGGAGGGACGTTGGCTGTGCGTTGTCGGCAGACGAAAGAGCCGCGGCTATGTCGTGTTTTGGGACCCAATCGAGTGGAAACAGATCGTTGGCAGCTCCGCCCATGGCGGAGGCATCGAAGGCGTAGCGGCCGCTCCGGATGGAGTGCTCGCAGCGACATGCGGTCATGACAATATCGTTCGGTTGTGGAGCACCGAAACCTGGAAGACCGTCGTCAAACTCGACGCGCACGGATGCGAGGGAAGCGGGACCAGCGGCGTTGCCTGGTCGCCCGACGGCGTGTATCTGGCGTACGCTAATTCCGCAGGTCTGAATCAACTCGGCGGAGGTGTCTTCGTTTACCGGCGAGGTAACAGCGACCGTCAGTGGCAGTTGATCGCGCCGTGTCTGCGGCAGACATCCGCCGACGAGTTGCAGAGGCCGCGCCACATTAGAGTTTTCGGTTCGCGTGGCGAGATGGACACCTTCGGCAACTTTGATGTTCCCGTCAACGCTCTGCCCGAAAGATGCTCGCTGTGTACATTTCCGGACATCGACTCTGTTCCTCAGCCTTACCTGCTCCGTCGCGGCGTCACGGCTCCGGGCGACTTCGCGATCGCCCAACTTGGGAACTTCTTCGTGCGGGAGACAGCCCGGAAGGTCATCGAAGTTGCAGCGCCCGGATCGTGCAAGTTCTACACCACGGTTCACTACAAGACCGGCGACGTGACCGATTGGTTTCTGGCCGTTCCGCAGACTCAGGTCGAAACGGCAAAGCTCGCTGATGGGACAGTGCGGTGCAAAGCCTGTCATGAACCGAAGATTTCGTGCAAGTTTGACGAACTGCAATACGAACCGCCCGCGGCCGATATCTTCAAGTCCAAGCAGTGGATTGGCTCGCAGACGGCGGAAAACGCGAAGTGGTACTGGATGCACATTTTGAAGGTGAAGAAGCCACCGAAGGCGCGCAAGAACCAGTGGACACGAATCGATATGGATCGGGAACTGTGGTTCTCCGTGCGGCTGAGCTTGCTTTTCAAAGAATTGCGCATCAAGGGCTTTCCTTACCGTGCTCTCGAGCAACGCCGGCCGAGGGACGCCGAGTCGGACTGGATCGCGGCACAGAGGGAGAAATTGTCGTCTGGCCGAGGCGGCGCCAAAACCGAAGAACGTGGCACCACGAAGGCTACAGGCGCCGCCAGTCCCAGTGCAGCGAAATGGCTGACTCGCTTCATCGCAGCCAACACGTCCACCAGGCCTCTATGCAATATTTCAAGCTTACGGGCCTGGACGAAAAAGCACGACATCCCGCTGCCCAAAGACTATCAACGTTACGCGACCAAAGTCGGCCGGAAGAAATTTCGTGATCTGATGGGATTGGAAGGGCTGGATGTGCGAATCGTCGGCCCCAGCCAATTTGACGTCGAGTCCTTACGCCGCGATCCTCCCGATGACCCCGCGGACGAAGCGGAACCCGATGGTCTGATGTTCGCGATTGCCATCAATGGCGATTGCCTCTGCTTTGATCTGCGCAGTCCCGCGAAGGATTATCCCGTATTCTGTTACGATCACGAAGCCGAGACGTTCACACCTTTCGCCGACAAGTTCGCCGCAGCGGTGCGCCGCTTGGCATCGGGCGAATAGACTTGTGCAGGATGACCGTGTTCCCGATCAGCTACTCTTGTCCGGGAGGACATCATGAACCGCATTCCTCCGCCGATAGCCGTCATCCTGTTGTTCCCTGGATCCGCATTCGCACAGGTCGACGATGCCGCGAACTCCCCGCGCACCATGCCGCCCGTGTGTTCCACCACGATTTCCCTCGATGGCGACGAGTGGCTGCTGTCGACCGATCCGACGAATGAGGGCATACGGCAGCAATGGTTCGAGACGCCGCGAGCGGAGGCACAGCCGACCAAGGTCCCCTGGATCATCCAAGGTGCCTTCCCCGGCTACCACGGTGTTGCATGGTATTGGCATGATTTCCACGCGCCGAACAATCCGCACGCCGAAGGACGATACCTTCTTCGTTTCTGGGCCGTCGACTACAAGGCCGATGTCTGGCTCAACGGAGTCAGCGTCGGTGGGCATGAGGGCGGCGAAACGCCGTTCACGCTCGACGTGACGGATGCAATCAAGGCAAACGCCAACAATCGGCTTGCTGTCCGTGTGTTGAACCCGACGCACGAACCGATCGACGGCATCGTGCTGAACCAAACGCCACACCGCAACAAGGTGATCCCTTATCACGCTGGCGCTTCCTACAACCACGGTGGAATTGTGGATTCGGTCGAACTGCTGATCGTGCCGGCAGTCCGCATCGAGGGTGTTTTTGCGCGAGCGGATGCCAAGACGGGAAAGATCCGGCTACACGTCAATTTGCAGAACGCGGCGGAACGTGAAGCTAGAGTGCAGTTGGAGTTCGCTGTTGCGCCTGCCGCAAGCGGCGAAACGTTGGATGCTACCGTCATCGCGCGGAACCTGCCTCCGGGCGATTCCGTTACGGAAGCCGAGCTGCAAGTCACCGACCCCCGTCTGTGGCAGTTGAACGAGCCGAATCTGTATCGTGTGACTGCGCGGATCCACGAGAACGACAGCAATTCGTTCGACGAGCACTCCGTTCGCTGCGGTTTTCGCGAGTTTCGGTTTGACAACGGGTATTTCCGTCTCAACGGAAAACGTCTGTTCCTGCGTTGTTCGCACACCGGCAACCACTGCCCGGTGGGTCTGCAGTTGCCGCCCGATGCCGACATGCTGCGGCGTGATCTGTTGAACGTGAAGGTCATGGGCTTCAACGCGATCCGATTCATCGCCGGCGTGGCGACGCGATATCAACTGGATCTCTGCGACGAGATCGGGCTGATGGTCTACGAGGAGCACTACGGGAGTTGGTGCCTTGCCGATTCGCCAAAGATGAAGGAGCGATGCGAGCGGGCGTTGAGCGAAATGATTCTGCGCGATCGCAACCATCCATCTGTCGTGATCTGGGGCCTGTTGAACGAAACGGCCGAAGGGCCGGTGTTTCGGAACGCCGTCGAGTCGCTGCCAATGATTCGTTCCCTGGACGATACTCGCATGGTCATGCTGAACAGCGGGCGCTGGGATCTGCACGGTCGAGGCATGCTCGAAGGGCTGGAAATATGGCGCACCCCAGACGGCCCCGACCCCAACGTCACACGCAACTCGAACAAGCGACCGTTAAGCGGACTGGGCATTACGTGGCAGCCCCGGCAGATGGCACTACATCCAGGGCCGAAGGGTGAGTACAGCGTTGCGCGATGGACGTGTCCTGCGGGCGCGGAATACGCCGTCGATGCCACTTTCGCCGGAATCGCAAAGGAGGCCACGACCGACATGCACGTCCTGCACAACGGCCATTCGCTTCATGACGGGCTGATCAACGTCGCCAGCTACGGAAACGAATCCGCTTTCTCGAAAACGCTGACGATAGAGAAGGACGACACGCTGGATTTCGTCGTCGGCTTTGGAAACGGCTTCTATGGGGCCGACACGACGGCGCTTGCGGCGACGATCCGATCAGCCGACGGAAAGGTGTACGATGCCGCTCGCGACTTGTCGGTAGCGGCGAATCCAAACGGTCCGTGGCAATACGGTTTTCTCGCGCCAAGCCCCAAGCCGGATGTCGGAACTTTGAAGCTGTATGCCCGCGGCGAGACGCAACGCAGCGAAGGCGTCGTCGGCAGTCTAAGTAATCCCGGGTCGGCCGAGTGGGAAGACGTGCTCGACGACAAGCATCCCTACCAGCGAGTTCCGCACACGGCATCGGTGATAGACACTTTGCGCACTGTCAGCGGCGGAAGGCATCCGGTCTTCGTGTCCGAATACGGCGTGGGCAGCGCGGTCGACTTGTGGCGTGTCACGCGCCATTACGAACGGCTCGGCAAGGAGCACGTCGAGGACGCTCAATTCTATCGCGACAAGCTGGACCGATTCCTGGCCGATTGGGACCGCTGGAAAATGTCGGAATGTTTTGCCTCGCCCCAGGACTTCTTCGCGCAGAGCATTCGCCAAATGGCAGCGGAACGTCTTTACGGTCTGAACGCCCTACGGTCGAATCCAAGCCTGGTGGCCCATAGCCTGACGGGCACCGTGGATCAGGGCATGAGCGGCGAGGGGCTGTTCACGACCTTCCGCGAGTTGAAGCCTGGAACGACAGACGCGTTGTTCGAGGCGTTGGCCCCCTTGCGTCTGTGCCTGTTCGCCGAGCCGCTCCATATCTATCGAGGAACGCGTGTCAGGCTGGAAGCCGTGCTCGCCAACGAAGATGCCTTGTCGCCGGGAGACTATCCCGTGCGTCTTCAAGTGATCGGCCCACAGATGAATCGAATCGTCGACCGCGTAGTGAACGTGACCGTATCCGCCGAGGATGACGGCGAGGAACCGCCGTTCGCGATACCCTTCTTCTCCGAGGACGTGACGATCGACGCTCTTGGCGGTGCATATCGGTTCGTGGCCACGATGCAGAGCGGCGGCGCGCCGACGGGCGGCGAGGTCGTGTTCCACGTCGCCGATCCGGACGAAATGCCAAACGTGGAAACGGAGGCCGTCCTGTGGGGCGACGACCCGGAATTGACGAAATGGCTCGCCGACCACGGAATCCGAACGCAGCCCTTCGCGGTTAGCAGGCTCGGGGCGGGTCTCCCGACCCCGCCGAAACGCCCGACCGAAGGTCTCCCCACCGCATTGAGAGCTTCGGTCGATGCCAGTGGCACGGTCCGGAGGCCGGCCACAGCGAGGGAACTCATTCTTGTTTCCGCGATACCTCCCGAAGGCGGTGCGGAAGCCTGGAAGAAGCTTGTCCGCCACATCGCCCGCGGCGCCTCGGTCGTATTCCTCTCGCCGAGCGTCTTCAAACGGGATGATGACCCTGTTGGCTGGCTCCCACTGAGGCACAAAGGGAGCTTGTCAACGCTGATGGGTTGGCTTTACCACAAGGACGAATGGGCGAAGCGACATCCAGTCTTCGACGGTCTGCCGTGCGGCGGAATGATGGACTACGCCTTCTATCGCCAGATCATCCCAGACGCCGTCTTCTCGGGCCTCCAGCCGCCTACCCAGGCCATCGCCGGAGCGAACAACGCCTCGTTCGACTACTCGTCTGGCCTGATGTTGGCCGAATACCGATTTGGCGAGGGCCGATTCTTCCTGAACACGCTATTGATCCGCGAAAATCTGACCAACAATCCCGTGGCCGAGCGCCTGCTACGCAACCTGATCAACTACGCTGCCCAGGATGTGGAGAAACCGCTGGCCAAGCTGCCGGACGATATCGACACACAACTCAAGGGTCTCGGCTACTGACGGCGCGGTCCAGCGGCTGGCGGAAGGCCTTCCAGCCTTTTCTGCGAAGAAGGGCTGCAAGAACAAGGAGATGAAATGAAACGGTCAGTAGTGCTTCTGGGAATAATGGCGATTGTCACGAACGGTACGACAGCAGAGGACGAGAATTGGAGGATTCCGCCAGACAAAGAAGACTTCCACATCTTTCTGCTGATGGGACACTTGTTCGGAATCGGTGCGGACAATCCCAACCCGGACCCGGAAAGGGTCGCAAAGATCAACAAGGTCCGGAACGCCTTGAAGAGCGTTCCGGACAAGGTGAAGAATACGGCCTGTGTTTCAACGACTGGCCTGACATACGTCGATGCCCCCAAATGCACACATTTCGATCGAGAATCGTATATCATCCTGGGGCAACGTTACTGTGAGGCTTATGAAAAGGTCGTGAATGAGCGAGTCGAGTAGGGCCGGTTCCTACCGGCCAGCGTTTGATCGTTGTCCGATCGGCCGGTGGGAACCGGCCCTACGCCTACTTCACGTGGCGTCGTTTTGGATAAAAAGAGATAAGCAGAAAGGAATAACCGTGAAGAGCTTGGTGATGATGGTGGCGGTTTTCGCAGCATGGCCGTTCAGCGTGGCAATCGCTGCGAATGCGGAAGACCTTGTTGGCGAAAGCGGCGTTGAGGGCGGGTTGATTGTCCATCTCGGTTGCGGAGACGGAAAGTTCACGGCCGCATTGAAACGCGGTGAACAGTATTTGGTGCATGGCCTGGACACCGACAAAAGCCAAATTGAGACCGCTCGCAAGCGACTCGCTTTGAGAGGAGACTACGGAATCGTCTCTTTCATGCATCTGACTGAGAACGAGCTTCCGTACGTCGACAATCTGGTGAATCTCCTGGTCGTTTCGGACGACCTGGGAGTTGCCAGAGAAGAAATGCTGCGAGTGCTATGTCCTGACGGAGTTATGATCTCCCTTCAGCCTTCGGCCTCCAGCCTTCGGCCCTTCAGAAAGCCCTGGCCGAAGGAGTTGGACGAGTGGACCCACTACCTACACGGGCCGGACAATAACGCCGTTGCACGTGACAGCGTAGTTCATAAGCCCCGGTCGTTGCAGTGGATGTCGGAGCCTGTACACGGCAGGAGCCACGAGGAGATGGCCAGCTTTTCTGCAGCCGTCACGTCGAGGGGACGAGTCTTCTACATCGCGGACTATGCACCGCCGGCATTCATCCGCTTTAGGAGTCAGTGGAAACTGGTAGCTCGCGACGCGTTCAACGGAGTCGTTCTCTGGGCAAAGGATATCTCGCGGTGGAGCGACCACCTGCGACATTTCCGTGCGGGACCTCTTCACCTGCCGCGCAGACTGGTCGCCGTCGGCGACAGGGTTTATGCCACACTGGGACTTGCCGCCCCCGTCACCGAAATCGACGCGGTCACGGGAAAGACGTTGAGAGTTTTCGAGGGCACGGAACGGACCGAGGAGATCCTTGTGGCCGACGGAGTTCTGTACCTCGTCGTGGGAACGTCCGAAGTTATTCGCCGGGGAGGAGGATTGTACGCCAGAGGCGAACCGGCTCCCACCAAGTTCCGATACATTGCCGCGGTCGACATCGAGTCAGGAAGGCAGCTTTGGAAACACGTGTGCCCCGACAACGGATTCATCCTCCCCGTGACGCTCACGGTCAAGGGTTCGAACGTCTTCTACCAGTCGACAAGGGGCGTTGCGCGAGTCAATGCCTCGGACGGCGAGCTGATCTGGCAGACAAGTCGCGCTACCCCGCTGAAACGCATGTCGTTTTCCGCTCCTACCGTTGTTGCCACGGATGAAGTGCTGCTTTGTGCAGACAAGGATGTCACAGAAGACGGCGCGGCTGTCGACAAGGTTGATTGGGGCGTCCATGGCTGGAACGATCCGAATTACCCTCGTAGAGGCAAGAGCTCGCTGCGCGCCTACTCCGTCGAGGACGGCAAGGAATTATGGTCCGTCGGCTGCAGAGAGGGATACAATTCGCCCGTCGACGTATTTGTGGTGGGCAACGATGTGTGGGTGGGATCGGATTACAGATGCTACGATCTCAAGACCGGTAAAGAGACAAAGGAGATCCAATGGCGGGGGCCCAAGGTCGGTATGGCTCATCCCCGTTGCTACCGGAACAAGGCCACGGAGAAGTTCATCTATACCTGCCGCTCGGGGATCGAGGTCGTCAGTATGGACGAGGGCTGTGTCGGCAACAACAGTTGGATCCGTGGTACCTGCCAGTACGGGATCATTCCGGCCAACGGATTGCTCTACGCCCCGCCGCACGCCTGCGCGTGCTTTGCCAAGGTCAAGCTCACCGGGCTGTATGCCGTTGCCCACCACAGAGCCGGCACGGCCATGCAGTTTTCCAAAACGCCCGCCCTTGAAAAGGGACCGGCGTTCGGCAAAGCATCCGGCAGGGCCGGCGCAGAGGATTGGCCTATGTACCGCCGCGACAGCAAACGCAGCGGCGTCGCTGCCACTGAGGCGCCTGCCTCGATGAATCTGCAGTGGTCTGCGCAAATTGGCGGGCGGCTCACCCAGGCGGTTGTTGCCTGTGGTCGCGTTTATGTAGCGTCGATCGACACGCACACGCTGCACGCTCTAAATGCCGAAGACGGCGAGAGGCTCTGGAGTTTCACAGCCGGCGGACGAATCGACAGCGCACCCACCTTCTTCAAGGGATACGTCCTCTTCGGCTGCGCCGACGGATGGATCTACTCGCTGAACAGTTCCGATGGCAAACTTGCCTGGCGTTTCCGCGCCGCCCCACAGGAGCGTCTGGCAGGGGTGCTCAATCAGCTTGAATCGGTATGGCCGGTTCACGGCGCGGTCCAATTGCAGAACGAGATGCTCTACGCCGCGGCAGGTCGCAATAGCTATCTGGATGGCGGTATGGTTCTCTACCGGCTCAATCCACTCACCGGCGAGGAGTTGTCCAGGACCCCCATCTACAACCTCGATCCCGCGACCGATATCCAGACGGGCGGCGAACGCAAGTTCGATATGCAGGGTGTCAAAACGGACATCATTTCCGGCGATGGAGAATTCGTTTACATCAAGCACAGAGGATTCAACCGTGACGGCCAGCCCTCAGGCCAAGGCAAACCCCACCTGATGTCCGCAGCCGGCATCCTCGGCGAGCAGTGGTTTGTTCGATCCTTCTGGCTCATCGGCAGGAACGTGGGCGTGGGCTGGGGTGGCTGGGCGGATGCGGCCGCATATGTCCCATCGGGCAGAATCCTATGCTTCGACGAGGACAAAGTTTGGGGCTACGGGCGCGTTACCATCGCAAGCGCTGCCACGGGCCACAAGGCCGACGCCTACCATCTCTTCTGCAAGGCCTTCAGTGATGCCGAGCCCAGCGAAATGAATCGGGGCAAGAAGAAGAAACCGAAGTTCAGCGGACCGGCGCCGAAGGTGGTATGGTCCGAGCCGGATTCCCTAATCGTCAGGGCAATGGTCAAGGCCGGCGACCGGCTGATCGTGGCTGGCCCACCCGACCTTGGCAAAAAGGACTCAAGCATCCTTCAGTTCAGTAATGAACCAGAGGCGCTGGCCGGCTTCATGGGCAAGAAAGGCGTGTTTCTGCGCGTGGTCTCCACGACAGACGGCAAAAGAGTCTCGGAGTGCAAACTCGACGCCATGCCCGTGTTCGACGGCATGTCGGCCGCCAGCGGGAGAATCTACATCTCCCTGAAGAACGGCAAGCTCGAATGCCGCGGTCGATGAATGGGCAATGCCGGGCGCTTCGGGAGGAAAAGTAATGCGATGGTTGTCGCTACACAACGCCTGCCGCACGGATAATTCTGAATTGACACGATTGCCGAATCGCACCTCTTGACGGCGTCGTTTTGATACACCACATCCGGCTTGGTGCGGCAGGTCGATGTGACCCGTGCGCGTTGGCAAATGCGTTTGCTACCTCGGTCGTGAACTCCGCCGCGAGCAAGCGATACGAGTTTTGTGCAGTCCTTGGAGGGGCACGCGCACGACGAGCCAGACCACTATCGCGACCGTGGATTCGGAGTCGTCGAAGCACGCGCCGTTTCTCGTCTGCCTCATACCTGCTACTCAATTCAAGTCGACAATTCGTCACTCAACACTCGCTGACCAACGTGCTGACCCACAAAGTCCGCGCTATTGAGACCAAGGCGGGCACGGCGCAACCTGACCGTCATAGCGAAGAAAAGAGAATTCCGGGGGATGATGCTTGACTCTCGTCGGAATGGAAACAACGTCTGCTAAACACGGCTAGCGCGTGACTAATTGCTGCCGTCCCCAACCGTTTGTCACGCCATTTCACGGGGATGACTTACCCACATACAAATCCGTTTGTGGGTGTTTTTTCTTCCAAGCTCTCCAGGTCGTAACGGAGAAGGGATGTTCCTTAAGTGGGATGTCGTCGGAATCATGAGCATAGCGTTTTCCTAATAGGAGAATCTGCATCTGCCCATCTCGCCATCCGCCGATCGACAAGTCCATTGAGTCTCCCTGACCGTCCGTGAATACCCGTGTGCAGGAGGTATCGTCACAGTGCGCAATGCTGATTGCCATGCCTCCAACAATATCGTTGACGATGTGCCGTCCAACTTTGCGCAGGCTTGCCTCATCGGTCTCATCGACTACATAACCTGGTGGCAGGGAAAATGCCTCAACCACGTAGGCTCTGTGCACCTCGCCAACTGACACTCCAATGACCGTCTGCTCGTCCGTAATTCGAGCGTCCTCGGCTGCGACCGTGTCAGGTTCACGGATGCCAAAAACGTAGATGTCCCGTTGTATAGGGTCGGGTGGAGACTTTGCGCACCCCCCTGTTGCCACAACAACATGCAGCATCCTGAGAATGGTCGGCTTTCGAGGCCGCCACCGGTTCGCCTTGTCCCTCTCGCTGGCCATGCCGGTATTGTATCGCGATTCCGAAAGCAGTCATCGGCATTCAGGCCCTTGAGTTGCGATTCGGAACAGATGGCCGGTACCTCAACGAATTTGGAGCCGACGACAACCTGTTGCCCTGGGCTTATCACTGGGCTCAAAATGCGACCCACCTCTTCAGCCGCATGGCGCGTGATGGCCAGTTTTCAGCCCTGGTCGCTGTCGATACGAATAGACGCGGAGCCCCCAAGCGAGGCCCTCCGCGCCGGTGATTCTACATGGACTGGTGGCACCCCCCGCAGTTCTTGATTGCGCTAAAAGTATAGAGGTCCGACACACCTGGTGCAGTTAGGGTACGTCACTAATCTGATTCTCGGCGCCCCATGACTTCACTGGATCGCGCAGTTGAATAGATGATAGCCGCTATCTGGTTTCTACGCTGACGCGAACTCACATTTGGGGCGGTTTCTGCTTCGCATGTTCTATTCGCGATCATGATCTGCGGAGGCAAACGGGTTTGCGAGCCCTTCTTTCAGATCAGTGACAACATATTCTGGTACTGCTAGGATGGACCGGGAAACCATCGGAGAAGGGAGCTGAGTGGAATGGGCTCATCTGAACTACGCCAAATAGCACTGTCCGTCCTGGTCGCAACAGGGCTTTCGGTCCGTGATGCCAAGTCGGAGGTAGAATGGGATATTCCGAAGGATCCTTCGAAGTTTCACATTTTCATTTTCGCAGGCCAGTCCAACATGGCCGGTGGCTTTAAGGAAAGTCACCTGTACGATGACGAGGGTAACTACGATCCGGTCACCGATCCTGTCTCGCGCGTTCTGCAATTCCGCGGCAAGACCTGGCAGCCTGCCGCGCACCCGCTGACCAAACACGTCAAGCGCAGCTTTTCGATTCCGCTGCCGTTTGCGCAGAAATACCTGGAAGAGATCAATGACCCGGAAGTGAAAGTCGGGTTGGTTATCCGCGCCTTTGGCGGCAAGGCGATCGACCACTTCACCCGGGGCGGTGCCTACCATCCCGGCCCGGGCCTGAAGGAACTAAAGAAACAGGGCACATTCAAAGGCTTCATCTGGCATCAGGGTGAGTCGGACACAACCAGGGTGTACCGCTTCACCACGTATGAACGGAAGCTGCATGGCCTGGTAGCGGACGTTCGGGGTTATCTCGATCAGGCGGATTTGCCCTTTGTGACAGGTCAGATTTCTCGCCATGGGAGCAACGAGGAACCGAAGAAGGACTATTGGTCTGAATCCACTGGCGTGGTCACACGTGTACTGGCAAATGTCGGCGACAAGATGAACCATGCGGCACACATTCGTTCGTCGGGCGCGGCCACCTGCACGGAACATATCCGCAAGCTTGTGGATGAAGACGGCAAACCCACCGGAAAGACCATGCGCATGCGCAATGACCCAGTCCACTTCAACCGGTCCGGGTACACGACACTGGCCCACCGGTACGTGGACGCCATCCTCGACCGTCCGTCGTTCAAAAACGATCCCGTTCGCGTCATTGCTGTTCCCGGTCGTGTATTCACGGCATCACTGGCCGAAGAAGTCTCGGATCTCTCCAAGAGCAAGTTGACGTTCGCCGGCCGCGACATGCCGGACTGGTTGACCATCGCTCAGGACGGTACGCTTTCGGGAACGGCTCCGTTGGTCGGAACGAGCGCCTGCACGATAACGGTCACGGACAACGGCGATGCTGTTGATACGAGCAAGCTAGTGATTGTCGCAAGAGAGGCCGGGCCGCCGGCGTTTTCCGGGGACTCCCTCAAGAGACCCCTGGCGATCGCCGGAAGGGAGTACAAGGACAGGGTGAGGTTTGACCGCGTACGGGCATGGTCCTCGGAGGTGTATGAACCCAATGGAGACTCGTTGACGTTTACCAAGGTCAGCGGGCCGGATTGGCTGAAGGTTTCCGATGATGGATCGTTTTCCGGAACGCCCGGCCCGGAAGACGCCGGAAGAACCAACACGTGGACGGTGAAGGTTGCCGACATCGACGGTTCGGCCACCGCAACCTACAGCCTGGAGGTCCTCGACAGCGGCACGGTCTGGGTTGAGGGTTTCGATTATTACGCGGATATCAAGCAAGAGGCCGTCGGCGACGTCGTGCATTTCAATGCCGAGTCGCCGACGGATACCTGGTTCCTTATCCACGGGAGCTTCCCGGTCAATGAGCCCAAAGAGTACCACGATTTGCACACCTCGCTTTCCGGACAGATGCACAAGTTCAGCAAAGGCACGGTCTGCGCGCGGGCTATCGCGCTGGACGAACGTCGCTTTTCCGGCAAGAAAGGACGCTATCGCTTCCGCTTCAATCTGTTCGGCGTTTCCTCGGAAAACGCTCACTTTTTCGTGAGCATCTACGACATTGATCTCGGCGCAGCGATAGAGGCTGGGTGTACCATTGAGTTGGTAAACAGGAAGTCGAGGGGCGTGGCAGCGAACGTTGTGGCAAAAGGAAACGCGGCTGTCACTAAAGTGGCGGAAAAAGACTACAGAATCACGGACGGCACCGGATTCCAGGACCTCTATTTCGAGTACGACGGCGCCGGGCACATTCTATTGGTGTTTTCAGCGTCCCGTGATACGGCCGAGAGAGGCGGCGGTTCGGCATTCGATGATCTCAATGTTGCGGGGGTTGAACACGCGACAAACGACAGGGAGAAATCTCCATGAAGAGAATACCGGGCATGTTCACGAAAAGGGCGCCATGGTCTCCGGACGAAAGAAAGGCAGTTACCCAAGGAACAAACTTCGACAACTATTCGTCCCGGTCGCGTTGCTGTGCGCACTGTTTTCAGTCAGCAGTGTTATGCAAACCAGGACCCTGCCTTCGTTGCGCACAAGACCGAGCCTACCCCGTTCGTGAGGGTTCATGGACGGTGGTGGTAATTCCGGACACCCAAAACTACCTCGTCGGCAAGAAGGTCTCGGAGCGCGTGCTCGACGCCATGCCCGTGTTCGACGGCATGTCGGGCGCCGGCGACGAGAGTTTCGGGCGTCATCAAGCGGAGTTGGCAGACGACCAGACGCGCGAGTAGTCGTAGGCCGGTAACGAGGAGCGTTAGCGACGCAGTTCCGGCTCTTGTTGGGAGTCAGCTCTTGCCGGAACAGCGCTGCGTTCATTCCCATCGAGTTGGTGTGGAGGTAACGCATCGCGAACTCTTGCGCGCGTACCCAACGGCAATCCTGAGTGCCCTGGACGCCGGAGACAAGCAAGCCGTTGAACGACTGTGACAGGAGAAACGAGAAATCGAAAGGCTGGTGCCGCGATCTCGGGAGACGGTTATCCACCCCGTGGCACTGCGGTTGTTATCTGGATGGAGCGTGAGGTGGTCGGTAGTGATGCGCTGACGTTTCCCGTAATGGCTTCCTTCCCTGACACTGACCCTTCATTCTCCGTTTGACTTCTCCGTAACGAGAGGTTGAAAGATGCTTTCCGAGTACGAGTAACTCGATGTCCAGTTTGAAGACGAAGCGGCAATAATTCGGCTCCCCGATCCACACTTCTTCAATACCACTGACTACTCCGATCTTCAGCAAGAGTTCCTACAGTTTGCCGAGGAGGTACGACCGCCTTTGCTCGTGGTAGATTTCAGACACGTGACGTACTGTTCAACTGCCCTTATTAGTGGACTGATCGAAACGCAGAGGCGTTTGGCCAAGCATGGCGGCAAACTCAAACTGTGCCGCCTACATCCAAACGCACGCGAGATGTTCCGTTCGCTGTGCCTGGAGCAGACCTTCTTTAGCATATACGAGACCACGGGAGCGGCTCTGATCGACCATTAGCCACATGACGCGGCCATTAGTCACTTCAGGTTGGCATTTGTCAGCGACTACCGCGAGCCAACCAGATGGCTGAACGAACGGCTGATGCACATGGGAACGTTGCCGAACGTCAAGCGGCCCACTCAAGCCACCGCCGTGGCCAAGATCGGCGGCATCTCCATATGAGACGCTAGAGCTTGTGTACTTCTACTGCGTAGACAGCAGGAATAGATCTCCAAAAGCAGCCCCTTGTGACGTTCGTTTTCTTCGGACGGAAAGTGCAAAATGAGCTACCTCCTCGTTGTTGACGACTCGCTGGTCGATCGCCAATTGGCCGGCCGTTTGTTGGAGAGCCGGACAAAGCACCATGTGGAATACGCATCCAACGGGCTGGAAGCTCTTGAGGTCTTGGAAGCAAGGCTGCCGTTGGCGATTGTGACTGATTTGCTGATGCCGGAAATGGACGGCATGCAATTGGTCAAGGCGGTACGCCAGCATTTCGCCACGGTGCCCATCATCTTGATGACCGGTCACGGTAGCGAGGAAATCGCATTGCAGGCACTGATGCATGGGGCCGCCGATTACGTCCCGAAATCGCAACTGGCCTCCCAACTGCTCGAATCCGTGAAAGGCGTCCTGGAGATCACCACGGGTACCCTTTGCCACTCAGGATACAGACGGTCGATCTCGTTCGCGACGCTCTGCCAAAACGGTCGTCCGCCTGCGCAGAGCAGGAACTGCATGTGCTCCGGCGAGATCTGCAACCGGGGCTAATTGACTTTGGGCCGATCATCCAGTATCCAATCCAGGCACACTGGATACCACGATCAGGACTGATTGCGATGAGAACGAATGATCGGCAAGTAGATTACAGCGATGCACAGATGAGATGAAGCGCTGACGCTTCGCTCCGTCCGAGGGAGAGAGTAGGAGTGAGCTGGAAAGACGCAATTGTGCTCATGGTGCTGCTTGGCGGCGCGCTTTGTCCGCGCATCGGCGCTCAAGAGACGCTGGCAACGAACTTCGCGCCCTTGGACACTTCACAATGGGTGTTGGCTGGCGCCGATGTGCACGTCCGCGACGGCAAGCTTGTCATCGCCAGCGGGAAAGGGAACCAATACCTCACAACCCGCAAGCGTTTCTTGTATGCCACGCTGGAGATGTCGGTGCGCTTTGGCGAACTGAGCCGGGACAGCACGGCGTTTTACTATCTGGGCTTCCAGAGCCTGACGCCCTGGGCCGACAGCCTTTGCTGGCTCATGGTGCAGGACACCGTTGTGGCCGCGATAGTCAAAAAAGGCGGTCAGAAGGCGTTCCGCAAGCCGGTCGGCTACGTAAAGGAAAACCGGGACTACACGATCAAGCTGGAATGGCGTCCGACCGGCGTCAAAGCTTGGTTGGACGATCGACCGGTGCTCAGCACGGACGACCTGAAGATTGGCCTGCCCTCAGCCAGCACAGCCGGCGACGTCATCCCCAACATCCCGCTTCCATTGTTCCTCGGCGCGTACAGCACCGCCCCCGACCGAACCGCACCTAAATTGCAGATCAATTCGGTACGCATCGAGTATGAGCCTGTCCGTGGCGAAAGGATGCATGTACCGACGGAAAAGGAGAAAGCGTTGCTGTCACGGTCGATGCGGTGGGACATAGGGGACGGTGCGGAAGTCGCGATGGGGAAGGGCCTGCTTCGCTTCGAAACCCCGAGCGCCACTTGCGAGTTGCGGCTGAGGGACGGCCTCACGTGGGGGCGGCTCTTGCACAAGAGTTCCGATACCGATCTTTTGTACAAGGAAGACAATAGTCCTGTCTTCGCGGTGCTTGACGGTCCAAACCTGCTCGATTCCACCACCTTTACCCTGGAGTCGATTCGTCCTGCCGACGGCAAAGCGGGCCCAGTTGAGCTGGAATTCGTCAATCACGACGAGAAGCTTGTCGCCGTGCTCTCCCTGTCAACTTCGCATGCGGGCGCTTTTAGCGTTGGGCTCAGTGTCCGTAACGTAGGCGATCAACCTCGGCTCTTGCAGGCAGCGTTCCCACTGTTAGGGCGAATCTGCATCGGAGATGATCCTGAGGAGAACCGCTACTTCTACCCGTGGCGAACCGGCATCGAAGGCAAAGCCGATTGCTCGCTGATGACGGAGTACGGCGGGCTTGCATGGATGCAGGTCATCGCCGCATACAGCCCGGTTCGCGGTTGCGGAGTCTA
Source organism: uncultured Pirellulaceae bacterium (assembly GCA_964623055.1). GTDB lineage: Bacteria > Planctomycetota > Planctomycetia > Pirellulales > Pirellulaceae > JADHUC01. The sequence continues at coordinate 84,459 of CAZURK010000011.1, forward strand.
CGTCTATCCGGAAGACAGCAGTGGACTGCCCAAGGGGCTGGTGCTGAAGAAAGAGTCCGGCTCGAAGGACGATTACGTCCGGTTCAGCGAGGTGACACTTCCGTTGGAGTCGCCGCAACGCGAACTGCTCGAACTCGATGAGGGCATCGGTCTGGGTTACTATTACCTCAGACGGACGCTTGGGCCGGGGGAAACCTTGACATGCCCCGCCACTGTGCTGCACGTGTACGAGGGCACTTGGCGCGAACCGCTTCGCGACTACGCCCAATGGGCACACACGTGGTACCGGCACGTCCCGACGCCGCAGTGGTTCAAGGACTGCTACACCTTCATTCCGGTCCACGCGCCTGGCTTCTATTCCAAGGAGAAGCAGAAATACATCGCCTCCGAGAACCTCGAAGGCGGCGAACACATTCAACAGTGGGCCTACTGGGAAGACCACGTGGAGATCCCGCGCGAGAAGCTGGAGTTCCCGCTCCAGGGCATGCAGGCGGGAGATTTCGAGTACCACAACGCGCGTGGCGGGCTGAAGGCGTTCCGCGAAGAGATCCAGCGCATTCAGCAGAAAGACACACGGCACTCGGTGTATATCGACCACCGGTTCTGTTGGCGCGAAACGAAGACGGCGAAACGGCACTGCCCCGCTTGGGCGGCAATGTACAAGCCTGGCGACTACGCCTACTACGCCAAGCCTGGCGACCGGTGGGTGATGCCGTTTTACGAGAAGACCGAATGGGCTGGCTACGTCGCCGACGTGTGCGCACGCCTGGTCCGCGACACGGGTATGGATTGCATCTACCTCGACGAACTGGGCATCGCCTTCCCGGACTACAACCCGGAGAAAAGCCCCTTGCGCGAAGACGGTTCGCCCGTATCGACGCGGCTCCTTGCGGAATGTGTGACCAAGGTGCGCGACGCCATGGTCAAGGAGAAACCCGATGCCGCCCTCATGTTCGAGCATGCCGGCAGCGATTGGCTCAGTCAGTTCGTCGACGGCTCGTGGGCACAGACCTTCTACTCCGTCGGGTTTGGTTTTTCGGAGAAGCACTATGACGAGAACAGCCTGCTCTATTTCCGGTTCTGCTTTCCTGAGTTCAAACTTGCGGAATGGGGCGAGTCCGAGGACGGTCCGCGTCGCTGCCTTTTCAACGGCGTCGGGATCGACTGGAACAACTGCAACCAAGCCTGGAACAAGGAGCGACGCCGGTACAACATCCGTGCCGGGCAGGTCTTCCGCGAATGTGGCGACGCATTTGCGACGCCAAAGCTGGAACCATTAGTACCGACGTTGGCACCAAATGTGCTGGCGAACGCCTTTCCCATCGAGACCAAGGCGGTCTACACACTGTACAACAAGGGCGCCAATCTCGTCGGAGGCCCCGTCATCGATGTGCCGGCCCGCGATGGCTGCCACTACGTCGAGTTGGTCCATGACGAGCCCGTGGCTCACGCGGACGCGCCGAACGGCCGACACCGATTGACTCTACGTCTTCCAGCGAACGATGTGGTCTGTGTGGCCCAGTTTCCGCAACGCATCGAAGCTCATCGGCAGGGCGACAGGGTGCAGGTTAGCGTTCCGGCGCTGCGTGCCAACGAACGGCTGCTGGCGTTTCTCCGACTCGATGATAGCCACCTGCACAAACATCAAGGACACGAGATCAAGCTCACAGACGGCAAAGGCACGTTCAGTGTTCGTGACACGTTCGGTCGGACCGGCAAACTGATTCTGAAGCTGTTTCACGGATACCACCTCGCAGACGAATCGGTCCTCCTTTAACGCCAGCACCCGCTGCAATCGGGGTTGGCTGGGCATTTCGGAAGGGAGATGGAAGTCAAGCGACCGTTGCTCGGCCTGCTAGACGCCACCGATGGAAAACTTGATAACTCAGCGGCAGCGGGGGATAATTCCGTCAATCCGCGTTAGATCGCGAGGCCGTCTGGGAATGCCAGGGATAAAAATGCATCACGCTTCGATTCTACTAGCTACGGTCTTAACAACGTTTTCCTTTGGTGCAGATGACTATGACCATGCCATTAGCGTCTTTTTCGAGGAACCATACCCCGACAACACTGCAATCATGGTTCTGCGCAGTGACCAAGAACGGGCAGTACGTTTCTTCCTCAGGCAACTCGACATTCACAACCGCAACGACCTTTCCGTTGGTGAATCGATTTCGACAAAACTGTCCGCACTTGTCGTTGGCAGCAAAGCGTTCCATGTCCTGCCCATGAAATGGAACGACAAGGCAACTCAACAACTGAAGTCTGGCCTCGTCAAGAACCTCAGAGACCGTTCGCTAACCTTGCGGGCAGTCTCTTGTTTGTACCTGCGGGGCCTCGACTTCGACCTTGCAGATTCCACGGAGGACTTGATTGCGGAAACCGCCCGAAGCGCCATCGAGAGCAAGGATGAGGACCTCCGCACTGTCGGCTACATTGTTGCGGGAGGTACCGGTCACCGTCTTGTGCCATACCTCGCCGGATTGCTGAGGAAGGCCAAGACGCTATCGGAGTTGGAGAGACAGGAACTGTACTTCTGCCTTAAGGATATTGGTCCCGCTGCCAGAAGCACACTTCCGCTCCTGCAGGCTAGGAAGGCTGCTGAGAAGCGTCCTCAGTTGATCGAGGCAGTGAACGGTGCGATCGCGGCCATCTCTAATGCATCCCGACAAGGACATAAAGAACAGAAGAACAGGGAGAACCAAAAGACGGCTCGGCCTCGACCACGAGAAACTGCCGAATCAAAGGATGCAGGCGAGCGGGGTTGCGGGTTCTCAAATGGAAGACGATCTTCCGCCCGCCGGATCCGTGACGTTCGGCGACTTATGGGAGAGGTGGCATGAAACTCTCATGGATCGCCGCCGCGGCGTCTGGAGTGTTCCTCAGCTTGTTGCTTGGCTCGGGCTCGATGGCAGAGGAACTTGGCCCGGGGGTCTACTTCGGTTACTTCAATGTAGATCGATGGGGACAGAAAGTGTTCCATGCCGGCCCTCACCATCTATTTGTATCTGAAGACGTGGCGGCACAACTCAAGACGCACGTTGGTAAGCCGTTGAAACTGGACGTGAAAGACGTGTATCAGCCTCGGAACCCGGGAGGAGGCATCATTCAGAAGGTATCCGACGTTTCGACAACGAAATCCAGTGGCCTCGTTCTTGACGCGGAAACCGATTCGCACAAGGTCGAACGTGGGAAGGGTACTCCGGTGCGCCTTGCTGTCCGCAATGGCTCAAGCGAAGAAATTACCCTCCACCCGCGTAGTCTTGCGTATGTCGTCGTTACGAGAGCGCCCTTTCCGAACGCCGCAATCGGTTACAAGGATCCAGATGGGCGTGCGTATTGGTATTACCAGACCTCCATGCGCTCGCAGGGGCAGGGACGTCCTATGTTGCGTTCCGCGTGTCGCCAAGTGCTACTGTCATGGACTCCGCAAGAGTACGCAGAAAACGGAGAAGGGGTCCGCGTTGGTGATAGGACACCAACTCACCATGCCCCGGGAGTCTACTATCCGTTGCACATGAAGCCGGGTGGCAGGTTCGAGACCACTGTGATTGTTGGACGCGAATTGTTACCGCGTGAGTACGAGGTCTTCTTCTACCAACCCTCTGGCAATCTCTCAACCGAGGTTGGCGCGATATCAAAACGTCTTCCATTTGATGTGGTTGATGTAGATTCCGAGGATGTCGAATAGGAGGCCGGAGCCGACGGCCAGCGCCATGGCTTGGCCTTGAGGTCTCGCTGAAGTCCCGTGACGTTTGATTCTTCACGGGATTTCGGGGAACTCGCATCCCCTTGACCTGAAAGGCCGTGACTCGAAAGCCCAGCGGTGCAAGCCCTGGTGTGGAGCGTAACGAAGTTATGTTTCCGAGGCCCAACGGGCCGTTACTCCGAGTCACGGCCCGTTGGGCCTTGGTATCCTTGATTGCCACTCGACATCCCAGGGCTTGCACCGCTGGGCTTTCGAGTTGGTGTCCTTCGGGCCTCCCGGAATTCCGCGAAAAACCTGAAGTTCAATCCTGAGCGTTCGGTCGTCGCTCGACATGGATGACATTTGCGCGGGCGTAGCCCGACTCGATGAACGATCGCTCGTAGAAGCAGGTGTAGCCGTATGCGGTGTTGACGATCAGGTCCGTGTCGCCGTCGGCGTTGAAGTCGGCCACAACCAATGGGGCGCCGGCGCCATAGGGGGCGCTCGGGAGATCCAGTTTCGTAGCCGGATCGAACGGGCTGCCATCTGTCACGTCGCCACGATTCAGGAAAACGACAACATCGTCCGCGCTCGAGCCCGCAACAACGTCCAAACGCCCGTCGCCGTTCCAGTCGGCTGCGTACGGGACACATCGGATGCGCAGCTTGCCGATCTGCAACGGCTTGTCGAATCGCGGTACGTCACGATCGGGCTGGCGGCGCTCTTCCGAGTGTGCCGCCGGATTTGTCTGACGAAAGTAGCGGACGATGCCAAAGGTATCGGCCACGACCAGGTCGTTTCGGCCGTCGTCGTCAAAGTCCCCAACCGTGTATGTCGCACGTGCGCCCTGGAGTGCGTTGAATCCGGTACGGTTCAGGCCAACACGGACCGGCTGACCGTCAACGAGTGTCAGACGGATTCCAGTCGTGTCGGAATCCGGCTCCTCGCGAGTACCCTGATTACGATGCCACCAGACGTGACCGCCGTGGTCGGCGTCCATCAGGTCCAGCCGGCCATCGGCGTCCAAATCGAACATGCGCTGGAACCGCCAGTCGTCACCGATGCCAGACAGGTGCGAAATCGTCTGCCCGGGCTTCAGCAGCGAAAATGGGCTGCGGAAGATCCCCGGGCTGCCGCGGCCGGTGTTTGTGTAGACTCGCGTTCCATTCAATGCGTCCGGTAGTCCGTCGCCGTTCCAGTCGAGCAGTTGGGCGACCGGCAACGCAGCACTTCCCCAGCAACTGGGCAGCGGATTCGCATGAGCCTCGTAACGTGGTGAATCTCGCTCACCGATGTTACGGAACAGGTAGATCTGCTTGCCTGCGCTAACGACCAGATCCAACAGTCCGTCGCCGCTCCAGTCAATCAGCCGCGGAGTCCCCAATGCTGCCACGGGGAATGAGCCGGTTCGTGGAAACTCCACCCGACGCAGTTGCGGTTGCGACCGTGAACCATCGTTCGTGAACCAATGCAGGAATTTTTCGCTGGATGCCGAATCGCCGCCACGCGCAGTGACCGGCATGCAGCCGCTGATCAGGTCCAAGTCGCCATCGCTATCCAGATCCGCAAGTGTCGGCGCTGCGCACCAACCGACATCCAAAGGCGCTCCGCCGGCCTCGATGGGCCCAGTGTCTCGCAGTTGGGGCGTCTTGCCCGGCCCGGCCGTGTTCTCGAACAGGAAGATCCGACCGGTAACGTAACCACCGGCCAGCAAGTCACGGTCGCCGTCGGCATCCCAGTCCGCGGTCTCGACCACAGGGTAGTAGTCTCGTGTGAAGACTCCCTTTGGCGACTCAGGGACCGGCCCAATCGGGAGTGTCAGCAGCGTGCCGTCGGCCGTGCAAATTGGGCCGGCATATTCCAGCATCGGTTCTCCCGGTCGGCCGCGGTTCCGATACAGCAGCAGCCGATTCCATTCCGCTCCGACCAGCAGATCGAACAATCCGTCGCCGTCCCAATCCACAACATGCGGGGCCGCCGACCAGCCAACATCCAACGGACGCCCGTCGCTCGTACGCACCAGCTTCGAAAACGGGAATCGCGGTTGGCCAATGCGACCTCGATTGGGGTACCACACCATTCCGCCCCGACCGCAGCCCACGACCAGGTCAAACAATCCGTCATTGTCCCAGTCGACGACGTCGAGCCGGGAATGGATCAGGCCGGTCGTCGAAGGGCCCTCAGGAGTGCACCGCTGCAGCCCGTCGCCCAGGAACCCTCGCGGCGGAGGTGCCTCTGGTTCAGCGTCTTCCGGAAGCAGGTCGAAGTAGATCGCGTAGCGGACAGGTCGCTCGTCGACCTGATGTACAAACGCCAGGTGACCCGATTTCCAGTCTCCGATGCAGTCGTAGAAGTAACCGAACCGGGTCCGTGTTTCGTATCTCGGCTGGTCCTGCGTCTGGTCGATCGCCCGAACGACTTCTGGAAACTCGTATCCAATAGCATCATCATACCAGCGCCACGGGGCATCCCAGCGACTGCGGCCATATGCAAATGGTGCAGATTCCAGCGGCTTGCCCGTCCGCGTGTCGTGGCGTATTACCTGCACGGTTGTCAAATCCGGCAAGCGATTTGGGGCGATGTCGTCAAGCAGTTCCAGGAAATCAACGACGACTTCCGCCGGCTGCAGATTTCCCGTTCGCTCACCCGTCTGCCGGGAAATATCGACAACCACACGCAGTTGGCCGTCACCGGACCATTCCAGAGCGGAACTCCCATCGTGGTCGTCGGCCGCTCGCAACGAGCCGCCCAGCCAGATCGCGAGGATCAGCGTCAACCAGTCCTTCATCTGTTTGCCTCCGGTAGGATCCACCCAGAACGCGATTCTGCAGAGCAATCCGCATGATTATAGTGCCGCCCGCTTGTGATATCCACGTTTAGGATCGTCGCCCAGCAATTCGCTTTACGAGTGCAGATGTTGCAGGCCTCGCAGGACGGGTATAATCCGTTGTCGACGACTTCGCGACGCCCGAAACGGTCGAATTTCCCAGCTAAGGAACGTGGGAAGAACAACTTGAGCAAACGCCGCGGTAGCTCGCTCGCCAGAGCGTGGGAAACCTAACCGGAGCCCCCGGTCTGGCGACCGTAGCTACGTGTGAAATACGAATGTTGGCGATGCCGCATCCCCAACGGTCCCGTGATCCATGCAAGAACTGAAGAAACAGGGTGTGCACGATTGTTGAACGAGGAGGCGATCAACCATGAGCTCTACAACCAAACTCTCCCCGGCGGCAGTTGTCAGTTCTACTGTCCTGGTTTCCATTGCCACGGCCGTCTGTGCGGGCGCATCAGACAACGGGACAAGCGACGTCCCGACTAAGATGGCGGCAAACGGCGGTCTGATTGTCTACATCGGTTGTGGCGACGGCCGAGCACTGATGGAACAGGCGCGTCACGGAAACGTCGTGCTGCATGGATTGGCGGCCGACGAATCCGAAGTGGCGAAGGTGCGCGGTTTCATTGCGTCACGCGGAGTACACGGCCGTGTGTCCGTCAGTTGGCACGGCGCTGCCAAGAAGCTGCCCTACGCGGACCATCTTGTCAATCTGGTTGTGGTGCCGGATCAATCGGTCGTCTCACAGTTAGAGGCCCCGATCGAAGATATCGTCCGTGTTTTGTGTCCGGACGGCGTGGCCATGCTGGCGGAAAAGGCCGCAGGGGCATTGGCGGACGATCCGGAGGCACTGATCAGTTCTTTGCTCAGCAATCCACGCATCGACCATGTGGAAACCATCGTGGACGAAGGCACATGGCTAAAGATCCAAAAGAAGCGACCGACAGGCATGGCGGATTGGACGCACTTTCGTTACGGGCCGGAGGGCAATGCGGTGTCTCCGGACACGCTGGTGGGAGTACCCAACAGCGTGCGGTGGATTGCCGACTCACGGGCTTGGCCGAAGACGCACTTCGATCACATTTTCGCAGCAGCGTCGGCTGGCGGGCGGCTCTTCTGCATCTGTGATGAAAGCCCGGCCGGTTTTCAGGTTCCGCGACAGCTCTATCTGATCGCGCGGGACGCGTACAACGGGATCCTGCTATGGAAACGCCCACTTCCGGCCAAACTGGTCGCCAAAGTGTGGCACCATGGAATCAGGCACGACGCCTGGCTGGTCAACAACCTGGTGGCCGTCGGCGAGCATGTATTTGTTTCAGATCTTGGCAGAGTGCTCAAGCTGGATGCTGCGACCGGAGAGATCGTCAGAACCTATGAAGGTATTGAATCCCGGCAAATGGCCGTTGCCAAAGGAAACTTGTTTGTTACGGGTAATGACAAAGCAACTCCTCTGCAATGCCTGGATGCAGAAACCGGAATGCGTCGTTGGAAGTACGCCAACAACGTCGAACACTTCATCAGCGGCGGCGATCGAGTGTTCTTCGTCGACTTGGATGGACAAACCGTCTGCCTTGACGCCGATACGGGCCAGCCGACGTGGCGAAAGGACTACAAGGACGTTTGGGAGGGCGTGGATCGCCTGACGTTCAGACGTGTGGTCTCGTGCGACGAAGATATTCTGGTCACGAGCGGGCAGACAAAATCGTCTGTGCTCCAGGGCATTTCCACCAGCGATGGTCGCCATTTGTGGTCCTTTGAATATACCGACCCCTACCACAATTTCCGCAACTCGTCGAAAAACGCGTTCATCCTGGACGGCCTGATCTGGGTCAACCGAGAGAATCCCAGCGGAATCTCGAACGACAACAGTTGGGTAGCGTTGGAGCCGTCGACCGGAGAAATCAAGAGGAACGTGCCTTATGGCCCAATTATCTCTCGCTGCCGGCCGGCGCAGGCCACCCAGCGGTTTTTCTTCTGCGGCAGCTTCGACGTATGCGATCAGCAGACCGGAGCGTTTCACCGGATACGCGCTGCACGAAACAGTTGCGGATTTGGTAACCTGCTCGCCAATGGTCTCGTTTACTGTTTTCCTCAATCCTGCGAATGCGATGCGTTTCTTCGAGGCAATTTGGCGTTCACTTCCTCTGAATCGAATCGCCAAGCCGACGCGCAAGACGCCCAGAATCGAGAACCACTTGTCAAAGGCCCCGCCTTTGCGTGGGCAGCCGAGACGCGTGCCGAATTCGATCCGGCGGCCGCTGAGAGAGTCTCGGAGGAGGCATGGTCGTGTTACCGTCACGACGCTCGCCGCAGCGGCGCGACACAAGCGTTGGTACCGGTCGACCTGCAAAACGCGTGGAAGGCGCGGATCGTTCATGCCGATCTCGATAAGCGTGATTTGTCCTGCAACGCACAGACGGGCAACGATCCGATTTCGGCTCCGGTAACGGTTGCGGGCATGGTCTTCGTCGCCGTCAAGGATCGTCACCAGGTGACGGCGCTGGATGCGGCGACGGGATCTGAACGCTGGCGTTTTACCGCAGGAGGCCGAATCGACTCACCACCCACGATCTATGGCGGGCTTTGCTTGTTCGGCAGCCATGACGGATGGACCTACTGTCTGCGGGCTCGAGACGGAGCAATGGTCTGGCGGTTTCGCGGGGCGCCGAGCGATCGACTGATTGTGGTAGATCATCAATTGGAGTCTGCGTGGCCGGTCAGCGGCAGTGTTTTGGTAGAAAATGGTGTGCTCTATGCCGCAGCCGGACGTCACACAGAACTGGATGGCGGGTTGGTGGTTTATGCCATGGATCCGTGGACCGGAAAGGTCATCTGGAAAACCCGAAAGGCCCGGAAGGAAGAGAACAGTTTCGACCGCTGCCACATCATGAGAATGGATTGGGTCGAGAATGGATCACAAACGTGGTGGGGTCGAGAAAGGAAGAACAAGTTCTGCTACCGAGTCTCTTACCAGGAGCCAGTCAGTTTGGGCGGATTGCTCGCGAGCGACCGCGATTCGGTCTACCTGGGCTCCTGGCCGTATGGTCCTCCGAGAGAAACGAAAGAAGACTCCAAAGGTAATTTCGTTCAGACCAAGAACGGCTTCTTCGACTCCACATGGAACTTCAGAAACTGGTGGATGGATCGGCGGATCGGAGGCCATCTGTTATCGTTCAACAAGGACCGGACATTCGCGATCAGAATGAAAGGCTTCGCCCACAGATGGACCTATAAGGCCAATCTGCACGAAACCGCAAAGCAGTTCGAATTACTGGCCCAGAGCAAGGACATCCCGGAAGAGTTTTTCATTCTCAGGTCTACGATGAAAGTGCCCGCCGATTGGGTCCGCGAGATACCGGTTGTGGGTGAAGCCATGGCCCTGAGCCAAGAGACACTATTCGTTGCAGGGGCACCCGATTTGCCTGATGCCAAAGGTGGACTCTTGATTGCGTATTCCGCCGAAAACGGGGAGCCGCTGGCGGAATACAGGCTCGACGCGCCGCCGGTCTTCGATGGAATGGCCGCGACCGCCGGTAGACTGTTTCTTTCAGCAAGAGATGGCACACTTCTCTGTTTCTCCGGCGAAGAGAATTGAACGGCTGCACAATGACTTCAAGGTATACGAAAAGCCAAATCGGTCGTAGCCGCGTTCGCCAGAGCGCGGGTTTACCGGCATCCGACCGCACTCTGGCGAGTGCGGCTACGGTTTTGAAGCCGCTTCTTTGAATCAACGACGAAAGAGCCAACCGTGAACCACAACAATCAAAGAGCCCTCGTCGTCATGTGCCTTCTTGTTGCTCTGTTGCCGGGCCTATGTCTGGGCGTCTCGGCCGCCGAGTCGTCGCGCAGACCTAACATAGTCTTCTTCCTCGCCGATGATATGGGCTGGATGGACACGACGGTGAATGGCAGCCAGTACTACGAGACGCCCAATATGGAGCGTTTGGCCAAACGTAGCATGCTGTTCACCGACGCGTACGCTGCCAATCCGCTCTGCTCGCCCACTCGTGCCAGCATCATGACCGGCAAGTACCCCGCGCGGCTGCACATCACCACGCCGGCGTGCCATCTGCCGCCCATGCCGCCAGGCACGCCCGAGTTCGCCGACAAGGCAGCGCCCACGCAGAAAGTGATCCTGCCGCGCAGTCGACGATTCTTGCCGCCCGAAGAGTACACCATCGCCGAGGCGCTCCGCGATGCGGGGTACGAGACCGCACACGTCGGCAAGTGGCATCTGGGTCTGAAGCCCGAGCACTGGCCCGAGGCACAGGGTTTTGATGTGTCGTTCCACGGCGCACCCGATCCCGGGCCACGCAGCTATTTCTCGCCCTACCAATTCCCGGCGGGCACGGTGACCAACGGGCCTGAGGGCGAATACATCACCGACCGCGCGACGGACGAGGCGATCAAGTTCATCAACGCGAACAAGGACGGCCCGTTCTTGCTGCACATGTGGCACTACGCCGTGCACGGGCCGTGGGGGCACAAGGAGGAGATCACCACACGCTTCGTCAGCAAGAAGGATCCCCGCGGCAAACAAGCCAACCCCATCATGGCGTCGATGCTGTGGAGTGTTGACGAGAGCTTGGGCCGCATTATGGATAAGCTTGACGAGCTTGGCATCGCCGACGACACGATCATCATTTTCTTCTCTGACAACGGGGGAAACGTGCACAGTAACCGCGGCGACGACCACAAGTTGGCGCAGATCAATCCGGGGCATCGGCGCTGGCCGTTCCTGCAGGATTGGCGCAAGTACGCCGGCGAGTTGGGGCCCACGAACAACGCGCCGCTCCGCGGGGGCAAGGCGTCCATATTCGAAGGCGGCACCCGCGTGCCCATGCTGGTCTGCTGGCCAGGAGTCGTACAGGCCGGCTCGCGCTGTTCCGATGTGGTCAGCAGCGTGGACTGGTACCCAACTATGCTCGCGATGGCCGGCGTCAAGCCTGTGGCGGGGAAGATTCTTGATGGCGAGAGCTTGGCGCCGCTGTTGACACGGACCAGCAAACTGGACCGCGACGCGATCTTCTGCCACTTCCCACATGGCTTCGGCAAACGCAGCCCGGCGGCGACCTATGTGCGCCAGGGCGACTGGAAGCTCATTCGCGTCTATGGCACAAGTCAGCAATTCCCCGACGACTTCATGTTGTACAACGTGAAGGACGACATCGGCGAGACGGCCAACCTGGCCGGCGAATTTCCAGTCAAGGTCAAAGAACTCGACGCGTTAATCACACAACACCTCAAGGACACAGATGCCGCCGTGCCGATATCCAACCCGGCGTACAATCCGAAAACGGAGCCCGTCGCCGGCTGGCGTGCACTCGGCTCGTGCGAAATAGCACTCCAGGACGGTTGCCTCGTGATGATCAGCAAGGAAGGACGCGTGCAGATGCACACGGACCAAGTGCCGTCGGTCGGCGGCAAACTGACACTGCGGTTTCGCATGCGCGCGCAAGGCGAGCGGTTCGGCATTGTGTATTGGGCCACGCCAAAGCAGCCACAGTTTGTCCGCGAATTGCGTACAGACTTCGAGCCCCAGTTCGACGGACAATGGCACGAATACGCAGTCACCTTCGAGCCCACCGAGCCCATCGTCAAGATCCGCTTCGACGCGATTATCACCCCCGGCCGTGTCGAACTGGACTGGATGCGACTGTGCAAGGAAGACGGGGCCACCGCGAAGGCATGGGAATTCGAAGAATAGCACTAGCCCGGATTATTCAAGCCTGAAGCGCAAGCGAAGGAACCCGACGCAGTTCCTTCGCTTGCGCTTCAGGCTTACATTTCCACCCTACCCCCGTTCAAAGTGATTGAGCACGTAGTAGGCGAAGTATGTCAGCCATTTGCTGGGCTTTCCCTTCTCCTCGACATCTGCCAGCATCTTCCCGTTCAGTGAGTTTTGCATAATCCACTTCCCGTCGAACGTCATCTTTTCCTTGATGACCTTCAGAGGTTTCTTCAACTTCGGACTCATGGGTGTGCCGAGAAGTGCCAGAGCGTACATGGCCTCCAGGATGTCCGAGTTGTAGTGCAAAGGGAATCCAAACCTGAGCCAACCGGGTTTTGGCCGTCGCGTCCCGATTCCCTCGCTGGCCAGGAACTGTTCACGCCGCTCGCCGATCCATCCCTTCACCGTCTCTCCTTTGGGCAAGGCGGCGCGTTTCGGGGCTCGCTCGAGGATCTCCTGCCACTGGCGCAAGTTGCCGGGGGAATAGACGTGGACCTCGTGCTGCAGAAGCTTCTCGACCAGTAGCTTGATGGCGGAGCCTATGGTTGTAGATCGTTTCTTCGGGGGCACCTGCGCAAACGCCAGCAGCAGTTTTGGCTGCGCCATGTAACACCGGGAGAGGAGGCTGTAGTCCATGGCAGCGCACTTGATACCGTCGTCGTCAACGATGCGCGCAGCCAAAGCTTCTGTCTCCTGCCTCACAACCCGGTGGTTGCCGTAACCCAATCGCGCGAGTGCGGCGAGTATGTTGGCGGTCAGACAATGCCCTCCGGTCTTCTGCACCCACTTACGTTCGTCAATGATGCAATCGACTGCCTTGGCGATACGAGGATCCTTCCCGTCCGCCAGGAACTGGCCAAGAAAAATGAGCTGCCAGTAGATGCCCGTATACTTCCAGTAGGCACGGTCGTCAGCGTCCCAGGAATTGGGCGCGCCCTCGAGAATCGCCTGCGTGACGCCGTATTCCGTCAGTCGAGACTTCGCCCGCGATACCTTCGCCGCTCTGGCCGACATCCCAAGCAAGTTCTTCAGCGTGAGATAGCGGACGGGAGGATTGTCCTCCTCCAAGAGCCAGTCCATCGTACTGTCGAGGATCTTCATCGCAGGCTCCTTCGTTCAAACGCTGCTAGTGCGTGTCGCACGGACGTGCAGCGTCGCCGACGCCGTGAATCATAGGTCCAAACGGCGAAAAGCCCGCTACGGTTATCCCGAATGCGCTCTAGAGCTCACTCAACCCCGCCTCGCTGATCGTTTTTCGGAGATGGGCAATGGCTTGGTCGTAGTCGTGTTCACCGACGTATTCCATGATCAACGGCGCTTTAGGTGTGCGCGCGGCAACCAGCTTCACGAACTTCGGATAGTCGAGATCGCCCTGACCCGCCGGCACGCCCTGGCGCACGTGCAGCTTTCGGTCCTTGGCATGCAGGCAGTCGATCCATGGTTCGAGCTGATCGAACATCTCTTCAAGATCGTTCAACTCCAACAGATTGGCCGGATCCAAGAGCGCTCGGATGCGCGGCGAGTCGACCTCCTCCAGGAAGATGCGCGTGCGTTTGGCGCTGGCAAAGAAGCTCTGGAAGAACGGCTCGACCAGGACGGTGGCGTCGTAGGCGTCTGCGATCTTCGCCAGTTGCTTTGCCGTGGCGACCGTCATCTTCCAGACTTCCTCCTGGAAGTAGTGGTGAACCGGCGGTGCGGGGCCTTCAGCGTGGTAGTGTCCGGCCTCGGTAATGAAGCAACGAACGCCCATGTGACCGCCCACTTTCATCATGTCCTCGAAGTAGGCAAGGTTAGCCTTGCGTTCCGCTTCGTCCGGATGGATCAGATTCGTATAGACGCCCATGCTGTGGATCGAGATGCCGGCCGAACGATAGGTATCGGCGATCTCCTTGCAGCGATCGGCGGTAAAGTCCGACAAGTCGTTTCGGTTGTTGTATTTCCAGTAGTTGCTGTCGGATTGTGTAAGGAACAACTGGATTGTGCGAACGTTGCGCTTGGCCAATTCCTCTGCAAGCTTGCGGTTCGTGAATGTCCGAAACCCCGTGGTAGCCATTCCGACTACGACTCCGCCCTTCTGTTCCGCGTCTTCCTTCGCAAACGCCTGCGAAGCGGCGGCGAGCGGCAAGACCGCAGCACCGGCTTTCAGCGCTTCGCGTCGTGTGAACTGATACTTCGACATGTCTGTGCCTTTCGTGTTGAAGATTCTACTCGATGGTCACCTTCGGCGGATCGACGAAATCGTTACACAACGCCGCCGCTTGTTCGACCGTCATTTCGCCGTCTTGCACCCAGACGCGATACTTGACCGTCAGATCCTTGCCCTCATCCAGGTCGTATGGGAAGAAAGAGCCGAAGCGGCCGTACGTTCGTTCGTTGTACTCTGTGGGCTTGTGGTTTTCAGGATGGTCGAGGTAGAGGACCGTGTACCGTCTTTCGTCCAACACGAAACTGATCGCATCCCACGGCAAGTCGAAAGCGCTGCCTCGGGCCTGCCCCAGTTCGCCTTTACCGTCCGGGCGGAGGTAATACGTCTCTCGTTCCGTGCCCTCAGCCACCTCTTGATCCGCGCGAAACTGCACTCCGGCGTGTGCGGCGTTGCCGTCCAGCCTGACCGGCCCGCCGGCTGTCGACAGCCGCGAATTGAACTCGATCAACGTTCCGCCCGGCACGTTGTAGACGGCCAACTCCCGTTTTTCCTTCAGATACACGTCGTTCTTGGAGCCACGCCAATCGACCGACGCAAGATGTCGCCCCAGCACTGGGCCGGCCTCTTCGGCTAGAAAGCCCGCATGCGTCTGCGGCGTTGTTTGCCCCGACCACGTGTTGGCCTTCTGTCCGTCCCCGTACGTTATGCGGTTGTAGCCGAAGAAAATGCCTCGATGATGCGGGTATTTCCCACCGGAGCCCTTGGTAATGAACCGCGTGCCTGCCGGATCGCATACGTGGTGGTACACCTTGTACGCATCCTCGCGGTTTTCGTCCGTCAACGTCTTGCAGATGTAGTGGACGATGGGTTTGTCGGCCAGACTCAACTCGGCATACTCGTCCGCTACCTGTTTCCACGAGAACCCTCCTTTCGCCGGTTCATTGGAAAACTGAGCTGTCAGCGTAAGCGACTCGCCCTGTTTCAGGGCCGGCACGACAAAATGCAGTTCCGATTTCCCTTCCTTGCCATCATTTTGAAGTCCCAACGCGGTTAGCTGGCCAGCGATCAACTTGCCATCGTCGTCCTTGAGACAAACAGATTTCGCGCCAGCCGGCGCATCTACCGGCAAGCAGACCGGAGTGTTCTGTCGATCGCGCTCGCCGGCATTGATTGTCAACTTCAGACCTTCGTCGGCCGCATGGGACGAATGAAAGAGACCCAGCAGGCTACTTGTAACCAACGCAATCAAAAGCAGTTTCTTCATCGGAGGGCTCCTATCGGTGGGAAATGTCGGTCGTCTTTCTTGAGGTGTCTTCGAGTGAATCAATACCGCCACTCTACCGAGAGACGACGCGTAATGCGACATCGGCCGCGAACATCGGCGAATCCAGCTTCTTGTCGCCGCCCTGATGGTGGAATGCATCTTCGCTCTCCGTTTGGCCTGTCTTTGTATTGATCCACTCCGCTTCGTAGTTGCCGGCGGGCAGATTCAAGGTCAGTTGGGCCTTCACTTTCCTGTTGACAATCGTACCGATATCCTTCGGCTTCTTGGGGATCGGCACGTGCAGATAGACGGCGTACGCCTTGCCTCGTTCGACCAACGCCCGGGCGGAGAGATCTGGTGATACGTTGCGAATCACGGAATCGTCAGGCTCCATCTTTACGAAATTGAATCCGTAAAGGAACTGCTTGAGGATGCGAAGCTGCTTTCGTAAATCAGGGCTGCCGCCACCGGGTGACTTGTAGGTCAGGAACGTTCCATCCGGATGCTTCGGTGTGAATGAATAGTCCAAGTTGTTGTATAGGGCGCCGCCTGCGATCAGGAAATCCCAACCTTCGGTGCGGTACAGCACATCGTGCTTGCCGCGAAATCCCGTTTCGTTTTCGCCGATCACTTTCTCCAGTCCGTAGTTCATCGCCACCGTGTCCGGCGGCACACAGTAGTGGAAGTTGAAAATCGACACAGCAGGATTCGGCTTTTCCACTTTCGCGCGGCCGTTGGCAATATTCATCGAAATCAGATGTTTCTTTGCGAAGTCCTTTTCGGCATCGACGATTGCCTCGACGATCTTGTCCTGCCACTCGCGGGTCACACCGCCAAAGTACGGCTCGTTGCACACTTCGTAGTACAGATTGTCGAATCCGCGCAGTTCCCTCACCACTTTTCGCGTCATGGCGATGTGTATCGCCAGCAAGGCCTTCTGCTTCAGCGTGTAGACCTCTTCGCGCTTACATTCGCCGATGCCGTTCACGTTGTTTGCCGCATTCATTGGACAAGCTTGCCACAGCTCGTCACGATACATCGGACAGAACAGGGTGAATTCAACGACAATCCCGCGCCGGTCGGCCTGCGTCATGAAGTCCTTGAGCCGCTCGAAGTAGGCGGCGCCCCAGCGAGTCAGATCGAATTTGTTGCCACCGTCGTGGTAACCGGGCTGGTCGCTTCGCGCCCAAGGGCAGATGTAGCGATTAGGCTTCGGGGCAAGCGGATTGTCGGTAATCCCAAACGAAGACGGGATCTCCCGGTACGCCCCGGAAAACGTGCGTGTGTGATTCAAGCCGTCTCGCTGCAACGCGTCAAAGTACTTCACATAGTCGAAGTCCAGATTCAACAGTGCCCCATAGTGCTCGCCGGACGTGATCAGCATCGTCTGTTCACCGCGCCAGACGAAGTAATGCGGATTCTCGGGATGCAATGCGATCGGTTCGTGGGCGCCCGCCTGTGTCGTCCCGATGAACGCAAGCAGCGCAATCGTCTGCACAACCTTCCAAGGAGAAATCGCTTCTTCCAGCATGAGTCGTCTTCCTCGCTAAAGTTGATAGGCCAGGCCGTGCCTGACGGAAACCGGCTCGAGCGGTGTGGGCCCGAAAGTCGTCAGGCACAGCCTGACCTACGTAGCTTGGACCTCCAGTTGACGCGACGTCACGTCTTCAACCCGCGCAAATCGACATCGAGTTTCTTGTCTTCCTTGATCAACTCGTCCATGGTCAACCGTGTTTTCCGCGCCGCGGCCTCGCGACCGAGAATGGCTGCCAGATGGCCGTCGACCGAACGGTGCGGCGTGGGATTATCGAAGTCGCCCTCGGTCACACAGCGATAGAACTCGGCGATGTTGGCTTTGGCGCCGTCTGCGTAGATGCCGCTTGATGTCGCTCCCGCGTAGTGTTTCGGGCCGCCGCGGATGAACACCTTGCCCGAGTATGCGATGTGCGCAGTGGCCTTCAGGCCCATGAGGTCGGCCTCCAGGTTGTACATGACCGCATTGTTCTGCAGGAGCTGAGTCGAGTGGGTCCAGCAGGTTCCATCTTCGAGTTCAAAGACCATGCCCCCGCAATCCGTTCGGTCACCGTGGGGATCCGGACGGACGATGCGCGAGTATCCGCTGGCGGCAACCGCGCGCTTGTCGATAACCCATGTGACGCCATCGATTATGTGAATGTCATACAGAAGCAACAAATCACCGCTCATTGAGACATGCGAGTACCATGCCCGCCGGAACAGGTTCTCGATGGTCGGGCCGACCGGCGGGTCCGGCAACGGGCCGCAGGTGCCGCCGGAATAGATGTGCGCCAAGCCGCCCAAAGCTCCATCGCCGATGCGCTGCTTCGCTTCCTGATTAGCCGGGTCTGTGGGCAACTGGTAGTCGACCAGAAGGCACAGATTCTTCTGAGTGGCCTTCGTCGCCAGGGCTTGCATGGCAAAAACGCTCGGCACGTCCACGGCGAAAGGTTTGGCCATGTAGACGTGGCACCCGGCGTCGATAGCCGCGGCAGCTTGCTCGGGATAGAAGTACGGGATGCCCTTCAGTACCAGCGCGTCGACACCACTGTCGAGCGCTCGCTTGTAGCCCGATAGACCGCTGAATCGCTTTTCCTCTGGGACACCAAGCCTGCCGCCAACGGCATTGGCGGTGTCCTCGAAATAGTCCACCGCGGCCGCGATCTCGTATCCTGGGTGCTGCTTGAACAGATTGGCAATCCAGCTTCCTCGTCCGCCTAGCCCAACGACTCCGATTCGGAGCTTACGCCCGACCGGTACTTCGGCAGCGGACTTGGACTCTGCTTCTGCGGCCGGTGCGGTTGACCCGGCGGCAAGCAGCGGAAGGGCTGCCGCAGTCTGTTCAACAAACGTCCGTCGAGTCATGGATCGACCTGTCGTCATTGCGATGGCTCCTTGGTGTAATATGGTGTTCGATCAGTCACAGTCTCCGTCGACAGTCACACAAGCTTACTCGCTACGAAACGCGACCAACTGCCTCTCGGTGCGAATGTAGATGGTTGATGCGTCAACGGCAGGAGTCGCCGCGACCGGTTCTTCAAACGCGTGTTGATGCACCAGTTCAAAATCGTCGCCGGTTTTCACGACCGACACAACTCCCTCCTCAGAAATTGCGTAAAGATGGTCGTTCGCAATGATCGGCGAGGAACGATAGTGCCCGGCGGCTCCAAGACGCTTGCGATAGATCATCGTTCCGGTATCCGCATCGACCGCACTCAGAATACCGCCATCACAAACCAGATAGATGCGATTCTGATAGAGTACTGGCGATGGAATCTCGGGTATACCGCGATGCAACGCCCATGTGACGTGACTGTCGGTGACGTCCCCTTTTCCACCAGGACGGACTGCCAAGAGATTCGGTTTGCCACGATCGAATGATAGGTGCCTGAGAAACTCTTCCTTTGTCCAAAAGCCGTCTTTGTCTTTGTCGATCCAGAAGAACATACCGTCGAGTCGCTTCTGGTGCCACACCTTGTCCTTGGGCAAAGGCAAGCCAAAGCCGGGATGGCCCACCGGCAAGTCCGGTCGAATAGGGAATGTAAACGGTCCTGTCATTTCGTCGCGCTCGAGTCTGCCATCGCTGTTTGCATCGAACTGCATCACGGCCGACCAGAACGGCTCTGGGTCGGGCTGTTCATCCGCGACGCCGCCGATCATCGATGCCGACGCATAGACGCGGTTCTTGCCTGCGATCGGACGTGAAACCGTCTCGCGCGAAAAGCCGTTAACAAACCACTTCTCGACACCGGTCGCCGCGTCGTAACCTCGCAGCCGCCCATTACCTAGCACCACCAGCTCCTGGCCGCCTTCGTGGGTCCAAATGGTGGGCGTGGACCAGCCGCTGCGATGAAAGGGGCGGAGGGTTTCCCAAACCAATTCTCCCGTGGCCTTGTTCAGGGCAACGATCTTGGACTGGCTAAGTCGGCTGCCTGGCAAATTGGCATCATTGTCAATCACCAGGATCAGCAAGTCGTTATGAACAATCGGCGATGAAGACGTGCCATACAGACTCTTCGGCGTGGGAATGGGCCTGTTCCATGCTTCGCGTCCTTCGAGATCATAACAGAGCAAACCATACGAGCCGAAGTAGACATATGCACGATTCTCGTCGACCGCGGGCGTTGGTGCTGCCGGGCTGCTGGCTTCGTGCACCCTCTCCAGCGGCACTTCCGGGGCCTCTTTGCGCCAGGCAAGCTCGCCGGTTTGCTTTTTGAATGCTAACGTTACCAGTCGATCGCCTTCGACTGCGGTCAAGAGAACGAACCGATCTGAAAGCACAGGCGACGAATGGCCCTGTGGAACGTCGATTTTCCACGTCGCCTTCTCGACGTCAATGACCACCGGAGGCCGGCAATCGCAGGCGACGCCCGAGCCGCCTGGGCCTCGGAATTGGCTCCACGCGGTCGAAGTTGGCTGCGACCGGAGTGGAGAGACCTGCAGGGCGAGCACGACAGCGACCGCCGCGGCAATGGAACGGAGTTGCACGTTCAACGGTCCGTTCGTGTACGGCCTATTCAACCCCAGCACTTTCAGTTCCTTTGATCGCATCGTAGACAAGCGGCTTTACTGCGCGTTCCATCTGGAAACTGAACGGCATCAACTGCGTGAGTACGACGACGGCCAGGTCGTCTTTCGGCGAAATCCAGAAATGAGTACTAGCCGCGCCGCCCCAGCCGTACTCGCCGACGTGCGATCGTTTGCTGTAGTCCGTCTTCTCGACGACGACGGAGAACCCCAATCCGAAGCCGACGCCGTCCCGCTTGCCGCCCAGGTTGATCGGATACGCCTCGGCGGGCAGTTGGTTCTTCGTCATCGCTTCGACCGACTCCTCACGCAGCAACCGGTGCCCGCCCAGCTTGCCTTCGTTCAGCAGCATCTGACAGAATCGCATGTAATCGCGGGCGGTGGAAACCAGCCCGCCACCGCCGGACAACAATCGAGGCTTACGGCGATAGCGGCTTGAATGCGGCGCATCGGTCACACGCAATCCTCCGACAAGTCTCGGACTGTGGTTGGCGGCAAAACGATCCGTTTTGTTCTCCGGGACGAAGAAATCCGTGTCTTTCATGTCAAGCGGCCCAAGGATTCGCTCATGGAGAAACTCGCCAAAGTCCTTGCGCGAAACGACCTCGACTACTCGCCCCAGTACGTCCGTCGAGACGCTATAGTTGAAACGAGTCCCCGGCTGATACAACAGCGGCAGATCGCCGAGTTTCGTCACCATGTCCGCCAGCGTGCCCCGGTCGCTTAGGATGTCGGCTTGGAGGTAGCGTTGGTCGACGGGCGTAATGCCAAAGAAACCATAGGTCAATCCGGATGTGTGACGCAGCAGATCGCGAATCGTAGCCGCTCGCTTAGGTTCTTCAACTTCGAGTTCGTCGCCATCGACGCCGGCAAAGACTTTGACGTCCTTGAACTCCGGCAAGTGTTTGGCGACCGGGTCGTCCAACGTAAGTTTGCCTTCTTCCACCAGCATCATGACCGCGACGCTTGTGATCGGTTTGGTCATCGAGTAGATGCGGACAATCGTATCACGCTTCATCGAGTTGCCCGAATCGATGTCTGCATTGCCAACCGCCTCGAAGAAGACGATCGAGCCGTCACGAGCTACGATCGTTATCGCGCCGGCCACTTTCTTCTTGTCGACGAGGTTCTGCATAGCCGGCACGACGAGTGCCAGCTTCTCCGATGACATGCCCGCCGCTTCCGGCTTCGCAACCGGCAATTCGTCGGCCGGGATTGGTCGACATAGACCGAGGATGAGAGCGACAAGTGTTACGACATTCGTGCGATGCATTGATATGGTCCTTTGACTTCAGCCGTCGTCTCTCTGTACTGCAAACGATCAGAACTCGCGCACCGTGCGCAGACTTGTTTAACGGCAAGCCGAAGGCGACCGTGTTTCCGGCCATCGCCGATGCCTTCGGCTTGCCGTTAGACGACTTCGGCTGCGGCTCTGCCGCGTCAAGACTTCGTCTCGCGGAGCGAGACGGCAGCCTACTCCTTGACGCCGCCGCGGAACTTGGCCTGGTACTTGTCAAACACGGTGATCACGAGCGAGCCGGTTTGACCCTCGATGCCCTTGATTTCCGCCGCCAACGGCTTCGCGCCGGGGCCCTTGCCGTCGGTGAACTTGACATCGATCAACGGCTTCGCCGCCTTGCCAAATCCGTACAGGCGATAGTCCTCGTCGGAGATCTTCCGTACGGTAAGCAACATACAGTTGGCTTCGTGCTCCTTGCCCTGGCCGTCAGTCACGGTCACGCCGTGCAGCTTGCCGCGGTCGACAAACTTGCCATCGATCATCGGCACGATGTTGGGCGTAGAGAAGTACAACGCCAGAGGCACGCCGTTGGCGACGGTCATGTCGGGCGTGTTTTCCTCGTCCATGCCCTTCTGCGGCACCAAGATGATTCCACCTTCGTCCGGCACGGACACGCCGACCGCCTTAGCCGGATCGCATTCGATCTTCACCTGCAGCTTGTCGATTTTCGCGGCCGCCTTGACCAACGTCTCACCGAATGCCTGCGCGATATCCGCCGGTACCGGCTCGACATCCTGAGCTACCGCCGACGACCCGCTCACGGCCAACACAACTACGATACATACACTCAAGCAAAACCTCATCATCGAATCACTCCTTCCACAGCCTGCGAAACACTACAAGAACCGGACCCGGCAACTGTGCCGAGTCTCCCATCAAGATGTATGTCTTCAACGCGAACCTAAGCATAACAACGCCCTCGCGTGATGGCACTTCCACCGGCAACGAATTGCGATCCCCTCATTCCTTTGCCTTGTGCCCCTTTATCCTCGCAGGTTTCCATTCCACACGCAAATTGTCGACCTTCTCGCCCACGATTTCGATCGACTGTTTCCGTATCTCGCCTAACCCCATCTCGAAGCCCATTGCCAGTTGCTTCACCTTCATCGTATCGTGATTCATCACACGCGCGGCGGTTGCATCCGCGGCCATGATATCCGTACTGGCAATGATTGCCCACGAGCCAAGACGTTCCTTCATGTCTACGGTCGTGCCCCCTTGACCCTTCGAGGGGCCGTCAGCTTCCAGGCCGATGGAGAAGTCGATGATGGAAAGATGGTGTTTTATGTTCTTGACGATATCCAGGTATGGTTGCGCAATTGCTTGCGGGCTGCTGTGGTCGAAGGTGCCGCGATTCCACCACGTATTGTCGATCAGTTGTGCGTAGCGGGACAACGGCGTGATACCGATGAAATTCTTCGCAGCCAGTGTGAGTTGGGCCCACGAATGCGTTTTCGCCACAGGAATTGAAATCACCTTGTCGGCATTGGCCACAAGGCTCGAAATGGCGATCTTGTTCAGCGGTGTCTTGGAAGGAACCTCGACCCAGCCTGGCGAGTCGGTCTCCAGGCATGCCAAGGTGACTTTTCCGTCATACTTGGAACCGAGTCGTTGCGATTCCTTCACCAGATTCGTATTGCCGTCCAGAGTGATCGCATGTCGCCAGTCGAACTTTGGCAGGTGAGAACCTTCACCGATAACGACCTCCGCAGCACCTGCCTTCAAACACTCTTCCGTGACCGCGATGATAATCTCGGGCTTGGTGCACTCGCCGACGTGAAAGCACTTATTGTATTTCGCCCACGGGAATGTAACGAAATTCGGCTTGATGAAAACCGTCTCGCCCTTGTTCACGACGGTGCGAATTCCCCCTAACGCGTCAATCGCATCCCGGGTCATCGAATCGAGGTTTTTGCCGCGAATTGCAGCAACCTTCGCATTGATCTCTTGGGAAGACTCCGGGGCGGATCCTCTGCAAGTCGCCAGAGGCCATGGTGATGCCACGGCGACTGCTGCGCTAACACTGGCTTTCAGAAAATTGCGTCGGTTTGTCTTATGCATTGGTTCCTCGCTAATCTCCTCAAGGCCTAACGGATTGCGATCCGGCTCAAGGAACGGCGACGTTGAACTCGGGCCCCTACCGTTCGAGATGGAGCGTCACCAGCGGTTTGAATGGATCAAACGACTCGTTCATGGTCCAGGCCATGGCCCGCAGAAGAACGATCCGAAAGTAGGGATCGTTGAATGTGAAGTAGTTGTGGCCGGCACCCGAGACAAAAACCCTGGCCGGGCCAACCTCCGTTGTCCACATGACTGGGTGTCGTTTGCCGTCGAGATCTTCCATCTTGGGTGGACCGGCTAACGGCTTGTTTGCTATGGCCGGACCAGCGGGCGCAGTCACCAGGGTCGTGACACCTGCCGGATCGCCCTTCAAATCCCAATAGAACTCCTCAGCCAGATCGAACTTCTTCGGGAAGCCTTCGAAAATGGGTGACTGTACGGCCGCGTCAGTCAGAGTTACCGGCGTGGGCAACACGCCCCATTTGGTGCCGTCCCTTCTGAGGTCCCATGCCATCCCAATGCGTTTCGACAACTCTTCTCCCGAACCTTGCATCAGAGCCATGTGAATGAATATCAAGCCGCCGCCGCGTTTCTGATAGGCGTCGACGATATCGTAATCCCACTTCTCACGCGACCAGAAATAGAAAACGACCAGGTCGGCCTTCTCCCACAGTTCCTTCTTCGGGAAATACATGGAGGGAACGACCGTGACGCGCGGGACCGTAGGCAAAAGTGTGTTCACATAGCGGTCCATGACCCAGGCGTATTCGTGGGTCTCTTTCTCGTGGAGCTTATCGATGCCCCAGACCCAGACAATGTTCAGATCTCGGGACGGTTCTCGCTGCCCAATGGGGCCGACAATGCGTTCAATCTCCGCTGGATCGCGCTTCACCGGCTTCTGCCACGGGAATTGGCCATGGGCCTGGCTGGTCACGAAAAGGGTAAGGAACACGATGAGACATGTTTGGCTGATCGTTCGCAGAGTAGACATCTCTCGTCCCTTCGATCTATCGGATTGAATCCAGGATCGGCATCATTATAGTCTTCTGAGCATCATCCTCGCCTGTCATCTCGTACCAAATTGTATCTGTTCCAATCGGGACTACCACTTCAAATGCCAGTTGTGGGAGTCGGCCACGAGGCTGACATTGATCGTCTCAAGTCTCTGGCGTCGCCGAGCAGAACAGATGGTTTTCCCGTGAATGAAGATGCGATTCAATGCCGGCAAGCCACGAATCGCCAGCGTGCATGCGAGGCCCATCGGCCCCCTCCTCCTTGTTTCCCAGCAGATCGCAACGTCCTCGGGACGGCTGACACACGGAGGCATCCACCCGATACTGCCCAACACCTTCCGGCATCTACGGATTTGTCACCAGCCGGTAGGGTATGCTTCAGCATATCGGAGCCATTTGCTCAACGCCTTTCGGCATCTACGGATTTGTCACACGATAGCCGACGCGTGAAACCCAACCACAAAGGAGTGCTCAACGCCTTTCGGCATCTACGGATTTGTCACTAGGGCGGGAATGTGTAGAGCGTTTTCTGCCCGCTGTGCTCAACGCCTTTCGGCATCTACGGATTTGTCACTTGCCAGAATCAAGTATCCTTCGTTGTCCATCTCGGTGCTCAACGCCTTTCGGCATCTACGGATTTGTCACTCCCCAGGTCGCAACCGGCGTATCACAGCAACCGAGTGCTCAACGCCTT
>CAZURK010000012.1:0-106045 GCA_964623055.1 uncultured Pirellulaceae bacterium
AAAACACAAAAGATGGACGCACTATGACGGGGCGGCATGGCAGTCGCGCTGGTTGGGCATCGGCCAGGGCAAACTCCTGATCATCCATCTTGCCTTCGAGCCGGAGGGCGCACATGGCTCCCAGGCACATTGCCTTCAGCTTGAGGCCGTCTTCCGGCATTTGCTGAGGGGTGTCGTCCAAGCGGCTCTTGACGAATTCGTATTCATCCTGCGTCCAGTTGCCGGGATCCGTGATCATGCTGAAGGCGACGATTGCGCATTTTACCACAGGCGTGTCTTCTGCATTGGGACTCTCGACCTTCTCTGCCAGAGTAGCGCATTCCTCGAAATGCTTCACGTTGTGCTCGACCAGCGCTCTTGCCACCTCGCTATTCATGTGATTTCCTGTCAACGATAATGTGGAGTCATCTTTGAGAGAGCGTTCCCGCATCATGTGGGGCACGTTTCCAACGTGCCTGTCGCGGTTCCAGGCACGTTGGAAACGTGCCCCACGTCAAGTCAAATCCTCGAATATCCAGTAGTGAGTTGGGCTCATGCCCAACGTCCTATATGCCTGCTGCGCCCCGGCGTTGTCCTTCGCGACATAGAGTCGAAAGCCACAAACGCGTGAATCTTCCACGGCAATGTCCTTCACGAACTGGTAAAGGCGGCGATAGACGCCTTGCCTCCGGAACGCCGGCTGGACATATACGCTTTGGATCCACCAGAAGACGCCGTTTCGCCAATCGCTCCATTCGGTTGTGACCATCAGCGCACCGACGACCGTACCATCATACTCGGCCACAACGTAGAAGCCCAGGTCAGGGTTCTTCAGCAGTGCCGCCACGCCCTGCGAAAGCACCGACGGGTCTAACGCCTTGTCCTCCGTTTCGAGCGCCATCGCCCTATTGAAATCGACAATGGTCGACGTATCGCCGAACTCGGCGTTTCGGCAAACAATTCGTTCTGGCATTATTGCGGCCAGAAAGGTCATACGCGCCGTTCTTTCTCTAGAGCGGATGCATAAGTGAATCGTGAGGCCGTTCGTAGTCCCGCCTTTAGGCGGTCTTCCGCGCTGCTTCTCGTTTCAAGACCGCCTAAAGGCGGGACTACGAACCAATTCATGCGTCTGCTCTCTCGCGAGATGTGCCGACCCACGCGAATCGGCGTCGAACGGCACGCTTGAACTCGGTTGCCGGATGGCCCAGGATCAGCGATATGGCTGGTGTATTGCCCACGGGGATGCCCAGTGTCTGGCACAGGGCCTTGTTGCGTTGGAGGACAGGCGGCGCACCGCCGATGATCGTGTTGCCCAATCCGAGCGACTCGGCGGCCAGCATGGCGTACGTGCAGGCAATCATCGCGTCCGCGGCTTCAGCATAGGGAGAATGGTAGAAGATCAAGACCGCTGGTGCTCCCCAGAACACCGCATCGCGACCCTCGCGATGGGATTCGACATACTTCTCTGCGAGCGGGCGGATAAAGTACCGAAACTGCTCGTACGTGGCGCGCCGCATGAACGGGCGCATCACCGAAAGCACCCAAGGACGAAAGACCTTGAGAAACCCCTCATACCCCTTGATGATTTCTGCGGCCAGTTCCTGCACCTTGTCCCGGCCGCAGACCGTCACGCAACCCACGTCCCAAGGCGGAATGCCCATCGGGCCGGACGCGGCCATTTCGACGACGCGTTCCAGAAGTTCGGGTTCCACGTCCCGCTTCTTGAAACGGCGAACGCTCCGGCGGGCCCTCATCAGTGCAGCCAACGCGTCTGCCGTCGCCCTTTCCTCTGGCGGCGGCAGCGGCAGCAGATCGTCCGGGGAAATGCCGCGGCCCGTCACCGTGACGCTTCCTTCGGGACAGACCATCATACAATGCCCGCAAGCGATGCAGCCAAAGGGGCTGTCTTCGCTAATGCGGACGCTGCCGTTGTCCATCGTCAGCACTTCGGCCGCGCATATCCGCGCACATTGGCCGCAGCTCTTGCAGGATTCCTCGTCGATCTTGACCGCGCCAGGTTCACGATAGAGGCTGTGCATCACGGTCATGTCGGTACTCCCTCCCGATCAATCGCGTTCCGGTTACTTCTTCCCAACGCAGTACAGGTTGCGCGTGGTGCGGATGAACAACTGGCCGTGTGCGGCACTGATCGACGAGCGAACCACTTCTCCGCGTTCCGGTTCATCCATAGAAATCTCGTTCAGGATTTCGCCGTCTGCCGCGTCGACCACGGTTACGTCCCCGCCGAAATTGACCACGTAGATCTTCCCGTCGGCTACCAGAGGCGAAGCCTCGTATTTGTCCCGCCCCGGCGTGGGAGTGGTCCATTTGACTTTGCCTGTACGGGGTTCCACACGAGACAGGCACTTCTGCAAGTCGCTGAGGATGAAAAAGTCGCCGTCGTAGAACGCGGGCGTGGGAACGTCGGAGGAAATATCTCGGTTATCCCGGCTGACCCAGGCGATGGCGCTGTCGTCCAACACGCCGGTCCCGCCGGCCTTGATAGCGTAGATCGGATCACGCTTTGGCGCACAAGCCAGAATGATCCCGTCGCCGGCCGCCGGAGAAGGTACCAGACGCCAGTGCCCAATACGCGTCGGGTTCCACGTTCCCCACCGCCATAATTCCTTGCCGGTCTCGAGGTCGTGGCCGGTCAAGGCGTCGCCGCCCGTGACGAGCAACTGTTTCTGCCCTTCGAACGAAAAGGGAATCGGCGTGGCGAACGATTCAAGCGATTCGGCGACGGCCTTGCTGGGACGGACGTGGCGCCAAAGCGTTTTGCCGGTCTCCGGTTCCAGGGCCAAGATGTAGGACTCGTTCACCTGGTCCGTCAGTCCCCGGCCCCGCACCGCCACGTCCCGCTGCAAAACTTGCACGTACAGTTTGCCCTCGAACAGCGTGGGACTGGTGCTGAAAGTCCACTGGAACGCGAATGGGCCATAGTCCTCTTCGATGTCCCGTCCCCATCGGTGCCCGCCATCCATATCGAAGCACTCCAACTCGCCACTGCCGTAGAAGAAAACCGCGCTCTTGCCGTCGGTCACAGGTGATCCCGATGCGAAGTTACTGCGATAGTCTCTCGCGATGCCTTCGGCCACGTCGTGCTGCCAAAGCAGTTTTCCGTTGGTCCGGTCAAAGCACATGGCCTGAAGCGTGTTCTTGGCCGAGTCGGTGCCCGTCAGCAACACGCGATCCTCCCAGACAATAGGCGTCGAGGCAGCGACACCGGGCAAATCGGCCTTCCAAACCACGTTCTCCGTCGTGCTCCACTCAGTTGGCAGATCCTTTTCGTCCGTAGAACCGTTGAAGAAAGGACCACGCCATTGCGGCCAGTTACCGGCTTGAGCTACGGAAGCAGCCACTAACAGCAAGGTGGCGAGCGTACAATACTTCATCGCAGAGATCTCCTTCCAAGATGCAGGTCTCAAAGGGCGGAAAGGGGGGACATAGTGTGCTGAAATATGGAGCATGATTCTAGACAACCGTGTGCCTGACTTCTACCCACCAACGTTTAACGCCGAGCCGGCAGGCGATGGCTCACATTCGGTGTTCAAAGCCGTCGCCTGCCGGCTCGGCGTTAAACGAACCAGGGGAGCGACCGGTTGGTCGGCGTCACTCGGCTGCAAGGCTGGCGCATACCAACTCACGATCATTGCGTGCAATGATGTGTCGGTGCGCATACGCCGGGTGGGACCAGCAGACTCCGTCGCGTTGCCGAAGCTGTTCGGTCGTTGGCTCGATCAACTTGGCGCGACTTATCTCGTGGAATCCTTGGGGTGACAGCTTGGCGATGATCAACTCGCCACGTTCATTAAACATCCACATCCGATCGCCGTTGCGGACCATATGGATGTTTGACCAGCGGGCTCTGGGCGTGGCGGTTTGATCTTCCCAGATGCGGTCGCCGGTCAGTACGTCCAGACATCGCAATTCGCCATAGCTGTCGACGCCGTAGACATGTCTACTTTCCATGTATGGGGTACTGATCATGCAGTGCAAAGCGTCGGTGTCTCGCTCACTTCGCCCTTGTCTGCGCCACATCTTTTCGATCCAAGGATCGCGATCGAGAAGCCTGAGCATCAGCGCGCCGTCGTAGAAGGCAGTGACGAAAAGGTGGTCGCCATCGACAACAGGCGTGGGAACGTTTATGACCATTCGGTTTGGCTCGAACGGGTGTTTCCAGTAGACCTTGCCCGACGCAGGATCCAGGCCAGCCACATTGTTGCCCGTCCAGCATACCAGTACACGCCGCCCCACTCGTTCGATGACGATCGGCGCGGAGTACGAGACCTTGTCGTCGAGCGCTCGCCACACCTCCATGCCAGTCGTCTTATCCAATGCCACAACGCAGGCTCCTCCGGCGGCTCCGATCTGCACGATCAGCAGGTCGCCCTCCACCAGCGGCGCGGATGCGATGCCCCAAATCGGCACGCGAATGTCGTAATCCACACCGGGCGTCTTCTTCCACAGCTCGCGTCCGCTGGCGGCGTCCAGGCAGTGGAGATGCCCTTTCGTACCCAATGCGTATGCGCGCCCATCGTCGATCGTGACCGCGGCCCGCGGGCCCGCCGAGTAGCTCACATTCTTGTAGGGGCAATCATACTCGAAGGTCCATAGCTCCCGCCCGCTCTCGAAGTCGAAACACAGCACTCGTTCCCCATCATTGGGTTCGCGCACTCGATCTGTGACATACACTCGGCCTGCGGCCACCGTCGGACCGCTGTAACCGCTCGATATCGGCACTCGCCACCGCGTCTCGATCTGCGGTTCGGGAAACGCGCCGATGATCCCCGTCTCGGACCAGACGCCATCCCTGTTAGGTCCTCGCCATTGGGGCCAGTCGTCGGCCAAGGCTGCGACGGATGTGAGTATCATGCAGAAAAAAGTCGCGATCGTCGTGAGCGTTCGGGCGGGTTGTGGCACTGCTATCTCTCCGATTTCTCTCCAGGAAAAGTACGGGACTACCGTTTGGACAGCGTGACGATACGATAGAATCATTGGCAGGCAATGCGGAGTCAATGCCCCTCGTGCAGGTATCTTCGATTCCATCTGAGTGTATCCACTTCAAACAAGGAACCGTTTTCATGATCATCGGATGTTTTGCTTTGGTCGAACCGTTCACCTCCGTTCGTCGCCAGTTCGAGTTGATCCGTGAATTGGGCATCGACTACGTCGACCTGACCGACAACCACGACGGAGCTGCGTTAGGCGCCGAAGCGGGCTTTGTCGCATCGCTAAGTCTCGACGGCCATCCCGCCAAGATCCGCCGATTGCTCGAACAGTACGATCTGACCATGACCAGCGTGTGTGCTCACGCAAACCTGCTGGATCCGCCATCGCCCGATCGCTACGGGACAACCGAAATCATCAAAGCGATTCGACTCGCGCACCTACTGGATGTGAAGCAAGTGATCACCACCGAATTGGAGCCCAAGACCGACTTCGGTCACAACCTGTCTCGTGACCAAGCGCTGTTCGCCATCAGCGAGAAGTTGTACGAGCCGGTTCTGTGGGCCGAGGACTTGGGAATCGACCTGCTGCTGGAGCCGCACGGTAAGCTGACGGACACGGTCGACGGCATGAAGGCAATCCTTGACGCGCTAGGCCACGAGGACACAGTTGGCGTCAACCTGGACACGGGCAACTCGTGGCTGGGCGGCGGAGATCCCCACGAATTCGTCAAGGTCTTTGGCAAACGGATCAAACACGTCCATTGGAAAGACATGGGGGCCGAGTGGGAGCCGAAACGGGGCACATTGTACGGCTGCGGCATGGCAACGATTCCATTGGGCGAAGGCGTCGTGGGCATTCAGCAAATCGTCGAGGCTCTGATGGAGATCGGTTTCGACGGGCCGACAACGTTGGAGGTAGCCGGAGCGGATAATGTCAAGACATCTGCGGAGCGTTTGCTGAAGTGGAGCGGCGATTGATCAGATCGAGTTTCCACCCTGAAGAACACTAACGCGATATCGACTGGAGTACAAACGACAATGAACGAACAGGCAGGCAAAACGAATATCGTCTCCTCACGTCGGCGATTCCTCAAACGCACTTCGCTAGGACTCGTAGGGGCCGCGGCGGCTGCCGAGTTTCCCTTTGTCCATGCTGCCGAGTCGGCGACGGACATCGAGGTTAAGATCGGCTTAATCGGGTGCGGCGGCCGCGGGACCGGCGCGACGCTGGACGCCGTGGGTGCTGCGACCAAGGTGATCTATCCTCAATCCGGCTACCACACCGAGGATGTTGCGGAAGGCGCCAAGATCGAAAAGAAGAACATCAAAGTGGTCGCATTGGCCGACCTGTTCGAGGACCGGCTCGATCGCTGCAACCAGCAGTTGGCCAGACTTGGGATTGAGGTTCCCAAGAAGACTTGCTTCACCGGCTTCGATGCGTACAAGCAGTTGCTGGCGGTGCCCGAGGTAAACTACGTGATCCTGGCCACACCGCCACACTTCCGTCCAGTGCAACTCAAGTCGGCCATCGAAGCGGGCAAGCACGTATTCATGGAAAAGCCGGCGGCCGTCGACGTGCCGGGCGTGCGCATGGTGATCGAAGCGGGCGAACTGGCCCAGCAGAAGGGCCTGGGAATCGCCGCCGGCACGCAGCGGCGACACAGGGAAGATTATCAGGAGACGATCAAGCGTATCCAGGACGGTGCCATCGGCGAGATCGTGTACGCCAAATGCTACTGGAACGGCGGTCAGATCTGGGTGATCGACCGCGAGGAAGGCTGGAGCGACGTGGAGTGGCAGCTACGCAACTGGAACTATTTCACGTGGTTGTCCGGCGACCACATTGTCGAACAGCATGTACACAACTTGGACATCATGAATTGGGTGCTGGGAACGCATCCTATCCGAGCCGTCTCCGGTCTGGGCGGCCGCCAGGTACGAGTCGGGGAACGCCACGGCCACATCTTCGATCATTTCGCTGTCGAGTTCGAGTATCCCGGCGGCATATCCATGTTCAGCCAATCCCGGCAGATCAACGGGTGTCGAGGCATGGTCGAAGAAGCCGTCATCGGTACCGACGGCACCAGCAACTGCGAGAACCGCATCGAACCGAACGAGGGCGAACGCTGGCGTTTCCGCGAGAAACTCTCACGTGCGTACAAGAAGGAGCACGAGGACCTGATCGCCAGCATTCGCGCCGGAAATCCAATCAACGAGGCCCAAGCGGTGGCCGAGAGCACCATGACCGGAATCATCGGTCGCGAAGCCGTTTATAGCGGCCAGCCCGTGGAATGGGACAAAGCCATGAAATCCACAACGCGGCTGGGCCCGGAAGAATACAAATTCGGCCGGTACCCCATCCCGCCTGTAGCAATGCCTGGGAAGCACAAGTTCACGTAGACTGGCAGTAGGTCCCGTCTGCCGGACGGGACCTCCGATAAGCGTAGGCCGGAACAAGTCTGCGCAGTTCCGGCAGCGGTACATCAAATTCCGGAACTGCGCAGACTTGTTCCGGCCTACATATGTCACCGGGCCAATTTGACTTTTTGATCATAGGAGGCTTGCCCGTGATCAGAATACTAGTCCCAACGGTGACGGCGATGATTGGTCTGCTCACAGCCGCACAGGCATCCTCCCACGAGAGCCTCTGGGTCGAGGCCGAGCATCTTGACGGCGTTCGCGGCTACTGCTGGCCCATGGGTCGACCGAACATGAAGACGACCGCCGGTCATTGGGGTCTGTCCGGGCCGGGGTGGGCGGCTGAGTGGAATATGGGAGGCGAGAGTGGCTTTCTGTCGATTGCCACGGGGGCCGACGACGACAGGGCGGTGGCCACGAAGACGTTGGAGATCCCGACCGCCGGTCGGTACTTCGTTTGGGTGCGATATGGCGATTGGCGCGAACAGACGGAGCGGTTTCAAATCCAGATCCAGCAGGGCGGTGGGCAACTTTGGACCGCACGGTACGGCGAGCGGGCGATCGTTGAAGAAGACAACGAAATGAAGCTGTACTGG
This sequence comes from uncultured Pirellulaceae bacterium, assembly GCA_964623055.1. Taxonomy (GTDB): domain Bacteria; phylum Planctomycetota; class Planctomycetia; order Pirellulales; family Pirellulaceae; genus JADHUC01. The sequence goes on from CAZURK010000012.1 coordinate 7,946, forward strand.
GATTGGGTCTTCGCTTGGGACAGCCACGAAGTCGAATTGCAGAAAGGAACGGCGCGGCTGAGCTTGGCGTCCACGAACAAAGAACGCTCGCCGCGGCAGGTCGACGTGATCGTGTTGACGACCGACCCGAACTATCGGCCTAGAATCAAGGAAAGGCCGCGTAACCACGCTTGGGAGATCTTGCAGTCGTACCGTGATGGAATTCCGGACGATTTGGAACCGCTTGCCAGGAATCGCCCCGGCCCCAACTTGCCGTCGCAATGGAAGGTCCGCACATTCCGAAACAAGGAGTTCCTTTACTTGTGGAACGTTAGTCACACAAAGCCAGAAGAGACTTGGCTTGGCGATAAGCCCGACCGAGTCAGAGTGCCGTACAACATCATCGACAAGGAAACTCGCGAAGAGTTCGAGAAGACATACGGCGGCCGAGACGATGTGCCCATCTTTTCCGATCCTCGGATCGTGCCGACGTTTCACGGCGTCGGCCCCGGGATTTTCGTGACGGACTCGGAAACTGGCGAGTTGCTTGAAGCCGGAAAACGATTTGCTGCGTGGCTTGACGCCGACCCGAATCGCTGTTGGGCCATGATGATGAACTATCACCCCGGTAAGCCGATCGGCGAGAAGGGTATACGAGCTTTTCGCAAATATCGTGACCGGTTCGTCGGTTCCATTTCCGGCGAGAGTCTCGGCTACTTTTGCCCCGATGCGAAGGCCATGCAGCAGGCCACGGCCGGAGCCAAGACACGACGACAGCTTGTCGAGGCGTTCACGCCGCTGACACTCGAATGCAACGCCGCCAAGTACCGGAAGGTCTACGGGCGCGATCTGGACAAGAATCCGTACGAAGACGTGATCGCCTGCCTGTCGGTCGGCAACATTGCGTTCGCTCCACTGTGCAGTACATGGGGAGCGCGGACGGTTGGTTACGAATCGTCGGCGATGAGCTCGTCGGTGTTGGGAATGCGATGGGCCTTCATTCGCGGCGCGGCTCGCCAATTCGACACGCTGACCGCCACGTATCGCTCGTGCAATTTCGGCGACTCGGCAACGATCTTCTCCAACGGCGGCAGCTATCACTCGCCGCAGAACATCCTGGACAATTACTACTCGGTGTACTCGGGCGCCGGCATGACTTGGTACAAGATGGATATTTGGTACCAATACATGGCCGGCTCGTCCATGTTCTATCACGAACAGGGATTCGACGAGTTCTGGCGACCGGGCGGCACCAGCGCGGCGGGGATTCGCCCGGTGCAGCTATCGCCCAAAGGCAAACTTGTCGACCGGTTCCTGCGTGTGACGGCCAAGGAGCCGGATCGCGGGCACCCGTTTACGCCGGTGGCGTTTCTGGTGGACTACGCCCACGGTTGGGAGCCGTCGCCGTTTTGGCCCAATTCGTTCAAGAATTGGCACAAGCACCAAGACCGCTTTCGACATGGCCAACACGAGCAGATGCTCCAGGAATACTTCTGGACCGCCTACCATCCCATCGGTCCCGAGGCCGAAAAGCCGATGACGGGCACCAACGAAGTGTACTTGCCGGGCGTGTTCGGCGACGTGTTCGACGTAGTCTTTGCCCATCCGGACACCCGGCGATGGCGGACGATCGACACCTATCCCGTCGTGATTGCAGCAGGCGAGATTGAATTGACCGCGGTCGAAGGGCAGCGGATATCGCAGTACGTAGCCAGCGGAGGCACACTGCTGGTGGCCGACGCGCATTTGACTGGTCCGGGCATTGCGGCCTTGAAGCTGCCGCAGACCGGCGGGCCGGTAGAGGCTTACGGCTACCGTTGGCTGGATGACGCTACCATTTGCCCATCGCAACTGTTCCGCTTTCGACCGATCCGGCTCGATGGAGGCCGCGCACTGGCAACCACGCCGGACGGACAGGTCATGTGTGCCGCTTTCGATCGTGGACGAGGCCGGCTGATATACCTGTCCGTACCGCACGGCCTTGGGATTGATCGTCGGGCTGTGCCGGTTGTGCCGCGGCTTTTGGCTCATCTGACTCGCGGGCTAATGCCGGTCGAGGTGCGTGGCGACGTCGAGTGGATCGTCAATCGGACTGACGCTGGCTGGCTGGTAACGCTGCTGAATCCTGCAGGCCAGCACAAACCACAGCAAGGCATCACGCCGACCGATTTTCGCGAGAACCGCCTGGTAACGATCAAGTCGCATGTCCCAATCACGTCCGCCCGCGACCGGCTGCTGACGGACGACAAACTGATCGTGAAACAGAACACAGTTCAGTGCGAAGTTTCGGCGGGCGGAGTGCGGATCATCGAATTGCGATAAATCGCTGGCGGGCTCCGGTAGGCGTAGGGCCGGTTCCCACCGGCCGATCAGAAGACGAAGAAACGATGGCCGGTAGGAACCGGCCCTACTCGACTACTCGACTTCGGGTCTTGGACTATGGCAAGTGGACAGAGGGTGTGTATCGACAGACGTATTCAGAACGGGGGATCGACCATGAGCAGAATCGGACGCAGGGGTTTCTTGAAGGCAACGGCGGGTACGGCCGTGGGAACGGGTCTGGCAAAGCTCTCTGGCGGCAGTACCGGCGAGCCTGGTGGGGATGCCGTCAAACGCGAGGCGATTCCCCGGAGGACCCTTGGCAACACGGGCTACAAGGCGACCATCCTGAGCCTCGGCGGGGGCTCGGCCCTCGCCCAAGACGATAATCGAGAGGAGGCAGTCCAGATTGTCCGCCGCGCGTTGGATCTGGGTATCAACTACATCGACACGGCGCAGGCTTACGGCAAGGGTGCCAGTGAACGATACATTGGCGAGGCGCTGCGCGGCCGCCGCGATAAGGTATTCCTTGCCTCCAAGACCCGGGAGCGGCGGGCGCAGCCGATCCGGGAACGGTTGTTCGACGAGACTTGCCAGCGACTGCAGACTGAGATCGTCGATCTTTACTTCCTTCACGGCGTCCACACCCGCGAGCACCTGAGCACGGTGCTCGACCGGGACGGAGGGGCCATCAGGGCCTTCGAGCATTTTCGCGACGCCGGGCGGATCCGCTATCTGGGAATCAGCAGCCATTCCAGTGAGACCCTCATGAAGGCCATGGACGAGTACGACTTCGATTGCGTATTCGTGACCCTCAACCCTGCGGGGATGACCATGATTGATCCCGACAAGACGGAAGCCATGCTGGCCAAGGCTGCCGAAAAGCACGTTGGGGTCATCGCCATGAAGATCGTCGGCGGCGGGGACGGCCGGATTCTCGAGAGGGGCATAACCATCGAGGAAGCCCTCCGCTACACCCTCAGCTTTCCCGTCTCGACCGCCTGCATCGGAATCGCCACGCTAGATCAGCTTGAGCAGAACGTTCGGCTAGCCAAGGCGTTCGCGCCCTACGACCAGAAGCAGCGCGCCGAACTGGTCCGCCGAGCCAGCGCGCGACGACGGCCGTTCGGGGCATAGTCCGACCCATTGAATGTCAAAATCGTGAGCGAGATGGTACAATGCACCGAGTTACCGTTCAAATCTGACGGTAGAACTGGATAGCTCTAGCTGCAATATTGACACGACTGCCACGAGGAGGGCTTCATGTCCATTGAAATACCGCTCGACACCATGTCGGTTTCCGAGAAAGTCCGCTTGCTGGAGACCGTGTGGGAGAGCCTCTGCAGCAAATCGGGCGATGTGCGGTCGCCGGAGTGGCATCGCGAGGTGCTTGAGGCCCGAAGGCGACGCCTCGAAGACGGCAAAGCGACAGTTTCCCCGTGGACCGAAGCAAAGGCCCGGCTGCTGCAAGTGGGACAATGATCGTCGAAATCTCGTCAGATGCTGAGGAAGATCTCGTAGAAGGCTATTGGTTCTACGAGCGGCAATCACTAGGTCTTGGTGACTACTTCCGGAGCTGTTTGATTGCCGACATCGAATCACTGGCCTACTACGGCGGAATTCACGCAGTCGAGCACGGCTTTCACAGAGCGTTGTCCAAGCGCTTTCCGTTTTGCATCTACTACCGTGTGAATGAAGACGTCGTTACCATCGTGGCGGTTCTAGACGCCAGGCGCGATCCACTGTGGATAAGGCAGCGGCTTGGATAGAGGGCGAGAACCAAAACGGTTAAGATCTCTATTGAGGGGAATACGAAAAGCTGGTTTCTAAGCGTGAGACCTTCGGTCGGCAGGGTGGTCCGGTCGGGAGACCGGACCACAACGGGGTGAGTGATCTAGCCCGCTTCAAGGTCCCGTCCGGCAGACGGGACCTACTTCTGGCCTGACTCGAATCTTGTCTATCCGCCGTCGGCAATTGCTGCGTGCAGCACTTCGCCGATTTCTGCGTTGTCGATGTAGGCGCCGCGTTTCGGGTCTTGCTGGTCTGCCAACTTGGTCAGGAGAGGGACAGCGGGCCCTTTGGCGTACACCGGAACCAGGCAGTTTGTATGGGAACCGCTATTCCACTTGAGGCCCGGCAAGATGCCTTTCCCGTTGTTTCGCAGCCGAACGGAAGCATCGGGTGCCGTTTGACCTGCGGGCGTCGGAGCGGTCAGATAGCCGCATTCGTGGTCGGACGTCACGATCAGTAGCGTCTCGGCCCACGTGCTGTTCTTTTCGACCCACTGGACCACTGCATCGACGGCTCGATCGAAGTCGATCTGCTCCTCGATCATCCGGCTGGTATGATTGTCGTGACCTGCCCAATCGACGGCGCCGCCTTCGACCATCAGACAGAAGCCGTCAGGGTCGTCGTCCAACACGTTGATCGCTGCGCGGGTCATCTCGGCCAAGGTTGGCACCGTCTCGATCAAGGGAACTTGGAAGGGAATCGCCTCGGTGTCCCCGGCTCGACCATATTGCAGCGTCTTGACGACCTGGGCGACGCCGCATACGCGCTTGGGCGCAGGACCTGACATCAGCGCTCGGAATTCCTCGCGTGTTTGGATCAGCTTCCATGGGCCCGCTTTGCCGTCGCCGTCTGCATCGCCGCCTGCTTGGCCACTGACCAGCGCGTCCCACGTGTCCTGACCGCCCACGTAGTCAAACTTGTTGGGTTTGGCTTTGGCTTGTCCGTTTGCATCGAACCAAGGATGACCGCAACCCATGATCACGTCGGTTGGGCTTTCCAGGATCATTTCGCGCGCGATGGCGGCATACTTGCTGCGGCTTTCGTTGTGTGCGACGAAAGCGGCGGGCGTTGCGTGGCTCCATTGGACGCTGGAAACCACGCCGGTCATCTTGCCAGCACGTTCTGCTTTCTCCCACGCGTGCAGCAGAGGTTCGCGGTTCGTGTCCATCCCGATCGCTCCGCCATAGGTCTTATGGCCCGTCGACATCGTGGTCGATGCCGCGGCAGAATCGGTGTAGCCACGCGTTACGTACCGTGAGTCGCTCAATGCTTTCGTCGGATCGTATTCACCCAGCGTCAATCGGCCCAGGAGCCCCTTGTTGTACGAGTACGTGCTCATGCCGGCCCGAAACGGGAAACTCTCGTAGACTTGCACTCCAGTCTTGCCGTGTTCAAAAAGGCTCGAGGCATCCACATGGTTATAGCCGCATCCGTCGCTGATCATCAGAATGATGTTTTTCGCGGAGGGTGTCTTCGGCCCGTCTGCTTGAGCCATGACTCCTTGCGCCAGGGGAACACCGTTTACCAGAAGAACGAAAGTGGCCACGGCAAACAGCCATTTGATCGAAATGTGCAGCCGATACGTGTACAAGTAGTCTTGCATCAATTCAGTCTCCTCGCAGAAATCACTCATCCAACCTTAGGACCGTTCGAGAAATAACTGTCCGATTTGTCGTAGCGGAAGTCGTCAAGACTTTCGGAATTACGGGGACGCCGAAACTCTTGGCGAGTTTCGCTACGACCTTTGTTTCTCGAACGATGCTTAGGCAGTTACTTGCGTTGCGGGTACTGCCCGCTGAAATTCGTGCCATCGTCATTCGGGCCTCGGCGACGATTAGGTCGTCCTATCGTATCAGACACGGCGGCCCCGCTGCTATGGGCAGTAGCTCGTGGCCCGGCGTTCGGGCGGAAAGAAATGCGGACGGGCTAGTTATCGCATCCCTCACCTGAGAATGGTGCTATGCGAGAACAGGCAACAAGAACGGTATTCGCCGACGCGAATGGCTGAGGAGTTCACGATTCATCTACAAGCAGCGGTCGCTCGTGCAGATACTGGGCTGCCTTTCGTTTGGCATCGATGTCGCGGTAAACTCGCTCGATCTGCTCGGGCGTGAGCCCTGCGGCGTCTGCGACGTCGTCCGAGGGCACGTCGTGATCGCGGGCGTACAGGCACAGATCGAGGACGTTGTAGGGAACCGAGAAAAAGAACTCCTCTTGCGACTGCTCCATCGAGTACGTGTCGGTCGTGGGCGGGCGAGTGCGGATCTCGTCGGGGACTCCAAGATACTCGGCCAATTGGTAGACCTGGGTCTTGTACAAGTGGGCAATCGGTTTCAGATCGGCAGCGCCGTCGCCGTTCTTGACAAAGAAGCCCAGATCGTATTCCAGTCGGTTTGGTGTCCCTACTACGGCGTAGCGCAAGCGATCGGCGTGATAGTACTCCATCATTTTGCGAGCGCGTTGTTTGAAATTCGTCGCAGCCACGATTTCCTGGTATGCTCCAAGCGGCAGTCGTTTTCGCTCGACTTCACCAGCCGGCGAATGGATAACGATGGAGAAAAGGCGATAGGGATTGTCGTCCGAAAGGTCTGGCAACACGAGTTTGGACTTGTGGCCCGGTCCGTAGTCGGGAAACACACTGCGAATGGCTTCGTCGCGCCGCCGATAGCAGCCCGCGGCGTACAGGACCGGGCCAACGTCCTCCAACGCCGTCTCGATGCCCAGGTGTTTGGCAAGCATTTCCCCAAGCGCGAGGCTGTCGCCGGATGAATCACGCTCGGGCATGAACAACCCAAACACACGTTTTGGCCCAAGGGCCCGGACGCACAATGCTGCGGCCACGCTGCTGTCGACGCCGCCCGACAGACCCAGCACAATGCCTTTGCGCCGCAACTGGTGGAAGACGTGGTCCTTTGTTGCATCCACGATCCGTTGGACTTCCGCCTGTGGATCGATCCGAAGAACGTCGCTGGAGAAAGAACTAGTTCGAGTGCTGGCGATCATGCGGGGACTCCGGACAGTTCGCGTTTATTGATTTTCCCGTTGCTGGTCTTCGGCAACTCAGGTCGCACCTCGACCCATTTGGGTACCATGAAATCTTCCAACCGGCTTGCGCAGTAGCGCATGATTTCCTTGTCGTTCAACTGAAAGCCGTTCTTTGGCGCGATCACCGCCTTGATCGCCTCGCCCAGTATTTCATCTGGAACACCGACCACAGCGGCTTCGGCCACCTGAGGATGGCCATACAGCACGTTTTCGACCTCTTTGGGGCTGACCTTCTCGCCTCGGCTCTTGATGATGTCGTCTTTGCGTCCGACAAAGTACAAGTAGCCGTCGTCATCCATGCGAAACAGGTCGCCCGTGTAGAGCACCTTTTCGCCCGGCAGTGGCCCGGGACGCAGCATCCGGTCGGTTTCCGCAGGCAGTTCCCAGTACCCTTTCATCACGTTCGAGCCACGGACGACAAGTTCGCCCACAACGCCGGCGCCAACTCGCTGGTCGTTCTCGTCGACGATGTAGACCTCTTCATTCGGCATGCCTCGGCCAACCGACGTGGGCCGCTGGTCGATGTCTTCCGGCGGCAAGTACGAAACTCGTTTGCATTCGGTGAGGCCGTACATCGAGTAGACCTGTACGTGCGGGAACAACTCGCGAAGCCGGAAGATGTGCTCGCTGGGCAAAGCCGCGCCTGTGTTGGACACGTAGCGAAGATGCGACAGATCGTACTTCCCGAGATCCATCTGCAGGAGGATCGCCGAGATTGTGGGGACCAGCGGAAAGCCAGTCGCCTTCTCCTGGACCAGCTTCTGCATCACGGCATGCGGATAGGTGAACGATCGTTCTAGAACGACGGTGCCGCCGATCTTTGCCGACATCAGAACCTGGTACAGGCCGTAGTCGAACGACATGGGAAGCACGTTCAGGATGATGTCTTCGGGGACATTGCGCAGGTAAGTTGTGATCGACGTGGCGGCGCTGACCATGTTCAAATGTGTGACCATTACACCCTTTGGGTTGCCAGTCGATCCGGACGTGTAGATCAAGGCCGCCAGATCGACGTCGATCGCTCGCTTGGGCGGAGGCATTACGTCGCCGTAATGGCGTTCGAGTAAATCGTTAAAGCCGACGCAGGGTTTTCCGTGTACGGGGTCATCCGGCATCGCGTCGCCCACGATGATTACACGTCCAAGATGTGGCGCATCGGCGAGGGATTGATGAAGTGTCCTGATTGCACGCGCCGGCAAGATCACAGCGGCCGCTCGCGAATTGTTCAAGATGTAGGCGAGTTTGTCGGCTTTGGTGGTCGGATTGACCATCATAAAGACGGCGCCGGCCTTCAGGATGGCGAAGACCGAGACAACAGCCTCGACCGAGTTGCCCAGGTATATGGCCACACGGTCGCCGCGCTCGATCCCTTCAGCCAGAAGTGCGTGTGCCAGCCGGTTGGACAACTGCTCCAATTCGGTGTAGGTCAATCGTTGTTTGCCGCAGACTAGTGCAGTCTTGTTGGGAAACTGTGCTGTGCTGGCTTCCAGGAACGATTCAAGTTGCATCTCTATTCTCCAAATGCGGTGTAGTCACATTCCTTTGTTTAACCGCAAGCGGGAGGACGCGCACGCCTCCGGCTTGCGGTTAGACGACGATGGACACATCGCCCGAACAGCAGGGCTACAGGAGACTAACCGACCACCTCCGACAACTCTCGCTTGGACGCTATGAATTGGCACAGGTTGTCGATTGAATCCAAGTTCTCTGGCACCAGTTCGTCGTCGTCCACGGCGATCTCGAACTGCTCCTCAAGGAACGTCACCAACTCCAACACGCCCGTGGAATCGATAATCCCCTGCTCCAGGAACGAGTCGTCGTTGGAAAACGCGGCGTCTTGCCCGAACAGGAAGTTCTCTTGAACGAATTCACGTAATGACTGAGCAATGTCGTTCACCTTGTCTTACTCCTCAAAGGTCTGATAGACAGGAAAATCGCAGTCGGCATGGGAAAGTTGCCCTGGGGGCGACTGCATCCGGTGTTGGGTCCCCTCGTCTCTCGGCAAGTGATGGTTGGCCGAACTTGACGCCGTGTCGTCGGAGCCGGCATCAAAACTCCTGATGAACTGTTCGATGACCAGTTGCGTCGACAGAATCCCAACCAGGGTCATATTGTCCTTGATCCCGATGACACGGCCTTTGCGGGCCTTGGCGACCAACCGCTCTACGGCTTTCGAGTCGAAAATGCCATCGTCTCGGATTCGTTCCGTACACAGCAGCGCATCCACGTACTCGTGCTGGGACGTCCCGTTGCCATCGGCAAAGAAGCTCTTCGCGTCCGGAGACCGGTAGGGCTGCTTGTTGCGAGCCACAATCGACTCGGGAATCATGTGCCCGGCCGCTCGCTTCAGAATGTACTTCTCGTTCAGCCCTTTCATCTTCCATCTCACTGGTATTCGCGCGGCCATTTCTGCCAGACGGTGATCCAGGAACGGAAAGCGGCCTTCCACCGAGCCGGCCATGGCGACGCGATCGCCTTGCGACGAGAGAATGTAGCCGGGCAGCAGCGTGGTCGTCTCCAGGTACTGAGCCTGGCAGAACGGATGCCACTCGGCGTATCCGTCCGGCAATCGTTTCCGAAGTTCGGCATAGGGATCGTGGTCGACAAGCTGCGATTTCAACTCGTCCGAGAAGAATCGTTTCAACCACGAAGTCAGCTCCCATCGCGGCAGGTGCGAAAAGAACGGGTTGGCCAGGTCCTCGGGGCGCACGTGAAAGAACGCTTTGCGATAAGCAAGCGACTGCGCCCGAAGATTGGGCATGTACGGATACAGTTTCTCCAGCAATAGCGCGCGGAAGGCCGAATCCGGCTGAGCGGCCCAGAATCGGCGGACTTTCGCTTCCTTGAATATGTCGTAGCCGCCCAGCATTTCGTCCGCGCCCTCGCCGGTCACCACGACCTTGTAGCCTTCGTCGTGAACCAAACCGGACAGCAGGTACAGTGGCGCCGGTGCCGTGCGCAGCACAGGTCGCTCGGTGTGCCAGATCACATCGGGGAACACGCGTCCGATGTCTGCCGATGTGCAGCGAATCGATTGATGGTCGGTGCCGAGCGCTTTGACGGCCTCCTGCTGATGCTCGCTCTCATCGAACTCGTCATCTTCGAACGTGATCGAGAAGGTTCGCAGGTGAGCGTCGGTGGCTCGCTTCACCAGCGCCGTAGTCACGGTGGAATCTAACCCGCCACTGAGATACGCGCCCACGGGCACGTCCGAGCGGAGACGTAGTCGAGTGGCGTCGAAGAGCAACTCGAGCAATTGCTCGGCGCACTGCCGTTCGTCCATCGGCGTCGGGTCGTATTCCAGTTGCCAGTATCGGTCGACTCGCAAACGGCCGTCTTCGACGATCAGGTTGTGACCGGCTGGGAGTTCAGAGACGCCGGAAAACACTGTCGTCGGTGGCAGGGTCGACCAAAACGTGAACAGTTGGTTCAGCCCTCGTGGATCGATACGGCGCGGCAAATCAGGATCCACAAGAAGCGACTTGACCTCCGATGCGAAAAGGAATTTGTTCCCGACAGACGCGTAGTAAAGCGGCCGGATTCCTAGTCGATCGCGTGACAAGAAGACCCGCCGGCGCGGTCGGTCCCAGACGGCCAATGCCCACTGGCCGTTGAAGTGCTCGATGCAGCGGTCACCGAATTCCTCGTACATGTGCACGATCACTTCGGTGTCGGACCGGGTGGCGAGTCGATGCCCTTTGCGTCGCAGCATCTCCCGGAGTTCCAGATAGTTGAAGATTTCGCCATTGAACGTGACCCAAATCGAATGATCCTCATTCGGCATGGGCTGCCGGCCGCCGTCCAAGTCGATGATGCTCAAGCGGGCATGAGCAAGTCCGGCCGGCCCGTCGACCAAGATGCCTCGATCGTCCGGCCCGCGGTGTCGAAGCGGCGCAATCATGCGCTCCAGCAACGCTCGGCTGACAGGTTCACTTTCGTGATGTAGGACCCCGGCTATGCCGCACATTCGCAGTAGGCTCGCCCTGCAATGGGTGGTGAACGATGGGATAGTGCGCGCGGAAACTTCGCGCTACTGGAACATAGCCCACAGTTCAAGGGATGCGACCTTAAGGGTTGGCTAAACTAGCGAAAAGGTACGACGGACACTCCCATTGGAGACTACGCACCCAAGCACGCGGCGGTCGTTGGGCCAGGGCGGCGTATGACGATCGTATCGGTCGTCACGATCGTTCCGCTTGGGTCCCTGTGGCATGGGCCGCACAGCACGTTCTGGTGGAAGTGATGGGAACAGTCGAGCCGATATTGAGGCATGTACGGTATCCTCCCCGCAGTTCGCTTCAACAGAAATGGTGGCGTCACCAATGCATTGTTTTCGCAGCACAACAGGCATCTTTCTCCGTGTCGCAGTGGTCGGCGTGCTGCTGGCCGCCAGCGGCTGCCACAGTGTTCCCAAGCAACCCGATGCCATGCCCGTGCCCGTGGACTGTGGCAGTACGCCCCGCGAGATGTGGAAGACCACTTTGCCCGAGTACGTGATCGAACCGCCGGACATACTCCGGGTCGAGGCGATCCATGTTGTGCCGCGACCACCGTACCATTTGAGAACGCTGGATTCGGTCCATATTCAAGCATGGGGAACGTTGCCCGACGCTCCGATTGCCGGCATTTTCCTGGTGCAACCAGGTGGCCTTGTCGACCTAGGGCTTCGTTACGGGGCCGTCAAGGTGGCTGGGATGTCGGTTGCCGACGCAGAGGTTGCGATCCGAGATCACCTTCGGCAATACCTGCGCGACCCAGTCGTATCGGTCAGCCTGGCCGCCATAGCCATGAAGGAACAGATATCGGGCGAACACCTGGTTGGCCCCGATGGCACGGTGACGCTGGGCAGCTATGGCAGCGTGTCCGTCGTAGGGCAGACGGTCGCTGGTGCGAAACAAGCGATCGAAATGCACCTGTCGCAGTTTCTCGATGAACCGGAAGTCTCGGTCGATGTGTTCGCTTACAACAGCAAGGTGTACTACATCATCATGCAGGGCGCCGGACTGGGCGACGGCGTCTACCGTTTCCCGGTGACCGGCAACGAGACGGTACTGGATGCCATTTCCCATATCAACGGCCTGGAGCAGGTATCGTCGAAGAAGATCTGGGTCGCTCGCCCTACGCATGAACCAGGGAGAGTCCAGATGCTTCCCGTCTGCTGGGAAGCGATTACGGCTCAGGGAGCTCACGATACGAACTACCAGATCCTACCAGGCGATCGCATTTTTGTGGCCGAAGACAGGATGGTGGCGCTCGATACGAGCCTCGCCAAGTTGACGGCGCCCTTGGAACGCGTAATGGGATTCGTGCTTTTGAGTACCGGCGTAGCGACCAGACTGTCCGGGCCGGTATTGAAGGGCGGCGGAAACCCTCGCGCGAACTTCTAGCACCAAACGGTTTTGCCACGGTTGGTGTGCGGATTGAGATGACAAGGTGCGCGGAAGAGGGCTCAGACGTACAGAAGTCGCGTGATTTTCGCGTCAGCATGCGCTCGCTTCTGTTGCTGCAGGCTGGGATTTCAGCCTTTTGTACGCTTTGATCGCGTTATCGCGCATCTGCGAGTAATCCGCATTGACGTAGTAGGGATCCTTCGTCGGCACGCCTCGGACGAACGCGGCACCGCGTGCTTCCACGGCGCGGCGCAAGTCATCCGGCGCGACGACGCCCCGCTCGAAGTCGGCTTTCTCGAATACGGTACCGCCCGCAATGATCTCGCTGTATTTCTCCAGCATGTCAACAAACTTGCCGTAGGGCCTGGCAGGGTTCCCTGCGGCCGCCGCCCCTTCGCCAATATCTCGGTTGACGAAGGAGCCGGCACCGATAAGCGCCCTGGGGCCAATTGTCACTCCGGGCATGATGATCGCCCGTTCGCCGATGAACGTCCCTTCCAGGATTTTGACGGGCGCGATACGCGTTGCACCGAGATCGCGGAAGGTGGTCGCATCGTGCGCCAAGATGCGCACCCCCTTCGAGATGCGGCAGTTGTCGCCGATCTCGATCAGGAAAGGGTAACCCCAGTCGAATTCCGCACCTGCCATGATGTAGACGTTTTTCCCTACTGTCATGCCGCGCGCCATCAGGCGGGCCAGACGCAAGCGGTCCGTTTTGTACTGGATGTACGAAACCAACGAACTGACAGGTTTGAGAAACTTCAGCAGCGACATAGCATTCTCCTCTCTGGGAACATAGCACATACGGGGCGTGCGTCTATTGGATCGCTACGAGGATCTTGTCCCCTCGATCAGCGCGCTATCGTCGTTCTGTTTGTGCCGGTTTTGCCAAATGTGCTCGGGCAGGCCGTACCCAGGCCATAGCCGTTGGGTTACCGTGCTGATCGTGCGATCGATAGAAGTGCGGCGGTCTGATCCCGCGTTCTTCGACTTGGCGCGAAAGCAGAACGCACCTTGCACGTCCGGGGCGATCAGCTACCGTCTTCCGGTGCCTCTTCCGATTGGCATCGCATCATTTCCAGCCAATCGAGGTACTCTTCAATTTCCTCGATGCGCATCCCCAACTTGATCGCCGCTTTGACGGCCTCACGACGTTCAAGAAACGTCTCGGCCTGTTCGAGAATGAGTTTGGCAAGTTTGTGGGACATGACTGCGGGCCATCACCGAGGGCGGAGATAATGATTATTCTCATTATCCGAGGCCGTCATGTCAAACGGAGATCGCAACTCGCCTTACATCGGTGGCGGATCGTCCCGTCCGCCTTCAAGAAAACTGTTCAACTTGCGGCGGACGCGATAACTCAGTTGCCACTTGTTCGCATCGGACAACGGCGGCCGCCCATCGTCCGGAACCAGACCCAGCAGGTTCGTTTCGAGGAATTCGCGTTCCTTTGGTGTCAAGCTTTTCGTGAACTCGTCCATCAGCACGTGCGTGTTGGCCGAATCGTCTGTGCTATCGCGTCTTGCGGCCTCGCCGACACGCCGTTCGCGCGCTCGCCGTCGGCGTTCGCTGCGAAAGTAGTGCGACACCTCACGACGAACCAGCGCGCCGAGATAAGAAACCAACGGGCGCCCCATCGCCGGGTCAAAACGGTCCAATCGTCGGCCGTCATCTTGGACCAGTAAATACCAGACTCGAGCCGCGATTTCGTCTGCTAACTCGGCTGGCGTGCTGGGACCAACCAGAGATCGAATCATCCCGAGCAGCGCATCCTGGTACTGATCGTACAGCCTGTCCCAGGCACCCTCTTTGCCGGCCAGGCACTGATCGACCAGTCGCCGATCTTCTTGAGCCTGGTGCTCGGGCAATGGCTCTTCGACCGCTTCCTGTTCTGTCGTGGTGTCGTCTGGCATGCGCGTACTCTTTGGAGAAGACTCAGGAACGAACCGGCAAACTCCGTGCCAAGCGGAGGAGGAAGTGGCAGTGCAACCACGCGACGCAAACTGGGCAAGGACCGGGAACGAAGCAGGGTGCAAACGATGGACTTCCGACGGTGACTTCTCGAAACCCGATGTCGCAGAAAATCAACGTCGTCGCCAGCTTCCGTCGCTCCGCGTGAAGGCCGCGATTTCGGGCGAAACCGACGATGACAACGGCACTTACGGTTTTTGGCCAATCGGCCTCGTCTGCCCCTCAATTGACCGGCACAACGATTGCTTCGAATCCGCAAGCGAATCTCTACGCGAGTTCGTCGCCCCCGATTCACTGGATCTCCGCTGCAGGCACCTATGAGAGATCAAAACAGAAAACGCCGTCGCGACCGTTCACTTCAAGCCGCGATGGGAAAACCCGGCAAGAGTGAACGAACCGCCAAGAGTACGCCATGCCATATCCCGACTCGTCCGGCATGGTCTGTCTGTTCTGGCGCCGTACTGCTCGCGATGTTCGTCTGGGCTTGGTGGCCGACCCTGGTTGACTTGGTGCAGGCGTGGAACGGACAACCAGACTATTCTCACGGCTATTTCGTAGCGCCGTTGGCGTTGGTTTTCTTGTGGCTTCGCCGCGATCGATTTCCGTCTGGGAGAACCTCGCCAAGCTGGTTAGGGCTACTGCTGATCGCCGTCAGCCTGGGCGTTCGCTCGCTTGCCGGATTGTGGGACATGGGGGGCTTGGACGGCTGGTCGATCCTGATTTGGCTTGCCGGAACCGTATGCCTGATCGGCGGAGTGAGATTGCTGGTCTGGTTCCTGCCGTCGATCGCGTTCTTGTTTTTCATGGTGCCACTGCCGTACAGGTTAGAGCACCTGTTGAGTCACCCTCTGCAGCACGTGGCCGCAAAGATCAGCGGTTGGCTGTTGCAGTGTTTGGCACAGCCGGCGCTGGTCGAAGGTAACACGATCCTGCTTGGCGACCACCGACTCGAGGTGGCGGCAGCCTGCAGCGGGCTGCGCATCTTCGTTGGGATTTTGGCGCTGGCATTTGCTTACGTAATCGCCGTGCGGCGCGCCTGGTGGGAGAAAGCCATCCTGCTGATCAGCGTCATTCCCGTAGCACTGATCGCCAACGCGATGCGTATCGTCGCGACTGGTCTCTTTTACCAACATGCGTCTGCGACCGTCGCCAGGTCTTTCAGCCACGATCTGGCGGGTTTGGCCGCGATCCCTCTGGCCGCGACGCTGTTCGCCGTCGTTCTTTGGTACCTCGGGCGTCTCTTCAAAGAGGTTGAAGTGATGGACATGAGTCGGTTGGTTCACAGTCAACATGCGTAGCGCGGTCCCCGTGCGACCGCCGGAGGGTTTTCCCAATAACGTGGGGCACGTTGGAAACGTGCCAGTACCCCAAAAGGCACGTTGGAAACGTGCCCCACAAAGCCAAGACACCGTTCCTACTAGGGGCAACATACATGGGCAGCAATGACAAACGTCTTCCGGCCGGCAGCGATGATCACGCCAACGGCGACAATGTGAGCCGGCGGTCGCGCAACGGCGCGGCTAAGAGGCGGCGACGCGCCTATCGAAACGTGCCACGAGACTCCGACAACGCCATGCCATTGGGACTGGTACTAACAACCATCCAACGCTGGTGGAAGATCGCCTTGCCGATTGCCCTCGTGCTGGCCGTTGTATCCGCTGGAACGGTTTGGTACCTGTTCGAACCCGTCTATCGCGCGTCGGCGTGGGTGCAGATCGAGGACGATACGCCTTACATTGCGTTTGAATCGCGCGAGGAATCAGGGCGGTTCGTTCAGACGCAAATCGAACTCTTCCGCAGCCCTCTGGTGATCGGCCCAGTCGTCAGCCAACAGGAAGTCGCCCGTCTTTCGGAGATTCGCGAGATGGACGATCCGATTCGCGGGTTGGCTGACGAAATGCGCGTCGCGTCGGTGGGAAAGTCCGAATTGTACGAAATCTCGTTCGACAGCACGAATCCGGGCAGCGCCGCACGGCTGGTCAACGCTGTCGTCGACGAGTACTTCAAACAGACAGCGCAAAAGGATGCATCCCGCACGCAACGAGTGATCGAGTTGTTGGACGAGGAGCAAGAACGGCGAGCTCGCGAAGTGCAGCGATTGCGGGAAAAGGTCCACGAACTTGGCAGGCAGGCACTCGCCAAAGCCCCTCTCGGCGGAAGCACACCCGAGGAAATCGCTCAGGCTCAGAACCCGCTAGTCGCCTTGCAGGAGCAGTTGGCCGGCGCGGAAGTGGAACGAAAAGTCATGGAAACCAGAGTTGCGTCGCTGGAGGAAGCGTTGGCTGCCGGCAACGTCGAGATTCCCGCCGTCCTTGTCCAATCGGCCATCGACGGGCGTGCCGAAGTACAGGCGATCAGATCGCAGATCGCCGAAAAACGTGTTCAGCAGCAAAGCATCAAGGCCTTGTCCGCGCTCGGTGAAGACGATCCGGCCTATCGGCGGCTGGCCAAAGAAATCGAAGCTGACGAATTGGCGCTCGAGCAGACGTGCGCGTTAGTGCGGCCCTCTGTCGAGCAGGAAGTCCGTGCCCAAGCCGTGATGAGTCAGAAGGATCAACTTGACGAAATGCGATTATCGCTTGAACGCTCTCGCGTCACCGAGCAGATGTTCCGGGATCGTTATGACAGTCAACTGAAGCAGATGGGGGAATCGGGCAGTCACTCGCTGGATCTGCAGTTCGCCCGTGCCGAACTGGCTCGCGAAGAGGAAGTATTCGAGCAGATTGCTCAGCGGGCATTGGCGCTGCGGACAGAGATGCGGGCTCCGGCGCGAGTGACACTGATGAAGCGGGCCGATACGCCCAGCGTTCCCATCGAGTCCTTGCCATGGAAGCAACTGGCCGCGGTGCTATTGGCCAGCTTCGGCTTGCCATTTGGCTTGGCCATGCTCTGGGAACGCAACGTACGCCGTATCACCGATACGGAACAGTTGAAGCAATTCGGCTTGCCATTCGTCGCCGAAGTCGCCGCACTGCCCAGCGGAAAGAAATTCGACCGGCGCACGACGTCCCCCAGAACCAACGTCGCACTGAACATGTTCGAGGAGAGTATTGATAGTCTGAGGACATCCCTCTTGCTAGGCGAAAGACGAAACGCCCAAAAGGTCATACTTATCGCCAGCGGCGCATCGGCCGAGGGCAAAACGAGTGTTGCGGCCCAGTTGACGGTCGCCATGGCGCGCGTTTCCACCGAGCCTGTACTACTGATCGACGCCGACATGCGTTCCCCCGATCTCCATCGCATCTTCGGTGTGTCCGGCAAGCAAGGCTTGGCGGATGTCCTCCGCGGTGCCTGCTCGGTGGATCAGGCCGTTGTGCGCGATTGGGACGAGCACGTTCACATTCTGCCCGCAGGCGAGCTGCGCGGCAGCCCGCACAAGCTGCTGGGTAACGGAGCCTTCGAGAACCTGCTGAACCACCTCCAGGGGACGTATGGGCGGATTATCATCGACTCGCCACCAATCCTATTCGCCAGCGAATCGCTGGTCATGGCCAAACATGCGGACGCAACGCTGCTCTGTGCGATGCGAAGGCAAAGCCGGATGCAACGGTTCAAACTCGCGCACGAACGGCTGACCGGCATCGGCGTCTGGCCGGCTGGAGTCGTGCTGAGCGGCGTGCCCCAGAGACGATACTCCTCCGCCTATGGAGCCTATGCGTACCACAACGCCCAAGCCCGGGAAGCGTTGGTGGAGTCTTCGACCTAGAACCTCGCGTCTTTTGCATTTGTGGGTTGAGAATCAACCGTATAGCGTTAACTCGAACAACGTAGATGCTGCCCATGACCGAAGCTCCCAACGATCGCCGAACCCAAAGGGTGCTGAACGTCCGGCTGCTTCTTGTCAGCCTGGTCATCGTTGGCATTCTCGGCCCTGCGACTCACTTCTGGCATGAATACCAGGTACGCCGCATCGGTCGGGCATTGGTGGACCGCGCAGATCGTCTGCAGACCGAGCAGGACTGGGGTGGGGCGGCCGCATATCTGCATCGGTACTTGCAGCTCTATCCGAACAATGGCCACATCCGCGTACGGTTGGCCGAGACGTACGATCGTTCGGCGAAAAGTCAACGGCACAAGGCACGGGCGGTCGACCTGTACTACCGCGCGATTGGCTTTGCGCCGGATCGTCCCGAACTGCGGGGGCGACTGAGCGAGTTACTACTGGAACTGCAGCGATACGCCTCCGCACAGGAACAGGCAGAGTCGCTGCTGCGACACTCGCCGCACGATCCTGTTGCGTTGCGTGTGCGGGCACTGGCAATGTTCCAGCAGTGGCGGACGGGCGGCGCCGGCTCTGCCGAACAAGTCGTCGAGGCAGCCCAACATGGGCTCGAACATGATCCGGCCGACATTCTGCTTGCCACGACCCTGGCCGAAATCTACCGCGATCACTTGAAGACTCCGGGGACGGACGAGCGGGCGCAAATGGCCGACGCAGTTATGGATCAGATGGTCGCGGCCGATCCGCAAAACGCGCATGCGTACCTGGCCCGATATCAATACCGTCTGCGGTACGAGATCGACGAAGCTGCGTCCGATTTGCAGCAAGCCCTGAAACTCCAGCCCCAGGACCCGGACGTTCTGCTAGCGGTCATCGAGGACGCGAAACACGATGAGCGATATGACGATGCACGGCAGTACAGCGAAACCCTCATCGCCGCGGCGCCGAATGATGCACGCGGCTACGCCGCGTTGGGAGATAGTCACTTTGGCCAGCAGCGCCACGATCAGGCGGTCAAGGCCTGGCGGCGTGGTCTGACTGCGACCGCTTCGCTGGACGTTGCGCTGAACTTGCGGCTGGCCGGCGCTCTAATCCAAACCGAAAAGTTGGACGACGCCCAGGAGATCCTAAACGCTCTGAGGAAGAGCGTGGGGCGGCTGGCCCAACAGTGGTCGACCAACGATTTGAAGCTGCTGCAAAGCGCGTTGGCACTGCTGCAGGCAAGCTGGCATAGGGCGCGTGGTGATCTTGTGCAAGCCGTTCCGCATCTGAAGCAGGTCGCCGTTGCCGCGCCTGACAAGGAGGACGTGCGGGGCGATATCACGCAGCAGTTCCAGGCCTGGGTGCTGTTGGGATCGACCTATGCCGAACTGAACCAGTGGGACTTGGCCGCATACGCCTACGAGCGAGCGGCGGCGCATCGACCGTCGATGATGCACGCACGCCTTGAAGCAAGTCGTGCTTGGGCCGCAGCGGGCCAGCTCGAGGCCGCCATTCGGCAATGCGAACAATCTCTCCAGTTGGACGGTCATACGCAGAACGTGTGGCTCATTCTCGCTCAACTGCACCTGCAGCGGCAACTGCAATCGCCTGTCGAAGACCGCGACTGGCTTCCCGTGGAACAAGCATTGAGCAAAGCGGAATTGGCAATCCCAAATGCATGGGAAGTGCAACTGGTCAGGGCGGAATTCACCCTCGCGCTAGGCGGAACGGAAGCGGCCAAGCAGGCAACCGAGTTTCTGCAATCCGCGGAATCACAGCACGCCGAAGAACCTCGCCTCTGGCAGCGACTCGCACTGGCCTACGAACACATGAATCGTTCGGCCGATGCCGATCGAGCATTGGCGCGATTCGAGCGGCTCGCCGACGACTCGATCGACATACACATTGTCCGAGCGAACCTGCTCACTCGTCGAGAGAACTATGACGAAGCCCGGCAAGTGATCTTGGCGGCGCGTGGACAGGCAACCGTGACACAACGGCGAGCGTTGGATCACGCACTGGTGCGGCTGGAACGTCGCACGGGTGATATCGAGGCGGTACGGCAGCGTTTGCTCGAACTGGTGAACTCCGATACCAGCGATCTGGAGCCGTTGCGGCAGCTTGCCGAACACGCGTTGGAGAACAAGCACTACGACGACGCGCGGAAATGGGAACAGCGGTTGTTAGATCTGGAGGGCGAAGGCGGTTCGCATTGGCAGTTCTATCAGGCGCGGCGTTTGGTGGCCGAGGCAAAGGACCGGGACGATCCGCGGTTGGACCGGGCGATGGAACTGCAGAACATCATCGAAAGCGGTCGTCCTTCGTGGCCGGCGGCTCACGTATTGAAGGCGAAAATCGCCGAACAGCAGGGCCGCGTGCAGACGGCCATTGACGCGTACAAAACTGCCATTCGGCTGGGCGAGAACCAAGTCACGGTTTACCGGCAGCTCATTCGCCAACTCTACGCCACGAAAAACTACACCGAAGCCGACCAGTACCTCGCCCGCTTGAAGAAACATGTCCCGCTTTCCCGCGACTTGTCTTCTCTGGCGATCGCCGTCGCTTCGAAACGCGATCAACTGGAGCGAGCCCTTGAACTGGCTCGCAAGTCGGCCGCCGGCCGCCCGGACGACGCGTTGGCACGCGTTTGGCTGGGGCAAATGTTGTTGCTGGCCGGCCAGGACGACGAAGCCGAGGCGGAGTTCCGCCGAGCTGTCCAGATGGGCCCGCACGACGTGCAAACGTGGGTCGCTCTGCTTGCGTATTACGAGCGAACGGGCCGGCGCGAGGCAGCACGAGATACTCTCGCGCAACTCGAACAGAACATTGAACTGCCCGGCGTGGATCGATTGTACGTGTTGGCCCAAGGCTACCAACTGGTCGGTGACGTTTCGACGGCTGAACGCCGTTTTCGCGAAGCAATGCATCTGGCGCCCGAGCGAGTAGATGTGAAACTGCGGCTGGCCGACCTGCTGGTCCGCAGCGATGCGGCCCAGACCGAACAGTTGTTGCGCAGCGTTCTGAATCTATCGCCGAACAACGGCGAAGCGCGTCGCAAGTTGGCTGTGGTGCTTGCGATTGGGCGCGGCCGGGACAAATGGCAAGAGGCGGAGAGATTGCTCCAATACGCGGGATCCGACAGCAGCATGTCGTCGGCTGATCTGCGTCTGCGAGCCACGCTGCTCGCCCGCCGGGGATGGAGCGAGGATCGCAAGAAGGCAAGGCAGCTTCTGGAGACGCTTGTGCGCATGCCACACAACGTGCTGCCACGCGATCGCGTACTGCTGGCCCAGCTTTACGAAGCCGAAGGCAAGAGGCAGGCCGCACGCAGCCAGTATGCCGCGTTGGTCGGCCGCGCTGGTGCCAATCCGTCGCACATGATGCGTTACGCCGACTTCCTGCTGCGGCACGGCGACCTGAATTCCGCCGCGGCGTGGCTCGACCGGCTCGAACGGGAAACGCCGGCAAGTCTGAACGTCATCGGACTACGCGCCCGCTGGCTGGGCGCGGCCGATCGCACGTCCGAAATCAAACCGCTGGTTGAATCGTTTGCAGAACGCCATCTGCAGTTACTGAAATCGGAAACCAACCAGCGACGAGATTTCCTGCTGAAGGTCGCCAATCTGTTCGCCGAACTCGACCACGACGCTGCCGAAGCCTGGTATCAGAACGCGACCCGTGAGTACGCGGGTGCCTACGAGCATCTCGCTCGCTTCCTGGCCAAGAACAACAGGTCCAACGAAGCGATTGACCTATGCGTCAAAGCCGTCAAGCAAGACAGCACGCCGCGAGTCGCGACCGTCTTGGCAGAAGTGCTGCTAATCGGCGACGGGGATACACAGAAACGCGTCGAGGCCGACTCGCTGCTGCAGTCCGCGATTCGACAGCACGCGAACGATACGGGTTTGCTGTACGTGGCGGCAAATCTGCGTCTCAAGGAAGGCCACCCAGACGAAGCGATCCGACTACTGCGCAAAGTGACGAAACTCCATCCGAACCACGCTTTGGCATGGAACAACCTAGCGGCAACGCTCGCATCGCAGCCCGGCCATACCGAAACCGCGCTGCACTGCGTCAACCGAGCGATCGAAGTGGCCGGGCAGAGCATCCCCACGCTATTGGACACCAAGGCGATGATCCTGTTGGAACTAGGCAAACCGCGGGAAGCCGTCGGGCTGTTGCAGGAGGCGATCGGATCACCCAATGGCAGCGACCCGCGATTCTACCTTCACCTTTCGATGGCCTACGAACACACCGGTTCGATCGCAGACGCTCGCGAGGCGTTGGAGCAGTCGCGTTCGCTCGGTTTGTCCGGAGCCTATCTGACATCGCTGGAAAAGAGCCGTCTATCCAACCTCGCCGAGCGTTTGGCAGAAACACAGGAAGGTTCGTGAACAAGACCATGAAACAACGCATTCGATACTATCGAGGCATCCTGCTATTCGTGGCTGCTGGCACGACGCTCGCCGCGGGCGAGATCCACGGTCGACTGACAGGGCGTTGGGGTCCGCCTACAGTGATGGTCGACGCTGCAGCGAAGCTGCAAGACATCCCGACCGAATTGGGCGACTGGCAGATGGAGGATTCGTCACGGATCAGCGAAGCGGCGGTTACGCAGTTACAGTGCGCCGGGTACATCAACCGCACGTACGAGAATCGCAAGACCGGCCAAACGGTCAGTGTGACGCTGTTGATCGGACCGGCTGCACCGGTGTCGATCCATACACCGGAAATCTGCTATTCCAGCACGCAATTCACCGTCCTCGGCCAGCGTCAGCATGTGGCCGTCCGGGGCAAGGGCTCCGGAGAACAGTTCTGGGCACTGACGCTGGGGTCCCGCGACGTCCACGACAACACGTTACGGGTCTACTACGCGTGGAACGACGGCGCCGGCTGGTCCGCGCCCGAGCGTCCCCGGTTCTCGTTCACCGGTCGGCCGTACTTGTACAAGATGCAACTTGCCGCCTACGTGCCGGCGGGCGAGACGGACTTCAGCCAAGATCCATGTCACGCGTTTCTGGAGTCATGCCTGGCCGAAATCGAAGACCATCTGACGACAACCAATTGATTTACGTTTCCATGTTCTTGGTATCGCAACCGAGCTACGACCTATGATCAAAGCCAACAACCCTCGCCGCAATCGCAGCACTACCGATTCGGCTATGTTTGCGCCGGGGCACCTAACATACGCCATCGCGCCGACGCCGTACTTCCGCTGGAAACGCCCCATCGGCCGAGTGCTGGCGGCCATTCTGCTGATCCCGGCGCTGCCGGTCATCGGTCTGCTGGTGCTGCTCGTGCGGCTCACGTCGCGGGGCCCCGGGATTATTCGCCAGGTTCGTTCGGGTAAGGACGGGCATCCCTTCGTGATGTACAAGATTCGCTCGATGGTGCAAAACGCCGAAGCGAAATCCGGGGCGAAGTGGGCTAGTGCGAAAGATCCACGCGTGACACGAATTGGCGGCGTCCTGCGCACATTGCATTTGGACGAGTTGCCGCAATTGTTCAACGTGCTGAAAGGGGAAATGACGCTGATGGGCCCACGGCCCGAGCGGCCGGAGATCATCGAGGTTCTGGCCGAGGAAATTCCCGGATACCTTGATCGGCTCTCTGTGGCGCCGGGTGTCACCGGTCTGGCACAAATCAATTTGCCGCCCGACTCGACGTTGGACGACGTGCGCCGCAAGTTGATCTTGGACTGCGAGTACATTAGCACAGCCAGTCCACTGATGGACATTCGCATGTTCGTCTACACGATCGCGCGTCTGCTGGGCCTGTCCGGTAAGTTGGCAAACCGGCTGACGCGTCTCTATCGCGAAGTGAAACTCGAAACGTGCACGCAGACAGAACCGGGCAGATCCGTAACGGCCGATCCTGTCGCGCCCCGACCAACCGCACCAGCCGAGTCGCTCGTTGCGTCAACCGGCGGCAACGGCAAACACCGTTCGAACGGAAGACAGCATCCGGCGATGAACGGCAACACGCTGAATGCATTGACCATAGATGTGGAAGACTATTTCCAGGTTTCGTCCTTCGAGAATCACATTCGCCGCATCGAGTGGGAGGGATTCGCGCCGCGCGTTGCGGCGAACACCCGACGGATACTCGACCTGTTGGAACGGCATGGCGTGAAGGCGACGTTTTTTGTGCTTGGCTGGGTGGCACGCCGGCATACGAAGTTAGTGCAAGAGATTCACGAAGCCGGCCACGAAATTGGCTCGCACGGGTACTGGCACAGGCTGATCTACCAGCAGACCCCCAAAGAATTCCGGCGCGACCTACGGCAGTCGCGCAATGTACTGGCGGACATCACCGGCAACGGGATCACCGCGTATCGAGCGCCGAGTTTTTCGATCACCAATCAGTCGATCTGGGCGCTGGATATTCTGGCAGAGGAGGGATTCTCGGTCGACTCCAGCATCTTCCCCGTGCGACACGATCGATACGGCATCCCCGGCGCTAAATCGACCATGCATGCGATCGAAACGCCGTCGGGCCACATCGTGGAATGTCCTCCGGCGATCGTCCGGCTTGGCCGTTGGAACCTTCCGGTCGGAGGCGGCGGGTACTTCCGCCTGTATCCGTTCGGCTGGACATTGCGGTGTCTGAGAGGAATCAACCACAAACGCCGGCGACCGTTCGTATTCTACATTCACCCGTGGGAGGTCGACCCGGAGCAACCGAGATTGGAGGCCGGTTCGTGGAAGTCACGTTTTCGCCACCGTATCAATTTGTCGAGCACCGAAAGCAAGTTCGACCGATTGCTCGCGAAGATACGTTTCGGTCGATTGTGCGACGTGATTCGGCAAACGGGCCTGGAAATCGACGGGAGCGATGGAGTTGAGGCCTGTGAACCGAAAGAGTTGGCAATTGCTGCCCAATAGCACTGCCGTGTCCGCAACTTTCGCCCCGAATTGCCCTCCGCATGATCGTTCGTGAGGAGGTTTTCTTGAAACACGATGTCGTCCTGGGGCGGCGTCATTGCCTCCCCTGGCTGACACGCGTGCCGACCCGCGTTTCACCCTAAACTGCTGTGGAATAAGCACTTTCCACCATCAGCGGACCTTTCGAGTCTGCCTTCGCCCAACAGCGGCACAGAGATTGCTCCGAATCGGTGGGCAAGTTCTCCCGCAGATAGTCTGGGGCCATTTCATGTCGACCGTCATCACAGAACAGAATCGCGTTTCCGACGCTACTGCCGACTACGTCACGGTGGTCGTCCCCGTGCGCAACGAGGAACGTTGCATCGCCCACACGCTTGACGATCTGCTTGCACAGGACTATCCGTCGTCGCGTTTCGAGATCCTGGTTGTGGATGGCGAGTCAGACGATCGCACATGCGAGATTGTGGAGGAATACACCAGGCAATACGAGAACGTTCGACTGTTCACGAACCCGCGGCGGTGGTCCAGCGCGGGCCGCAATGTCGGCGCGCGGCACGCACGCGGCGACATCATCGTGGTTGTCGATGGACACTGCGAACTGGCCGACAATCAGTTTCTCCGCAACCTGGCTGACGCGTTTTGCACCACGGGCGCGGACTGCGTGGGACGTCCACAACCTTTGGATGTCTCGGACGCCAATGCCTTCCAGCGTGCCGTGGCCACCGCACGCTCGTGCTGGTTGGGGCACCATCCCGATTCTCACATCTATTCGTCCCGAGAGCAGTTCGTGCCGGCCGTGAGTGTAGGCGTGGCTTACCGTCGGCACGTCTTTGAGGAACTTGTGGGATTTGATGAAACCTTCGACGCGTGTGAAGATGTCGAATTCAACTATCGTGTGGATCGCGCGGGTTTTCGCTGTTACTTCACGCCGAGCGTTGCGGTTTGGTATCGCCCGCGCGGGAATCTCCGTGGATTGTTCCGTCAGCTCGCGCGTTACGGGCGCGGCCGAGTGCGACTGTTTCGGAAGCATCCTTCAACGTTTTCTTTCAAGAGCTTCTTGCCGGCGCTGTTCGTCGCTGGGTGCATCATCGGCTTGGGACTGGCATGGCTCTCGTCTTGGCTACGATTCGTCTACTTGTGTGCAATACTTGCGTACACCTTGGTTGTGCTAGCCACCTCGGTCACGGTCGCGGTGCGACGAAAACAAGCAGCAATCTTCCCGTGGCTCGTCTTGCTTTTCGTCACAATCCATGTTGGCTCGGGTACCGGCATCCTTCTTGAGGCATTGCAGTTTCGGAAGCGACCGCGATCGGGTGCAGCCGGCCGCAAAGTGGCCGGATTGCAGAGTTCCAGACATCGCTAGCCAAACCGGCTCACGCGAGACGGTCTAACACCACTCTTGAAACCTCGGAAAAACACCGGACGGCGACTATGAACAGCTCTTCGACAGACAGAATCAGGGTAGGCCTTCTCGGGGCTGGACATATTAGCGAGTTCCACGTGAAAGCGCTACGGAGACTTCCCAGCGTCGAGATCATCGGCGCGGCGGACATCGACGAGGAGCAAGTGCGAGACTTCGTTGAACGACACGATCTGCCAAAGGCCTTCACGTCGCTCGAACAACTCCTTGACGAGCAGCCGGACGTCGTTCATGTGCTGACGCCGCCCAGCGCTCACGCCGAGAACGCGACCTTGGCCCTCAGCCACGGATGCCATGTGTTCGTCGAAAAACCACTGGCGACCTCCGTCGAGGACTGTGATCGGATCGCCGCCGCCGCGAAGGCCGCCGGCCGGCAGGTGTGCGTAGGCCATTCGCTGCTGCGTGATCCGTTCGTAGCACGCGCCGTGAAACTGGTCCGGCAGGGGGCAATTGGTGATGTGGTCAGCGTGGATCACATCCGCAGCCAGTTCTATCCGCACTTTCAAGGCGGCGCAATGCCAGAGCAATTTCGCGATGGCGGTTTTCCGTTTCGCGACATAGGCGTGCATTCGATCTACCTGTTGCAGGCTCTTCTTGGAGAAGTCCGCGATGCGACGCTCAAACTGGGGTCGGCGGACAATGACGGATATCCCCGCCACAAGGAGTGGCGAGTGCTTGCAGAATGCGAGCGAGGTCTCGGCCAAATCTACCTGTCGTGGAACGTTTCTCCGCTGCAAAACGTACTGATCGTCCACGGGACGCGCGGCGTGATTCGCGCCGACGTGTTTGGGATGTCAGTCACGTTGCGCAAGAGCGGCCGACTTCCTGGACACGCCGAGCGCATCTGGAACAGCATGAACGAAGGCCGGGGCATGATCACTCAAGTCGTAGGCAACGTGTGTCGCGTGTTGACCAAGAGACTCCGGCAGTACCACGGATTGCAGGAAATCGTGAGGGAATTCTATCAGAGCCTGGCCAATGGCGAGGCTCCGCCGGTCGACGTTATCCAAGGACGCAGCGCCGTGAAGTGGACCGAGTATATCGCAGCGAAGGGCGATGAAGCCAAGAGTCGTTATGTGGCTGGCTTCGCCACACAAGGCCAAGCCAAGGTGCTGGTGACTGGCGCCACGGGCTTCATCGGCCAGCACCTGGTGAGGCGATTGCTGGCAGAAGGTCACCGCGTGCGGATCCTCGTTCGTCGCTCGCCCGATCCCGAATTCCTGAACTCCGGGCGAGTGGAAACGTTCCTGGGCGATCTGGGCGATCCAGAGGCTGTCGACCGGGCGATGGCAGGAATCGAGGAAGTGTATCACCTAGGTGCCACCGTCCACGGACATCTCGAGGATTTCCAGTGCGGCACGATCGCGGGCACGGAAAACGTCATCGAGAGCTGCATCAGGCACAACGTGCCCAAGCTGATCTACATGAGTTCCCTTAGCGTGTTGCATACGGCTGCCGTACGCAAGCATTCCAGGATCGACGAGGACTGGCCTCTGGAGCCGCATCCCGAAAAGCGCGGCGCCTACACACAGACAAAATCGGCCGCGGAACGCCTGGTGTTGGAGGCCGCCCGAACGCGTGGGTTGCGGGCAATTCTCCTTCGGCCGGGCGAAGTCATGGGTCCCGATCGGCCGTTTTGGTCGGGCGCCGTGGGGCTGAAGGCGGGTGGACGGTTGGTCGTGCTCGGAAGCGGCAAAGCAGTGGTGCCCCTGGTTTGGGTCGAAGACCTTGTGGATGCAATCACAATGGCGGCCGAAAGCGATCTCTTTGACGGATCCGTGTTCAATATCGTCGACCCGGAGGAGGTCACCCAGGACGAGTTGGCGGAGCACTACCTACGGACCGTCAGAGAGAGGAAACGGATCATCCACCTGCCGTTGACGTTCCTGTATCCGGCGGCGGCCGGTCTCCAAATCGGGATGCGCATGCTTGGCCGAGACGCACCTATCACTCCGTACCGGCTCCGGTCCGCGGTGGGCAACCGTCGCTTCGATCAAACGGCCATATCCGGCAGCCTGGGTTGGGAGCCGCGAATTGGCATTCGCCAGGGTATGCAACTCGTGGTCGAAGGAGAGCAGAGTAGTTCCGAATTGCTGCCGGATGGGAATGAGCAAGCAGCGTCTGACGCCACGTCGACGAACGTCGCTCCCAGCGCTGTTCCTCTACCCGTTGCCGATTCACTGTGGCCAGCCGGCGCAACGAACGCAACGACGACGGAGGAGACGCCGACGTGAGTATCGCTGTCTACACAACAGTGATTGCCTTGTTCTTGCTGCCGGGGCTCCTCGTCGCGGGGTACTATCTCGGGCTTCTGGCAGCGCGGCTTCTCGGTGCGCGGGCCCATTGTCCGGAAAGTTCGCGTCATACCCACACATTTGCGGTGATTATCCCGGCCCACAACGAAGAACGCTCCTTGCCGGATACGCTCCGCTCGTGTTCGCAGCTCGATTACCCAGACGAGCAATACGAGGTAATCGTGGTCGCAGACAACTGCTCCGACAAGACAGCCGAGATTGCTGCCGGTTTCGGGGCCACCTGTTGGGAAAGGCGAAATCGAAATCAACCGGGCAAGGGGCAAGCTCTTCAGTGGGCCTTCAACCGTGTGTTGAAGAAGTCCCATGACGCCATCATTGTTCTGGACGCCGATTGCCAGATCGACAGCAACGCTCTGCGCGTATTCGACCGTTGCCTGGAGGAAGGTAGCCGGGTACTGCAGGCAAACCACGTGACGTCAAACCAGGATGCCGGTCCGCTGAGCTACGTGGCCCGCGTCGGCCAACTGCTGGAGTACGACTACTCCTACGCCCCCAAGTCACGCCTGGGTCTGGCAGTGCTTCTGGTCGGCACTGGCATGGTGTTTCATCGTGACCTGCTGGACGAGCACCCCTGGACGGCGCGCTCGGTAGTCGAGGACATCGAATACACGCTCACGTTGGCAAGACACGGAATCCGCGTCCGGTTTGTGGAAAACGTCGCTGTGCGACACGATTCCGAGGAGCACATCGAACAAGTGACGGTGCAGCGCCGACGGTGGGCAGGCGGCGCTTTTGCGCTCGTACGACGATCTGGACTGAAGCTGATATGGGAGGGGCTGACGAGTCGCAGACTGCTGGTGGCTGATGCCGGATGGACGTTGCTGACACTCAGCCGTCCAATCGTGCTCGCGCACGCTGCGACAGCGGTCGCCCTGGCTGTGGCGGTGTCGCTTTTGCTGCCGGGGTACGCTTCCCTGGGTCTGCTGGCAATTGCCGGTGCGCTGGCCGTTGCCCAAGTGGCATATTTCGCGACCGGTATCGTGATGGTAGGGCTCAGCTTTCGCCGGATGTCGTTTCTGCTAAAGGCCCCACTCGTGATCGCCCGATTGGCCGTGATTTCGCTAAGGTCCCTTGTCGTACCCCGGCAAGTTCATTGGGAACGTACGCCACGCTGATAGAGCCGAGGCCGAAGGCCAATCACCCAACCGAGGTGCGTTTGTGAGCCAAGTCATCCAAAGCGAATCAATCTCTGAGGCTGCTAAGCCATGCCGATGTCGGACGGCTACGATTGTGCACTTGACGGCATCGCCTTCGTATGGCGGTCCCGAACGACAAATGCTGGAACTTGGACGGGAGTTACAGGGCAGATACCGATCCGTATACGTCACGTTTCTCGAAGAAGGACGTTGCTGGGATTTCGTCAAACAGGCCCAGGCCTGGGGCTTTCCTGCCCTCGCTCTGCGCCACGACACACCGCGGCTTGTGGCCGCGTACAGAGAGCTGTTGAGCACTCTGCGCGCCGTCGGAGCAACGATCCTCGTTTGTCATGGATACAAGCCGGGAATCTTGGGACGTATGGCTGCCCGCAGGTTGGGGTTGCCGGTGGTGGCGGTGTCACGAGGATGGACGGGCGAAACACTCCGCGTGCGTCTGTTTGACCGGCTCGATCGACTGAATCTGCGATGGATGGATCACGTTATATGCGTGTCGGAAGGCCAGGCACGCAAGGTGGACAAAGCCGGCGTTCCCCTGCAGAAGCTGTCGGTGATCCCCAATGCCATCCGAATGGAGCGATTCGCACAACCGGAAATACAGTACCAAGAGAAACTGCGAGCGCTCTTCCCCAATCCACCGCAATTCATCGTCGGCGCAGCCGGACGGCTCAGCCCCGAGAAAGGCTTCGAGGTTCTGATCGACGCGGCTGCAGAGGTCATCAAGGACTGTCCCGAGGTCGGTTTCGTGCTTTTCGGCGAAGGGGCGTTGCGCGAATCGCTCGCCGAGCGAATCACCCGGAAACGTCTGGAAGGGGCGTTTGTGCTAGCCGGCTTTCGATCGGATCTCGACCAGTATCTCCCTCACCTGGATCTGCTCGCACTACCCTCGTTTACCGAAGGTCTGCCCAACGTCGTGCTCGAAGCATTTGCAAGCGGTGCGCCCGTTGTGGCTACGGCGGTGGGCGGCGTTCCGGAAGTCGTCGAGCATGGCGAGAACGGCTTCTGTGTCGACCCCGGCGATCCAGAAGGGCTTGCGAGCGGGATTCTCGGGGTGCTTGGAGACGACGGATTGCGACGAACGATGGGCGAAAACGGCCGAAGGCGAGTAGCGGAGGAATTCACGTTCGACGCTCAAGCCAGGCAATACCAACAGTTATTCGAAGGTCCATTGGCACAATGTCGGAATTGATGTCGCCTGTGACGGAAAATGCGGAATCTCTAACGGCCGTCGCCGCCGCTGGGGACCGTTCCGAGTGCCGCGATGCGCGATTGGGTCTGTCGCCCAGGAACGATGGTGGCAAACCGGCCGACAGAATCAACGTTCTCTTCTTGATGGACGAGTTTGCCAACCCGGATGGCGGCTCGGAACAGCATCTGATGTTCCTTCTGCGGCAACTGCCGCGAGAGTTGTTTCGCGTGCATTTTGCGGTCTTGGGCGATCTGCGGGACGAGCATCGTGAGCTGTTTCCCGTCGAGCCGATCGTTCTCGGTCGAGGCTACCGCTTCAGCCCTTGGAGCGCCGCGAAACGTGTGGTGCGTCTTGCCCGACTGATCAAGTCGGGCAGAGCTGATGTCGTCCACGCTTTCTTCCAAACCAGCGAGACAGCCGCGCTGTTGGCCACGCGTTTGGCGCGACAGGGCACCGTGCTGGGCGTTCGAAGAAACGTGGGCTACTGGCACACATGGTCGACGCTTTGGCAAGCGCGACTGATGCCGTTGTTTCGAGCGGAATACGCTGCAAATTGCGAAGCGGCACGAGAATTTGCCGTGGGCAAGGAGTGGATACCTCGCCGGCGATTCACGGTGATCCGCAATCCCTTGCCGGCCAAGCGACTGAACGCCGGCCTCCGCAACGTCGTGTCGGCAGAATCGCTCGGGATTCGCACGGGCGAACAGGTAGTGGGCATCGTTGCGATGCTTCGTCCGGTGAAAGACCACGCCACGTTTCTTCGCGCCGCCCGATTGGTGCTCGACAGATTTCCCCGGACCAGATTCCTGGTCATCGGCCGACAGTTGCCGGAGCATTTCCCAAGCGTACGCTCGCTGGCTGAAGCGTTGGGGATCGAAGAGCAGGTGTTGTGGGTCGGCAACGTCGAGAATCCGATCACAATGTTGCCGCACTGCGACGTCGGGGTCTTGTCCAGCAGTTCCGAGGGTCTGTCCAACGCATTGATCGAATACGCGGGTGTCGGCATCCCTGCCGTCGCCACGGACGTTGGCGGAAACTCCGAAGTCGTAGAGGACGGCCACACCGGATTCGTCGTGCCGCCGGCTTCGCCGGAGCCGATGGCCGAGCGGATATGCCGACTGCTCGCTGACAGTACGCTACGGAACACGTTCGGGCAAAACGCACGCCGCAAAGCGGAAGCTCATTACTCGGAGAAGAGAGTGTTGGAGGAATACGTGAGTCTGTACCTGCGCATCGCGGGCAAAGCCAAGGTGCCAAAGTAGGTCCGCGATGTTGGGAAAAGGTTGAACGCGTGACATCTGCATCCATCCACGAGCCACGATTGATCGAAGTCGGCTGGCAGGACTCGCTGCTCTCCGGTATCTGGCCTCGTTCCGTGACGTTGTGGATGACGGTCTTCTGGATGGCCCTGTTCATCATCCGGCCGTGGGAAAAACTGGTTCCGGAACTCGCGGAATGGCGCGTGGAACGCATGTGGGCGATCGCCGCGATCGCGGTCGTCGTCGCATCCGGCAGCCTGCGCCTGTGCAACTCGTTCCAGACGACCGCAGTCTTGCTGTTTATTGCGGCGTTGGCATTCTGCTCGCTTTGTGCATTCGACGACTCGGCTGCTTGGGAGGGACTCTACAAGTACTTGACATTGGCCGTCTTCCACTTCGTTCTCCTTTCCGCTATCAGAACGCCCTATCAACTCTTCTTTGTTGCCACATCCTACATCGTCGTCTTGGGTGTGTACCTGGGTAAATCCGAATACGAGTACTTCTTGCACGGTGCCGGCCAATACACCATGGGAGTTCGTCGCTTGACCGGCATCGAGAGCACCTATGGCGGTCCAAACGCAGTAGCGGCATCCGCCGTACTCTCGCTGCCAATTCTCAGCTTCCTTTGGCGGATCCGCAGAGAGTTCACTGAGACGTGGTCTCGGACATGGCGAGTGTCGTTCCCACTTTGTCTCGTACTCTACTTCCTTCTGGCCACGAGCGCGATCATCCTGACAAACAGCCGAAGTGGGATGCTGGGCTTTGTCGTGTTCATGTTCCTTGCCGCGATTACCGGGCGAAAGCTGCGCGGCAAACTGGTCGGATTGGCTACTGCCGCACTGATCCTCGCGGTGACCTGGGTTGCGATGCCCGAAGAAAGTAAGAATCGCCTGCGCACCGTGTGGGACCCATCGCGGGGTCCAGCCAACGCTCAGGCATCCGCTGCGGGGCGAATCGAGGGCATGAAAGCGGGTATCGCCATGTTCCAACGGTCTCCCATGACTGGCGTAGGAATCAGCAACTTCATCCCCTACCGCATCACGGAGGTGGATGGTGTGGCGCTGAACGCGCACAGCCTGATTGGTGAGATACTTGGGGAAACAGGGCTCTTGGGCACCGGGACCTTCTTGCTGCTGTTGGCTGCGTTGTATGCAAATTGCCGCAGAACAGCGGCGTTGGCGAAACAGTGTCCGAACGCGACGTTGCGGACGCTTTCGCGCCTGACCGACGCTTGCTGGCAGGCGGCGATGCTGCTGCTGTTCTTCGGACTGTTTTCCCATAACCTGTCCCGCTTCAACTGGCTATGGCTGGCGGCATTTGCGTTGCTCGGCCGCATGTTTGCCGAAAAGACCTACACGGCTGTGGACGAGTCTGAAGAACTCGAATGGGGACCGGCCTGAGAGCGATCGGGGAGTGTTGGCACATGACTATACAGACGCTGAAGATCGTGGCAGTGGGAGACCTGTCATTCAATGGCCGCTATCATCGATTGCTGGATCGTCATGGACCGCAATATCCGCTTCGGCAGGTGTTGCCGCACTGGGGCGATGCCGATCTCAGACTCGGCAACCTGGAATCGCCGTTGACCGCACGACCGAAAGTGTCGCCGGCCAAGTGTACGTTGCGGGGCGCGCCGCGTGCGATCGATACGCTGCAGCACGCACGGTTCGACTTCGTTTCGGTCGCCAACAATCACATGATGGATTTCGGACCGGACGGCTTGGCAGAGACGTGCGACAAGCTTGACGCCGCAGGGATCGCTTATGCAGGAGCAGGCAACCACAGAAGGGCTGCGTGCTCGCCCGCGGTGTTGACACGGAACGGGCTTGCCATTGGGCTGTTGGCCTACTGCGATGTGGATCAGGATAGTGCGCTCTATGCCGACGAGCGTTCTCCCGGCGTTGCCCCCGCACGGCTGGATTCTTGCCTGCGTCAGATCTGCGAACTGCGGCCTCACGTGGATTGGCTCATCATTCAACTGCACTGGGGGCAGGAGATGGCGCAGCTTCCTTCGCCTCAGCAGCGAGATTGGGCGCGCCGTTTCGCAGACGCTGGAGCGGATCTGGTGCTTGGGCACCATCCACACGTACTGCAACCTCTCGAGATCATCAACGGCATGCCGGTGTTATATAGCCTCGGAGACTTCATCTTTTCCGACATGTTCTGGCGTGGCCGCCATACGAACGGAGATGGCTTCGTCGCAAGAATGCCACTGCATCCGCTGTCACGGCGAACAGGGTGGGCGGAAATCCTGTTGCACAAACAGGCGGCGCCTGAAATCCAGTTTCGCCCGGCGATTCTCACCCGTGGCCTGACCGTGACGCCTGACAACTCCGTGAAGAGACGCGAGGAGTGGGAAACGCTGAATGCGCAAATGCACGGTGACGATTACGCTCGGATATACGAGGCTGACGATCGGCGAGCGGGGCAGCGGTTGGACTCTCTGGGTAACTGGCGTTCGCTCACGACTCGACTGGAATTGAAGCTGTTTCAATGCGGTCTGATTCCGAACGCGGCAGAGGGAACTTGAGGAAGAGTACATTGTCGTTGTGAGAGGTTCCGTCGATGAAACTGGTTGACTGGTTCGCAAAGCGTGTTTTCTACCCGCTCAATGAACTGAGGGAGGGAACCCACATACTCCCGATGCTGCGCTCCCTCGAATCCACGCAGTCCATTTCTCCCGACCGCCTGCATAAGATCCGCCTGCGTAAATTGCGAGCACTGCTGGACCACGCTTTTGACAACACGGTGTTTTACCGCAAACGGTTTCAGCAGGCGGGTATTGCGCCGAAGGACATCCGCGACTTCGACGATCTCCGCATGCTGCCGCCGCTGACGAAGGACGATCTTGTCCGGCACGAGAACGAATTGATCGCCCGCAACCTGCGGCCAGCGGAACTGCACCGATCGGCGACCGGCGGTTCGTCGGGCACGCATACGCCATTCCATCGGGACAACAAATGCCTGAACGTCAAACTCGCCGCAGAGTACCGCTTCAACCGGTGGTGTGGTTGCGATGTTGGGTGCAGGGTAGCGGCCGTTTGGCCGGCGATCCAGGACCTCTGCCCCAAGGAATCCTGGAAGCAGAAGCTGCGGCATATGCTCGTCGACCGGCACCAGATGCTCTACTCCGGCGAACTGAACGAAGCCATCATGTCGGAACTGGCCAGGAGGCTATATCGGTTTCGTCCACGACTGATCCGCGCGTTCCCATATCCGCTCGCAGTACTGGCGGAGTATATTCGCGATGCGACGTCCTATCGCATTCGGCCCACCGGCGTCCTGAGCACAGCGGAACCTCTTCTTTCGAACCACAGGGCGTTGTTCGAGGAGGTATTCGACTGTCCTGTCTTCAATTGCTACGGATCGCGGGAATGCGGGCACACCGCATGTGAATGCGAGGCGCATGACGGCCTGCACATCAATGCCGAATGCCTGCACGTGGAATTCGAGATGGACAACAAGCCGGTGGGGCCAGGTGAACCGGGACACATGCTGATCACCGACTTCGACAACTTCGGGATGCCGTTCATTCGCTACGAGATCGGCGATATCGGCGTGCCGCTTGCCGGCCAGTGCAGTTGCGGAAGGACGCTGCCCCGCATGGACATGAACGCGGGCCGTGATACCGACTTCCTCTACTCGCCGCATGACGGTTCTTTGATCACGGGAAGCATCTGTCACGAGTTGACTGCGGACGGCCCCGATGTCGGCCAATTGCAGATTATCCAGGATGCGAAAGACCATCTGACCATCCGCGTGAAAGCGAGTTGTCTGGATACCGGCGGCGGGATCCAGACCGATTACGTAAAGAAGGTAATCGCTCAAGTCTTCCACGGAACTATGCGAGTGACCTTCGAGCCAGTGGAGTCAATATCGAGAGAGAAGTCCGGCAAGTTCCGCGTGTGCATCAACGAGTGGCTGAAGACGAAGGATACAGCAAGCGGGTGCGACCGTTCGGAGGATACAGAGCGTTCAGAGACGTTAGCCTCTGTCGTATCGTCATAAGGACGAGCGACGGAAGCGTGGGAGGTTATGAGATGTCCTTTTACCAGCGAATTGTTCGCGACGTAATTTATCCGCTGGATCGCTGGCGTTCGGGAGAGAAGGCGGAAGTGCGTTATCTCCGAGAATTCGAGCGTACGCAGTTCCTGCCAGAGGATGAACTGCACGCCCTATCGCTGGAACGACTGCGACGCGTAGTTGCGCATTCATACGAGCATTGTCCCTTCTACCGAGGCAGGCTCGACGCTGTCGGGTTCGTTCCTGCGGATCTGAACAGCGTGGAAGATTTGGCCGTTGTGCCAACTCTGGAGAAACGAGACATCCAGCGACGTCGAGATGACATGGTGGCACGGGATTGGCCGCGAAATGATCTGATTCCGAACAAGACCGGCGGTTCGTCAGGTACGCCCATTTCGTTCTTTCTCGATCACGATCGAAAATGTTCGCGCGCTGCTGCCACGTGGCGACATAACCGCTGGGCCGGCTGGGATATCGGCGACAAAGTGGCCGTAATCTGGGGTGCCCTGGCCGATGCCGAGGAAGACACTTGGAAGACACGTCTTCGAAACCGACTCATCACGCGAAGTCTATGGCTGAACACGGCGTGCATCACGGAAGACAAGCTCCGCGCGTTCCACGCCGCGATGAAGCGTTTTCGCCCCAAGCACATCCTGGCGTATGCGAAGTCGCTGGTGCTGGTCGCGCGTTACCTCAAGGAGCACCAACTGACCGCGTACCAGCCGCAGTCGATCGTCACTTCGGCCGAGGTGCTGGAGCCGTCGGAACGCGTCTTGATCGAAGAAGTATTCGGTTGCCCTGTGTTCAACCGCTACGGATGCCGCGAGGTGTCCGTGATCGCCAGCGAATGCCCGGAACACAATGGTTTGCACGTCATGGCCGAAGGACTTCTGGTCGAAGTCGTGCACGGCAACCGGCCCGCCCGGCCGGGCGAATTGGGCGAGATCCTGGTGACAGACCTGCTGAATCTTGCCATGCCGCTGATCCGCTATCGGATCGGCGACATGGCGATCCAAGCAAACGACAACTGTGCGTGCGGTCGAACGCTGCCGCGGCTGAAGAACGTCGCCGGTCGCGTCACGGATTTTCTTGTCGGGTCCGACGGGCGATTGGTGTCGGGCGCTTTCCTGACCGTGGGTGTGGTGGCGAAACGTCCAATGCTAGGCCAAGTGCAGTTGTGGCAGGATACGCCAGGACAGGTGTTGTTCAAAATCGCACCTGGAGACGGCAGGTCGGTCTCCAGTGACGATCTCGATTTTCTCCGGAAGGAATCCAAACGCTATCTGGGTGGCGACACCAAGATCGAATACGAGCTGGTCGACGAATTGTCCGCAGAGCCTTCGGGCAAGTTTCTGTTCTGCCGCTCGTCGGCGGCCTGTGATTTCGTCTCCTCCGAGCAAACGGGGATAC
This sequence comes from uncultured Pirellulaceae bacterium, assembly GCA_964623055.1. Taxonomy (GTDB): domain Bacteria; phylum Planctomycetota; class Planctomycetia; order Pirellulales; family Pirellulaceae; genus JADHUC01. Next base: position 45,798 of record CAZURK010000012.1, read on the forward strand.
ATTGCGAATGCTGACCGAAACCGATCCAGACGGGGTGGCCCATTGTCAAGACGATTCCTCAAGTAAGGGCCGTATGATGGGTACGACAGCCATAGCCGAGATCGTTCCAGAGAAAGCGACGCTCGACCGCGTTCGCGAGGACTGGAGAATCTTGCACCGCGGCGACTTGGCATATCCCGATGGTATCCGTCTGCTTTCGGACCAGCAGGTCACGCCATCGGAAGCGGCACAAGTGGAGCATGTTTCCCCTGGCCGAATCGCTTCCTTCTTTCGCCGCTTTCGTCCGCTCTACTTCTTCCTCCACGCTTGGCGTTTGCTGAGAAGTGCCGGCAGTAACTGCGTGGTGATCACGAACGGCGGCACGCCGATATGGTTTTTTGCCGGACTGATGAACCGGTTCTTGATCCGCAAACGCAGAATCCTGTGTTGGGGCATCTTCCTGGAAACGAATTCGCGCTGGAAGAAAGCTCTTCTGCGTGCTGCGCTGCGGGGCATCGACCTTGCCGCCATTTGGTCCGGCAAACAGGTGGCGACCCACGCCAAGTTCCTGAATCTACCGGAAAGCAAGTTCATTTTCGTTCCATACAAGTCTAATCATTCCAAGCAGGTTAGTTCCGAAATACCAATCGGCAACTACGTGTTCGCCGGCGGCAATGGAAAGCGGGACTACCGCTGCCTGATCGAGGCGGTGCGAGGGACAGACATCCCAGTCGTCATCAGCGCCACGGATCCGCAGGTTAGGGAATCGATCGAGCGGCTTCCCAACGTGATCGCCCTAGCAGCGTGGGAGCCTGCTTTCAGCCAGCTTCAAGCGGGTTGCCGGTTCGCCGTCATCCCCATGATCTCGACGGGGATCAAGGGCGGCGGCGAGGCAAACTTCTGTAACGTCATGTGGCACAGTCGACCCGTCGTCGCAGCAGACGACATGGCAGCTCACGAGTACATCGAGGAAGGTGTCACGGGTTACGTCGTGCCTTCCGGCGATGCTCAGGCCCTTAGGCGACGGATGCTCGAATTGTGGAACGATCAGGACAAAACGCGCGAAATGGGAAGACGCGCACGAGAGCACGTGGAAACGCGGTTCACACATGGACTGTTCATCGAACGGTTGCTCCGCTTGGCATTGCTTCTGGGTAGGGCGCGGCAGCAACCTGCGACGACAAAGAATGGTCAGAATCGGTGAGAAAACCGCAGCACTCAACGGCGAACAGAGGGTCCTTTCTCAACCATGACAGGCAAGAAAAAGTCGTTTCTGGCACATGCGGCCGTGTACGGCATCGGATCGTTCCTCGTGCAGGGCGCGTCCATTATTCTGCTTCCGCTCTACACGAGGTGCCTGACTCCGGCGGAATATGGCGTGCTGGAGATCCTCAATCGGATCGGTCAGGTCATCGTCATCTGTCTGATGGTGAACGGAATCCGCATGGCCACCCTCACGTTCTTCTGTCAGGCGAACGACGAACGCGAGCGCGAGCAGACCGCCGTGACTGTGAGCCTCTTCCTGTTGATGATCATATTTGGCTGTGGGGCCTTGGTGGCCTGCTTTGCCGACTACATCGGCCCGCTGGTGGGTATCGACAGCCCAACGCTTCTCGTATTCGGTGTCCTGGCGGTCCTGATCGAGGCAACAACGATTATCCCGCTGGCCCTGATGCAAGCCCGAGTTGAGTCCGGGTACTACGTATGCACCACGCTCGCAATGTGTGTTTGCCGAATAGGACTGACGATCATAGCAGTGGCCGCTTTGGGGTGGGGCATTTTGGGAATCCTTGCAGCATCTGCGTTCACTGCCGGTGCCTTCGGCGGCGTCCTGACGCTGCGTGAATGTCTCAGAGGCTCGTTTCGGCCAGACTGGAGTAGACTGCGGGATATCGCCAAATTCGCGATTCCGTTTGTGCCCGGTGGACTCTGCTTCTTCGTGCTCCATAGCGGCGATCGGTTCTTTCTGATGCGATCGGTCGGAGCGGAACAACTCGGTCTGTATGCGCTTGGATACAAGTTGGCCGTGGCCGTTGGTATGTTTTCTTCGACTCCGCTCCATAGGGTATGGGGCGCCCGCATGTACGACATATTCGAAGCGCCCGATGCCCCGACGATCATTGGACGTGTCTATACCCGGATTCTTGCCGCGTATCTGTTTGTAGCTGTCTGCCTTTGTACGCTTCAAGACGAGGTCATCACCCTGCTCGGCTCGCCTGAATACGCTGGCGCCACGGCGGTCCTCGCGCCGTTAGTACTCGCCTGCCTCTTCCTGAATGGGGCCGACCTCATGGATTCGGCCTTCTACGTTCGGCGACGTACGAGCCTGAAGCCGTGGATTGCAGCGGCGTCAACGGTAGTCATACTGGGCCTCTACGCTTGGCTGATACCACAATATGGAGCACAAGGCGCCGCCTACGCCACGCTGTTTGGTTTCCTCTTTCATGCCATCGTGACACTGGCCGTCTCTCAGCGGGTGTTCCCCGTTCAGTACGAATTTGCTCGACTCGCGGGGATGCTGGGACTAGCGATTGCGATTGTGATCATGGCACGATGGGTCGGCAGCGGGCTAGGCACTATCCCAGCCAAATTGGCCCTGTGCGCCGCCTGGCCGGTTCTTCTGTGGTCTACAGGGCTGATTTCCAATCAGGAGAAGCGCTGGGCGATTACCGCAATTCAACGCGCTCGCACCTGCCTGCGCCGCGAGACAGCAGGGGATGCCGTTGGGACGACTCCCAGCACGGCAGACTGATAGTTTCTTCGAATCATCGCCTCGGATCGACAATTCTCCAATTTTCTCTGTAAGGAAACGAGCTTCTGTGGCCTTTTAGGTGTAGACGGGACTTTTTTCGGTCGCGCGCTTCGCGCGTGGCTGCACGATTGGAATCTTCCCTACATACCGACGAAAGGTACAGATATGACACGTGGGACCACACTTCTGCTGACAATCGGCCTACTCGCGGCCACCACGGCTCCGGCAGTTGGCGCCGTCACATTCGAGGGAACCAGTGGTAACCTGAGCGCCAGTGCCGAGTTTGAAATCGTGGGCGACAACCTGCAAGTGGTCCTGACCAACACATCGATGGCCGATGTGCTGAGCCGGAACGACGTGCTGACGGCCGTTTTCTTCGACATCGCCGACGATCCGACACTTACTCGCGAATCGGCTATCTTGAATACCGGCAGCACGGTCGTCCATGTTCCCGGGGGAGGCAGCGGCACCGACACGGGCGGAGTTGTCGGCGGCGAGTGGGCTTATCGAGCCGACAAGGGTATCAGTTCGTCCCGCCTCGGGATTTTCGGCACCAGCGATCTGTTCCCCGGCAACAACCTGCAAGGGCCGGTCAATCCGGACGGACTTCAGTACGGCATCACGTCGCCAGGAGATGATCTCACCACAGGAAGAAGTGCGGTGACGGGCGGCAAATCGTGGAATCCCATTTCGCTGATTCAACATTCGGTCGTCTTCACACTCGGCAACCTCCCTCTCGGCCTTTCACTTGACGACATCATGAACGTCCGCTTCAACTACGGCACGAAGATCAACACCATACCGGGCAACGGCACCCCGCCGGGCGGTATCGTCCCGGAACCAGCCAGCCTCGCGGTCTGGGGAATGCTGGCTGGCGTAGGCTTGATCGCTGGTTTCCGCCGCAGGAAGAAACAGAAGACTGCCGCGTAATGTGGAAGACGGGGAATTATCCCCAAGATCGCCATAATCAGAACGTGGGTGGACCAAATCGAGGCAACCCACGCTCCAACTGAGAAGCCGAGGTCCCATACCTCGGCTTCTCTACGTTTCTTGGCGAAGCATGCTACGTTTGAACTAGTTCTCCGCATACGCTTGCGACAAACCCATGATCTTGCCACACGACCCCCAGCACGCTCGTTCCGCAGTCCTCGACGCGACGCTTTCGCCCGAGTCACAGGCGAAGGCAGACACCATGCGTCAGCATGGCATCGCCGAGCGTCTCGTTGAATGGAATGATGAGGCCACGGTGCGAAACAAACGGCCGTTGGCAAGCAAGGCGTTGATGTGGGGCGTTTGGTTGTACGTGTTGAGCATTCTCATTGTATGGTTCGTGCTGAAGGACGGCGGGGACCGATGGTGGTTTGCCACGTTGATGCTGTTCGGCCCGAGATGGGTCTACGGTCTGCCACTCGTGCTGCTGGTTCCCCTGGCGATGGCCGTGCGACGGCGTCTCCTCTATCCTCTGGGCGTTTCGGCATTGGTCCTGGTCGGACCAATCATGGGATACTGTGTGCCTCGGTCCGCCTTTGTGCGATCGGACGAACCTGCCATCCGTGTCGTTACGTGGAACGTGCGGAACGAATGTGTGAGCAGTGCAACGTTGGCCGCTCTGATCAACGGCACCAAGCCGGACATCGTGGCCCTGCAGGAGTGCAGCGCAGATCTACAGCTTGATTGGCCGTCTGGCTGGCATGTTCACAGAGAGGGACGGCTGGTGACTGGCTCGGTCCATCCAGTAGGCTCCGTCGGCGTCTGTCAACGCCGCCATCCGCCCAGCAAATGGCCGCCTGCAAATGCACTGCGTTGCGCGATCCAAACGCCGGTCGGTTCCATCGAGTTCGTCAACGTGCATCTGCGAACGCCCCGCCGAGGACTCGAAGAAGTGCTCAGCCGGCGGACCTTCATCGATCCCTCGAAACGCGGTTCGGTGACAAGCGAAATCGAATCTCGGCGTCTGGAGAGCGAGGACTTGGCCGAGTGGCTTGACGAATCTACGGACGCCGTCGTGATTGCTGGGGATTTCAATATGCCCGTGGACAGTAGAATCTATCGACAGTTCTGGTCGAAATACGCCAACGCCTTTTCCGTAGCTGGCAGCGGGTTCGGGCACACAAAAAGAACCGAAATTCTCGGCTGGCAGTACGGCTCGCGCATCGACCACATTCTCACCGCGCCCGGTTGGCGGCCGAGCGGCTGCTGGCTCGGGCCGAATCTCGGCTCGGATCACCTTCCCCTGATTGCGGACCTCGTCCGAGCACGCGGCCAAGAGTAGTAGTGCAGGTAGTTCATGTACACGCCGGCGCTGGACGTGGAACGCGCGGCACTCCTTTGTCGGCGCGACATGTGCTGCTGAATGACGCCCAGCTCTGCGCCTTGTCTGGTAAGTGTGTTTTGCTGCCGCTCCATGGCGCTGCGCATCTCCATCTCGGGCCGAACGAAGGCGTTGTAATTGTCCACGACCCCCGAGTCGCTTCGATAGAGGTTTAGGTAGGGAGTTGTGGTAGGCCGCGAACTCTGATACGGCCAATTCCTCTGCGCCGACGCCGATTGGGAAACGCAGAACATGGCACATCCGATGGCAAACACGATGAGAACACGTGGCCGATTCATTGGGGCCCCTCCTGGACATAGAAATACTCTATCTCGTCTTATCGACAAGACCGGCTACCGGCTTTCAGGTTCCGGGGCTTTCATGACACGGAAATGCCATCCAGACCGTTCGAACCCTACGATCCACCTACTTTCACTCAGGAGCCGGCGCACAAATGAGTCGTGAGGCCGTTCGTAGTCCCGCCTTTAGGCGGTCTTCCGCGCTGCTTCTTGTTTTGAGACCGCCTAAAGGCGGGTCTACAAACCAATTCATGCGTCTGCTCTCACGACTAGACTTGTCGCGGGCCAGCCGTCGGGCGGAGATGGTATGCGCTTGCCCCGAGCGGCCCAGAGTGCGATATTGGTCCCCGTAGGTCTCAACAGCCCTTGCCCAGTTTGGGGAGCCATCAATGACGGACTTCTGCTTCGGCCGACGCCAATTCCTTCAGACCGCAGGCGCGGCCGCACTCGCGGCGGTTCCTTCGCCCGTCCGCTGTGCAACGCGAGATAAGGAGGACAACGGCATCAATGTGTTGTTTCTGATGACCGACGAACAGCACTACCGATCGCTTTCGCTGACCGGCAACCCATACATCGAAACGCCGCACATGGACCGCATCGGACGCGAAGGCGCGGTGTTCGAAAACGCGACTTGCGTGACGCCATACTGCTCGCCGTCGCGCGCCTCGGTCCTTACTGGCGTGTACCCCCACACGCACCGCGTCCTGCTGAACGTCAGCCCGGGGCGCAACACCCAGCCGCCGTTGGCCCAGGACGCGTTTACCAACACCGAAACGTTCTTGCATCGGAAAGGCTACGCGACGGACCACCGAGGCAAATGGCACTTGGGCAACAAGGGCAACTTTGACTGTTACGAATCATACAGCTACGCCGCCAAGTCAAACCGCCAGTACCGCAACTTGCTGGCCGAGCACCTGCCCGCCTCGAAGTTCGCCGACCATCCCAGCCCGGGCAAGTACTTGGCGCGGCCAGTCGAGATGACCCCAGCGGTCGAGAAGGGCTTCCACGACTTTCACGCTTTGCCGAACAACCGTTTGGCGTACATCTCGATCATCGGCCGCAGCCTCGTGCCGCCGGAACTCTTGCCCGAAACACAGATCACGAACCAAGTGCTCGACCTGATGGATCAAAACGCGGACAAGAACTTCATGATCACCGCCTCGTGGAGTCCACCGCACGATCTATGGGTCATCCCCGAGCCGTATTACAGCATGGTGGATCGCGACAAAGTCGAATTGCAGGGCAGTTTCGACATGCCCGAGTGGGACCAGCGTGGTGCGAGCAAACGGCTGGGCAACATCATGGGCCCGGAGGGCATTCGCGAGTACGCGGCGATCTATCACGGAATGGTCAAATACATCGACGACCAAATGGGCCGTGTCCTCAAGAAACTTGACGATTTGGGCCTGGCGGACAATACGCTGGTCGTGTTCACCACCGATCACGGCGACATGGTCGGAGCGCACGGCTGTATCGGCAAATCGATCACCAGCATGTACGACGATCTGGTGCGGATCCCATTGTTGATGCGGTTGCCCGGCAGTATCGCGCCGGGCACGGTCGTCGACCAGCCGGTCAGCCAGATCGACTTCATGCCAACGATCTTGGACTACCTGGGGCATCCGATTCCCGACAAGATCCACGGCCGGTCGATGCGTCCGCTGGTCGAAGGACGCGACGTGCCGTGGCGCGACTACGCATTCTGCCAGCGAGCCGACCATGTGCGGATGCTTCGCACGGAACAGTACAAGTTCTTCCAGCTTTCCCGACGCCGGGGCGTGGCGTTGTACGATTTGAAGAACGATCCTCACGAGGATCATAACCTGGCCACCGATCCTCGACACGCGAAGGTGGTTCGCGAGATGCACGGCCGTTTACTGGAAATCATGACTCGCGACGGCGACCCGGCCAGGGAGGCGTTTGCAGAACTGCCGTCGTAAGCCTACGAGGCTTTGGACGCAGGCAACTGTGAATCCCAATCGCGCCCCGCCCTACCGCTTCTGCAACTGCGCGGTATACAATACCCCGTAAACCTACTTGTCAAAACCGGAGAGCCTACGATGAAAGGGATCGACGTCATCAAGATGTCACTCGAGCAAAGCACAGCCTGGGTGATGGAATTGATAATGGATATGAGAGACGCACCGACGACCGCTCCGACGCCCAACGGCGGGAATCATCCGCTCTGGATCCTGGGCCACGTGACCTACAGCGAAGCGGAATTGCGCGACGAGTTCATCTTTGGCAAGCCAAACCCGCTGGCCGAATGGAAGGACCTCTTTGGTCAAGGCAGCCAACCGTCGGCCGACGCGAGCCAGTATCCGCCATTCGACGAGATCGCAGCCAAATTCGGCGAAGTCCGATCCGAAACGCTGAAGATACTGGATTCCATGTCGGATGACGATCTGGACCAGCCGAGCAAAGTCCCGGACGACGCAAAGGACTTCTTCGGCACAATCGGACAGTGCCTATCGGCGATCCCACTACACATGGTCTTCCACGGAGGCGAAGTCGCCGACGCCCGCCGAGCCGCCGGCCGCCCACCGCTGATGGGATGAGATGCCTGCTTGTCTGCGGAGCAAGGTCCGTTACCGCATCGGCGGCTCCAACAAATACACCTCCAGCCCGCTCACGGCAACCAGTAGTCGTCCGTGCTGGTCGACCCACCAGATCCAAGGGACGATTCCTTCGCCGAGTTGATCATAGGCGCGAAGCGTTTGCGGCTTGCCGCGGATGGTCACGTCGGTGTTCGTGCGAAATGACAGCGTATGGTTGGGTTTTACTTGATCGAAATGGTCGATCAGCGTGAACTGGATCGGGTCGAGTGATTCCGCGGGTAGTCGCTGAACGGCGTCGAACAACGCCCAGTTCAGTGTGTAATCGCCACGTATTGGCACGGTCATCTGGCCGGAGGAGGCGTCGATTGTCAGGATTCCGTTTTGCACGCGGATTGACTTCTTGATTTGCGTGTTGTCGATCACGCGGCCTTCGGTGTCCAGCACTCGGGCGACAAAGGACCAGTCTTCTGGAGTGGATAGCGGGCTGTCTGCCGCCAAGTGGATCTTGGCGGATATCATCTGCCTACCGCCGGAGAGGCTCTTCTGGTATTGCATGTCCAGAAGCACGCGACCACTGGATTTGACTTGCCGGTCGAGTCGCAGTTCGCCCACTCGCGATAGCCTGCCGGCTGCCGAGTAGACGCCGTAGCGTTGTTGCCACGAGCCGGACGGGTCGAAGGGGCCTTCGGGCAGCGCGATCTGGTTCACCGCGGCGCCGATCGTATTCAGCGGAAAATCGGCGGGGACATTGACGTTCGTATCGCTCATGCTTGCCCTCCTTTCACCCGCAGCTTCCTGCCAGGTTTTTGTTTGGGTTTGGCCGCCGGACGCTTGCGTCGTGGACGGACCGCGCTGGGGGTGGGTTCCACCGGCGTCAGCCGCGACTGGAATTCGGCTAGCAGCTTGCGGTGATCCTCCAGCACGGTTGCGTATTTCGGATCCTGGTACAAGTTGTTCATTTCCCAGGGATCCGCCTTCAGTTCGAAAAGCTGTTCGACCGGGTCGCCGTCATAGTGAACGTACTTGTACTGCTCGGTCCGCAGCATCCTTCCGTCGACATGGTGCTCGGACGAAACGCATTCACGCCACGTCACGTTCTTCCGTTCCATAAGCGGCCGTAGGCTACTGCCGCGTACGTCTTCGGGCGGCTTGACGCCGGCGTAGTCGCACATCGTGCTCATCACGTCCAAGCCGCTAACCAGGTGCGACGTATCGCGATGGTCTTCTGCCACTGTGCCTGGGCACGCGACGACCATGGGTACTTTGACCGCCTCTTCATAGGGATACCATTTCGACACGTGCATGTGGCGGCCCCGGCCGTCGCCGTGGTCCGATGTGAACAGGATCACGGTATTGTCCGCTTCGCCGCTGGCTTCGACCGCACCCAAGACCCGGCCAACGTCGGCATCCAGCATCTCGATCATTCGAGCGTAGACGTACAAGTAGTATCGCCACTGTTCTTCGTTGAATCGGTCGAACTTGATCCGGTCCAGTTTCGCAGGCGCTGGTGGCCGGCACTTGTTGTTCGGTGGCAGTTCGGGCAACTGGTCGCGGATCTGCTCGAAGGGCAAACCGTCCGGCACGCGCTGGCCCACGTGATTGCCCCAGTAGCAGATGTCGTGCGGCTGCAGGAACGAAGCCACCATCAAGTACGGACGATCCTTGCTGCGGTTCTTCAAGTATGCCTCGCAGGTGCGCGAAATGGCCGTATCGTCGATGTCTCCTTGGCCGCCGCGAGCCGGCAACACCTTGAAGCCGTCCTGCGGCCGCGGGACGCCGCCGGGCAAGTGCCACTTGCCGCAATAGACCGATTCGTAACCTGCCGATCCCAGCACGTGTCCGATGGTAGGACAACTGGGATGAATCGGGCGACTGTTCGTGATCACGCCCGTTTCCACCGGCATCCGGCCGGTCATCAGCGAACTGCGCGCCGGGGAACAAACGGGATTCGTGCTGTGCGATTCGGTGAACGTCGTGCCACGGTGAATCAGTCGGTCCAAATTGGGAGTGTGGACATCGGGGCACCCGTGTGCGCCGATCGCGTCCAATCCCAACTGGTCGCAGATCACAAACAGGAAGTTCGGCGGGCGGTTCTTGGCAACGGCCACAGCAGCAAAGCTTGGTTCCGCTCGGGACCCAATCATCGCCCCACCGGCCCCCAAAGCACTCGCTTGGAGGAACCGCCTGCGATTCGTCGTAACGGAAGCCATCAATTGCTCCTTGAAACAGGACGTCGGTCAACGGCCGTTCAGGCTTCTGGTACAGGCCAAGCGGGCGGCCGATATCGTCGCTGGAGTTTACATTGTGCGCCGTCGCGCCCCTGGTGTCCAATGGCAGCGCGGCAGGGCCTCTTGCTTCCTCACCTCGCGGGGACTGTACGATCGTAACCCGAAACGAAAGTTCAGAAGTTGCACGTATTGAGATCAGGCCGAAGGCCTCGACTCACCGTAGCCTGGGGCAACGCCCCAGGAATGCGTTATTTCCCGACACTTTTGGCCGAAGGCCATAATCACATCGCTTCGATGACCCGGTGAATATGGCGTTCGGCCAAAACGATTCGTTACGATGCATGTTCCTGGGGCGTTGCCCCAGGCTACGGTGAAAAATGGCCTTCGGCCAAACGCAACGCAAGAACTGTGCAACTTGAAAAAGCGTAAGCGAGGAACGTTTCCCATGATTCCCTCGCTTACACTTCGGGTTATGATGCCGCTGCAGAGTGACCGTCGCCTGAACCTACCTCTGCTCCAGCACCCACTGAACCGCACGACGGCTCAATTCGGCGGCGTTGCGGAGATCCAGCTTGGCTTTGATCTTCTCGCGATGTGTTTCGATCGTCTTGGGGCTGAGACCGAGCTTGCGCGCGATCTGTTGGGTGGTCATTCCCTGCCCGATCATCTCGAACACCTCCAGTTCCCGATCCGTTAGACTGTTGATCGGATCCTGTTGGATCGAATCGCCTCGCCCGATGCGAGCCAAGACGTATTTGGTCATGCGCGGGCTCAGGTAGATTTCGCCGCGGAGGACGTGGCGGATGGCGTCAACGACTTTCTCTACCGATTCCTGCTTGTTGATGTAGCCCATGGCGCCGGCGCGCAGAACGCGTTCGGCAAAGACCATCTCGTCGAACATGGACCAGACAAGCATCTTCGTTTCTTGATGGCCTTCCTTTAGCTGCGTGATCAACTCCATTCCGTGGCTGTCCTTCAGCGAGATGTCGACAACCACAAGATCGGGGCGCAGAGATTCGGTCTCCTTCAACGCGTCGGCCACGCTGTCCGCGTCGCCGCACACCTCGATATCAGACTCGTGGGCGATCAACTGCGCCAGACCTTGCCGGACGATGGGATGATCATCCACGATCAAAATTCTCTTCTTGCCGTTTCCAAACTGGCTCTTAAATTTTGTACTCATCGCAACTGTTCAAGTGGTAGAGTGCAGACGACCAGGGTGCCTCTGCCCTCGGCTGATTCAATTGTCAAACCCGCATGGACGACGCTGGCACGGTGACGCATTATTCGAAGTCCCATGCCCGTCAACTGTTCCAGGTCGCCTGCGATTCCTTTACCGTCGTCGCGAATCAGAAGCCTCAAGTGACCATCGGTGCACGTCAAACCAAGCGTGATCTGGCTTGCTTCGCTGTGTCGCACCGCATTTCTGACCGCTTCCTGGGCGATGTGATATAGTTGGGTCGCCGTGTGGTTGTCCTCGATGGGGATTGCCCGTTGACACTCGAATGTACACCGTACGCCGGAAAGCTGTTCCGTTCCCGCCGCCAGGTCGGTCAGCGCCGCCATCAATCCGCCGGAGTCCACCTCAACGGGACGGATACCTCTCAGAACTGCTCGCACACAGTCCTGGGCACGCGCCATCGCGGCGACTAGATCGCCCGCCGTACGGGCCTCGGGAAGTTCTCTCACTTCCAGCTCTCGCTGCAAGCCTTTCGCCATCAATCCCAAGCCAAGCAGTTGCTGGCCAAGTTCGTCGTGCAGTTGCTGTCCGATCTGCTGCTGCTGTTCGACGATGGACTCGGAGAGCTGCTTTTCCAGGTTTTTGCGCATCGTGATGTCACGAGTTATTCCTTCCACGCCGACGATCCGTTGCTTTTCGTCACGCAGGAACGTCGCGGCAATCTCACACCAGCGGCGCTTTCCGTCCTTGGTAATGTGCTCCAACTCCAATATCCGCTTTCGTAACGGATCTCCGCTGCCCGCCGCTTCGATCATCAACTCCTCGGCAAAGGCGTCTTTCAGAATCAAGAACGATGCGGGCGAGAGCATATCCTTCGGATGAAGACCAATCGCCTCGTCGGCCGAGTAGCTAATGATCTGTTGAACAGACGGGCTGATAAAGGTAAACCGCCACTGGCTGAGCAGTTCGTCCACGTCCAACGGCCTGGAGTTGCTGGATGCATCAGCGATCGCCTTGGCGATGTGCGCGATTTCGACCGTCCAGACGATGTCGGTCACGTTTTCGGCGATCAGGCGGAATCGCTCTTCGTTTGCACGCAATGCCTTCTCGGCTTGCCGACGGTCAACGATCTCCTTCTCCAGAGACGCGTTGGCGTCGACCAGTTGTTTCGTCCGCTGCTCGACGCGCTGTTCCAGCTCTTCGTGCGCCTCGCACAGTGCTTGTTCGGCACGTTTCTGCTTGGTGATGTCTCGGTCGATGCCTATCATACCACAGGGGCGACCTTCGTCGTCCGTCACCAACGAGATCACCGTATCCGACCAAAACGAAGTACCGTCTATCTTCCTTTGAACGTACTGTCCGCGCCATAAGCCTGATTCGCGCACCAGCCGCATACGCTCGATTTCTTCTTCCTCTTGCGGTGGCTCGACGATGAATGTTATCAGTTCGCCCATGACGTCGTCGGCAGCGTACCCATATAGGCGTTCAGCCCCCTTGCCCCAGTAGACCACGCGTCCGTCAAGGTCGGTGGCGATGATCGACTCACGGACGCTGTCCAGCAACTGCGCCTGAATGCGAAGTTTCTTCTCGCTCGCCTTCAGCGCCTTTTCGATCCGCTCGTGTTCGGCGGATGCCGCCTCCAATTCCGCAACGCGACACCGCATGGCTTCCAGCTCGCGAATCAATTGGCTGTCCGTCCCGATTTGACTAGTCATGCCAAACACCGCTGAATGAAGGGCCTCGGTGCGAAGCCGTAATTTCGAGCAGCCCGTTTTCTATAGAGATCTCAAGACAGGTCTTTCCGTTGGGGCATCACTCCCATCTAATTAAGGAGACGCAAACCCAGTTCCCACAGGAAATAACACATCGGCGGGCTCTTGTGAGTTAAACCGCAAATCTCGCTGCGAGACAATCACCACGTGGAGCGAAATGGCAAATATGGATCTAGCCATCAGGCAATCACCTACGCCAATACAGTCAATACGCGTATTCTTCGACAAGCATTTATCGTAAGGATGTACGGAGACCGCCTCGATTTCCCTCTGACTATTCCTTGTGATAATACCTGGAGTGATCTGCTGCGCGGCAATCGCAGCTAAGCGGGGTCACGCCAATCCGAAACCGGTTGAGACGGGCAGCACAGTTTCTGCTGAACGAGACAACGTCGTGAGCAGCCAGATAGATGTCTATTCGGCTTCGTTCACGTTGGGCAGACTTTTCGAGTTGAGACAACATGACGGATCCGAACAGGCTCCCGCACCTCGGCGTCTCACAGCCTCAGATGAAATGCGCCGTCGAGCCTTGCCGTGCCGAGGATGTGTTTCGCGGGCTAATAGACGTCGCCCCTGATGCGATGATGACCGTCAACAAACAGGGCGAGATCACCCTGGCCAACGCGATGGCGGAGGAGATGTTTGGGTACGCGCACGAGGAACTGCTCGGAGAGGCGATCGAGGTCCTTATTCCCGAGCGGTTTCACCGCAGCCATCGAGGATACCGTACGGGGTATAGCGAGAAACCGCATGTCCGCCCCATGGCTTCGGGCCTTGATCTGGTCGCCCGCCGCAAAGACGGGACGGAGTTTCCAGTAGAGATCAGTCTGAGCCCGATGCACACCGGTGGCGGGCCTCTCATCTTCTGCTCGGTTCGTGATGTTACCGAGCGCAAGAACGCCGCAAGGCAGCTCGAAACAAGCCTCCGCATCCAGCAAGCGATCAGCTCGCTTTTGCAGATCTCCCTGGAATCCATCTCGCTGGAGGAGGTGCTCGAGCACACTCTGCAATTGCTTTTCTCGATACCCTGGCTTGCCCTCGAGGCAAAAGGAGCGATCTTCGTGCGGGAGGAAGGGACGCTATCGCTGACCATGAAGGCCCACGTCGGAATGCCGGACGAATTGCTGCACAGTTGCGCCGAGGTGCCGTTTGGAAGATGCCTGTGCGGTAAGGCAGCGGAGAGTCGACAAATCGTGTTCGCCAATTGCGTTGACGAACGCCACGAGACACAGTATCCCGGCATGACGCCGCACGGCCATTACTGCGTGCCGATCCTCTCGGGGCAATTGGTGCTTGGCGTTATCAACTTGTATCTGAAGGATGGGCACGTGAGGCGGACGGAAGACGAGAAGTTTCTGTCTTCCGTGGCCGACGTCTTGGCAGGCACGATCAAACGTGTCCGATCCGAGGAAACCTTGCTGGAGCACGAAGCCCAATTGCTGGCCGCCGAGGAGATTCAGCAACGCTTGTTGCCGGCCGAGGCACCAGCGTTGCCAGGGTTCGACATCGCCGGCGAGGTCTATCCCGCCGAGCATGCAGCCGGCGACCTTTATGATTATCTTCCCATGGAAGATGGATGCTTGGGAATCATGGTGGGCGACGTGAGCGGGCATGGCTTCAGTTCCGCGTTGGTAACGGCATCCACACACGCCTATCTTCATTCTCTGTCTGAGTTGGGCATGGGAATCGATGAGACTATGGCCCGAGTGAATTCCGCCCTGATCCGCGACACAAAAGACGATGTGTTCATCACAGGCGTGTTTATTCGGCTCGATGATAAGTCGCGAACGCTAACGTTTGTGAACGCTGGGCATCCGCACGGCTACGTATTGGGTGAATCAGGGGTCGTGAAGGAATGTCTGGAAAGCGCAACGGTTCCGCTTGCGATCCTCGATGACGCCGAGTTCCCAATCAGTGGTCCTATCTCGCTGGAGCCCGGCGACCTCGCCTTCTTTCTGACTGACGGCGTATTGGAGGCGCGATCGGCTGACGGCGAGTTCTTTGGCACCGACCGTGCGCTTCAAATCGTCAGCAACAGTCGCGACATGTCGGCCAAGGAGATTATCGAAACGTTGCATCAAGCCGTGCTGGACTTCTCCGGCCGAGAGAAGCTGGACGACGACGTTACGGTCGTCGTGATCAAACTCCTTGGTTGAAGCCTTTACGTGGGGCACGTTTCCAACGTGCCCTCTGACCTGCCAACAATCAGAATTCGCGCACCCTGCGCAAATACGTTTAACGGCAAGCCGATGGCGTCGGCGATGGTCGGAAACGCAGTCGCCTTCGGCTTGCCGTTGAACGACTCTGATGGCGGCTCTGTTGTGCGCTATTGACGCTCGTACAGAACTTTGCCGCCAACGATAGTGTAGACGACCTTCGTCTTAAAGATCTCTTCTTCCGGACAGGTCAGAAGATCGTTTGACAGTACCACAATGTCCGCCAGCTTGCCGGGCGTCAGAGAGCCCTTGACGTCCTCCTCGAACGCTGCGTATGCGGCGTTGATGGTGTAGGAACGCAGAGCCTCGTCGCGCGTCATTCGTTGTTCCGGGAAGAACGTCTCTCCCGATCGTAGCTTGCGAGTCACGCTCGCGTAGAAACACGCAATGGGGTCGACATCTTCCACTGGAACATCGGTGCCGTTGACGATGGTTGCGCCCGCTTCGATAAGGCTACGCCAGACATATGCGCCTTCGGCCGCGCGTCGTTGCCCGAGTCGTTTGACCACATACGGTGCGTCCGAGGTGGCGTGCACGCCCTGCATCGACGCGATCACCCCTAACTCAGCGAAACGAGGTATGTCGCCGGGGTGAAGATGCTGAGCATGCTCGACTCGCCATCGCCGCGAGGTCTCGGCCGGTTTGCGGCGAAATGCCTCTTCATAGATATTGAGAAGTTCGCGGTTTGCGCGATCCCCGATCGCGTGGACGCACAGTTGATAGTCGTGCCGCAGCGCCAACTCCGCCGTCCGTCGAATCGATTCGACTGACGAGGTGTTCAAGCCAACACTGGACGGCATGTCGTCGTACGGTTCCAGCATCCACGCGCCATGTGCGCCTAACGCTCCGTCGATGAAACGTTTGATGCCTCGAACCGTCAGGTGGTTGTCGCCGACACCAATCATCCGGTACTTGGGCAGCAAACGAGTCATTCGGCTGTTGCTGTCGCCGACCATGACCCAAAGGCGGACTCGCAAGAGGCCGTCCTCCGCCAACTGCCGATAAACATCGATCGTCTCGAATGACGAGCCGGCGTCATGAAAACTGGTGACACCATTCTCCAGGCACTCGCGCGTGGCCAGCTCGATGGCCTCGGTCAACTGACCTTCTCGATAGGCCGCATCGCTCTCATCCGGCCCGATCAGCCCTTGCGCGGTCTCGCGGAACACGCCGGCGGGATTACCGTCCGTGTCGTGCAGAATCTCGCCACCACGCGGATCGGGCGTATTCGCGTCCACCTTTGCCAGTCGCATCGCCAGGGCGTTGGCAATGCTCGCGTGCCCGCTAGCGTGAGTTAGCAAGACCGGATTCTCGGGCGTAGCGGCACTCAATTTGGCGTGCACCGGGTATTCGCCCACACTCGGGTTGGGCGGCTTCTTCCATTTCGATTGATGCCAGCCGCGTCCGATGATCCACTCCCCCGGCGGCTTCTTCCCGGCTGCGTCCTTCACCAGGCGAACAATGTCGTCCCAGGTTTGCGCCTTCGTCAGATCCAGGACCATCTTTGATCGCCCCAGCCCCACGAAATGACCATGCCCGTCAATGAATCCCGGGATCGCAGATCGACCTTCGAGTTCGATGACCCTGGTCTCAGCGCCGATCAGCTTCGACACGTCATCGTCCTCACCCACCGCAATGGTCCTTCCCTGGCCGGCGGCCAGAGCGCTCACAGAGGGTTGGCGATCGTCTAGCGTAATGATCTTACCTCCGCGCAGAACAAGTTCCGCATTGTCGTCGGCGTTCGTCAACCCACCCATGACCGTTGAAAAGACCACTAACGTCGCTGGTATTAGTCTGGTGTTTCGCATGTAGCCAGGCCCCCTCTATACAGTGATGGACCAATGGGCTTGCCGAAGTGCCGCGTTGCTGGAGCCTTTGATCAACTCGTACCAGACGGTCAGCAGAGATCCATCCGCGAGTTGGGCGGTCGAAGGGTACCCCAAGTCGCCAGACGCGCCGTCGCCCGAGATGATGATGGGCTCGGACCACGTGCGGCCGTGATCGTCGCTGACGCGGGCTTGATTGCCCAGCGGCGCTCGGCGGTGTCCGTAGGTCATCAGCAACCGATCATCCTTCAAACGCAGCAGATACGACGGCAATCCCCACACATTGATCGAGCGAGGAGCCGTCCACGTGGCGCCGCCGTCCGCCGATTCGCACTGCAGCGTCTCGCCTGCGTTTGCCGAGTTGTGGTTTCGCACTTGCGCGACCAGGCGGTCGTCCGCCGTCTCGACCACGTGCAATTCGTGGTAGCTGCGAGGATTGTCGCCTTCGCGAGTGGGAATCGCCGCCAGCCACTTCCACGTCTGGCCATCGTCGGCGGATTCGCATACGCCGATGCGTTTCTCGCCATGCCACAGTTCCTTTCCGGCGTACAGCAATCGGCCATCGGACAGTTGGATCGGGCCGTGCGGGCTGTCTACCAGTGGGTCGTAGCGTCCCGAGAAAGTGACGCCGCCGTCGGTCGACCGGATCATCCAAACGCTTAATGCGGCCTTCCGTTCTTCCGGGCCGACTCGATGATGGGCAGCCTGCCACCGAGCGAGTCTATCCTCCGGCCAGTTTTCAGCTTTCTCGGCTCTCGCCAGAATCGGTTCATACGCAAGCGAGGTGAAAGTGGTAATCAGGATCGATCCCTTGGCGGTCTCGACCACGCCGGCATCGCGGTCGTCGATCGGCCCGTCCATGACAACACGTGGCCAACTCCACGTTTGGCCGTCATCCTTTGACCGCATCAACTCCACACGGCCGAACGGGCAAACGTGAGCCTCGCGTCCGCCGGAACAAACCAGAAGCAGCTCGCCGCATTTACGACGCGTCAAAGTGGGCCAACCGTGATATAGATTTGGCTGTTGACTGATGGTCTTTGTCTCGATGATCTCGGCCGTAGGCGCAGCCTGCGCGCGACGTCCGATGTGAAAGGCAGCGCCGGCCGCGGCAGTTCCGATGCCCAATAGGCAAGAACGACGAGTGAGGGTAGTCTTCATGGTGGGCTCCTGTGACTCCAGAGGGCAGAAGGCGATCTCTCATTGCGTGTGTTCGCTACCCAGTTTGTCAGTTTCCCACCACGTTTCAACTCGACCGGCGCGAAAACGTGTTATTGGGAGCTTTTTCCCACGGATACCAGAGATTATGCTTGACTGCTCGCCGGCAGTCGCAACGGCGCAGGATTGGCTGGAATCTCTGTCTGGCAGTAGAGTACAGATCGACGTAATATCATGAGCGAAATGTCTCGTCGTGAACAAATCGAAGCGATGCTGGAAGACGAACCGGACGATCAATTCCTCCGCTACAGTCTGGCATCGGAGTTGAACAAGGAGGGAGAACACGAACGGAGTCTTGCGCTGCTCCGGGGGCTCATGTCCGACGAGACGCCTCTGGTAGCCGCGTTTCTCATGGCCGGGAGGCACTTGGTCGAGTTGGAAAGAATTGACGAGGCTCGAACAGTGCTCCGCAACGGTGTCGAGGAAGCCCGGCGGCAAGGCGACAACCACGTGGCGGACGAAATGAACGATTTCCTTGACGCATTGGGACGGCGGTGAGCGGCAGCAAGAGAGTTCTTCTTTCGTGGAGTTCCGGCAAGGATAGTGCTTGGGCACTGCACGTTCTGCGCCAGCAGGACGATGTCGAGCTTGTCGGACTGTTAAGCTCGTTCAACGAAGCCGCTGATCGCGTATCGATGCACGCGGTTCGGCGGGAACTGGCCGAAGCGCAAGCCGATCGTGCAGGTCTGCCCCTGTGGCCGGTGTTCTTGCCATGGCCATGTTCGAACGAGCAGTACGAAGCTCGAATGCAGGAAGCGATCGATCGCGCCAAAGAGCAGGCGATCACGCATGTCGCCTTCGGCGATCTGTACCTTACTGACATTCGGGACTATCGCACGCGACAACTGGCGGGCACCGGCATCGAGCCACTTTTTCCAATCTGGTGTTCGCCCGACCAGACAAAGGATCTGGCCCATCGGATGCAGGCTGATGGCGTGCGCGCGATCATCACGTGCGTGGACCCGAAACAGCTTGACGCGAGCTTCGTGGGCCGCCAGTACGACCAATCGCTGTTGGACGAACTTCCCAATCATGTTGACCCCTGCGGCGAAAACGGCGAATTCCACACCTTCTGCTACGCCGGGCCAGCGTTCGACGCAGAAATCAGCGTACGTTTAGGCGAAGTCGTCCGCCGCAACGGTTTCGTCTACGCCGACGTTACTGGGGTCACCCATTAAGGCTTCTGTCAAGTAGTGAAAGTCCTTCCTCGTTCAAAGAAACCGAAATGGCGTTGCGTGACGAACCTTAGCATCGTTCGAGAAAAACTGTCGCACGACGGGACGATGGTCCCATCCTACGTAGCTTGGGACCATTGTCCCGAGCGAGAAACATGACGGTTATTTCTCCAACGACCCTTAAGTTACAGTCAAGACCTGCCCCTGTCCTTCCCCAACAATCACGCGCGGACCAAGGACGGAGGACAGCGAACGGCTTAGCTTCGGCCAGCCGATATTACGATGTGCGGCCGGTTAGATACGGGATTCCGCTCCGTAAGCACGCTCACACCGTAGACGCGTTGGATCATGTCGGTCGTGAGGACATCCTCAGGCGGACCGAGGGCGTCCACTCGGCCGCCGTCCAACACGACGACTCTCTCGCAGTACTCGGCCGCCAGATTCAGGTCGTGGAACACGCTGATCACGGTCATGTTGGTTTCCCGATTCAGCTTTCGGATCAGGTCGAGCGCGGACAGTTGATAGCCGATGTCCAAATGATTCGTTGGCTCGTCCAAGACCAGCAGTTCCGGCTCCTGAGCCAGGCACATGGCGATGAACACGCGCTGGCGTTCCCCGCCGCTCAGTTCGGTAATGATCCGATCGGCCAAATGCGCCACGCCGGTCAGTTCCATGGCGTGTTCCGTGATTTCCAGATCCTTGCGCGTCTCGTAGCCGACTCGCGGCAAGTGCGGGTATCGGCCCATGACGGTCACTTCGCGGACCGTAAACGAGAACTCGGTTGCCAGGTCTTGCGGTAGAAAGGCGATCGTCTTGGCGATCGTGCGCCGGCCGATGCTCTGCAAGTTGACACCGCGAAGCAGAACATCGCCTTCCCCCGGAGCCAGCACGCCGGTGGCAACCCGCAGCAATGTCGTTTTACCTGATCCGTTCGGTCCAATCAGGCCGACGAACTCACCCTCGCGCACTTCGATCTCGACACCGTTCAACACGGTCTCCTTACCGTAACCTGCAGTGATGTTTTCGATCGAGAGCATGTCTAGCCCCAAGACGAACGCTTCTTTCGCCGCAGAAGGATGAAGAAGAACGGCCCGCCGAGCAGTGCCGTCACGACGCCGATAGGTATTTCCGTAGGAGCCATAATCGTCCGAGCAAAGCTGTCGGCTATCACAAGAAACGTGGCACCGGCCAGCGCGGACGCCGGCACCAGCCGGCGATGGTCCGGACCAATGGCCAATCGCACTGAATGTGGCACGATCAAGCCGACAAACCCAATCAGACCGCACGCCGCCACCGTTGCTCCGGTCATCAGCGATGCCAACAAGAGGAACAACGTCTTGGCTCGTTCCACGTTCAATCCCAAGTGCGCGGCTGGCTCCTCGCCCAACGTGATGACGTTCAGATCACGGGATAACGCGACGGTGACGACGAGTCCACACCCCACCACAATCGCCGGCGCTGGCAGCAAGCTCCACTCGAGGACCTGCAGGCTGCCCAGAAGCCACCATATGACATTGTGCAACGCGTCGGACGTCGACAGAGATACCAGGAACATCAGCAAGCTGCCGAACACCGCATTGACCATCACGCCGGACAGCAACAACGTGTGAACGGGAGCCGCTCCAGAACGATCGCGGGCCAGACCGTAGACCAGGAGAATAGTGCTCAGCGCGCCAGCGAACGCCATGGCCGGCACGGTCCACGTGTTGAAAAACTGCGAAAGATGCGGAAGTAGGAATTGCGGCAGTGCCGGGGCCACGGCCAGTAGAAGTCGCGTGCTGTGAGCCGCAAGATTCGAGACAATCGCGATGGCGGCCCCAAGTCCCGCACCCGACGAGACTCCCAGCACGTAGGGTTCGGCCAACGGGTTCCGAAAAAGAGCCTGGAAGATGACACCGGACACAGACAGTCCTGCCCCGGCAACGATCGCTAACAGAAACCGCGCGACACGGAACTCGACAATCACCGAGTCGAGCATCTCGTCCACGGGGACCCACACAGCGCCGGCAAACAGGGACGCGACGCAGGCGGCAACGAGTACCGCCAGAAGCACGCCAAATATCAACCAATTGCTGTTGGCTCGCATGGTCAATTCGTTCCCAGCTTGTCATCGTCCACCGCTGGGCCGTGCAAGCGTCGGGCGAGGGCCCAAACGCCCTCGGTTACGCGTGGACCTGGGCGAAGCAGGAGTTCACTTGGGATGTCGTTGATAATCCTGCCTGATCGAACGGCGTTCACCTCGCCCCAACCGATGCGTTTGGCCAGCGCCTCTTCTGGTTGTTCCTGGTTCATGTAGCCCGACACAATGACGTCTGGGTTCCACTCGATCACCATTTCGGGATTCACCGTCGGATAGTCCGAGTTGAGTTCCCCGGCCACGTTGATCCCGCCGGCGCGGGTGATAACGCCATTGATGAAGGATCGCTTGCCTGCGGTGGTAATCGGATCGTACCAGACTTCAACAAAGACCTTCGGCCGCTGCTCCGCGATGGCATCCCGGTACGTTTCAACGACGGCATCGAATTCTGCCTGCATGGCGGCTACTACCTCCTCGGCCTTTTCCGCTTTGCCCACAGCTTTGCCGATCTGCCGCAACGCGTCGAACAACTCGGATATGCTGTCTGTCTTGATCCAAAGCACCTCGATTCCCATGCGGCGCAACGTCGCTGTTGCTGCAGCACGTTCGACGCCTGTTCCGATTACGAGACTGGGCGACAGGGCCATCAGCTTTTCCATGCTGGGCGTTCCGAAGCCGCCGACCCGTTCGATCGCTCTGGCCTCGGGCGGATAGTCGCAGAAGTTCGTAACGCCGACGACCGAGTCGCCCACGTCCAACGCAAAAAGCATCTCGGTGACGCTTGGCGAGATGGACACGATACGAAGTCCGCCGTCACCGCTGCTCACATCAGACAACCGCCTGCTGAGCAAAACAGGGACCACGATCAGTGCAGCCACCAGAACAGCTACCGATATGTACACCAACCGTCTCATGACTTGATTTCCAAGTGAATCAACAGAGCCCACCCGCAAGCAGGTTAAGGCTGCTCGTAGTCCCGCCTTCAGGCGGTCTTCCATGGCGCCTTTCGTTCCGGGACCGCCTGAAGGCGGAACTACAAACCGATCGTCTCTGCCGCAAAAAAAGCCCGTCCCACGAGGGAACGGGCTCAAATGGCGAATGCATGACCACTTTGGGCCTTCCCGCGAAGGTGCGCGACAACTCGCGTCTCTAGGTATCCTGACTTCTGGATCAACCTACTCGCCGCGGCCTTCCCATTCCCATGTCCGAATTGGAACAGTGACCATCTCTGCAGCTTTCGTCCCCAGTCACAGTGGCGGGGCCGTGCTGGATTCGCACCAGCTTCCCTCGTTTTGTTACGTGTTACTTGGCTGGATAGTTCCTTTCAGCAACTTGATTCGACTTTCCCACCGGCCCCTCTCCAAAGGGCTCGCACGTTCCGAACGTTACCGCACACCCATCGCAGTGTCAAGCAGCCGAGACCTTCGTGGTCAGCCGGATTCCGTCATGCATCCTCGAACCAACGTTCTTTTCGCGCCCGTTCATGAGTGATATTCTCTTGCTGAAGGCTTTGCTATCGCCATACTCTCTGACCTGACGAGGAGAACCTGCACCATGTATCAGCCTCTGCTTTCTCGAACAATCGTGGCACTCGTGACCCTCGCACTTGCTGGCGGACCCGCGTTCGGTCAGCCCGCGCGGGATATGTCGCTGGAGGACCTCCGGAAGAAACGCGGTGAAATGGCTCATCGACCGCGCCGCATCATCATGAACAACGATGGATGCGACGTTCTGTATTTCCCTCAGAAAGAAAAAGCGACCGTCGAGGGCTTTCTGGCCAAACGGACCACGCCGCTGGCCGACACCCACGTCGACGCGATCGCTTTCTGCCCTACCAGTTCCGGCTTCAGCTTCTTCACGCACGACACCAAGGTGGGCACGCTGTTGTCGCGGCACGGGCACGAGTTCGGGATCCAGTCGAATTCCCGTAACATCGCCAAGGAGTTGATCGACCAGGGTACCGACTGCTTGCAGGCGGTAATCGACTTCGGCCACCAGCATGACATGGAAGTGTTCTGGTCCATGCGAATGAACGACACGCACGACGCAGCTCACCATCCCGACAAGCCATACTTCTTGTTTCCGCCGCTCAAGGAGAAGCATCCTGACTGGCTCGTCGGCGACCATGTCAAGCGGACGCCTCACGGCCGATGGAGTTCGGTGGACTACGCACGGCCTGAGATCCGCGATCTTGCGTTTGGCTACATAGACGAAGCATGCCGCAACTACGACTTGGATGGCATCGAGTTGGATTTCTTTCGCCACTTATGCTATTTCCGAAACACGGCGATGGGCGACGTGGCGAACGACGAAGAACGAAACAAAATGACCGACATGATCCGCCGCGTGCGCGAGATGACCGAAGAGGTGGGTATTAAGAGAGGCCGGCCGATCCTCGTCGCCGTGCGTGTGCCCGATTCAGTTGGATTCTGCAGAGACATGGGCTTCGATATCGAATGCTGGTTGCGCGAGGGACTGATCGACATGCTGATCACCACCTGCTATTTCCGCCTGAACCCATGGGAGTACAGCGTGGAACTCGGGCACAAGTACAACGTGCCGGTCTATCCCTGCCTGAGTGACTCGCGAGTCCACGGCGAAACGCGATTCCGTCGATTCTCCGTCGAAAGCTACCGTGGCCGAGCTATGAACGCATGGGCTGCGGGTGCCGATGGTTTGCACCTGTTCAACTATTTCAACCCGAATGCGCAGATTTGGCGTGAGATCGGCGATCCCGAATCGCTGCTGACGATGGACAAACTGTATTTCGTCAACGTGCGCGACGGTGACCCTCGGCGCTTTCTAGCCAAGGGCCGCGAGTACCGAACGGTGCCTGTCTTCGGGCCATCGCATCCGCAGCTTGTCACTGTGAGTCAACCGACAAAGCTTCCGATCGTCATCGGAGACGATCTGGCCGAGGCGCAACGAGACGGGCACACCCCCGAAATCAAACTGCATCTCGAAGCCCCGGCCATTCGCAAAGTGGAACAGTTGCGAGTCAGACTGAACGGTACAGAACTCACCGGCGGCGTGCTCACAGATGGCTGGGCCGACTATCCCGTGCCGTTGACTGCTGTTGGTCAAGGCACGAACGAAGTTGAGATTTCGGCAGAACCATCCGCGCTTAAGCCTGATGATTGGAGCGTGGTGTACGAAGGCACCAAGAAACCGAAACGCCCTTGGCGTCGCGACCGCGGTTCGACGCGCACGCACGAAGAAATCGTGGAGGATGCGCTATTCATCGCCGATCAGGGCGAGGTGTCTGGCGACTACCTGTATTACCGCCATCCCTGGGGCGCGGATCCGGGAGGCAAGGCAGTGGTCGAAGCTCGTGCCAGGGTGAAGTCAGGTTCGAGCTTCATCATCGTCACCAACGGCGAAAGCGGCGAGCGGCTCGGCTTGTGGCCGGATCGCATCGAATTGTTTCACCACAGCAACCTGCGGTACAAGATGGACACGACCGACGATTTCCACCTGTATCGCATGGAACTTGAAGGCCATAACCTGAAAGTCTACGTCGATGGCGAACTGCGCATCGATGCGCCCGGCGTACTGAAGCCGCGGTCAGGCTATTCGAGAAACGAAGTCGCCTTCGGCGCGGCCAACAGCGGCATGATGGGCGAAGCTTGCTGGGCCAGCGTCAAAGCCCGTGCCTCGGGCATGGCATGCTATGACTTGGTCGTGAGTGTGACGTACGGAACGGAGTAGGTTCCTGCCCCGTTCGGCAACACTGTGAAGCATTTTCGCCAGGGAAATGGCGGCCCCGTGATTGTAGCTGAAATCGCAAGACGTCAGAGATTCTGCAAGAAACCCCCGAATTCTTACGAATCCGGCTACCAAGATGCTTCACAGCGTTTCCCTGCATCAATCAACGGCCACTTTGACAATGGCTTTGTGAATCGGCCCCGAAGTTGCCAGCGGGGCATGTGCGTCCTCGGGGTAGAAGATGGCGAACGCACCGGAGGGAACCGCCAGCCAAGTAGCTGGTCGATCGAAGAAGAACTCCACGTCCTTCTCCGGGTCGTAGGGCGATGCGACGCGTTGGCAATCTGCGGTCGGCATCCATCCGATGCAGTCCTGGCCGCTAATCACAAACTGGATGTCAATGTAGCGGCGGTGCGCTTCCGACAGCGACTTTTCGCGTCCTCGCCCTTGGTCGCGAGATACGATCGCGAAAAGTCGCTCTCCGTCGATCTCGTGTCGCCCATCGGGCAGTTCGGCCAAATCCGCATGGCGCAGGAACGTGAAACCGCCAGCGAACCCGGCGTGCAGTGACGAGTATCGCTTGGCGTTTTGAAGATAGTCAACGATCATGCATGACCTCGTGGTCTACGAATACTCGCTTATCATCCAACGATGCTGCTGATGTCGATCAGGTGAAGTTGCCGGCCTTCGTTCTCGTGGGGTGCGTCGATGCACACGAGGCGACCGTCGCGGCTGAATCGTGGATGCGTGTCAACTCGCCATTCGCCGCTGTAGGCTTTTGGCAGATGGAAACGTCCCAGATCGACGCGCCGTCCGCTCTTGACATGATACAAATGAGGCGTCTGCATCCTCTCTTTGCCTTGCGGATAGGTGTCGTTCAGGATCCACTCGTTGCCCGGCAGATAGCTGATGTGTCCGCCTCCATTCAGCACGCCTCGCCCGATCTCTTCGGGCGTTCCGCCTTCCTTATCCTCGAACAAGAAGTTGCTCCAGTTCGAATTCCCCAGCCAGTTCTTTGATTGGACAAGAATGTGCTTCGGGTCGCGCCAGATGAAATGCGACGCATAGCCGTTGGGAACGACGATCCGAATGTCGCTGCCATCGGGCTTGGCCGTGATCATTCGTGTCAACCGACTGCCGTTTGGGTATCGCCAGCGGTGCAGGGCGATAAACCGCGAGCCGTCCGGGTTGAACAACAAGTGATTGAAATAGTGCTTGATGCCGGGTTGCTCGTTCGGAATGACGCCCAGTTTGGCGATATCTGCCAGCGAAATAATCAGCTTCGACTTGCCGGATTCGAGATCTACATGAAAGACGCCCGTGTCTTCCGGCGCCAAATCGTCGGCATACGGATCTTCCAGCCCCGCGTAGCCGTAGCCGGGACGGACATCGTGAATTCGGCGGAAGTCCGGTGTCACAGCCGATATCCCATCCGGACTGACCGAGTAGACCGGATGTGGGACTGTTCGGACGTCTTTCGTCTTGACGTCAAGCATATGGCAAACGAAACGATCGCCCTGTAGGTCATTCCACAGAATCTGCGTTTGCGAACCGGGTACCCACTGCAACATGCAGCCCTGTTGCCAGTTCCAAGCGGTGGTTTGGCCCAATTCGATCCAACGGTCGTTTTCGCCGAGATCGACCATGCCGATCTTGATCACGTCGTCCGGTCGCGGCGTTCGGTGTTCGAAGTCGACCTCCATCCCCAGAACGTAGCGATCCGATGGATCGAACTGTAACTTGTCGTAGTACGCGAACCAATGATGCTTCGGGCCGCGTGTAATGCGGCGGATCGGGATATCGGCCGGTGCCTCCGCTCCGTGTGACCAGCAGGACAGTGTGGAATTCAGAGCCGCGCCCGTCGCGGCCAGAGCGGTCGTGTTCAGAAAATGGCGACGTGTCGGGTTCATGATCGTTGGGCTCCTCATTCACTCTTGACGCGGGTTGGTCGTCGAAGGTCCAAGTAGCCGAACTTGTGAGAGTTCGGAGCCAGAAGTCTCACGACTTCTGCTACCTGCCAATCGAATATTGACAATGCACTAGATCTCTACCCATTGGCCGGGAACAGGTGCCGGATAACGACCTTCTACGTCGGCCTTTACCGGCGCGGGGCTGTCGTAGTCCAGGTCGTCGACGTTTTCGACGAACTTGAAGTCCGATGCCGTTGCCTCTTCCCACGTGATGATCTTGCCCATGTGAACGGCTGCGCGCCCCATCACCGCGGCCAAGTTGGCATAGATGGACCGTTCCGTCTCGTTGTGCGGCGTGTCGTTGCGAATTGCATCCAGCAGCACCTCCCATTCGTACTGGTGCAGCGGCTTCTTCTCCGGCTCCGCCTTCCAGGCGATGTTGTCTTTCGCCAGACGTTGGTCTTTGTAGACGTGAACATCGCTGCGGTGGACTTGGCCAGAGAACTGTGCCGCGCACTTGGTGGCGTGCAGATAGGTGACGAAATCGCCGTGGCATCGAGGGATGTTTCGGTTATCGATCCGCGCAACGGCCCCGTCAGGGAAAGTGAACTCCATCGCGTACGAGTGGTGATTCTGGCCGCAGTCCCTCTTCTCGGGTACTCGGCCGCCCAGGCCGTGGACCGAGACCGGCCACGCGTCCTTCAACCAGCAACACTCGTCAACCTGATGGATCAACAACTCGATCATCAGGCCCGAGGCAGCCCACAGCAGATGGCTCGAACCGGGCCGTGCAGCCTGCCAGATCAGCTCGTTCTTGCCTTCCGGGCGAGGCGACAACACACCTCCGCCGCCCATGCGATAAGCCTGGATGAACAGAACTTCGCCTAATTCTCCGTCGCGGATCTTGTTGATCAACGCTTGGCGGTTCGGCGAATGGCGGCACATTAGCCCCGAGGCGATCTTCAGATTCTTCTTCTGCGCCCGTTCGCCCGCCCGCAACATCCGTTTCAATCCGCCCGGGTCGGGTGCAAACGACTTCTCCATGAACACATGCATGCCCTTGTCCACGGCGTAATCGAGATGGACTCGCCGGAAGCCGGCATGGGCGGTCAGCATGGCGATGTCGCCGGGCTGGAGGCAGTCGATCGCTTTGCGGTAGGCATCAAAGCCGACGAACTGCCGCTCGGCTGGCACGTCGATCTTGTCACCAAACCGCTCCGACAACGCCTTGTGCGATACCTTCAAGCGGTTCTCCAGAATGTCGGCCATGGCCACCAACTTGATCGGCCGGCCGGCGGCAGCCGCAAACGCGTTGCCCACCGCTCCACTGCCGCGATTTCCGCTGCCGATCAACGCCAAGCGGAAGGTGTTGTCCTCGGCAGCATGGACCGACGGGACTGCCATGCCTACCAGCGCGGTAGCCGCAGCCACCGTACCGCCGGCCTTCAGTGCATCGCGACGGGTACATCCCTGTGACTGTTGTGGTTTCGTCTGTGCGTCGTGTTTCATCATCGGGTTCTCCTTGCTTTGTGTTATCAAGTGGCGATGGGTTCCGTTTGTGCTGTCTACGGTAGCGTCAGACGGTGTCGGCTGCAACCTTTCATCGCTCTGCACGCTGGAGCCACGACCAGCGGAACAGATTGCGTGTGTCCACGTACCGAGCGTCGCTGGAGGTCGAGCCGAGCACCGCGATCAGCAGATGATCATCGCCTCGGTGGCCGCTGGAGACGAGGCATGCGCCGGCGGCGGAGGTGGTGCCGGTCTTGACGCCGTGGTAGCCATCGATTGGCAACAGACGGTTTGTGTTCTTCCACACGACATTCCGAACGTATCCGCCGGGTCCGACCAGCGTGCACCCGCGTTGACGCGTGCCCACATACTCGCGAAACCGAGGCAACTGGATGGCGGCGTGAGCCAGCTTGAGCAGGTCACACGCCGAACTGTGATGGCCTTTCGCTGTCAGGCCGTGCGGGTTCATGTAAGCTGTTCGTGTCATGCCAAGCGTTTCGGCAGCACGGTTCATTTCGGCCACGAAACGCGACAACGGATCTTGTTCGTCGGAGTTGCCCTTCGGAGGATCGAACCGGCCGCCGAAATGCTCGGCCAGCGCCACCGACGCATCATTCCCGGACGGCAACAGCAAACCGTACAGCAATTCGCGCACGCTGAGCTTCTCGCCAACCCGCACTCGGGCAGACGTCCCACCCGTTTGGTCGGCTCGCTCAGAAAAGATGACCATCTCGTCGAGGATATCCGGTTTGTCTTCGGCGAGATTCAAAACAACGAACGCGGTCATGATCTTCGTTGTGCTCGCAAAGTCTCGCGGTTCGTCTTCGCTGTGTCCCCAGAGTAACTTGCCCGTTTTGCCGTCCGCCACGGCCCACGCCTTGCACGTCACGTGGGGCGGTCCGGTCAACGTATCGGGTTCCGAAGTGGGAAGCTCCTCACGGTTTACGACTTCAGGCGCGGGCACCGGCGGGTCCGACGTGATTAATGCCCCCAGCGCTTTCCAGGTCTGTACATCGACAATTCCGTTGGCCTCCAGATTCTTCGTCTCCTGGAATCGCACCACGGCCGCACGCGTAGCGGGCCCGAAGTCGCCATCGATCGACAACTCGGGCGATGGACCGAGCCGGGCGTTCAGCGTTCGCTGCAGATCCTCGACCAACTTCCCGCGCGCGCCGATTTCGAGTGTCGCGTGCTCCGACGTGTCACGTGACGGGGAAGGATTGAAATGGTCGTAGACAATCTTCGCCACCCGGGCGCACAGTCGATTCGCGGCGTTGTCGTCCACCCAGCGTTGATCTTCGTTCTCGGACGTCAGGACGCACAGGGCGATCGGCCCCGACGGCGAGTAGATGATTCCCGCATCGCAGCGCACGCGCGATACGGCTCCCGTTTTGTGAGCAATCTTCGTCCCGCTCGGCAGAAATCGCGGAAATCTCGTCTCGTCCTGGCAAGACAAAAGGTGGTCGATCATCTCCTTGGTGGCCGTCTCGTCGGCGAACTTGCCCTGATGCAGTTGTTCAAGCAGGCCAACCATTTCGGTCGCAGTCGTGCTACCCAAGCCAAACTCTTTGCTCCGCTCGGGAAACACAGACGTGTCGCGCCGAAATACCTTGGCGTGGATTTTGGTGTTAGGAAAGCCAAGTTTGTCCATGGTCTCGGCTGTCGATTTGATGTCGATTCGATCCAACACCAGATTCGTGGCTGTGTTGTCCGAATAGGCAATCATCAATCGAATAGCGTCGCGCAAAGGTATCTGGGTGCCGGCGGAGAAATGTGGCGTAAGAATTCCTGATCCTGGCACCTTGTCTTCTTCTCGCAAGGTGACCATGACATCCAGGTCTATGTCGCCGGCGGCGGCTTGCCGATACGCTTCGATCATGACCGGCAATTTTATCAAGCTGGCCGTCGGCATAGGGTCCGTTTCGCGGTACTTGAACTCCGTTCCCGTCTTCAGATGCTTCACCGCTACCGCCACCTTGCCGCGATGCGATTTCAGGAGCGGTTGCAGAGTCGCGTCAAGCGGTGCTGCATCAGAGGTTGACACCGCAAGTACGAGGAGAAGACAGACGCCAAGCGTCAGACTTTGCCTTTTGGTGTGTTGCATCGTTGTGCCCTCGTTGTACAGGGGACAAGTACAAGACCTGCGGTGACTGCCGCGCAGTCGCCGAACACGACTTGACGGTGAATCGCTTCCGATCGCTATTTGACTGGACTCGAGCATGATCCGTCAACTCACATCCGTTTCGAAAGCGAGGGTTGACGTGCCTGGAGGAAATCTCCGGCGTCCAAGGGGAAACTGGTGGCATCTACTAAGGCACATGGTTAGACTACGCTGGCAAGATGATGTGGCTAGCAACCTGAGAGCCCTGAAACTCGTGACAAGAAAAATCAGCGAATCGTGCGTGCAACAGACTGCAGTCATTGAAAGGAGCCAGGTATGTGGCGTCGAAAAGGCACACGAACGAGAAGCCGTAGCACAGCTACGAATCGAAGGGATTTTCTGAAAACCGCTACGGGGGCGATGGTGGCCCCTTATGTGATCACCTCCGCCGCTTTGGGCAACCAGGAACGCCCGGCGGCCAGTGAGCGAATCGTGATGGGCGGAATCGGCATCGGCAATATGGGCCGCGGCGACATGGGCAACTTCCTGGGCCGCAAAGATGTGCAGTACGTGGCCGTGTGTGATGTGAAGAAAGGGGCACGCGACGCCGCCAAGCAGAAGGCGGACAAACACTACGGCAACAGCGATTGCGCGGCTGTGAATGACTTCCGTGAGGTTCTGGGCCGTGATGATATCGACGCTGTGCATTGTGCTACGCCCGATCATTGGCACGCGATCATCGTGATCGAGGCCTGCCGCAACGGCAAAGACGTGTATTGCCAGAAGCCCGAAACGCGGACCCTTCGCGAAGGGCCGCTGATGGTCCAGGCTGCCCGGCGTTACGGGCGCGTCGTCTCCGGTGGCAGCCAACGCGTGCTGCAAGACTATCGGAAAGTGGTCGACAAGATCTGGGGCGGAGAAGTGGGCCCGGTCAAGTCGATCAACGTCAACGTGGGCCCGTTGCCCAAGCCCTGCAACCTGGCCGGGGAACCGATCCCCGAGGGATTCGACTGGGACATGTGGCTGGGTCCAGCACCCTGGGCGCCCTACCATCCATACCGGTGCAGCGGCAGTTACTCGATCAACGGCAAGAGTTGGCGATCGTTCAGCGACTATTCCGGCGGCGGCATGACCGATTGGGGCGCTCACCATTTCGGCGGAGCGACTTTCGCCATCGATGTCCGCGACCTGGAGCCCGAGGAAGTGACTTGCAACGACGATAACGGTCGCAAGTTCTTGACCTATCGCTATCCAAACGGGATCTTGCTGCATCACAACCATCCCGGAATGGGCAACATGCACGTGGAAGGCACGCCGGACGAGGAATTGCCGCCGAAACCCGTGCCCAGCTACAAGGGTCAGGGTGGGATCTACGGTGACTTCATCGAATGCGTCAAGACTCGAGAGAAGCCGTTCCGCGATATCGAGATTTGCTCGCACGCGATGGCCGTGTGCCACCTGGGTCTGATCGCCTACGAATTGAGGCGGTCGTTGAAGTGGGACCAAGCCAAGCAGGAGTTCCCCGGCGACGAGGAGGCCAACCGTTTCCTCGACCGGGCCAAACGGCAACCGTGGTTACTTTAGGAAAGACAACACAGGCCCTGAAGAACACAAGGAACCGAAATATGCGAAATCGACACATCACACGTTTGGCAGCGGCAGCGGGCCCGACGGCTTTGGCCGGTACTGCAGCATTGGCCGCAGATCAACCCCAGGAGGCCGGTGCCGCGGTAGACGAGGCATTCGAGGCGCTAAGAACCTACGACTGGGGCGCGGACCGGGGTACGCTGAATCCGATCGACGAGGCCGTCGTTGCCACCCAAGGCGACGCAGCCGCGCGAAAAGAACTGGAGTCGCGACTGCTTGGCGTGCTCAAAGGCGGCGTCTCTCGTTCCGCACAGGACTATGTGCTGCGCACACTGAAGACGATCGGCACGGCCGCATCGGTGCCGGCGCTGGCCGCCATGCTGCCCGACGAGGACCTGTCGCACATGGCCCGTTACGCTTTGGAGCGAATTCCGGCACCGGAAGCGGCCGCGGCGATGCGGGACGCCCTGCCGAAGTTGAATGGCGCGCTCAAGGTGGGGACGATTGGTTCACTCGGCAAGCGCCGCGACGCCGCCAGCGTTGCAGCTCTGGCTGGCTTGCTGGGCGATGCGGACACGGCGATCGCCGCCGCAGCCGCGTATGCCCTGGGATTGATCGGCACACCGGAGACCGGAAAGGCGTTGGGTAAGCAGGCGAAAAAGGCGCCGGAGGCCATGAAGCCGGCAATTGCCGACGCCAGTCTGATCTGCGCCGAGCGACTGCTGGACGACGGCAAAAAGGCAGAAGCGGTGGTATTGTACACGTCGTTGAACAGCGAGGACCAGCCGAAGCACGTTCGCCTGGCGGCGACACGAGGCATGCTGCAGGCTGCCGGCAAGAAGGACTAGCCCGCAATTCTCGCGTAGGCCGGAACGAGGTCGCCGACATTTTTGCCGGAACAGCGCAACTGAGCCGGAGGGGTTTGAACACTCTGTTGGCAAACCAACACGTTCACGGCGACCGAAGCTCCGGCAACGAATTCAGTTGCTCGGTCCGGCCTACATGCCGGTGAGAGATCCGGGCGTCGAGCCAATCCTCAATGACGTAGTGGTCTCGGTCTTCACATTTGTAGATCGGCTCCGCGACGAGCGACACCGTGGATTTCGGGTTGAGTCTCGTCGACCACGATGAGGAAGATGCGTCCGCTGACGTGCCAGCCGATCAGACCGTGGTGGGCCGAGACGCCGTACCAGTGTAGTTTCTGCTCTTCCGGCAGCGGTCCGTCGACCAGGAACTCGACCTTTTTCGTCGAGGCGTTCACGCGTACCCAGGCGCCGGGATTGTAGAACCAGCCGTCGTGAAGATGGAAGCGGGATCGCCAGACGTGACCTGTACAGAGATGCGGTTGGTGGCCTTCTGCGGTCTGCGAGTCGAAATGTGGAACCCAGTGGCTGCGGTGTAGTTCGTAGTAGGCTTTCTGCTTGCTGACCCAGTCGCGAGCGGCCCACGTCGTGACGGTGACAGGGAGACCGTGGCCCTTCCAAGGCGGGCATACCTCGACGGCCAACGTGCGGAGATCAACCGCGAGAGGTGTCAGGTTGTGGTCGCGTTGGCCGCGGGTGTCTCGAAACACGTACAACACGCGGCGGCCGTCCTTGGTCGAATCGCATTCATGCAGTCTCGTGGGCCAGAACACCACGTCGGCTCCCTGTGGCACTTTGAAGTGGTCGTCTTCGATGAAGGTTCTGGTGGCCTGGTGGAATACGTTGACTTCTGGTTGCTTTGCTGCGTCTTTTCGGTCCACCTGTGCCATCCAACCACGTCGGTGCTTGCCGAAACTGCCGACCGCGACAACACTCCCTTCGGAAACCGCGTGGACCCTGATCGCCACATCGCACGGCGGGAGCCCTTGCTCGGTTCCGATCTTGGCGACGATGCGACCGTTGGCGTCCAGCACCCAGAGCCCTTCAGACCGCACGGCAAGCCAGACGTGGCGGCCGTCCCAGGCGACGTTGTCGATCCACTTTTCCGAGTCGTGCATGACATGACGCACGGTGTCGGGAGAAGACATGAAAAAAACGTAACCGAAATGCGACCAGAAGACATCCAAACCCTCTCCGCACGGCAATGAATACAAAACGTAGAACGCGGCACCGACTTTTCGAAGAGGTTTGCCGTCGAGGCCGAGCACCGTCAATTCGACCGGCTCGAATCGCAGCCGCGATTTGGTGACTTCCGGTCGGGGATCCTCGGGGCGCCACGCCCGCCGAGCGACGGGCGGCCCCGTTTCCGAAAGCTCGACGCCCAACCGTCGCGCCTCGCGTTGTGCGAAACGTTCTACGTACCGCCGCGTGGCGGCCACGGTCGCATTCCGATTCCCTTCTTCCCGCTGAGCCCATGCGAGCGCTTCCTTAGCAGCGGCGATCTTTGCTTCCCGTTGGACATCCGTTTCCGATTTCAGCATCCAGAGCAGTCCATAGTACCCGTGGGCCTGCGGCACAAAATAGGGCGAGTTCTTCAGTTTGGTCAGGAAGTCGAGCCACTGCTCGTAGGTCACCGCATCCGGATGGGGACGCTTTCCTAGGTGTCGGCGATAGCGGTCGAACAGGCGGAAGCGGAGTTGGGTCACCATGTAATCGCGCTTGCCCACGATTTCGTCCATCACGTGGTATAGTTGGTCGAGGTCTTTGGCGGTGTAGTAGTCGCGGTCTCGCCGGTTGGCAGCGGCGTCGATCAACACGTCGCTGAACCGCATTACGTACACTTCGTCGCCCCAGCGGCTGTAGCTGTAATCGCGGAATTTGCTGGCGGGTTTCACTGGCTGTTTGGATAAGGAGGGGATTAGCGGGAAGACCTCGCTTAGCATTCGATTCTCTGCTCTCTCGGCTGTGCCGAGTTCCTCAACCAGGCGACGACGTAGTGGCTCGTCGAGCGATTCCGGAACGATGCCGATCGACAGTCTTGCTGTCGTGAGTTTGAATCCCAAGTCCAACGCAAACCCCCGATCAATGTGACCGTTTCGGACCAGGTACTCATAGTGCTGCAAAGCCGTGCGACAGGCCGCGATTCGCCGAAAGGCCGGCTGCAGATGTTTCGGGTCGTCCACGAGCGGATCTTGGCCGCGACGCTCGCTGAATCGGCTTTTCGCCTCACGGTCCAGTCCAGGCACGCTGAAAACCTTGCGATACTCGTATATCACTTGCAGGCGCTGGATCGGTTGGTGGGCGTCGAGCAGAAGCGCCGCCTCGCGGAGTCCGGTGGCCTGGGTCCACGCCCCCAAATCCGAGAAGACGTCGGCTTGCGAGATCAACCACTTCGCTTGCTCCTCTCGCGACAAGCTGACTTGCTGGCCTTGCTCGTCGTGCAGCAGGATTTGCTTCGGCAGGCGTTCGGTGATGAATGACACGGCATCGGTTAGTGGCATCGTCGCAGAAATCGACTCGGCTTGCCGGTCGCTCGTGTTGCGAATCGTAATCTGGAAGTGGACTTTCTCCCGGGCGTCCGAATCTGATCGGGCCACATCGAAGGTGGCCTCGATCGTCTTTGGCACAACCCGATCCACGTCGCGGCTGGCGAGCGTTAGTTCCCGACCGATCGCCAACGCCTCTTCGGTCTCAATTGCAGCGACGCCGGGGAACCTGCCGAGGGCATCCTGCAGCAGCAACGCGTAGGACTGCTGCAGGTGATCGTAGTCGTGAACCAGGTTCCTACAAACGAACGGCGCCACGCCAATGACCTGACGAATCCCGCCCTGGAACTCTTTCAAGGTGGCGTCGAGCGTTTGCGCGATTTGCCGCGCGGTCGTCTCGGCATCGTCCTTCCCATACGGCAGGTGTTCGACCCGTAGACGTGCGCCGTGTCGGCTTTCGCTGATACAGACCTTGACAAACTGGTGCTGCTGGCCGGTCGCCGGCGATAGAAAGATCATGGCATCGGCGCCCAGACGCTCGCCGAGTTTCAACCGCTGGCCGGCCGCCGAAGTCGAGACAAGCTCCGACAGCTTGAGCTCTCTACCAATCCGCGCCAACTCCTCGCGATCCAGCAGTTCCAGTTCCCGGCGCTTCGACAATTCGACCGCAAGCAAGTCGACCAGCGGCGAATCGCGCAGGCTCGCGTCAGCGATGACAGCGATCCGCCGTAGTGGCTCGCCGGCAGCCGACGTTGAAGTCCGCGCCGTCAAAGGAGACAAACTCAGGACGAAGACGAGCAATCCGATAACGCAGATGCTCCTGGCGTGGCTACTGTCGGGTGACATAGGGTAGCAGTCCCTTCGGCTCGTCGTTTGCTTCAGGGCAACTTGTGTCTAGTCGCGCGATTCGGGTCACGCTTTGACACATTGTACCATTTGGACAGAACTTGCAGTATTTGGGAAGTGCGATTATCGAACCGAACCTGCCAGAGCGGATCCGCCAGGGGATTGTAAGGGGCGTCCTGCGAACCTAACATGGCAAGCGGAGAGAAGTAGCGAACCACTTGTGGAACTGTCCCGGTTTTCGCGGGAGCTTTTCGGGGCAGTAATGAGGCAGTCTCCTTCACAGTTGTCAGCAGCATGCTGCTGAACCGATAAGATCTTCTTCGTCCGCTTGCCTGATGTAGGAGGCCGACAATGGGGCTAGGTGGATTCTTTGCCTCTTGTCGTTGGATCATCGTCGCGGGTGCAGCGATCGGTGTGCTGGCAGCCTTGCTGCAGTACTGGGGGAATCCGCCGAATATGGGCCTGTGCATGGTGTGCTTCGCTCGCGACATCGCGGGCGCGATCGGCTTGCACCGCGCGGCACCCGTGCAATATCTGCGACCGGAGATCATGGCTGCCGTCCTTGGGGCCCTGATTGCGGCCGTGGTTGGCAGGGAGTGGCGTCCTCGTGGCGGCTCGGCGCCGATCGTCCGATTTGCCCTGGGCATCTTTGCGGCCATTGGCGCTCTGGTATTCCTCGGATGCCCTTGGCGGGCACTTGTGCGATTGGTTGGAGGAGATGGGAACGCGCTGACGGGCCTCGCCGGACTTGTCGTTGGTGTCTGGATCGGCTGCGTGTTTCTCAAACGCGGCTTCACGCTGGGACGCAGTTACCCCATGCCATGGCCAGCGGCGTGCATCTTCCCCGCAATCATGGTCCTCTTCCTCGGCCTGCTCTTGTTCGAGGTATCTTTCAAGGAAGGAGAAGCGATCTTCTTTTCCCAAGGGGGACCGGGGGCCCTTCACGCTCCGATCTGGATTAGCCTCGCCGCTGGGCTGGTCATCGGCGCATTGGCCCAGCGTACTCGTTTCTGCACCGTGGGATCGCTGCGAGACGTGATTCTCATCCGCGATTTTCAGCTTTTCAGTGGCGTTGTGGCTTTCGTGATTGGTGCCTTGGTCGTCAACTTGGCCTTGGGCGCGATCAAGTTGGGTTGGAACGCCATGCCGATATCCCACGTTAATCACCCGTGGAACTTCCTGGGAATGACGCTTGCAGGGCTGGCGTTCGTGCTGGCAGGCGGTTGCCCGGGACGCCAGTTCTTCCTTTCCGGCGAAGGCGACGGGGATGCGGCTATCTTCTGCTGCGGGATGTTTGCCGGCTCGGCGTTAGCGCACAACTGGGGTCTTGCGGCCGTTCCAGACAAGATTGTGGATGGGACCTTGCAGGTCGGCGGCCCTGGGGCGTATGGTCAAGTGGCGATTGTCGTAGGGATCGTATTCTGCCTCCTTCTCGGTTTGACGGTCCGGCCGCGCAGTCCACAGCCGGAGTCGTAAAGCCGAGGAGCAGCGTATATGCTACAGTAAGCGGTCGTCTTTCCGTCGCAGCTCACCCTCGCTTGGATTCTACCCGGGATTATTCAAGCCCGACGCGCAAGCGAGGGAAACCGCGACGACTCCTTCGCTTGCGCTTCAGGCTTCAATGCGCGGCGTTCCCGTCCTCTTCGCTGAGCCGTTGGTTGAGCTTCTTCACCGCTTCGTTGAGGTCCTTGAGTTGCTCTTTGAGTGATCGGATTTCGCCGTTCAGTTCGTCCAAGCTCTTCTCGACATTGGATCGTTCCACACGAATGGTCGGAGTTGTCGATTGCCGGGACCGGAGCGCCTCTTGGTATGCCTTGAGTACCTTGGCTGCGCCTTGCCCGTTTCCCGCGTCTTTCCAGGCTTTGACGGCCTCATCCCAAGCTTTACGTGCCTCGGCGTTCGGCGCGGTGTTCTCGTATGATTGTCCGGACCTTGGGTTAACGACCCGCAGGGCGCCATCTTCATCAGCGAACAGCAGTCGATCGGGATGGACATAGTCGATTCGAGGGGACGGCCCCGTCTTGGCAGTACGAACCGGGGCTTCTCGCGCCGATAACGTCACTTCGAACTCCTGCTGCTGACCGTCTCGCCGCACCGTGATTCTGACCCTATCCCCGGCTTGGCAGCGGCCGATTTCGCGAACGACGTCATCCGGCTCCGACACGGGGCTTCCGCCGACCGCCACAATCTCGTCGCCAACACGAATCCCCGCCTTGCCGGCTGGCTGATCCTCCATGATCTTCCGTACGACGGGCTTGTCACTCGACGACGCATCGAGCACAATACCCAGCAGCCCTCGTTGGATGACGCGAGTCTCTTCCCCCTTGCCTGCATCCAACAGAGCGCTCACCCAGCGTGCAGGGATGGCAAACGCGGGCCCACGTTGTTGGGCGTTTTGCCCCTCCTTCGCCGCAACAATGCCGACGAGTCGCCCTTCGGCGTCGACCAACGGTCCTCCGGCGCTCATGGGGCCAACCAGTGCATCGGTCTGCACCGTGTCACAAGGTACGTCCGGAAGCGAGCAACCGGTGGCAGCAACAATCCCCTGCGCGACCTCTCGGCTACGTAAACCTGTGCAGGCAGCCGCAAGGACCGGCTGGCCGAGTTCGACATCATCTTCGGCCACCTCCAAGTGTGGCAGCTTTTCGGCGTCGACTTTTAGCAATTGCAGCCCGGTGCGATGATCGTAAACCAACAGCTTCGCCTGGAGAGTCCGCCCGTCGCTGAACGTGACCTTGAGTTCCTCGCCATGCGCTGCATCCAGCCGCGTTACAAGCAGGCCATCCGATGAGACGAGGGTAGCACTAGCGCGCCCAATCGACGCGGGTACGGGGCTCGTCGAACCTGGCGCGTATTGCACCAGCGGTATCGGCCGATAGGGCTGTAGTACGGGCGACGTCGGCGGAGGTGAATACATCGATCCGTATTCAGAGGAATCCTCCTTTTCGGAAACGGCTGGTGTTTCCCACTCGACCGCCACCGTCGCCGCGACGGCCTGGCGGGCGGCTTTGCGCATGTCGGACCGCGCGACCGAGCAGATCGTCAGAACAAGAATCATCACTGCGCATGGCAGCAAACGGTTCACAAGCCTTTGGCGCGCGAATGACGCAAGGGATTTCGTCGCGTTCATAAATCGACCTCCGTCTTAGCGATAGTCACAAGGAAAGTTGTACCTCGGCGTGTTCAACAAGGCCCAATACTCGTCGCACGGCAGATTGCTCGGCCGGGCTCAGATCCTGCAAATTCAAAGATCTGGTATGTTCCGGGACGTAGATAGCTGTGGTAATGACGCTCTTGCCACCATGTTGGCCCGGCGCGAGAACGATGGGGATGAAAATCGGCCCGGCCGCGTTGGACGCTGGCAAATCGGTCGACGGAACCGGCGGAGAGTCAATGGGCTCTTCCTGCACGAGATTCGTCGTCGGTTCGCTTTGCTGCGTCTCCAAATCCGTACGATGGCCCTCCGAGGCCGTCGAAACAGGAGAATTCTGGCGAAACGACGGCCTCGGAGGGCCATCGTACAGTCGAAACGTAGGTTTCTCGCGATTTGAAGACACGCTCTTGGAGAATGGCGAAATTCCCATCAGGCCCGCGATCGCGACGACCAGTAACGGGCAAGCAAGACCAGCGGCAAGTTTCACCAACCGCCGCCTCCGACGCCTACGGTGCTCCGTCACCAGTGCGACCACCGGCGCCGGCCTGTCACAGAGACGGTGCAAGTCGTCTGCGGTGCGACGGAGCTCACTCTCAAGTTCCTGCAATTCCTGATCTCTCATTCCGTCACTCTGGAAAGGTTGGTTTGTTGGCTGGCTGTGTTGTGAGTGGTGCTATTTCTATCACCAAGCTTCTTCTGCAGCGCGGCCAGCCCATGGTGCAACCGTGATTTGACCGTGCCAATGGGGCAATCTAGGACCTCGGCGATCTGCCCGTTCGTCATTCCTTCGGCGTAACGCAAGACGATGGCCAATCGTTGAGGCTCGGGCAGCGAGGCGACCTTGCTCCACAGGCTGGCCTGCCACTCTCGCCGTTCGATGTCCTGGTCCGGTGCTTCCGAGACTGATTTCGACGACTTCTGCAGCCAACTCAGCCACCGCCTCTTTCGACGCCGGTCCGCACGCAGGCCTTTACGATACAAATTGAGCAGAATGGCGTGCAGCCAAGTGCTGGCTTGGCTTCGCTCGGCAAACCGTTTTCGTGCACGAAGCGCTTGGAGAAACGTCT
This sequence comes from uncultured Pirellulaceae bacterium, assembly GCA_964623055.1. GTDB lineage: Bacteria > Planctomycetota > Planctomycetia > Pirellulales > Pirellulaceae > JADHUC01. Next base: position 86,617 of record CAZURK010000012.1, read on the forward strand.
CCTGCGCAAGATCCTCCGCCTCCCAAGCGTTCCCCGTCAACACAAATGCCGTCCTCAGGACGCGGGAGTAGTTCTGCTCGACAATCGACTCGAATACCACCTTCTCCACAAGCGACCCGATTTCCAGGGGAGCCGGGCTACCCCGCCACCCAGCGCTACATCCATTCAGACTGCCCTATTAGTTCCCGCCGCGACGCCTCGGTTCAATAGAAAATCGAGATTCTTCACGGAATTCCGGGAACGCGAAGTAGGCGTAGGGCCGGTTCCTACCGGCCGATCAGACGACGATCAAGGCTGGCCGGTAGGAACCGGCCCTACTCGACTCGGATCATTGATCACGCTCTTCGATTTGGCGGACTAACCAGGAAAGGCCGTCTCGCACGCGAGCGTAAATGGGACCGTGCCAGCCGTGGCCGCCCTGGTAGGTGATCAGACGAACGTTGGCACCTGCTTCTGACAACTCGCGTTTCGCCTGCTCGGCATAATGGTACTTGCAGACCCGATCTTCGGGTGAATGATCGAGCAGGAACAGGCGTCCCTTGGCATTCGCAACAGGTGGATGCCACTGGGGCCGATACACCGACATGGCGATATACGAGCCTTTGATCGGCGTTTCCTCTTTCAGCGCCAGCGCATAGGCGGCGGGGCCGCTCGACGACCAGGAAAGCGTGAAGACGTACCGTTCGTCCAGGGAGTGCCGCTTCGCCACGTCGCGAATGACCGCCTCGACGAAATCCTCGGTCGAGAACTCCTGTCCGATCACCGGATTGACCAGTGTCGGCCAGACCGTTCTCTGAAGTGGTCGCCACTTGATGGCCACCGGTTGGGCAACCAGGAATTCGTTGTTCATGCCATGTTTGTACAACCGGCGCACAAAGGGATGGAACTGCTCGCTGCCGTCACCGCCGGGCATGACAATCACTAGCTTGAAACCGCCCTCGGGTGCCTCGGCATCCTTTTGCGGCCCGATCAGGAAGTACCGCATTTTGTCATTGCCTTCGACCGTCAAATCCTGTGCCGGAACATCCGCGATGTCGTTCGCAGGTTTGCGTGTTGCTTGCACCGCGTCCGTCTTCGGCGTCTCGTCCGGCACAAACTCGGCTCGAACGTCATCGAACCAGATCGTTCCCGGACCATAGATCTGCAGGGCAATACCCAGCCGTGCTGTGCCGGGCGGGATCTCGGCGACGCCCGAGTACTCCTTCCAGTCGTGGCTGACTGGCGGCTCGTTCGCGTCTTTCGCACCGATGTAAGCGATCCATTGGTGGCTCACCGAGCCGTCTTGGGCGAAGAACACGGCGTCGACGATTCCTTTGGCTGCTTTCTCCGCTTTCACCCACGCCGTGACTTTTAGTTTGGATGCAGTTCCCGAGTTCGGCACAAACTGATGCCACTGGGCAATCGGAAAGTACCTTTGCGCCGTCTTTTGCAGGCGTAGGCTGGATTGGCTGTCGTGGCCTACGGCCCTGTCCCAAACATACTCGACACCGGGCACCGCGGCACCCTTCCGCCAACCCCGCGGCGCGGCGTCACCTTGTTCCATACTGCCATTCTCAAGCTTCAGTTCGGCAACCTGGTTTCCACGAGGAGCCGACGGCTGCTGTTGGCCGGCACCAACCCAGGTTACTATGCCAAACCCCGCCCATACGACGAGGGCGCCGATCGAAGCCGCAAACCGGAACGGCAGCGCGAGCAATGGACGATTCATACGAAAATCTCCTTTGGAAAGGCACTTAACAGTTGCTTGTGCAGAAAAAGGCTGGCTTGGGCGTCGTGACCCACGGCATTGTCCCAACGTACTCGACCCCTGGCACCGCCGCGCCCTTCTGCCGACCCAGCGGCACGGCGTCGCCCTGTTCCATGCTTCCGCTCTCCAGCGTCAGTTCGGAAACCCGGTTTCCACGAGGAACTCACGACTCTGCTTCCTGATCACTCGCTTCCACAGGCTTCTTGTGCGCACCACGGCCGCCCGGACGTTCATCGACCGTGGGCGTCAAGAGAAAAGCGCGAGATTTCCCATCTCGTGAGCCTCCCCACGCGACGATCCACCCATTATCATTGATAGCCGTTGCTTCTTCGAGCGTCCAGCCAGAGGCCGGATCTGTCAGAAAGTTCAGGTCGGTCATCGTACCCTTGCTGTAGACATAAGCGTGCCGGTTCTCGCTGGCGATGTTGGCGGAACCGACGACTTGGCCGGTTGCGTTGATGTCTTTTGCCCAACTCTGCGCGCCGCCGAGCGTACCCAGGTCGGTCATCTTGCCATTGTCATAGAGAAAGGCGTGCCGGTGGCCGCTGGCGGTGTCAGCGCAGCCCACGACCTGCCCTTTGGCGTTGATGCCGCGTGCCGTACTCGTTGCCCCACCAAGAGTGCCCAAGTCCGTGACTTTGTACAGCGGCGCCGCCGAAACAAGTCCCTCGTCAGGCACAGCCTCACCTTGTCGCGCGTTGCCGTCGTGCAGCTTCGGTTCGCCAGCCGGGTTCGCACGCGGAGTCGACGACTGTTCCTCTCGAAGCAGCCGGGCTTTGTCTTCAGCACGTGCGGCGTCCGCAGCCCGCTCCTTCTGGGCAATTCGTCGTTCATGAACCACCCTTGCATGCTGCTGATAGGCCGACTCGTCCAGCGACAAGGAGATGGCCGCCACCGCCAGCGTGCATGGCCAAAACCAGGCCGCGGCCAGTGCGCAGAACCGTCCCCGCAACGGGTCCGAGGCTTGTCGGATTCGCCGCAGCGCCTCGACCGCCAACAGCGTCGCCGCTACCGCCGTAAGGAAGGTTCCGCCAAACAGGAGGAGCGTCACAATCAGCTCTCCCGTGCCGGGATTCCATCCTCCGGATTCCCGTCGCGAGAGCGCAAGTAACACAATGGCTGCACCACCCAACGGCAGACTGACAACGAGGGTAACCACGCTGACAATCGCCTGCCAGCACCAACACCGAGAGCCGACAGGCTTGACCTCGCCTGAGGCCAACCCGAGAGAGGAACGGAGAATCTCGATCGCCCACGCCAGCACCGCGCCGACGCCCGCGCTCAGCGGCAGACCCAGCAAGCCCGTGAAGAACTGCACGTCTGCGTCCAGATCCACGCCCACCATCCAGTGGCCGGCCAACAGAAACCAGATGAACACCGCGGGGGGCAAGAGGAAGAAAATGCCGGCAAGAATCGGCAGCGGACCTCCAGACGCCGGACCCTTGGACTGTCGCAGGGCGACTGGCTGGACCGGTGGGGTCGAAGCGATCGTCTCCACCTGCGTCTTCAGCACGCTGGCCTGCTGATAACGCCGCTCCGGCGCCTTCTCCAGGGCCCTCAGCACTACTTCATCCAACCGAACGTCAACCTGCACTCGCTTCGACGGCGGCTCGATGGGGCGGCTCGGCAATTCGCCCGTCAGCAACTGGTAGAAGACCACTCCCAGCGAATAGATGTCCGCCCGGTGATCCACCTCCTGGGGGCGTTCCCCTTGCTCGGGGGCCATGTACTGGGGCGTTCCCATCACTTTGCCCGCCTCCGTCAGCGCGGATGCACCGCAGGCTGCCCCGCCTTCCGCGCACGGCTCGGCCCCGATCCCCACCAGCTTGGCCAACCCGAAATCCGCCACCTTCACGCGCCCCCGGCGATCCAGCAGAATGTTCTCCGGCTTGATGTCCCGGTGGACGATGCCCGCATCGTGCGCGTATTGCAGCGCGTCGCAGATCTGCGGCACGATCGCCAGGGCCTCCCGCGGCGAGACTTGGCCCGTGTTCAGCAACTGCCACAATGTCACTCCATCCACAAATTCCATCAGGAAATAGAAGAGGCCGTCTGTCTGGCCGAAGTCGTGAATGGTCACGATCCCTGGATGACTCAGCTTGGCCATCGCCTTGGCTTCGCGGGCAAAACGCTCGGCAAAGGCAACGTCATCGCCGACGCCCGGCGGCAAAATCTTCAGCGCGACCACGCGGTCGAGCTGTTTCTGGCGGGCCTTATACACCGCGCCCATGCCGCCTTGGCCAATGAATGCCAGCACCTCCAGTTGGGGAAAGAACTGGGCGATCTCCTCGACCGAGGGCGGAGAAAAGCGGTCTTCCGGCTTGGCGCCCAAACCGGAAGCGGTTGTGGCGGCGCCGATTTCCACACCGCTGGGCAGCCCGCCCCTCATCAGACACTCCGGGCAAAGCCCTTGGGGGGCGTTGTCTGGCAGCGGTCGCTGGCAAGCAGGACAAGTCAGTTCGGAATTCATGATACTCCTCCACTCCACTAATTCGGAATCGCGGAGCGAAGGTTACAGGGACGCTGGGGAAATTCTCATCGCCTGGCCAAAATCCGAAACAGTTGCCGCAGCTCTGATTCCACATCATCGGGCGGAGCGACCGTGTGGGCAATCTCCTCGACGAGCCGTTCGCGATATCGCCGACGCAGGCGAAAAACCGCCACTTTGACGTTTCCTTCGGTCATTCCCAACTCGACCCCAAGCCGATCGTAGGGTTGTGTCTCGCGGCTCCCAGCCAAGCTCGGCTTAAGTGCATCGAAGAGTTCGGCTTGGCCTCGCTGGACGTACTCCTCGCGCAACCGATCGAGCACCCGTTCCAGTACGGTGAGCGCCCACTGCTTCTCAAATTCATGCTCCGGCGTACATGCGTCAACCTGTCCCCCGGCGAACCGTTTCTCTGCATCTTCTATCGACAGCGGTATTCGCCGGAGATGCCCGCCTCGCTTCTGACTGGAGACTTTGTCCCACTGGTCAGCCAGGAAACGATTAAGCACCGTCAGAAGAAAAGACCGGAATCGACCTTTGCTTTGGTCCGCTCGGGCCACCCAATCGTGCTCCAGCAGTCGCGAAAAAAATTCCTGGATCAGGTCCTCGGCGTCCTGCGATGAATGGCCTTTCCGCCGAACGTATGCATACAGCGGATACCAGTAGGTGTCACACAACCAGGAGAGCGCCTCACGTGCGTCTGTCGTGTCACTGCCTCCGGCGGCTAGTACCACCGACCAATGTGTAGTCGTAAACACCTGCGCCGGATGGTTCTGCGTTTTTGGTTTTTCTGTCGAGTCCAAGCGTCGTTCCCTATGGGCTGCTACATGATCTGAATGTCATGAAAACACTGCAGACATCCCACAGGGCAAAACGCGTGGAAGCCCGTCGCAGGTTCATGGGGAAGTCCGATGGCTGCATTATAGCAACTCCCGGACGTTTTGACGGCGTGATTCTTGGATCGTGACTTAGAGCCGGTCTTCAGATTCAAAGTAGCAGGCACAGTCCCTGTGCCGTTCGCCGAAGAACTTGGGGCTTGAGTCTTCGTTACGGCACTCGGAGAGTGCCTACTACTATCTGAAGACTGGCTCTTTGGGCAACGACCTGCGTTCTCCCCGACTATCGGGAACCTCAGCGTTTGGAGGGTTTCAGGCTATAGGTCAGTCGCCCCGTGATCGAAACGCTCGTCTACTTGCTCCGCAACCACGCCTCGAACTTCTCGATTGCCTGCTTGTTAGCGGACGTGCCTGGCCCCCAGTCGTGAAGTCGGTAGTTGAAAGTACTGCCGGCCAGTTTGCTCATGGCCTGCAGCACGGTGATTCTGTGTCCTTCGGCAAGCTTGTCTTGCTTAAGTAGCTTCAAGATGCCCGGTCCGGCAGCCGGATCCTTCTGTTCGGCAAAACAACGCAATGCCTCGAATCGCACGGTTTCATCCTTGTCGTTCAGCAGGTGCAGCAGCTTGTCGCGTACATCAGCGAAGGAGCCCTCCGGCAAGTTCGAGGCCACATGGGCCGCCGCACGTCGAAAGCGTGTTTCCTTCTCGCCTGATAGTCTCACAGCATATGGGGCCAATTTCGGATCGCGACATTCATACAACGCATAGGCGGCATAGTAGCGGACTTCCCTATCCGGTGATTCCAGAAGCTTAAACAACGCAGGCTCGGCGGGCCTGCGCCACAACGGCCCTTGGAACAAACCGGCACACCGTATGATGAACTTCGGATCCTTTTCCACTCGTTCGAGCAGTGGTCGCGTGATCGAGATGTTTCTCATGAACAGAAGTGTTCGGAAGACTCCTTCCGGCGGATCAGCATCGTCCATATAGATTGTCAAGAGCCGATCGACGAAGGATCGCAATTGCAGTGTCAGGATGGTATCACAGGCTCGATTCACGGCTTGCTCTCCGCCGGATTTCAAGTCCGCATCGATCAATGCCGCTGTCGCATTCGCATGCTTCTTGAAAACCTGAATCGCACGCTTACGCGCGGCGATGTCCAGCCACAGGCGGATTTCGAGCTTATCCGCAACCTGCTCGGGGCTCATCTCCAAAGCGGCGTCGGCCAATTGCTGCGTCCATGTCGTCCTATGGTCGCCGCCCGGTCCGCCGGACTCTGTGCGATCGAGGATGTTTTCTGGGTGCCAACTGAGGATTCCCTCGATGACCTGGTTCATGTAGTGAGGGGCCAAATCCTTGTATAGATGCGGCAACTGTTTCGCCTGATCGGGCATCGACAGGCGGGCGATCCGTTCGATCGCCACGAATTGCCTGCGGGCGTTGTTGTCCACGGGCCGAGCCACTTTGTTCTCCCGCTCATGCCAGGCTGTCCACTTGGCCGCATCCTCGCCAAAATCTTCGCCGGTGATCTTCTTCAGAGCCCGCGCGGCCGATCTGCGAGCGTTGCGGCCGCGTTCCATGATTTCGATCAGGGGTACAATTGCGGATTCGCTCTTCAGCTCTCCCAGGCCGTAAGCCGCTGCGCCGACAACGTCGTGAGCGTCGTCCTTCAACGCCGCAAGCAACACCGGATTCGCCCGGTCGTCTTTCAAATAGGCGAGGCCCCAAGCGGCCTGGCAACGCACGCGGGAGAACGCGTCTTGCTTCAGGGCACGGACTAACGGTTCCAGGCATTCCGGGCTGGAGATCTTGCCCAGGGCGGTCGCCGCTTCGGCGCGGACGTCGTCCACGGGGTCGCTCAGAGTTTTCGCAAGCTCCGGAATGGCCCGTGCATCTCGATTCCATCCCAAAGCCAACGCTGCCTTCGCCCGGACTTTCGGAGACTCGTCGGACAAGGCTGCGATCAGTGGGGCGACCGCTTTCGAATCCACGAAACGGTGCAAGGTATGGGCCGCCGCTTCGCGCAATGGCCCATGATCATCGCTCAACAGTGGAATCAGGTGCGGCAGTACCAGGGGCTTCATCTCCCCACGGCGTTCATTGGTCGCCATGTGGTTCAACATGCGGACCACTTGTACCCGTATCGCCGGATCCTCGTGCTTCAAGGTCCGGATCAGCGCGGGAACCGCCGGCTGACCAATCTTCATCAGGCTACGGACCGCCGTCCTCGCGGGCGGATTGATAGGCAGGCTATCGGTGTCCTCCAGCAGCTTGACCAGGAAAGGAATGCCTTCCAGCGAGTCGGACCAGGATACGGACGCCCCCGTTTTCCGTCTGTAAGGATTCAGCGACGTCATGCTGTAGATGTGGTAAGACGTCTGCTCTTTGACACCTTTCGCCTGCATCGCTTTGTACACTTCTGTCGAAGTCGCCGTGTTGGCATCGATTCCTGCAAGTTTGGAAAGCATGCTGCGCAATTCTCGAACGACTGCCGGAGCTTCGCTGGCCTTGAACTGGTACGACTTCGCGCGCAGAGCCTCGGAAACCAGCGTCCCTTGCCAGATTTTAGTAAGCTTGGAATACTCTGGCTCCTTCGGCCTGAAGGACTTCAACATGATCGTCAGGGGCACGAAACCGATGTATTTCTTCCCGAAGCGATGGGCGTCCTGCGGGGAAAAATAGCCGTTCGTCTTTTTCCCTTTCGGAATGACAATCGACTCTCCTGCAAACACTTCTCCGCTCTCAAGCACCTTAAACTCGACGGTAAAGCATAGATCGACCGGCACCGGTTCGGTTAACTCCCACAGCGGCATGTGCAAGGCAAACTCTTCCTCGCGATCGGACCCAGTCCCGATCTGAGGCGTCCAGGCGTCAAATTCCATGAAGTCTATCAAGACTTGTACGGGTCCGCTGCTTACGAGCGAACCACCATGGGGGGAGGCCTCCGTCTCCATGAAGCGGAACGCTCGTCGTACGTGATCGTCCAGCGACTCGTTCTCCGGCCGAGGCTCCGTCGGCAATGGAGGGGCCGGCGTCACGTCTTCCGCGCCGGCGACGTTCCTCGAAGGCGTTTCAGACTCCGCGGGCTGCGCGTCAGTCATGGCGAGAGCCGCGGCGACGAGACTGATGGATGCTAGACCGGCAAGCCATGCCGTGGCGTAGCGATAGCCGAATTCGTTCGTCGGTCGGCCAAGCAATCGGCGAACGCGCGTCAGAAGCGCTCCGCCGGTGGCGGCCAGCCCAACGACGGGAGCAGGCGCTCGCTGCTGTTCAAGCCGTGCCAGCGCGTGCACGTACGCTGTCCGATCTCTTCCGATTGCGACGGCCATATCGTCGCAGCAGTTTTCCCGCTCCTTGCGGATCTGGCTTGAGACCCACCACATGCCAGGATGATAGAAGAGCAATGCTTCGATAACGGTTTGCGCCAAGTTCACCAAGCAGTCATGGCGACGAACATGGGCCAACTCGTGAACCAGGATCAATTCGATTTCGGCGGCGCTCAGGCCCGTAACCGCGGAAGCGGGCAGCAACACAAGGGGCCGCAGACAGCCAACGACCGTCGGTACCTCGACCAATGCCGACTCGGCAAACCGGACGATCCGCTTGACGCCGAGCCGACGCGTTGACCGCTCTCCCGCGCGCTCAAGGACGTCCGAAAGTGGCGACAGCTCATGACGCTGCAACCGACGCACGTGCATCCAGCCCCACAGAGGCCGTAGTGAAAGAAGCAGAACTCCCATCAGCCAAGCTGCGGTTGCCCACGGCAGCCAGAGATGCAACGGCGACGACATTTCCGTCGAGTCGGACTCCGCTGGAGTCGATGCCGCTGCAGCAGGCATAATCTCCGATGCTGCAGGTTCGGACGACGCGATCGGAGGCAAAGAATCGGTCGTCGTACGGTCAGACTCGGCGACACTGCCCGGTAGGGCCGTCGCTTCATCAACCCCGTTAGTCACGGCAGGCATGTGGCTTGTGCGCATCCTCGACGCTCGCGTGGAGTCTTGCGACAGCAGCGCGTAGGTTGCCATGGGAAGGCCAAGCATCGCAAAAATCGCAAAGCAACCAAGTAAGTACCGAGAGTCCGCCGAGCGATTTCGGAGCAAGAACGCAGCAATCGCGTAGACGGCTGCGATCAATGCGACCTGCCAAAGCGAATGCACCAACGTCAGGCCCATTCTAACCGTCCAATCGGTTTCGAGAAACGCGGTGAAGGCGTTCATTGCTCACCCCCTTCCAGTTCATTCAGCAATTCGCGAATCTCAGCCAACTCTTCCGGCGATGCCTTCTGGGATGCGAGCGCCTGTAACACGAGGCTGCCTGTCGAGCCATCGTAGACCTTCTGGATCAGATCCTTGAGCATCTTCTGCTGGGTGCGCTGTTGCGTAGCCGCGGGAGAAAACGTCTGCGGACGCACCGTTTCGTCGCGTCGGACGAGTCCTTTGTCGAGCATGACCGCCAGCATCTTGACCGTGGTTGAATAGTTGGTGTCACGCGTTTCAGCCAAGCGATTGTGGATTTGGCGCGCCGTCGAGGAGCCTTGTCCCCAGAGTATGCGAAGAATCTGCAACTCGACTTCCGTCGGCTGCGACGAAGGCGGACGAGGCATGAAATGGCCCCCATTTGCGGCAACACAACGGCGAAGAATAGCGAATATATTCACCATGCAATGGCAGTGTAGCGAATGAATTCGCTAAGTCAATAACAAAAGCGAATGAATTCGCCATTTTTCTCTCTGGGTCGCAGGGCGGCCACTATGCGATTGTTGTTCCATGATGCGACCAAACGAGGTCCAAGAAGCATCATGTGTTGTACGTCGCCAAGTCTTGTTTTCGCTGGGCGCAGGCGGCCGCCGTTCGCGGATCGTTATCCTCAGGAGTCTTCATACCCCGATTAGCCAATGTCACTCCAGCTTGAGTGCCCGGACGGCTTTCTGCGTCTTTCGCTTATGATAACCGTACCAGGCGTCCATCACCTTGCCTTCGCGATCGACGAGGTACGTCATGGGAACCGCGCTCATGCCGCCAAGCGTCTCGTACTTCATCATCGCATTCCGGGCTTCTAGCGACGTGTCAAGGACATTCGGGAAATTCACACCGTTCTTATCGAGTATGTCCGTGACTTTCTCCTGCGCGTCCGACATGTTGACGCCGAGGACCACTAAGCCTTTGTTCCGGTACTTCCCGTATAGTTCTTGGAGATCACCTATCTCCTCGCGACAAGGCGGTCACCCAACTCGCCATTTGAACATCCACACGAAGTTGCCTCGGAATTCCGAAAGCCGGATCGTTCTGCCGTCGATGGAGGCCAACTCGAAGTCGGGGGCTTGGGTGCCAGGCTTCAGAAGCCCTGCTTCGATGGGCGGCATCTTCCATTCCGTCCAATCCGCAGGCGGGCTCCAGGCAAACTTGTCATCCGTGATTTCCGCGTTCACGGCGATGTTTGACTATACCTCATGGGTTGTGATGTCGTAGCTGACACGAACGACCTCCTTGAGTTTACGAGGGAGGTGATCCTTCCTGGACAACCAGAGATACCAGCTCCGCTGATGCTTCATGAAGCTCACCTCGATCACATCGCATTCCTCTTCGCCCACCGCTTCCGTGCCCGAATGACAGACCCCATCCAGGTATGGTTGTAGTGAGTCGGTATAGCCGTGAAACGTGCTGAGATCGAGGATCGTCATAGACATACCCGCGCCAAGCGTCCCTGTTTCATGCGCGATGGAATGCCTTGCCTGCGACGCACGTTTCGTCATGTAGGAAGTCATTTTGTGCTTCTGATATTCTTCAGCGTACTCTCCCGAGTGCTCCCACATGTAACGGGGTTTTCCGTTGGGCCAGTAGATCCACAAGTGGTCCCCGTCGCCCACCAAGATTCCGCTCACTGCTTCGTCTCCAAACCGAGTCGCTTCTAGACGGAAGTGATTCGGCTTCTTCAACCAAGCCCGGTAGGTAGCATGACCGATCTCTCTGCCACGGGCCTCCCAGCGGTAGTCGCTGTCAAAGGTCAGCGAGCGGGCCTCGCGCATCGCCTTAATCATCCTGTCGTAGAGCGCACGTCCCTCCGGGTCGCCCTTGAATTCATCCGGTACCGCGGCGCCGTGGCAAAGGCACAGCCCCAGGACAATCGTTGCGAGGAGCGACATCGTGATTCGTGTCATTCTTGAGCCTCCAATTTGGATTGCTGCCCCTGCGTGCTGCGTCCGACGGTGACCACATCGCCCAGCGCCCGTGCCATCTTGGCCGCCGCAACGGTCACCACCCTGGACCCGCGCGACTCCACTCGCAACTCGGGTGCATCTGCAGCATCTATAGATATTCTCGGAGGGATTCGCGAGGCTTGTCAAGATTGTGGCTGCGAGTTGTCTTGCGTAGGTTGTCCAGCAGTTGTCTGTGTCGTTCGCTGAGCAGCGTGGACGTTGATTGATCGGGTTGATCCTATGCGGCCTCGTCTATAACTGATGTAGCGGGCACGACTGGCCCGACTCACGGTTTGCCAGATTTCGAGGCTGCAGGCCACTTGTCAAGGAGGTCCGGTCCCAACGGTCCATGTGCCACCACGCGGCCGTTTCCGCCGACAATGACGCAGTAGGGGAACAGTCTCACCGGATAACCGGCGAGTGTATCCTGCTCGGTCTCTTCAGCAACCAAGGTTGGGTATGTGAGTTCTTCGTCGCCAATCCGTTCTCGAATCTCGTCCACAGGTGTGCCGGGAGGATGGATGCCGATCACCTGGCGGCTCTTGGCGAGACGCTTGAGCTGCGGCAGATCGCTCTTGCAGGGTCGGGACCAAGCGGCCCAGAAGTGCAGCAGATAGGGTTTTCCGCCAAGCTCCGGTCGTTCGCCGATCCATCCCGCGGATGGGAGTTTTGGTGCCGGCTTGCCAACCATCTTGTTGATCGGTTCCAACATGCGTTCGAATTGCCGTTTGAGAATCTCTCTGTCGATACCCTCAGACCGATGCTCGGTGACAAAAACTCCCGTCGCCTCCAACGAGTTAGAGGCTTTGATCGGGCGTGGCATATCGTCAAGCGCATCCACGTCGAAAAGCGCGTCTGTTACGTTGTTCACGGCGAGTTCCGAAACTTTGATCTCTACTTTGTAGTTCGCTTGATCCTCAGGCGTATCAGCATCGAATGATTCGCGTCGAAGTCCTTTCGGGAGCCAGATGCCTTCGGCGACTTTGACAAAGTTCGACGCGGACCAGCGATCCTTGAGTTGTTTGCCCTCGTGGTCCGCGTAGAATTCGCGCTTTCGAACCGCAAAGCCGATGTTCGTGTCAACCCAGAGCTTCTGGTGTCCTCTCTTCGTTCCGTGAAGCTGGAGGACATGGCACGATGCGCCGTCGACTTGCTCCTGATTCGGCAGCAGTCTCCAGCCGGGACGACGAAGCGCGTAGGGGAGCCAGTACTCTGTCGTCTCCAGATTTCGCTTCAGTCCGGGTGGATTGGCAACCGTCATGAAGAGATGCATGGTATAGAAGTCGAATTCGACGGGAGCGACACGCCCTCGGTTGGTGTTGGACCCCGCGTTTCCGAAGATTTCACGAGTCACCTTTCCGTCATAGACGGCGATGGAACGAAACAGCTTACCGTCCGCCTCGGGACGCGTGTGGTCCAGATATCGTTTGTCGCCTTTGAACGCGAACACAACCCAATTTCGTGGCCAAGGGTGCGCGTCGTCGGATTCCATCTCACGATGGTAGCGGACCTTCATGCTCTGAATGCCTCCGAGCATTCTTTCCGCGCCCGCAATAATCTCCGTCAGCTTGACCTCGGCTTGGCGTGATTTATCGGAGTCGCCTGATGCCTCGCCGCGAATCGACCCCTTTACGGACGCCAGTGGCAAGTCCGGCAGGGTGATCTCTCCAGATTCGGGCACTTCGACCGCGGTTTCGGCTCGGAAGGCGGGGGCGATAGCGCCGAAGGAGCGTTGCTCGTCGGTTAGCGGTGTGTAGCCCTCGGCCACAAGCAGATACCGGCCCGGCGCAATACGTTCCGTCAGAAAGCCGCCGTCCTTTGCGGTGGTGCGGGAATCGTAGGTGGTCTGCCACTCACGGCCGCCGAAGAGGTCTTTCTCGGCCTTCTCGCTCTTGACGGACACGACGACTCCGGCCAACTGCGTGCCTTCGGGCCAGGTCACTTTGCCTTTGAGTCGGGCGCCTTCTTCCCGAACGTATTGGATGATCCTCGTTTCGCCCGGCTTCAACTCGAAGAACTGCCGGTCGAGCATCACTCCGATGGCAAACTGGCCCAATCGGTTCATCTTCTCACGGCAGAATTGATACTTGCCCGGCGGCATCGCGGCCAGTTCGAGGCGACCGCCGTTCTTGATGGGAAGCGTGCGTGACGACCCCAGGCCTTCGAACCCGGGCATGTGGTGGGGGAGAAGTTCATAGAAGATCTTACTCTCTTCGTCTCCCCCCTCGATACGATAGAGGACGTCGATCCGGGCCGGGGCCGGCAATCGGATCAGGGCTTCGCCCTCCTCGGGCACCGGCGACGGCCAGGCATCCAAGCCGGGAGAGGAGACAGCCAGGCTCTTCGCCTGTCCTGCGGGCAGCTCGAAGCGTCCGGAGTCATCCGTATGCACTGGCTTGGCCCCGTCGTCCTCGCCGCCAAAAGAACTCCACGCTCTGCCACCAGCAAGATTGAGCCCCGTCGGCCCAACGGCGAACACAGCCGCCCCTTTCACCGGCTGACCTGTATGGTCGAGAACCTGACCGCGGACGAGTCGCCCTCGCTTGAGCCGGATGATGACATCGATGGTGTCTTTCTCAGGCGGCGGTGCCTTGGTGAGCACCGGTTGCGGGATGTAGCCGCCGGCGATGATGCGCGCGGTCCAGCCGTCTGTCCAGCGGACGGTGGTGGAAAACGACCCGTCCCTGCTGCCGCTGCGTCCTTCACTGAAGCCCCACGTGACGTTGGTCGGGTCGGCAGGATCAAATTTTCCCGCCTGGATGATGAGAGGGGCGACCGGCTCACCGGTTTCATCGTCGACGACCTTGCCGCGGACCGTGATCCGCTTCGCGGGTGTCTCTTTCTTGTCGGGTCGAGGATCGTTCGATTCCTTCGAGTTTGTCGCTTGCGCTTTCTCCGGCGTCTTGATGGGGATCTCGCCGTCGGACGTGGGCCGGGCGTCTCTCGGCTGGTCGGCGCTGATACCGCTGACCGCCGCGAGTGAAATCGTTGCGCCCAGCAGAAGAATGACGGCCGCTACCGCTGGCCATCCCTTTCCGTGCGAGTCGGTCTGATTTGCGCCTGCCAGTCGCCGGATGCGTTCCACCAGCGATCCTCCGCTGGCTGCCATGCCCAGTGCTGCAGGTGCACGGCGCTGTTCCTCCAACGCGGTCAGCGCACGGGCGTAGTCGAGTACGCCGCCACAAGCCGCCGCGGCCAAATCATCGCAGCAATGCTCCCTTTCTTCGCGGATTTGCCTCGACACCCACCACACCGCCGGATGGTAGAAGAAGAGCGTCTCCAACACGTTTTGCAGGAGATTCACCAGATAGTCGTACCTCCGGATATGGGTCAACTCATGGGCAAGGATGGCTTCGAGCTGTTTGGAACTCAGCCCCGTAAACAGTCCCGCCGGCACGAGCACCACCGGCTTCAGCCAGCCAATCACAATTGGCACGGCGGCTGACGTCGAGCAAAGCAACCGCACAGGACGGGAGACGCCGAGCCGTTGCCGGAGACGGGCAAACCGTTCGATCCACACCTTATCCCTGGGCTCGCTCCCCTCGGCACGCATTCTCCGAATCACCCTCCAACTCGCAAACAGCCGGAGAGAAAGGAATCCCACGCCAGCCGCCCACAGGCCGACGATCCACGGTAGCCACGGGCGGAGTCGGGATGCGAGCATTGCTGAATCGGTTTCGTAGGAAGCCGCCTCTTGCACTGGCGCCACCGCTGGCTCCGCCGTTGCCGGGACATCCCGTGCCACCCGCGAGGAGTCGCCGACCGCTGGCTCCAAATCAGCCTGCGCATTGCCCGTCGATCCTTCGTGGTCCAAGCTCGCCGCTACGGAATCAACCCGTGTGGTCGCCTGCAGCCCTGCCGCTCGGACTTCCGAATGGCCAAGGTGCCATACGAAGGTTGACACGGCTCCCGCGGCCATCAGTGACAAGGCGGCACATCCCGCCACGTAACGGACCTGCGGCGATGTCTTCCGCGCTAGTCTATGAAGGCACCAGACCGTCAACGCGACCACTGCTGCTTGCCACACGAAATGAAGCAGCGTCCAACCGAGCGATTCGATGATCGAAGTGAGTGGAGCGATGTTCATTTCGTTCTCCCTTTGGGTTGCCTGGCTTCGAGTTCATCCAGCATCCGCCGGATTTCCGCCAGTTCTTCCGCCGAGGCATTCTCTTCCGACAACGCCTGCACGACGAGCTTTCCCGGCGATCCACCAAAAGCGTGATGTAGCAGATCGCGCACGAGTTGCCGCTGGGTCTGCTCCGCCTGCAAAGCCGCCTCGTAGACGTGTGATCGCTGCGACGCGTCCCGCCGCACCAGCCCTTTGTCCGTCATCCTCTGCAGGATCTTCAGCGTTGTGGTGTAGCCCGTTTCCTTTTCCCCGCTGAGGACCTCATGGATTTCGCGCACCGTGCTCGGTCCGCGATCCCATAGCACACGCAGCAATTCCAGTTCCGCTTTGGTTGGTTGGCGCAACGATCTCTCAGACATGACACCAATATACGACAATTGTCGTTCTTTTGTCAACGACAATTGTCGTACTTTTCAGGAATTCGGTTGGCTTTCGTTGCAGGCTTTGCTGGAACGGGTCTTCTGCACTCGCCAGAAGAAGTCCATGTCCCGACTCGACCGCGCCCCGAGCCATCTACTCGGATTTCACGTGCCAGTCGAGACCGTGGCGGCCGCACCACAGTTGTGCCCGCGCGTAGTACTTGAACGGCAGTACGCCGGTCAAGCGGTCTCCGCTTTCTAGAATGATCGTATAAGGAACCGCTGGCCGGCCCTGTTTGTCCGCATGCACGCGGCCCAGATCGACGGTCCGGATCGGGTCTTTTGTGAAGCGGTTCACGACCCAGTCTATCCAGACATCGGCGTGATGATGGACTTCGTAGCGGAAATCTGGGCTCCACAGACGCTCCCGATCAGCGGAACGCAGGATAGCGAACATGTTTTCCGCCTCCACCGTAATCGTCTCCGGATGCTCCAGGGCCAAACGATGCTGACGCTCGGAAACTCGCGATTCCCAGTCGTCACCGTCCCGCCACGCGGTGACCGAGCCGAGGAAGTACTTCCACTTCCGCGGACGCCCCCAGGATCCTCCCCGCCCGCCCATCCACTCCTCGAAACTGCGGCCATCGCAGGCGGGCAATCGCAGGCCTTCCACCAGCCCTCGCCCGGACATCAGCCGGTACCGGTGATCCAGTTCCTTGACGAACTCGTCCGTATAGAATCCGGGAATCAGCGGCGAGAAGGTTTCGTCCTCCAGGGGACCGAGGTAGACGTAGCCGTCGAACGCCTCGGCAAAGAGACTCATCGACGCTTCGTGTCGGTCGCCGTCAATATCGAACCGCTGCTGCCCGAAGGGGCTGTCGGCCAGAGAAAACGCTACCGGCTCGTTGCCGTTGGCGGCAAATGCGTCATCGAAAAGTCCCAGGCATGTCCGGCCGAACACCTTTCCCATGTTCGCAATAATGGGGCTGTGCTGAACGATGCTGTACATTTGCGCGCCCAGGCCCTGCCGGAGGTACCACCCGCTGTTCGGGCGCGGCGAGTCGGCGCCGGCAAGTCTCAGAATCTCCACGTGACCGTAGCCGACAATAAACAGCGCGTGCCGTTTGTCGCCCAATCGCTTCATGTCGCGAAGGATGTTGTCGGCCATGAGCTTGTCGCGATCGGTGTCGTACTTGCGCAGGTTTCCCTCCCGAATCAGCTCTTTCCACGGTCGCGGCATATCGACCAGCACGATCCGAATCCGCTGGGCCTCGTCCAAAGCCTGGTTCGTCTGCCACACTGCGACGAAAAAGTCGAGCATGGGCTGGTCGGGCCATCCCATCCACAGGTTGTCGCGGAGCATCTCGATCACTGGTCCCGTGTCGAGCTGTTCGGCGGCCAAAAACTGGTCGACTAGCTCTTGCGCATGGATGGGCAGTTCCATGTAGACCGTCCCGGCAGCTCGTGCGAATCGCGGATCTCGCACCACGTCGCTGTTCAGCGCCCAGTAAGTCGGCCGGTGATGGAGTTCGCCGATCGCGACCAGCTTATGCCGGGCAACCGCGTCCAGCACGAATCGCTTCGGCGGCACAGCTTCCTTCTGCAAATACTCCACATAGGGCGCGAGTACCGCCTGAGGGTCGTCGACCGGCAGACGCGGCTGTATTTGCGTGAGTTCCCGCCGCTCTCTCGCCCATCGTGTGAACGCCTTGGCGGCTTCCTCTTCCGTGTTGACGAAGCCGGCCCCCACGTTCAGCCACCGGCCGTCTTCCCGTTCAAACGAGCGATATTCGATGCGGCGGCTCATCCGGGCGCTGACCTGAGCGATAGTGCCCCGGAAGATCCGTACCGCAAGGATCTGGGCATCACGCAAATCAACGGCTTCCTCCTGCGGCAGCGGCTTCATCTTCAACAGCCGAGCGGGAACGCGTGTGCGGACCTTTGCCGTACTCATCGTCCCCCAGTCACCCGCCCCCGCAGCACGGTGGCGGTTGATCGTCGCATAGGCGGCTTCAGGAGAGAAGAAATCGTCCTTCGCCGGGAAGTCCGACACCTTTTTGTCGACGCGATAGACCTCGATTTCCTCCTTCTCCGCCGCGCCGTGAGCTAATGGGCCGAGCCCTTGCACGGCCCACGCTGCGATCAGCGCGGCCTGCATAGCGCGGTTCATGCGAATGAATGGTGCCGCGGCAACACTCGTGAGCATGATCATTCTCCCAACGTGCAAGAAACCCGTTCGGACTTTCACCAGACAAGCGAGACTAGAGCCAGCACTACCCAGACCGACTTGCCGCATTATGTTTGCAGGCGTGGATTTATCAAGATGGGCGGGCCGGATGCGACGGATGGTACAATTCAATTTGATGTTCTTGAAATGCCGATCGAGTCAATACAAATTGCGGCATGAATCTTCCGCCGTGATAGAATACTGGCGGGGAACGAACCGGCATTTCATTAGTGGAAGGTCTAGAGGCTATGACCTCGCGAAGCTCCTCGGCCTGTGGGCTGCGAAGTCCATGTTTTGTCATCTTGGCCTCGATGCTGCTCGGGTTTGCCTCAGGGACGGCGTGGTTTGCTGCCCTGATGCCAGTCGGAGTAACCGGTGCGGTCGGCTACGATCTGGCACGTTATGGGTTTTCCGCTGGAATTCTGGGAGTATTTGCGGGCCTCCTCTATCGGCCGTGGCGCGGATGCCGGTTTTGTGCGGCCGTTGCTGGGTTTGTGCTGGGGATATTGCCGTGGCTCCTTTGCGTGCCAATCTCGGCTCTGGCAGGGGGGCTCGTGATGTATGTTGCCATACTGTTTGGCGCCCCGCTTGCCGTTGTTGCGGTCTTGAGCGTCGCCCTTTGTCTGGGGTCGCGTGCGGGCGATCGCAACGATCCTGCCAAGGTTCCGCGCCGGTTTGGGGTGGGAACTCTGTTGATCGTCGTGCTATCCGTATCGTTGCTGTTCGCCGCTGCAAGGTGGCTAGACCTGCCCCCGCCCCTGACCATTTTTGCCGCCAGTTTCCTGGCTGTCATTGGAGCCCTGCAGATGCTCATGAACAAGGTTCCGCGCGCCGTGTCGGTGGCGGCGGGTGCCATCATCCTGCCTCTGACTCTGGTCGCTACTTGGTCGGCCTCTGGCGCGAATACACATCCACTCTTCCGTACGTTGGTAACAACACCCGCAGACATCGTCTTCGGTCTTGCCCACCTCGCTGCTGTCGGCGCCCTATTCGGCTACGTGGGTGGCGTGTTGGTAGCGGGGCTCTTCCTTGTCATTGATGCAGTTGGCCGCCGGTTTCGACACAGTTGCGCGGAGAAACCGCCACTTTGATCAACCCGGCCTGACAGACGCTTTCCAGCATAGTCTGGCGCGCCCCGCTCGGAGGCTCCTTTGGACTCTACGACAGAGTGTATGCTACGTTGCTGGCGAGCGAGCCGCGTTTGGTGTGCGGGACTCGTCAGTGCATGCGTATCGTGCAGTTGGGCAACGCCTTCCGCAAGTCTTCCTGACCCGTTGTGGTGATGCGGGTCTGGCTAATCGTCAGTTGTCGTAGTTTCGCCAGACGCTTCAAGTGTTGCACGCCATCGTCGGTGACTTGGGTCCCAGCCAGATCGAGCATCTCGAGCTTGACAAACCCCGTGATGTGTTGGAGTCCAGCATCGGTGATATCAGTTCTGGAAAGTCCAA
>CAZURK010000013.1:0-99609 GCA_964623055.1 uncultured Pirellulaceae bacterium
CCCCGGTCCATCCGCGCAATTGCATCGCCATTCGCGCGTCGCTCGAATTTAGCATGGATTGGTCATAGACCCGGCCGTTTCTCACGACGGCTGTCATCGTCCAACTTCCTTCGCGGCCGGCGCCCGCCCAGAGGATCAAGTCTTGTCCTTTGGCGGTAAACCTCTGTCCTGGCCCAAAAACTCGCTCCACCTCCGCTACGGTCGTGCCTTCGTGGACGTGCACCAATGGGTTATCCCGCATTTTTGATTCACGTTCGGCGTCCCTATAACGCTGCATTTGGCGAGTCTGCCGTTGCCGACTCTGGAACCTGACAATGCCCACCACCACAGCAAGGGCAATCACCGCTAGAACGGGAAGGAAACGGGCATTGCGGTTCATGTCATTGCTCCTGTTACTCCTCGGGGGCGGCCGAAGGCTCTATTCACGGAGGATACGTCGATGTGATTATGGCCTTCGGCCAAAACATGCGTTGCCGTCTCCTCTTCCTGGGTTGCACCCCAGGCTACGGTGATGATGGCCTTCGGCCAAACGTCGAAAGACAAAACTCGCAATTACAGACTTGCACTCTGGGTTGTTGTCGCACAATCGCCCACGGTCATTTAGTACGAGATTACGATATCCGGCAAGGCTTTTTGTAGCTCTTTGGGCCCCGCGTCGGTCACGTTGGTGGCGATGACGTTCAGGTCCTGGAGGCTTTTCAGTCCGGCCAATACCTTCAGTCCTTCATCGGTCACCGAAGTACCCTCGAGCTGCAGCGTTTGCAGGTTCTTGAGCCCCAACAGATGCTTCAGCCCCACATCTGTCACCTGCGTGTCGACAAGATACAACCATCGCAAGCTCTTCAGGCCGGCAAGTTCCTGCAGCCCTTCGTCCGTCACTTGCGTTCCGGAAAGGTTCAGGTCCTGCAAGTTCTTCAGCCCGGCCAGCGCTTTGAGATTCGCACCCGTCAACTGGGTGCCGGTAAAAGATAGCGTCTGCAAGCTCTTTGTCCTGGCCAGCTCTTTGAGGCCTGCGTCTGTCACTTTCCATTCCCAGCCGCCCAGGGTCAGCGTAGTGGGCGGTTCGATGGCCGCCAGATAATGCCTCAAACCAAGATCGGTTTTAGTGGACTCAGGAATCTCCAGCTTCTTCCAGGCCTCGATGATCGGTTTCGGCAGCGGTTCGGGCGGGTCGTTTTTGGCAGGCGGCGGGCCGGCACCAGCAAGGGCGCAGGTTGCCAACACGGCCACCACAGCCATCAGGACCAACAAGGACCACTTCCGTCGTCGCCAAAACGGCGTTCGCGGCGGTGTCGATAACGGTGCCGCGCCGCAGCGGGAATTCGCTCCAGCCGGTTCACCGTCGGTCTGATCATCAAGCTCGTGCATGTTGCTCATAGCGATTCCTCTCCCTGTCTGTGTAAGGCTTCCGACGTGGGTTCCTTGTTCACCCTGTTCCGGTTCAACGTTCGTGCACGGTTGCGATTTCGCCTCCGTCAGGCGTGATCAGGCCGCGTAGGCGTTTGGGGTCGATTGTTTTCGAAAGCACAAGGGTTGATCCATCGAACAACACCGCGGGGAAGCCTATCTCGGGGACTTCACCCATCGCGGCGATCGGGTCCTGGGGATCGAAGGGCAGGTCCTCAGGCTTTGTCCAGGGCACGGCTTGGTCCGGGCCCGCTACCACTACCATGATTGTGTTGCTGAGGCCGTCCCCGATCTGTGAAACCCCGAAGGCCTTGCTACCATGAAACGCCGCGCCGCCGCCCGTGAACACCATCATCGCCGTCTTTCCGTCCTTCTTCCGGCCGCCGCAGTGGTATACGTCGGGCATCGTTGTCAGCAGCTTGACGTTGTGCGGGCTGTCCCAGGGTTCGTCGAGATGGAACTTGTCGTACAGGGCCGCCTGTTCGACATAGGGTAGCAGGGCCACTCGCCAGCTCAACAGCGGTTTGCCGTCCTTGCTCCACGCGGCCGATGGGAATCGTCTGAATGTGTCGTGGTAATTCTGCATTGCCAAGCCGACCTGTTTCAGTTTCCACATTTGCTGGACCCCTTGCTTGACTTGCCGGCCATAAGGGCTGTCGGTCAGAATCTCGGCCAGGGCGCCAAGCATATGAATCTTGTCGTCTGGAGCTGCGTTGCGTACCGCTTGCTGCATCGCTGGGACGGCCGACTGAGCTTCCGTTCCCATTAGCGCCAGCGCCCATGCAGCGCGGACGCCAACTTTCGGGTTCTGGTCTTCGAGCAGCTCTTGTAACGGAGAAACCGCCGCCGATCCCAGGAGGGCCAAGCATCCGATGATTTCATCGGCAGTGTCTTGATCCTTGACACTGCGCAGAGCCTGGACTAGGACCGGAACAGCGTCGGGGCCGATTTTCCACAGAGCCAAGACAATCGGCGGGGCGGCCCCGGGTTCCTCGTCCCTTGTTTCATCGTCTCTTGCCGTTTGGTGTAGCATCTTCGCGAGTTCCGGGATGGCCGACTTGGCTTCCGGCCCGACTTCGCCCAAGGCGTAGATGGCCGCGCGACGGACGTCTTGCGACTCGTCGTGGAGTAGTCGAGTCAAGGCGGGCACTGCGGACGCGGATTTCGGCCCGATCGCCCCCAGGGCATACGTCGCCAAGCTACGAAGCTTCGGATCGCTGTACCCGAGCGTCTTCTTCATGGCGGGCAGTTGCGGGGTGTCCCACGGTAAAGCCATGAAGGCCCACTGTCGGATCTCGAGGTCTGCCTTCTCGTCCGCGATCACCGATTCCAACGTGGTGTTGGCTTTGGGGCCGACGGCCTTCAGGGCCAACGCGGCAATCTCGCCGACATCTGCGTGACCGGATTCGCGCGCCTTCTTCAGCGTGGACTCCGCTGCCGGGCCGATTGACCACAAGGCGTACAAGGCAGCCCAGCGGACCTCGGTCGATTCGTCGTCCAGCATTTTGCCCAGAGCAGAAACAACGGGTTGGGCCTGAGCGCCGAGCGGGACCTTTGCGGCAAACATGCCCAGCCCATACGCCGCGCCTTCCCGTACCCACCACTGTTCGTCATCGAGAGTCTTCACGAGGACCGGAACGACGGTCTCGCCTTCCGCACGCATCCTTCCCAGAACCATGGCCGCCAAGCGGCGTCCTGGATGGTCTTCCCCATTGATAAACTCGGCCAGTTTGGGGATGGCCGCTTGTGCATGCGGGGCGATTACGCCCAGAGTGTTGATAGCCGCTATCTGGGCTTCGAAGTCGGAATCGCCAATCTTCTTGATCAAATCGGGGACAGCCGGTTTTGCACCGGCGCCCATTCTGCCCAGCACCCAAGCTGCTTTGGTCGAGCACTCCGACCGCGGGTGCCGAAGCCGCTGGATCCAATAGCTCACCGGTTTGCCCAGGTATTGGGCTGGCGTGGCAGAGGCGAGAGCGTCTGCGTCAGCCGGCTCTACCTCCGTCGGCTCCGCCGATTCTCCGGAACGACCGGCCGAGAGAATCGCCATAGCGATCGACACACCTATCACTGCCACCATTCGCGAAGACCAAAACATCATCGTACCTCCCTTCGTTTGCCCACTGTCAAAGCGATCACTGATTTCGTTTTCGACCTTATCACTAATACTCCGTTTCCTTCGTTCCTCGTTGCCCTCGTTCCCAAGCCGGAGCTTGGGAACCAGATCAAACAAGACACCCTCATCGGTAGCAACACCGGCAGCCATATGCAGACTCGGCAAGGACGAGACGATTTCATTTAGGTTCCCAAACACCGTTTCACAAGCGAGTTTCGCAGCGTGGGCAGACGTGCGTGTGCACTGAATTAACACGTCCACACTTAGGACAAGGGACCGTTGCCTGCAAGTCGGCGATCGCTTCGCCGCGTTGGAATTGGAAAAACAGATTGACGGTTGGTGCAAACGCAAGATGCCCACAACAGCAATACCGCAAACGGAACCGTGATCAAGGTGAAAGCACTACCAGGAAACCGAACGGGAAAGTAAAGCAACAACAGACCAGAGAGAAGCATTCCAAACGCAAACAACCACTTCACCCACCGAATCCCTCTCCACAGTCCGTACATCAGGCCGGAGTTGACGAGCAGAGAGAAAAGGTGACGCAGAAGGCGGCCGTGGTCTTCAGTTGCCGCTGCAAGTGCAATCGCGGACAGCAGCCCCAGCGTATTGACGATGATGACCCCACAGACAAAGGCTCGGCCGCGGCGCGCGTCTGCAGGAATCGTCACGGGCGCCGCTTTACGCGAGACAGACGTGGACACCTAGAATTCTCCTCGATCATTCATTTCACTCGTTCCCAAGCCGAAACTTGGGAACCAGATCGAACCAGGTCAACCAGACCAAACACGTGCAGAGTTTGGGAACCAGCCGCAAACCAGTCGACTTGTTCGCGCGGATATCGGTCATTCGTCATTCGGGTCTGTTTGGGATTCTCAGTTCTCAGATTCGGGTTTCTGGGGATCTCCTTGAATCAGTGTTTCTGCCTCCTGCGTGAAAGGCCGGGGGTCTTCTGGCCCAGAGTCCTCCTCCCAATACTCCTTAAACACTTCCATGTAGTCTCGAAGCTCCTGTAGATGAGCGCGAGCTTCGTTTTTCTGGCCCATTTGGTGCTTCATCATGGCCAAGAACGCCAGGTCTGCCGGGATGGCCCAGAGGCCCATGCCTTTTGGCAGGTCCGGTACGTTCCAGAACTCCATGGACTCGTCGTCTGCCTCTTCAGCCGTTATCTTGACAATCTCGCCGTCGACCACTTTGCCGTAAAACGTGCCGTACTCCTCGGATTCGTCTTTCTCGGGGATCAGATCGTAGACGCGATGGAGTGTGGCCAGGGCTTTCTGGTAATCGCCGACGCGGTATTGGGCCATGCCGAGCTTGACGAGACGGTCGCCTTCGTCGGGATGTTCACGGCTGGCCGCCTCTACCCAGGGAAAGGCGTCGCGATAGTCCTCGGCCGCCAAGCCGGAGCGTCGGACGACCGCCCAAGCGGCCCTCCGAAGTCGATAGGGATCGTCTCGAAAGTGCTCTGCCAGGGCGAGGGCCCGCTGCCGCACCGCGTCGCTAACCGTAGCATCGCGACGGATCCGCTCGACAACATCGTCTTTGAACAGCGGCGTGTGCGATTCGTAATAGTGCAGGTCGGCCTCCTCGCGATATAAGGCGTGCTTGGCGATCTCTTCGTCCAGCAGCGGCGATTGCAGGGCGTGGCGATACAGGCTGGCGGCCTCGCGATCGAGGCGAATTTCGTCTGTCAGCGGTCGTGCATCCCAGATATCCACTGTCTCGTGGCCAATTGGTCGATACGTAAACCCAAGCCCGATTCCTCCGGCCGCTGCCAATCGCCTGCCTTGGTGGCTGAAGACGACGCACCGGACCGGATCGGTTTGAGGCTTCAGGCTCAGCAATTCCTGCCCGCTGGCCACATCCCAGACCTTCACTTCGTTCGACGTTATGAAGTCGCCGCTGCCGGAGACCAACTGTTTGCCGTCGGGGCTGAAGGCCACACAGTTGACCTCACCTGTATGTCCCCGGAACACGCGGAGTTCTTCGCCGGTAGCCGGGTCCCACAGCCGCAATGTGTAGTCGTCGCTGGCCGATGCCAGTAGTTTGCCATCGGGACTGTAGGCAACGTCGGCAACACCGGCCTCGTGTCCGGCGAGTACCCGGGCCTGCTTGGCCAAGGCCGCGTCGATTTCGTCCTGCTCAATTCCTGCCTTGCGCTTCTCGGCGGACATCGAGATCAGCGACGACACGTCCCAGAGTATCACGGTCCCGTCCCAACTGGTCGACGCGAGTTGTCTGCTGTCGGGGCTGAAGGTCACGCTGCTGACGCCGTACTCGTGGCCTTTGAGCACCAGGGCCGAATCTGGGTTGTGGCCGGTCTCTGACCGAGCCACACGGGCTGACCGCAGGTCTCCCGAAGATCGTGGGAGATCTGCGGTCGGCGGGGTCGGGAGACCCGCGCCGAACTCTGGCGGAAGTGCGCAAAGTTTGATTTCGCCGGGCGCACCGGGGATATTGTATGCCGTGGCCGACGCCAGCCACTTCCCATCCGGGCTGACAGCCACGCTACCGATACGAGGGCTGAAATCTGTTCCGTCGTCCAGGATGGGCCCCTCAGGCCCTTTCATCCTGAGCAGTTCCTTGCCGGACGCGAGGTCCCATAGAATCACCTCGTCACCCTGAGCCGCAGCTAGCCACTGGTCATCAGGCCCAAAAGCCAGACTCTCCACCGATTCGACGTCGTCTTCGGCTTCGACAATCCGCTCGCCGAACGAGGCCACTTGCAGTCCGCTGGCCGTGTCCCAGATTCTTACCGTCCCATCCTCACTGCACGAAGCCAGCCGTTGGTCGTCCCGACTGAAAGCGATACAGTTGATCCCGCCACAGTGGCCTCGACACGCGAGCACTTCGGGATTCGCAGTAGCGTCCCACAGCCTGATTGACCGCCCCCAGCCCGCCGCCAGTTGGCGCAGGTCCGGGCTGAAGGCCGCGGGGTGGTCTTGGTCACCTGGAAGCCGCAGGCTGAAGATCTCCCTGCCGCGGGCCACGTCCCAGACTCTTGCCTCCGTCACAGCGGCGAGGACGCCCCCACCGTGCGTGGCGATCCGTGTGCCCTCTGGGCTGAAGGTGAGAGGGCGAATCCACTCCTCATCGGTCTTAAGCTTGGCGATTTCCTTGCCGCTTGCCGCATCCCAGACTCTGGCAGTTCCGGAGGAATACGTGGAACCTGCAGTCAGCCGCTTGCCATCCGGACTGAAGATAGGCATGGAGGGGCCCTCGTCCACATCGAAGCTAACCACCTCCCGGCGGCTGGCCAACTCCCAAATGTTCAGTTTATTCCAGCTTGCCCAAGCTAACCGCAGGCCATCCGGGCTGAAGGCCACGTTCACCAAGCCCTCGTCTTCGATCTCGATCGACTCCAGAAGCTGGCCGCTGCTGGCATCCCAGATCCGAATAAACCCTGGCCAGACGTCGACTTCGCCGTCGGCCCCAGCCAGCAGCTTGCCATCCGGACTGAACGCGATACTGGCGATGGTTTCCCAATCTCCCGGCTCGAGGGTCAGCGTTTCGCGGCCCTCGGGCAAATCCCACACTTTCGCCACGCCCTTCGACGTCGCGACAATTCGCGTGCCGTCGGAGTTGAAGACCAGACAGTCTACCGGGCCGGTGTGTCCGGTCAGCGTGAGAATCTCTTCGCCCGTGGCCGCATCCCAGAGCTTGACCGTCTTGTCCTCGCTGCCCGACGCCACTATCGTGCCGTCCGGGCTGAAGGCGAGACTGGTCACCTGAGCCGTGTGGCCCTCGAATGAACGGAGGTGCGAGTTCCAGATTTGTTGCCAGTAGTACCATTCAAAGCCGCGGTAGTCCGTTCCGCCGGTCTGTTCGGGGTGTTGACCGTCCAGCAGTTCCACTAGCCGGCCAATTTGAAAATCCTCCCAAGCTCGCTGGGCCAAACGCATGTCCGAGACGTACAAGCGGCGGCGGGCCAAATCCAGATTGCCTGTCGCCTCTTTGGCCCTGGTCTTCGCCAGCGTTTCGTTCTTTCGCGCCCTGGTCGCTTCGCGATGCGCGTCGACGGCAAAGTAGCTTGCGATCCCTGCTCCGAGTAGCAGCGACACGGCAACCGCCGTGGTCAAGGTGGCCACCAACGGGTTGCGGCGGCACCAGCGCCACAGCCGCTCGGCCTTGCCCACCGGACGAGCTTTGATCGGCTCCCCATTCAGATACCGCCGCAGATCGTCCGCCAAGGCGTCGGCCGTGGCATAGCGCCGGGAAGGTTCCTTGGCCATGGCCTTCAGACAGATCGTCTCCAAATCGCGCGGGATCTTCGGATTCAGAAGCCGCGGGCTGGCCGGCTCGTTGTCACGGACCTGTGTGAGGGTGTCCAAAGGCGTATCCGACTTGAATGGCGGCCGGTCGGTCAGCAATTCGTAAAGGATCGCCCCCAACGCATAAACGTCGGCGGTTTCTTTGACCTGATCCAGTTGCCCCGCCGCCTGCTCCGGCGGCATGTAACTGGGCGTGCCCAAGACCTGCCCCGTGGCCGTCAGGCTGCTGTCACCCTCGATTCGCTTGGCCAGTCCAAAGTCGGTGACTTTAGGCTGAAGGCTGAAGGCTGTAGGCTGAAGGCTTGGATCCGATGGACTTTGTGGCCCCCTCGCACCTTCGGTCTTCGGTCTTCGGTCTTCCGCCTCCTTCTGCAACAACACATTCGACGGCTTCAGATCGCGGTGGATGACTCCTCGGCTGTGGGCATACGCGACCGCTTCGGCAACCTTCTCGACCACCTGCGCCGCGCGCGCCGCCGGAAGTGGATTGTCGCGGACCAATTCCTTCAGGCTCGTCCCTTCGACGTAGTCCATCGAGAAGTAATGCTGGCCCTCATGTTCGCCGACTTCATGAATAGCGACGATGCCCGGATGCTGAAGGTTGGCCGCAGCCTCCGCCTCAGTGTGAAAACGCGCAACGTCCTCTTTAGACGCCAGTTGTCCCGCCAGGATCATTTTCAGGGCGACGATCCGGTTCAGACTCACCTGCCGCGCCTTGAAGACCACACCCATCCCGCCGCGGGCGATTTCTTCGAGCAATTCGTAATCGCCGAAGTAGCGGACTATGGTGCCCGGTGATGGCACCGACCGCTCGCCCGTGTCAATGGTCGGCTCTTCGCCCGAACCGCTTGCAGGTTGCCCTTGTGCTTCGGGCGATCCCAGCCCCGCAGAACCGGCCAATTGAAACTGTCCGGCCAATTGATCGAACCGTTCCTTATCGGCGAAAAACTCTTCCAGCTCAGCAGCAAACTCAGGATACCGCGCGGCCAACGCGTCCTTCCCCAGTTTCTGGCCAGCTTCGACCGCCTGAAAATACTCGGCCAGGATTTCGTTGAACCGCTGGTCTCGGCCCGAATCACCACTCGGTTGTTCGGTCATCATTCACTCCTTCACGGGCCAAGTGGTGAATCGTAGAAACACACGGGCTTGGGAGATGCGGGATCTGTGACGTCGAATACCCGCATTCCCCAGTGGCCGTCGGTCACCAACACGTGTTGGCCGGCGACCGCGACGGCTTGGTGATCGCCAGAATCTCCCCAGCCGGATGGGATCGAGGCGCTGTGGGAGCCGATCACCTTGGGAGCCGCCGGGTTGGTGACGTCTACCACATGCAAGGCGTGGGAATCGTCGACGACGTAGGCATACTTGCCGGCTACGGCCACATCCGTAGCGCGTCCCCATTGCGACAGCTCACAGGAGCCGATCTTGCGCGGAGACGCTGGATTCGAGACGTCCAGCACCCACAACATCGAGCCTCGCGCGTCATGCCTTGCCCCGACGATGTAAGCGTGTCGCTCCGCGACCGCGAGGCCTTCGGCGAATCCGGGCGGGACGTAGCGGCCAACCATGTGCGGGGCCTTCGGCATCAGTACGAGCAAGGCCGGCGGCACGACGACAACAATTATTGCTAGGAGCATCGGGTACCGGTTCACGGGGGGTTGTCTGTCCGTCCGCACCCAGGGTCTGATCAACCGTCTCCAGAGCTGCCGCACCGGGAACAACACGAACCGGTTGAGCGGCCGGCGTGCCAAGAACACCAGCAGCGCCAGCCCCGAACTCGCCGCCAGTGCGACTGCCTTCAGGTAAGGCATGCGTGTGGTCCAGGCCAGAGGGGAAAGATCGACGACGCTGAAGGATCCCCCGAGTTCGTACAACATAAGAACGTGGTCGCCGTACGCGGCAACCCGCTTTGGCCCCACCTCTTCTTCGTAGCTTCCCATCTCCTTCGGAGCCGTGGGATCGGAGATATCAAGAATCTTCAACATCTTTCCGTCCACGGCGAGGCAGGCGTAGTTGTTCACGATGGCAACTTCCGGGGCGCGTGGCGGGAACTCGAAGACGAACTCTTCAAGCTCCTCAAGCTCTTCCAATTCGTCGGCATCCCCGGCGATGGTAAGCTGCTCGACGTCTTCATCATTTTCATCATCGACGGCCTTTGGAGCAGACTTCTCTATCCTATAAGGTGCCACTTCGCGCAAAGTCTTGGGGTCTGATATGTCCAGCACGTGCAAGACGTCTTGTTCGCCAGCGAAGGCGTAGTTTCCCCATGCTGTAACCGTCGCGATTGCCCCTAGAGCAGGAAAAGAGCCGACTTCTTTGGGAGAGTCGGCATCGGAAATATCCAACACCCGCAGACCGCCGCGCCCGCTGGCCAGAAATGCGTGATCGCCAGCCACGGCGATGTCGGTCAACTTGCACGGCAAGACCTCGGTCGAGCCAAGGACGGAGAGGTTTTTCGGGTCGGACACATCAGCCACCACCAGGCGCGGGCCGACGCCGATATAGGCGTAATTCCCTTCAACGGCCAGGCTCATAATACAGCCGTCGATCAGTGGTGGATCTGATGCCTTGAAGATCTTCTCGGGAGCCGAAGGATCCGAAACGTCCACGACATACAGGTTGCCGCGGCCCATAGTGGGATCACCAAGGGCGTTCCCGTACCAGAAAGCGTAATCGCCGGCAGCAACTGCCCCTACAGTTCTTTCACCCCTATCCATATCCTCCGGACGGCAAGAGCCGATCACTTTGGGATTCGCCGGATCACGAATGTCGATGATACCCGAGCCAACGAAGGCCCGGTTCCCCACCAAGGTAACACTCTGGCAATGGACCGAAGCGCACGAGCCCACTTCCTTTGGGTCAGTCGGGTCAGAGATATCAAGCACCCGCAGGCCGCCCCCCCGATCTGCCACATAGGCGTAATTGCCCGTAATAGCGACGTACGGCCCGCGAAAAAACCTACCGAAACCGGGCGAGCTGTGGGTGCGCCAGCGGCCGACCTGCGTCGGTTCCATCGGCTTGGAGTTATCCACTACGTCCAAGCCGGTCGTGTGATAGAGATAGGCGTACTGCCCTGAAGCCGTCACGCCCAAGGCGTGTCCTGAGGACGGTGGCCATCCGGAAACGTCGTAGGAGGCGATAACCTCTGGAGCCGCCGGACGGGAAACGTTGACGATCACCATCGAGTGACTCCGACCGGAGTACCCACCAACGTCGTACACGACGTAAACGTGGTCCCCAACAACACTGATGGCTTTGACGTCTTCGACGAACCACTCGCGGTTGTCCGGCCAGAAACTCGTCTGGCCAACGGGCGTGGGATGGTGCGGGTCGGAGATATCAACGACGACCACGGCCCGGTTGATGCCAACATACGCATAGTCGCCCTGGACCGCCACGGCCCCAACGTAACCAGCACCCAGGCAGGCGATTGGAGTGAAAGCGACAGCGACAGCGGCCGCGATGGCCAATGCGATTCGATGTACTACGTTCATCATCAGTCCTCTTTCATCAGTTGTCGCGATACTCGACTGTCTTCTCTGCTTCGTCGGTAGCCTGGCGGGGCTGCCACGCCTCGTTACGTCTTGTTTCCAAGCTCCGGCTTGGGAACGAGGGAAGGGATTTCGAACCGCTGGTCTCGGCCCGTATCACCGCTCGGTTGTTAGGTCATCGTTCACTCCTTCATTGGAGGAGGCATCAGATTCCACCACCTCGGTCTCGTGGGGTGGAATCTCCAGCAGCAGCCCCGCTTCGGACCGGAGGCGGCACAGCACGGCATCATCCTGCCGGGCCGGCTCCATCCATCGAATGGCTTTTTCGTACCACTGCCGGGCCTCCGCCTGGCGGTCCAGCCGCCAATGGGTCATGGCCAGCAGGAAGAAGAGGCGGCCGTCGTCTGGTAGTGCGAGGGCCTTGCTCAGCGTCTCGGCGGCACTCTGGTAATCGCCCGTGCGATACAGGGCTGCGCCGAGAGTGACCCGAACGTCTGGCGGCGGAATCAGGCCGCTGCGTGGAGGGAGGCCGCCCCATCCGGCGACTTCCTTTTTCGGCGACGACTCGGTCGCCGGTTTGCCATCTTCGGCCAACTCCGCCGCCTTTCTTGCCAGCGCGAGGGCCTCAGCCGGTTGGTGATTCTGCGAATCGGGGCGGGCAAGAAGGAACCAGGCACAGCGATTATGTGCATTCGGGTTTTCGGGATCGTCTTGTACCGCGTCTCGCCCATTGCCCAAGATGTTCGAGTATTGCGGCGCAAGGAGGTGCCATGCCTCGTCGGCCCTCTTCCACTCGGCCTCGGCCTCGCTGCGCCGACCTTTGCGAAGCAATGCGTAGCACAGGTCGTCTCGCACAAACGCTATTGCGCATCGGTACATGAACCACCTGTGATTCTCTTCAAGGCGATCATTGTCAACGTCCGGCGCAAGCTCTTCGTGAATTGCACACGCCAGCCCGTATTGCTCCTCTGCTCTCTCGTACCGGCGCATGCAGACAAGGATGTCCCCCAATACGTCATGGGTCAAAGCTTTCGTCAGGAGCAACCGAAAGCGTGCCTGGGGATGAGTTGCAGCAAACATGTTTCCAGCAAGCGGGCCGGTACTGCTGGGGAAGATGCTATCGCTGCCCGCTATCGAAGCCGGCTCGGTCGCGTATAGCTCCAGGACGCGGTGGCAGACTCGCTCAGCCTCCTCGTAGCTACCGGTGGACTTCAGCTCCGCAGCGCGGCGCCTCAGCACCTCGGCCCGGTCGCGCCGGGATGATATTGAATCGATCTCTTCGATCTTGAACTCATCAACTCCGGGCGGCGGTGGGCGGCGTCTGACGATGCTGTCCTCCCCACGGCGAACGATCAGCGACACGTGCAGGTGCCGCCCTTGCTCGTCCACTACAGTGAAGTGCCGACGATGGAGGTGAGAGCCCCCGCCGCTGCCGCCCCCACGCGGTT
This sequence comes from uncultured Pirellulaceae bacterium, assembly GCA_964623055.1. Classification (GTDB taxonomy): domain Bacteria; phylum Planctomycetota; class Planctomycetia; order Pirellulales; family Pirellulaceae; genus JADHUC01. The sequence goes on from CAZURK010000013.1 coordinate 12,734, forward strand.
GCACTCCAGGGGCGAAGGCAGGATAGCGGCGTACCAAACTGACGAAATCGTCCCGGGGCAGTTGGCTCTGGAGTCTCGGCGTGGTCAATGCGTAGGCGGCGTCGAGTCGCTCGGCTTTGAGATTGGCGAAGAAATCTCTGGCCACCTCCTCAAATCTCGGCCCATCTGCCCGCAGCCGCCCGGGAGCTCTAGCGTCTTTCCAGTCGTTATAGTACCACTGCACCGCGACAACGAATCCGATCGCCGAGAGCACGGCGCCGACGGCCAGCAGCCGGGCCACCCACCCTGGCCGCCGAATCGTGCCCGGCTCCGTTCCAGCTTCCGTTTCCATTTGTCCGATCGCCATGCTGGAAAGGCAGACACGTCTGGCCTGGCTCATCAGGCCCATCAGCAGGCAAACGAGAATCACACCGAAGAACAAATAGACGCCTACTGCCGGCTTGAGCAACTCGGGCGACCTCAGCAGCACAAAGGCGCCGCCCGCCCACGCAAGCACTGTCAGCGCCACGTAGAGGATTCGCCGGTTCCGCGCGGCACGCGCTGTTCTTTCTGCCCCAGCTTGCCGAGCCAAATCGGCGACAATCCCGCAGACTATCCAGACCATGACGAGACCCAGGAAGTCCACCACTGCGCTCAGATGCCATAACGGAGCGGAGGAGCGAGTCTGTTTGCCGACCTGATCGGCGACCACCCAATATTGGATGACCGTCAAGATCGACAGGTAGCTGAGCACGAGTGCCAGGTTGCGCACGCTTCTGGCCCGCACGTGCAATCCCAGCAACCGATTCGCACCGGCAACGACCAACAGGTATCCGATCGGGTCCGGCAGATAGTCGATGAAGAACACGTCCTTGCCGACGGTGACGATTGGCCCAACGCGAAACGCCAGAAAGGGAATCGCCCAGAACATCAAGGCAAAACCTCTGGCGTACCTTTCGGACGAGGCGGATCGTTGATCTAGTTCGCTCATCGGCCTGCTCCTTCAATCACTCTTCCCGCGGCTCGATTGCCTTTAGTGCCTCAGCGGCAGCCTCTCGGAGCTGCTCGCTCTCGTTTTCGAGTAAGTCTTTCAGATCGGACATGGCGTCCTTGGCATCTGCCCCCATTTTCCCCAGGGCCCAAACAGCGGCGATTCGCACCTGGTGGTCTTCATCCTGGAGCAGTTCGGTCAGATCGGGGATTGTCGCCTTGGCTTGCTGGCCAATCTCTCCCACAACGTAGGCGGTGGTCCCTCGGACTCGGTTGTCTTTGTCCCGAAGCATTCGCGTAAGGCTGTCGGTAGCATCCGGCAACATCTTCCGTAACGCCTCGGCTACGGAGTGACGGAGATCCAGAGCACGCTGCATTCTCTCAATCGGAGCGGCATCGCCGTCTTCCTGGTTTTCTTCGAGAAGCAGTCCCACGAGATCGGGTACGGCGGCCTTGGCCTCCGGCCCGACGGCGCCCAACGCCTCGGTGGCGCTGTGACGGACTTGCCAGCTCTCGTCCCGCAGTGTCGCAATCAGGTCAGGCACGGCCGTTTTGGCTTTGGGGCCGAAGAGCCCCAGACCCTTGGCGGCGGCACTGCGGGCTTCCGCCTCCTCGTCCCCGAGCAATTCCCGGAGGGTCGGCAGCGTAGCCTCCGGCCCGATTCGCAGCAAAGCCGTGACTGCGTTGTCACGGACGCAGAGGGTCTTCGCGAATTCCTCTAAAGGACGACCTAGCCCATAGACCAAGTTGACGCCTTCTTCGTACTTCGTTTTGTCGTCCAGCAGTTTGGCAAGTGCGAGTGCGGCCGGTTTGGCCTCTGGGCCGATTCGTCCAAGGGCGCGGGCGGCGGGACCGCGAACGGCAGATTCCTTGTCGCTGAGGAGTGCGGTGAGCGCGGGTACGGCTTCCTTGGATGCCGGCCCTAGGTTGCCCAACGCGTCAGCGGCCGCTTTGCGTACGTCGGCTTGCGAGTCCTGAAGCAATTCTAGAAGTGTTGGTATCGCGGTCTGAGCATCCGGACCGATCGATCCCAATGCCTCGGCCGCGTTTGCCCGAACGTACATTTGCCTTTTTGCCGGTCTGCCGAAGCCCCCCGTATCGACCCAGGTAGCGATGCTATACTCCGCCTGGTCTCCCAACAATTCCGTTAGTACAGGCACGGCCCCCTTGGCGTCGGGTCCCATTTTGGCCAAGGCCCGGGCGGCGTAGCCGCGAACCTTCGCAGTCTGGTCCTCCAACGCGTTGATCAGATCAGGGATCGCCTCTTTGGCCTTTGGCCCCTTCAGCCAAAGCCCCCGGGCAGCCCCAAAGCGAACTCCCTCGTCGGGACTCTGCAAGTTCTGTTGCTGTTCCTCCACGCTGGGTGTCTTGGGCAGCGTTGGCTGTACAGAGTAGATGTGCATCCGTTTGTGGCTGCTTCCGTTACCGCCAGCGACCCTGGGCTCTTTCGGTTTGTTCCAAGTCCGTACCGTCGTCCGGCGAACGGGCGATTGCGTTCGCTGGGCCCTCCGGTCACAGCCCGCCGTAATAACGACCATGATTCCCAACAACCATGCCAATGGTCTGATCGCTCTCATCGCGAATCTCCTTGAATCAGTGTTTCTGACTCTCGCAGAAACGCCTGACGCTTGTGTCATTGGTTCACTCCGATTCTTGCAGAAGACCTCGCAACTGCTTCAGACCGCGCTTCAGTAATCCGGCAACGGCGGCAGGGCTGCGGTCCATGTGCTGGCCAATCTCGGCCAGCGACCAACCGTGCCAGTTCTGTAGGACCAAGGCTTCGCGCTGAGCCTCCGGCAACTTGGCCAGTGCGGCGGCCAATTGCACGGCCTGCTCGTGGCGTTGTAGTCCTTGGCTAGGAGACGATTGTTCGGCTGCCAGCCAAGCTTCCAGACGCTGCGAGGATTGTTCCAAAGCGGCCTCCAACGAACGCTCGCGAGCCACATCCCGCTTGGCTCGCCCGAATGCCCGCAGTGCGTCCACAAGGTTACGAGCCAGAATCTGGCGCAGCCACGCTGCCTTCTCCGCCTCGGTCTGGCCCCGAAACTGGTCCTGTTTTCGGTGAGCGTCCAATAGCGTTTGCTGCACCACGTCCGACGGATCCAATTTGTCTCGAAGCCGTGGATCCAATTGCACCCGGGCCAGCATGCCCAGGTACTCACGATACTGCTCCAAAGCCCGATCACGGCTCTCGGCCTCCTCGCTCATCGACCGCTCCCTTTTGATATGGACGATAATTGCGCAGAGATTGGGCGCGCAGAATTGGAATATTTTCCTTCGCCTCGCGGCGTCTAGGATTCTAAGGTCTCTTGGAGCGACGGTGGCCGGAAGTTACGCGAATTGATGACGCCGACCACGAACTCGTTGCCGTTTGAGCTGCTCAGTGTCGGTCCTGGCCGGTCAGGGCTTGCTCGATCTTGTCGGCCCAATTCGCGATATCTCGCACGCTGTGTTGGATTTCTTCGGGATCGCAGGTGGATCGCGGGTAGCTGTTGCTCATCACGAAAAATGGCTGGCCGTCCAACTGCTCGATTGCCAGAGAACCATGGCAGATATTGGCGTTCAACTCCAGTGCATGGCGATAGTAGGTTTCGTCAACCGGGCAACACCGGCTGTAGATCTTCAGCAACTGCTCCGACCAAGGACAGGAATCTGTCTCTTCAACAAAGACTTGCTGTGATCTTCCATTGGGCAAGCGGACGGTGATGGCAATGCGGTCTCCTTCGGCTTCCCAGCACGCATCCATCTGCGCAGTTGCCTCGGTGACCAATGACTTTAAGTCGCGAAGACGACGGGATACAACTCGCAGTTCCTCCAGCAGGGCCTCGCCGTCAGCAGGGCGATCCGCGGCGTTCTTTGCCAGACAGCGATTCAATAGATCGACCACGCCGCCCGGCAAGTCGGGACACTGGACTCGAGGATCGGGAATCGGCGCTGCGGCGTGTTTTGCCGCCAGTAGCATGATTTTCCGATCAACGAACGGAAACTGTCCCGTCAGCAGGTAGAAATACGATACGCCGACAGCGTATACGTCGCTCTGCTTTGTGGCCGGCGCGTGACGAAACAACTCGGGTGCCATGAAGTATGGAGTCCCCGTAAGCGATTCGCCCGATGCTTTGGGCTCATCCGACGAGATTCGCTTTGCCAGTCCGAAATCAGCAAGCTTGGCGTAGTCTTGTGAACCAACAAGGATGTTCGGGGGTTTGAAATCGCGGTGAATGAGACCGCAACGATGAGCTTCCGCAAGCGCGGAACACGCCTGTACAAGAAAACTGGTCGCACGAAGCGGATCGAACTTCTCTTCACGCTTCACGACATGCTGCAGTGACTCGCCCGGAACGTACTCCAACTCGATGAAGTGAAACGAATCGGCCTGACCGATATTGTGTACGGTCACGATGTGCGGATGAACTACCGATGCCGCGGCGCGGGCCTCCGCGATGAACATCTCGATGAAGCTATCGTGGCGACTGCGCAACTCGGGGCACAGCACCTTGATGGCGCACGGCCGGTGCAGCGTATTATGCTTGGCCAGAAACACCCAGGCCATGCCGCCTTTGCCCACGAACGATTCGATGGTATAGGAAGCGAACTGTTTGCCCACCAAATCGCGACTGATGTCGGTGGAGATCGGGCGGTCATCTTCCGTAACGCTCGCCGCCGTCTCGGCCAGATCTACCGTGGGAGGCTCGTCGCATTCCGTCATTTGTTGACGGCACAGCGGGCACCTGGGATCGCCGTCCGTGGTCGTGAACTCCTCGTTACATCCTCGGCAATATAAAACCGATGTCGCCATGATGTAGCCCTCCTCGCTCGAAAGCGGCAGCCTGCGAGTCCCAGGTTCATGATACCAGGATATTGCGTCAGACACAGCCTGACCTACAGAGCGATTGGCTCCCAACGTCCGGCTTGGGAACGAGATAGAGCCGGAGCGACGTACTACGCGTACCTGGCCGTAGGCTCTCTCACAATACCTTCGTCACGCCTGGGATCGGTACGGGGTACTTTCCGTCGTCGCCGGGCAGGACTGGCGGCGCGGCGTCCCAGGCGTACGTCTCCGGCGCCAACACCCGGTCCGATGCGTAGGCGTCCTCCCATGTGATTCGCTGGCCGCTGTGTGTGGCCATGCGGCCGAGAATGGCGAGCATCGTACTGCGAGACATGGAAAGGCTATCGTTGATCGGGTTACCGGATTCGATGCCTGCGAACATCTCGCGAAAAGTGCTAATCTCCGGATGCACCGGCGGTTTCTCCGCCTCCCAGTTCACTTCGCCTTCGATGCGAAAACTGCCCCAGCCGCCTTTGCCCTTTGTCAGGCGCCCCTTCGTGCCGAGCACCAAGTAGGAGACGTCGTTGAAGCAGTCCTTTTGCTGGCGAGTGAATGCGTACACCTTCTCCCCACCCGGGTATTCAAACACGACGGCATGATGATCGAAGATGTCGCCAAACCTGGGATCGGTGCGCACCTGACGGCCGCCGTAGCCCCACGCGTCCACAGGTGGCTGTTCCTGCATGATCCAGCCCACTACGTCCATGAAATGTACGTGCTGTTCGACGATGTGATCGCCCGATAGCCATGTGAAGTAGTACCAGTTGCGCATCTGGAATTCCATCTCCGTCCACTCGGGCTGCCGGCCACGATGCCAGAGGAAGCCGGTGTTGTAGGTCCCCTGGATAGCCACGATGTCGCCAATGGCCCCGTCACGCACTCGCTTCACCGCTTCGCGGGCCGTGTCGCCGTATCGAGTCTCGAAGCCGCTGACAAAACTGATGTTCTTTTCCCGCGCTTTCTCGCCGGCTGCCAACACACGGCGAACGCCCGGCACGTCCACCGCCATAGGTTTTTCGGCAAACACGTGCACGCCGGCATCCACACAAGCCTCGATGTGCTGCGGGCGGAAATGGGGTGGTTCGCCCAGGATTACCACGTCCACCCCGCTTTCGATCAGCTTTTCGTGGCAGTCGAATCCAGAGAAGCAATGGTCTTCGTCTACGGCGGCTTGATCGCCGAAGCGGCGCTCCAGAGTCCTGCGGGGCCTCTCCATCCGGTCGCCGAAGGCATCGGCCATAGCGGTCAGCTTGGCGTTCGGGTTAACGGTCAAGGCACTGGCCACGGCCCCAGTTCCGCGACCACCGCAGCCAACAAGTCCAATCTTCAACACGCCACTCCCAGCCGCATGGGCACTTCGGCTGATTGCCAGGCTGCCAGCCACCCCGGCGCCGGCCACCGCGGCGGAACTTGCGAGAAACTCCCGGCGGGTCGGCAATGAGTCCGATTCGGTCTTGCGTTTGTGCGTCATCGCAGTCTCCCTTCGCGAAATGAATGAGTTGTTGCTCGGGACGGCGTTCTGGCTTTAGCACAATCGTATCGACCGCTCAGCACCTAGTACACACGCGGTCGCGAAGCCTCCCACGCATCGAGTCACACAGCGCGGGCACATGTATAACTATTCATGGTATACAACATGCCACTTATTTGGTTATTTCTACTTCGCGAAATGGCGCAAAGCTGGAAATCCGGCCAGAATCGACTACGATATCCGCCAAGTGGGCAGATTTTGGGCTGCGCGAGCATTTTAGTTCTTGACCATTAGTTTAGTTATACCTAAACTTCTCAATGAGCCAGGACGATGACCATATTGTCGTAGAAGGTGACGAGCTTACCGTGGAGTACGGCATCCTGGACAATGGCACGATGCCGGCCATGGAATTCATGGAGAGCTTGAAGCTGGTGGATCGGGCGTATTTCATCGCCCGCATGGAATTGGTCGCCCACCAAGGCGTCTTGGGTGTACAAAACGACCGGGTTTTCAAACAAGAACGAGAGTTTTGGTCGTTTAAGAAGAACAAGTGCAAGAAGGGTCCGAAGGGTCGCAAGATGGTTCGGTTTGTGGCTTTTCTGAAGCGCGATCGCCTCATTTTGACGCACGCGTTTTGGAAGCCCCCGAAATCAAAATGGCCCGAAAGTGAACTTACTCGCGCGGAAGGAATCAGAGACGAGATTCTGGCCCGAGAAAAGCGCGAGGGGAGAGACTGATGGCTACCGCGGTTGAAAAGCTGGCCGCTTCGAGCGAAGGCGAACGCCTGCTGCGCCAGGAACGATTCATCGTCGAGGTGACGGAACTGATCATCAAGTTGATGAAGGAGAAGGGGATCTCGCGCAAGAAACTGGCTGAACGACTCGGCAAGAGCAAGGGTCGGGTCAGCCAGTTGCTGGACGGCGAAGCAAACCTCACGTTGCGCACGCTTTCCGATGTCTTCGCGGCGCTGGGCCACAAGGTTACGGTGGACGTGGCTAGGCGGAGCAATGGCAAGGCCGGCCACGCCTTGCCGTACAAGGCCCAGCCTGTCCGCAATTCATGGAAGCCGTCGTACAGTTGGCCGAAGGATAGCCTTCCGTTTCGCAAGTCTCGGATGTTGCGTCCGACGCTGGCCGGCTAGGTCCTGGTATCCGCTCGCGGCGCCACTCGACGGGACGAGTTCGATGGGAGCGAATGCTTCGTCCGACTCGTCTTCCTGGCCGGCGGACGGGCGAATGCGAGTTTGACCTTGCCGTCATGAGAGATCAAACGATGTCAAGCAACAATGGTTCTGAGAAGTCGTTACTTGAATTGGCCTCACTTGTCGCGCAGCGCGTTCAGATCGAAGACATCCACTTGACGCGCACCACGGTGCGGCGGGATTTCGATGCTGACGAACCGCCTCCCGTTGTCGAATTCGGATTTAACGCCGAAACGGATCTCGACAGTGAACTCCAACAGATAAACGCGCGAGTGTTCTTCTCATTCGACTCGCATTTCGAAGACGACGATCGCCCGGAAAAGGCGCCGCTGCACATCGACGTAACCTTTTCGCTCACGTATTCACTTACGTCGCTCGACGAGATCGACGAAGAAAAGGTCGATGCCTTCGGCAAGATGAACGCTGTGTACAACGCCTGGCCTTACGTTCGCGAGTTCGTTCAATCGACGCTTGTCCGCATGGGGCTTCCAGCACTGACTCTGCCGGTTCTCACCTCCGGCCTCTTGACTGGAATCTACGAAGCCAAGGAGCAAACGGGGGAAAGTGAGCCGACTGAATAGTCAAGCAAGCTCCGGTCCGCTATCCAAGTGTCATCCCGTTTTCCCGGAGTTCGCTAAGAAGTGTCGGGATGTCGACATCGGCGAAGCCGGCATTCCCGGCGACCACCTGCCTGGCCGCCTGGCCCGCGGCTTGCCCCATAGCCATGCAGGGCGACATGACGCGGATCGCTCCGAGTATGTCGCGATCGACACTGACCGCACGGCCCGGGCAAATCAGATTCCGGATCGGCCGTGGTACCATGACGCGATAGGGAACGGCCTTTTGTCTGGGCAGTCCGCGGCGGCTGGGGCCGGGGTTGTGGCTTGGACGGTGAGGATCCGGCAGGTCGAATCCCCATGTCGAATAGGCAATCACGTCCTCGATCGTCTTCTGCCCGCTGGACCAAGCGACCAAATCGTCCAGCGTCATGTAGTACTGGCCGTCGATGCGCCGCGTTTCGCGCACTCCCAGCAGCGTGGCAACGGCCTTGATGCGTGCGTCTTCGTAACCGGGAACGTGCTTGCGGAAGATCTCCATCAACTGTTGAACCTCGGCTCGGCCGCGGACCATGCCTTCCGTTTTGGATTTGCCGTCAGTGCCGTCGATGCCGGTCAACCGCACGGTGTTGACCATCCATACGCCTTTCTCGTTCAGCAGTCGCGTGATGAAACGGTTGTACGCGAATGGCCATTCGCCGGTCTCTTGCAGTTGCTTTATCTGTCCCAACAGCCGATTGCCCCACTTGCCGAAGTGTTTCGCCACCGCCTCGTCGTCCACGTTGTCTACATGAAAGATCACACTGGTGGGCGTCATCAACCCATCTGATTCGCGACCTTTCAGTACGCGGCAACCGCTTCGCGCGGCAATGTCGGCATCGCCCGTGGCGTCGACGACCGCTCGGGCCGGCACCGCCGCCAAGCCGCTCTTGTTGAAGATGACCACGTGCGTGATACGGTCGTCCTCGACGCGCACGTCCACCGCCTCTGTCAGCAAGAGCACGTCCAGGTCGACCTCTGCAACCCTCTCATCCAAGTACGCTGCCATACCAAAGGGATCGAAGGCGGGTCCCCATTCGCTCATGCGCGCGATCCCGCGTTCGATCGCTTCGGTGGCCAGTTCGTGATAGATGCCGCCGTTGTCACCGCCCAGCCACTCGGAAACCATCCCCGAAACACCCGTGCCGCCCAATTGCCCTTGGCCTTCCACCAATAGGACCTTCAAACCAGCACGGCGCGCGGCCATTGCCGCCGTAGTTCCCGCCGGTCCGCCGCCGCAGACGACAACATCGTACGAGTCCAGCACCGGCAGGTTGCGCGTGAATTCCAGCGACGAATCCGGGTCCGCGCCAATTGCCGAGGCGGAAAACGTGGTACCAAGAACCGCCGTCCCCGCAGCACCACCGGCCATGCCCAGAAACTCCCGACGCTTCAGCACATTGTCAGTCATCGCGACCGTCTCCCGCTTCGACGGTGTTCTTTTCGAGAATGGAAAACGATGTAATGCCGCATTCGGATCCGACAGATGGCATAACGGAGCCACAGGTTACCACAATTCTTCCATCCGCGGGTTCGCCATGCCATCCGTGCGCCTCCTTCTTTCCGAAGAAGGCGTGGCGAGCGCGAAAGCAGGGCATGGAGCACAGAGATACCGACCCTTCGTCAGTGCGCATTCAGACTGACGCGGTCGGAGGCCACGCGTCGATTCGCTGAGAGTGCTGTTACTCTTTACTCGTGCTCTTCGCTTCAGCCGCATCAGGGGTGGCTTTCGCGGGCTTCTCTTTGCGGATGATCAGCTTGCGTGTCTTTTTGTCCCAGCGGACTGTGCGGAGTCTCAAGCGATGCTGGCCGTGGCAATCGGTGCAGACTAGTTCTTTGGAATTCGTTTTCTTGGGACACCGCTCTTGCCATCGGACGATAACTTCCTTGGCCGACACATCGTGCGAATCGTGGCACTCCGCACATTTTTCCTCGATCTTGTCCGCAGGGTACATGACGTCCGGCGGAGTGACATTGTCCTCGTCGTCGCGATGCGCCAGGGATTCGCCGTGGCATTCGATGCAACTGACGTCTTCCTTGGCGTGGATCAACGCCAGTTCCTCGCCATCGTAATTGCCGTGGCAGACGTAGCAGGCACTGTTGTCCGCTTTGACTTCGACTTTTTCTTTCGGTTCTGGCAGCTTCTCGTCCATTAGGCCTTCCAGCGACAGCGGCGGCGCGGCATGTGCCTCCTTGTCACCGCCCGAGAATCCAGCCAGGCAGACAACAACCACAATCATTAGGGCAGCAAGCAACATTATCGGAGCAGCGTATTTCATCAGATCAAATCCCAAACGAGTACGTGAAAGTTCAGAAACCCGGCCCCTCGGTAGAAGCCGGGTTTCTTCGGTTCAGAGTAGGTCCCGCTTGCCGAGCGGGACCTTGAATCTCCGGGGTCATCTCTGCGTCCAGGTCCCGTCCGGCAGACGGGACCTACCAGCTAGACGTAGTTCCAGTCGTTCAGCCAGCGGTAGTGGTGAGGCAGGTTGGCGAAGGCCCGATCGGTTGCGGCATCCAACTCGGCCCGCTCTTGCACGTCCAGCGCCCTGCGCTGCAGCACCGCCGTCGCGACATTATCGACCTGCTCGGGCGAAATGATGCCGGGAATCGGAGCCGTGATGACCGGATTGGTCAGGATGGCTCGAATCGTCAACCGAGCGATCTTGTTGTCCTCCTCCTCGTCGGGATTGCCCGGCGAACTGTCGCCCTTGAACAACGAACCGGAACTGAACGGCTTGATCCCGAACCATGCCACATCGCGTTGTTGCATGGCGTACCACAGGCTGTTTTCCCACGAGCCGTCTTCCATCTTCACGACCCTAGCGGCATCGCCCTCTTCGGCCGTTTCCACCTTGGTGCCGGTCATCCTTGTTCTGGCCGAGTAGGGCGTAACGATGACCTCAAGTTCGTCCGGAGCCCGTTCGATCCACTTCTTGATATGCGGCCGGTCGTGTGAAGAGATGCCGGTGAAGCGGGCACGGCCGCTCTTCTTGGCCCACGCGAGCGCTTCGCACATTTCCTCCATCTGATTGTCGGTGTGCCTGCCGCTCTTTTCGTGGCAGGTAATCCGCCAGATGTCGACGTACTCCAAGCCAGTCTGCTTGAATCCGTAGTCGATGCATTCCTTCAGCTTCTTCGTGATCCAACCCGGCGGTTTCGGCTGGCCGGCTTTGGCATCCTTGTCCATCTCGCGACTCAGGCTGCGCATCTCGCCCTGGTACCAGGAGAAGCCCAAGTACATCTTGTCACGGCGATCTTTGAGCGCCTTGGAGTACATGATCACCTCTTGCATCGTGCAGGCGTCGATGTAGTTCATGCCGCGTTCGATACATTGCGTGACCACGTCGTAGCGGTTGTTCTCGAAGTCTTTGCTGTTCAGGTCGGCACTGAGCCAGCGTGGGCCTTGGAACAAGCCGGGCACCATCTTGTTGACCCGCTTCCAATGGCCACCCAGGCAGACGGCCGAGAACATCAAGTCTGTCTTGCCGCCGCGGCGGTATTCCATCTGCTCGTTGTAGTTCAGGATACTGTCGGTTTTCTCTTTGGTGGGATTCCCCGCATAGACGGTGAACGTCGGCGTGATGCCCGCCGCCACACCGGCAGCCGCCACCGCACCAGCCTTGACGAACTGGCGACGTGTCACTTGATTGTCTGCCATGTTATGACTCCTTTGTCTCTCAAGCAGGAACTGTTGAAGGCCAAATGCATCGGTAGGAATTGCTCCTACCCTAGACTGACGCATAGGCCGTTGTCAATGTGATTTCGGGCTTTCAAGTCGAGGTTTCTTGCCCTCGACTTCGGGCGAGCAGATTCTATTGCATTCTCAGCGATCTGTAGTCGCAGACTGGCAGGAGACAGGATAACATGAAGGAGTTGCGCAAGTGCCAGTCACCCAAACGACCCCTCGGAGCGGTCTAGACATGGTGAACTGCAAGAAGTGCGGCAATCCGTTGACCGATGCCGACAAGATGGGTTTGTCGTTCATCTGCACCAAGTGCGGCGGCGTGACGCGCCCTGACGACACGTCAGAGAGCAAGGCCCCTCAAGAAAAGACCAGGCTGTCAGACGCCCGCCGACAGGCAAGGTTGGCGTCTCGTATCCTGCTGGGGCTTCTCATCAGTTTGCCAGTGATCTTCCTCGGACTTGTCTTCGCGGCGGAGGCTGCGGTTGAAGATGACGGCAAGTCGTATTGGGCAAATCTGTTGTGATCACGGCGGGGACGATCCAAGATGAACTGGCGTGGTACCGAGCGAACGAACTCGCGGGATGGAGCACTGCTTGGGTACTTGCGTGGACTCCGCGCAAAATCCGGACGCTATAACGCGAAGCTTCATCTTGCCGCTCGCGTTAGGTGGCAGGCCGCGAGAGACGATGTGAGAGACCGACTGTGAACATTCAGAAGGTATCCTATCAAGGTTCGCAATCGTTGAAGGAGTTCTATTCGGAACTTGCAGGCGACGAACGTCGGGTATATTCCGAGTGTGGTAAGAAGATGCTTCAACTCCTGGACAAGCTGAAACCAGTTCCATGGGACGATACTCTCTGGGGAAGCACGTCCCTTACATCGTTGAACCTTAGCGACGTGGACGATTACGAACCGTCCGCGTTAACAAATATCCATCACAATGGGCACGTTTTCAGGATTACCTTCAATCTGCCTCAGGCAGAGGCGCCGTGGCCGGCGCCTACAGCGATTGAAGGATACACGGAGGATGTGGACGAAGCGGCCGAGATGGTGCAGATCGCACTCAGACATTGTGCGCGGCGTGAAAAGGACTCGCCGCGTGTTTCTGGCTGATCGTCGAGTGCTTGAGGCCATTGCGGCGAGGTGTGAAGGAGGCGGAGGGTGCAACTCCAACGTATTACAGGCCAAGGCCCTGAAACGCTGGAGGAGTTCTACTCGGGACTCGCACGCCATGAAGTGTACGCCGACCGCGGTAACAAGATGTTGCTTCTGTTGGGCAAGCTGAAGCAGATTCCTTGGGATGGAGACCTATGGGGAAGCACACACCTCACATCACTGAACATTGTCGCCGAGGATAATTCGGAATCGCCCGCATTGGCAACGGTCTACAACGACGATTACTTCTTCACGATTCGGTTTCCTTTGTCGGAATCCGATGCCCCCTGGCCGGCCGAAACATGGATGTACGGAAGCACGGAGGATCTGGAGGAAGCGACCAACATGGTTCATATCGCACTACAGCGATGTGCCTGGACGAATTTGCGCTTGGGCGACTCGAACGCGGCCCCCAATTCTGGAAGCGAGAGAACAGAAGAGTAAATGTTCGAGGCCAACGGTGTCTTCTCGCTGTGCTGCTGCCCTTGCTCGCCGTTGCTACGTTAGCATCGTTTGGGAGCTAAGCACGGCTTCTTGGATAGATGGACACTCCCCCTATCAAGTCGCGTGGTAGCTTATCGACGCCGGCTAGCCAGCGGTATGCGTTCTGGAAAAGTCCTCGCGCGGAATTGCCATTGTGCGACCGGCGCGCGAGAATAGCGTTTGGCTTAAGCGGATACTCTCTTGGGCAGATTGCTCCTTCTCTCGCGAAGAGATCGTTATGAGCGGCGGTTCCTACGCACGAACGGAGATAATCATCTCCGGCCTGCTCTGCGGAGCGGGAGCGGCTCTGGGCGGAATCTATCACAGCCCCTGGTGGTGGCTAGGTTCAATCGTTGCATTCTCGGTTGCGATCTACCAACTCGTCAAGTTGTGCTCGGGAGCGGGCGATGTGCGAACGCCACCGGACCCGAGACTCAGTGGGGCGGCCTGCGATTTCGTTAAGCACGCTCAGACGACGGGCTTTTCGCTCGTAGTGGCGCCATTCAACATGATGGAAGAGATCGTCAGGATCGGCCGGCATGGTTCGCTTATTCGTGGCCGGATGAAGACACGTTGATTGGCGGGTCCGATGCTCTCCGAATCGCAAGGGAAACCCGGGTAAAATGTGTCGGCTGCAGTCGGGACTACACGGAACTGTACGCGGATGCTGTTCGCTCCAGGCAGGAAGGCACATCGCCTCACACCGAAAGCGCGGACATCCCAACGATCGATGGCCACTGCCCCAAATGTCATTCCAGCGCCGCAGAATTTCGCTACGGCGCGGGGGATACAGAGAATGGAACTGAGGACTTCCCATACGACGAATATGCTGACGAGGAATTCGACGAGGAGGGCGATTTCGTGGAGAACTGAGAAGCTAGAGCGGCCGCTCGGTGGTCCGTCGCGAGAAACTGGTATGCTGTCTCACAAATTGGCAACGATCGTCTTCACCATCTTGAATAGTACCATTCAGAGCTTAACGGCGTTCTTAAGCGGAGATAACCGCGAAGCCTACCATCCGATGTCTGACTACATCCAACAATTCAATTGCCCTCATTGCGACGGAGAGTTTCTTTTCGAAAAGGGCAGCCTCGCAGGTTTGACACTGGCCTGCCCGAAATGTGGAGAGCCGTTTCAGATGCCCGGCGTCCAAGCTCCTCAAAGTACGATCCGCGACGACGCCCTCGGTTTCGAGTGCGAAATCTCTGGGCACCACCCGGTACAAGCTGAAGGCTGGATTCAAGGCAACCCCTTTTACTTCAGAGCGAAGTGGGATTTCTGGACCTTCACGGTGTGCACGAATAGCGACAACCAGGAGATCCCGTCATGCATCAATCCCCGACAGGACGAGAATGGGTTTTTCGAGGACGGCGAGTACCGAGGTTACTACCTGAGTGAGTCTTTTGGCTCGGACACAGCGGCAAGCTACATGGAATTGGACGTTGCCGAAGCCATCATACGAGATTGTGTCGAACGGTTCGTCGAGGCGCTTTGTGACGCCTGACCAGCCGCGCAAACCGTACCCTTCTTGGGTATTTGCGGCCGGGACACAACACCGTTGCGGCAATCTCGAAGTCCGAGGCTCTATTCAGCAGCCAACGCTTGGCGGTTTGGCTGGGTGATTCGCTCGATCTGACTGGGCGACTCGTACGGCACGTACATCGCTCGCATGACGAATTGATACCTCTGGCCAACCTCGTAATCGGGAACAAAGTACTGGAAATCCCAAGCAGGGTTGCCGCGGCCGCCGCCCGACGGGCTCTGGGACAAGCGAATGGCGTCTTTGGGGCGGAACATCAGCACCAGGGCCATGCCGTGACTGACGCCGAAGTACCACGGTTCCGAGTAAAGATATCGTGAGCGATTGAACACCAGCGTGAGCGGAAAATCGGCTTCGTGGGAAAAAACACGTTTGTCGTCAGACCCGACATGTGTGGAAAACGACCCGTGTGCGGGCGTCACGCCTCGAATCCAGCGAGGTCTCTCTTGGGGACCGTCAGCATCGTAGCCTTTGAAGTGAATGTCCAACGACTCCGGCTGATGGATGTAACTGGCCCAGAACAATCCCACATAGTCGTACCGGTACGAGCGACGGCGGGGAATACACTCGAAGGTCAGCTCAATCGTTCCGTCGTCCAGCATTCGATACCGATGGCAGCTCTCCAGCCCCCACGTAGGCGTGGGCTTCTGATACAGCTCGGCCGTGTGTTCATCGACGACCCGCAATTCCATCGGAGCGTTTCGCGGCTCGAACAGCACCTTGCGGTCTTGCTGCGTCCCGTCGTGGATGTGCTCGAAGTTCAGCCCTGCGTAGCTGGGCACGAATAGGTTGTCGCGACGTTGCGCGTGTTTCAGCGAAGCGATTCCGCTGTAACCAGCGCGGTGCCCCGGCAACACGTCGTCGTCTACCGCACGGTTGTCGACCACCACGGCTTGGACATCACCTTGTTTCAGAGCCACGTACGGTTTGTCAGCCACTTGATAGCGAATCGACGTATCCGACAACGTCGTCAGCCGCGGCAGTTCGTCACCATGCACTGCGATAGCCCCCAACAGAGATACAGCAAACCAGCAAACGCCCCCATACATCTTCGTGTTCGATTGTGTATCCATGAGAATGCATCTCCCATCAATTGAGTGCGGTGTCACACCGTTCGAACCATTTTCCGTCAGGCACAACCTGACCTACCGAGAATTGGAGTCCTGTGAGATTGCGTGAGTCAACATAAGGCGTGCCGTTGTTGTAGTAGTCGGTAATGCACGCAAGCAGCTTTCCCTCGTCGTTAACCCCTGATGACCGTCCCGCCGGGCTACGGATCGATTCTAAAGACAAACGCGTGGTCACACGGCTTCTTGCTGGGCAGTCGGATGGTCAGGCCGTCGGCGTCTTGCGTCCACGCGATCTCGGCGTCGCAGCCGAGCAAACGGATCTTGGATATCTTGCCACCGGGCGTCTCCGCTTCGCTTCGCAACGTCTTGATCGTGAAAGTCTCGACGGTGGGCCAATTCAACGCAATGGCGTACAGCGACGTGCCCTTGGTGGTGAACCGGATGTCTTCGGCCGTGAAGGGTTTGTTCTTCTTCTCGGATACATGTCCGGTTACGGTTCCCGTCGGACCTTCGCCATATCTTGTCCAGTGTCGAGTTCCGTAGATCGCTTCGCCGTTGACGGCGAGCCAGCGACCGATCTCGCGCAGCATCTTCTGTTCGTGATCAGGTATTGTGCCGTCCGCTTTGGGGCCGATATTCAGCAGCAGGCAGCCATTCTTGGCGACGATATCGACCAGGTCGTCCACCAATCGATTCACCGGTTTGTACTTGTGGTTCTTGACGTAACCCCACGAGTTTGTGCTGACCGCGGTGTCGGTTTGCCAGAACGGTGTGCGGATGCGATCCATCTTGCTTCGTTCCAGATCGAGCACGGCCGCTTTTTCCGGGTAAGCGTTGAACTTGTAGTTGATAATCGCACTGCCCTTGCGCTGGGCGGCGTGGTTGTAGTAGTAGGCGGTGAACATCTGCAGATGTTCGGCGAAGGGATTCGTATCGTACGATTCGACTGTTCTGGGCGCGATTCCGAAGTCGAACCAGACCAGATCTGGATTGTATTTGTCGACCAGTTCGCAGGTGCGAGCGAGCCAATCATCCTTGAATTGCTTGTCATGCGGTGGCCAAGGGTTCTTCGAATAGTTGGCGAACCCTTCGGTATAGAGGTAATCGATGTCGCGGCCGTACAGGCCAAAGGTCTGGGGATCGACCGTGTCGAACTCCGCCCGCCGGCCATAATAGGCCCAGTTGAAAGCCCGATGGCTGGAGACGCCAAACTTCAGGCCCTTCGCCCGCACGGCCTTCTCCAACTCGCCGACGATATCGCGTTTGGGCCCCATCTCTGCGGCACACCATTCGGTGTACGAGCAATCGTACATGGGAAATCCGTCGTGGTGTTCGGCAACCGGCACCACATATTTGGCACCGGCTTCTTTGAACAATGCAGCCCATTGAGCGGCATCAAATCTTTTCGCGGTAAGATAAGGAATGAAGTCCTTGTAGCCAAACTCCGAGTGCGGCCCGAAGGTCTCGCGATGATGGCGGTACGCATTGCCTCGCCAAGTGTCCTGGTCGATGTACATCATGCGCGGATACCACTCGCTCATATAGGCCGGCACACAGTAAACGCCCCAATGGATAAAAATCCCGAATTTAGCGTCCTTATACCATTGCGGAATCTTGTAGTTCTCAAGAGATTCCCAGGTGGGCTGAAAAGGGCCCTGCGCGGTGAGCCTGTGCGCCTTTTGCACAGCGGCATCGATCCGGTCGTCGGCCGGTGCATCCATCGTCAAACAGCCGGTGGTGATGATCAGGATCGAGAGCATTGATGTCGCAGGATGTCGTAGTGTCATAGTGTTCTCCAGTCAATCACGGATACGAGCGCATTTCAACTCCAAGCACCCTGTCTCATTCGTTACCGGAATTGCACGCTCTGCAATATATCTACTTTGGTAAAGATGACCACGTCCCCTTCGGCGACGATACGACCGTCCAGCAGGGCTGCTGCCGTGCCGCATCACGGCGTTGCCCTGCAGGCCACTCGGAAGCCAACATTGTGCACCTTGGCGAACTCTGGGTAGCCGATCCGGAAGCTCGACGTGCTCCGGTAGGGGCGATCTCGCCAGGAACCTCCGCGGATGACTTTTCGAGTGGTGCCTTGTCCAGTGTCACGTCCGTCATCGCGACGGTACGGGTATGAACGGTAGCTGCTTCGGGTCCACTCGGCGACGTTGCCGTGCATGTCGAACAGCCCCCATGGGTTCGGTCCGTAGCCGCCCGGCGCGACGGCGATCACCGCGCCGTCGTTGAAACGAGTGTCCTTGGGGATCCAGTCGTCATACTTGGACGGGTTGGGCAGGGGTTCGTCTTCTTTGTATGGGTGCAGGGCGAACTCGCTGAGCTTCGCGTCCGCCAGGTTCGCATATGGCGAGAAATCGGTCGTGTGGCTTCCGTACCAGAACGGCGTCTCCGATCCGGCGCGACAGGCATATTCCCATTCGGCTTCGGTGGGCAACGAGAACGCCTCGCCGGTCTGTTTCGAGAGCCAGCGGCAGAAGGCCGCCGCCTGATGCCACGACATGCGCACCACCGGTTGTTCGGGTCGGTTGGCCGGTATGCCGTGGACGCCGAATTGGTAGTTGTTCCGCGGCTCGACCCGGCTGTCGTGCTTCGGATCGAACACGGCGAATTGCCGATTGGTCACCTCGCAGGTGCCGATCCAGAACGGTTGCGCGATCCGAACACGGGCTGGCGGCGACTCGTCTGGGTTCCCGTTTCGACTGCCCATGACGAACTCGCCGGCCGGAATCAACATCAACCTCAGCTTCTCCCCATCTGCCAGTTCGATCTCGCGCTCGGACGGGGCACCCAGGGCTGCGGCGGCCGCCTGTTGTCGGCGTTGGGCCTCGGGGACGTCAAACGGCCAGCCGGGGCAGGCGATCGGCGAAGCCGGTGCCGCTGGTGCCGGAGTTGGCACAATCGGCTGGATCGAAGAATGCGTGGTGCTGGAAACCGCTTCGGGGTCTTCATCCATGCCTGCATATCGCAGCAGGAATTCGCGCCGTCTGGGGACTTGCTGTCGGCAGTCCTTGATGTCCTCGCCCCACGTGCCGTGGAATGGGCAGTTCAGGTCGATCCACGTGATGAGCCGCTCCCAGGCTTCGCCATCCAACTCGACGCCGTAATGTCCTTTCGAGAGGATTTGCACCAGTTCGGTCGTGTCCGCGTGGAACTCCATCGGGTTCAGGAGGTGGTAGTCACTTTCGATGCCCGGCCGACGGACATAGCGGTGCAGGTTCGCGTAGCCTACAGTGAATTTTCCTTGGAAACCCTGCGCCTGGTTCGTCCAGATGCGGAAGTCGTCGATTCGCGCCGTTCCGCGGAGATCCGGGACTTCGTTACCGTCAGCGCGCGGCTTACCGTCGTGGCAGCCTACGCAATGGCGGTCGATCACCGGCTGCACCTCGCGGTGATAGCTGAAACCGCGCGGGGGCCCGTGCCACGGCCGAATCTGTGCGGGCGGACTGGCCAACGCCAGTGTCGCTCGGTTCGACGGGGCTGTGTTCTGCCGCTCGTGGCAACCGGCGCACGAGACCACTTCTCCGGGCATCGCCGTCATCCAACTCCGCATCAGTTGTATCGCCTTTCCGTCCTTGTCAAGCGGCTGGATCGAAAACGGCGTGTTGGGTGGTACATAGAACCGGGCCGAACCGTCCTCGTGCACCGGCACCGTGCCCAGGATTCGTTTGACGTCCCACGGCCCGTCGATGCCGACGACGCCCAACAGTCCGCCAACGCCTCGGTAGGCATAATGGTAGGCGAACAAGCGAAGCGACTTGACCGTTCCTCGTGGAACACCGCGCAGCCCTTCGCCCGTATAAACGTCCGCGATATAGACCATCGCCTCACGACTCTCGATCTTTGCCTTGGGCGGGATTACCGGAGGGCGAGGCACGCTGCGCAGCGGAATCGGCTCGAACAGCGTATATCCGGGAACCTCCTTCACGAGCACCAAGTTATCAAACACATCGACCAGGTAGATGCCCCAAAGTGAACCGGCGTCGGGCTGCATCGCCACAAAAAAATACTTCTCGCTCAGCGGGTACGGATGGAGGAACTTCGGCCAACTCTGGTCGGCCAACCGGTCGACGATCACTGGCTCGACCTTCTTGCCCCATCCTGGAATGCGCTGCACGACCCCGTCGGCTTCGAATCGCCCTCGCAGCGGGTCGAACACCACCAGTTCGCCCATCCGTCGCACGCCGTGGTGTCCGGTGACGATGCCCGCCACCTTGGTCGCGTGCCCCGGAATCGGGCGGGCGCAGAAAATCCCGTTCGGCCAGTAGGAGTTGCTGCCGTAGTACTCCATCTGTTCGGTACCGTCAGGATTCATATGGAACAGCAACCGTGTGGTGTAGTGCGGCGTGTCCGTGTACTCCCAGCGCAGGTAAAGCACTCGGCCGTTCGATAGCACTGTGGGACACCAGTCGTCGTCTTGATCGAACGTAAGTTGCCGGATGTTCTGGCCGTCGGCGTCCATCACGTACAGGTTGGCCACGTCGGCGCTTCCCTTCACGCATGGCACGCCCTGGTAGCAGGCTGTGCTGGCGAACAGGATCCGACCGTCGGGCAAGTAGCAGGCGTCGTAGCTGTCGACGTCCGGTTCCCGGCCGGTGACTTCTCGAAAGCCACTACCGTCGGAACGCATCTCGCACACCTGCCACCGCCCGTGTTTGCCCGGCATAGAAAACAGCAGCTTCTGACTGTCGAAATGCAGATCGACGTCGGCAAGGATCCGACTACCGCCGGGTTGAAACAGGGTCTTCAGTTCTCCCTCTGGCCGAAGTGGCGTGAGAATGCAAAGGGCATCGTCGTAGCCGGTCTTGGGCAGCGCGGCATTGCTGGTAAAGTTCTGTGGCAAGCCCAGATGCGGAGACTCGATACTGCGGCGGATCAACAGCAACCGGTCGAAGTCCAGAAGCGGGTTGGCCATTAGGGCCTCGTTTCGAAGGTCCCCAAGCTGTCTCTTCCATTCAACTCGCTCGTCGCCCTGGTCACGCTTTTCGTCCGACTGGCGTGCGAGGGTCTCCAATCGCTTCAAGTACTCGCGCCCGTGAGGATACCTCGGACCGAACGAGTCGATCAGGTCCTCGATCGCGCGGAGCATAGCTGCGACATCGGGGGCGGTGGGATCTTTGCCGGCAACGGCGGGAATCCCATTTGCGTTCGGCAGGCCACGCGCGCCGGGGCGGTCGATACGCCAACCAGCGGGAAACGCCGTCGAGGAATCGAACCGTATCGCCACAACATGTGGAAAGGCTCCCACTGCCACGTTGCGGAACAGTTTTAGTGTATGTTTGCCCCGATTGATGGAGAAAGTACCCGCCTTCTCCCATTTCGCCGTGCCGGTCATGAAGCTGTTCGTCGAGCCGGTGCAGCACCGAGTCAGGTCCTTGCCATCGAGGTACAACTCCACCGGCCGGACATCGACTGTGGCATAACGGACGTACAGCGTGTACTCGGCGGTCACGGGGAAGTCGATGTCATATTCGACCCAGACCGGAACCTTCCCGCCGTAGGCGACCATCGGCTCGGCGTCGACGTACTGCTCGGTAAAGATCCGAGCCGTTCCGCGATCAAAGGCGTAAGCTGGAATCGCAAACGAACCAGCCGGATCGGGGCGGCTTTCGCTAGCGCGGCCCAAACAGTAGAACCAAGCGGCCAATAGCACCGGGATCGCCAATCCCAGGCGGGCCGTTCCATGGGCGGGTCGACACAAGAACATACGCATGGAAGCTCGGGTAAAAACGCGGAACGAAGGGAGAGACTCCGATTCCCACCAACACCGACCACTTTAGAGAAGCGCCTGTAGTACGACAACCACCATTCGTGGGTCTACAGCTATCATCCCCTCGGCATTGCGGGCAGGCAAACTGATCTTGGGAAAAATGCCTCCTTGTAGCAAGCTGCGGTTTGCTGACGAATCACATCACGCTAGCATGGAGGCGCATGATGGCAGTGGTCAAGGAACGCCAAAGGCTGCAGCGAAAAGGTGATTTTGGACGAAAGATCTTGCTCAACGAAGTGATCAACGAATAATGAGTGATGTCATAGCTTTGGAGGACGCTATATGCCCAAGACGATCCTAATCACCGGCGCCAGTACAGGAATCGGCGCCGCCACCGCGCGACATATGGCCGCGGGAAACGAAATCATCCTGCACTACAACTCGTCGGAAGACGCTGCCCAAGCGGTAGCCGCCGCAATCGGCGACGCGGGAGGCACAGCACACGTTGTCCAGGCGGATCTGTCGGCCGAAGACGGCTGCCGAAGGGTGGCGGATTTCGCGGCCGAAACATGCGGCAAGCTCGACGTGTTGATCAACAACGCCGGTGGCTTGATTCGCCGGCAACACGCGCGTGACTTTGAATTACAGTTGATACAGGACGTTTTCGCCCTGAACACTTTCTCGACCATGATGATGTCGTCGCTCTGTATTCCGTTGTTGGAAAAGGGTGAAAACTCTTGCATCATCAACTTGACTTCGATTGCCGTACGCCACGGTGCCCCGACGGCTACGATCTACGGAGCTTCCAAGGGAGCCGTGGACGTGTTCACGCGCGGGCTGGCCAAGGAGCTTGCTCCGAAAATCCGTGTGAATGCTGTCGCGCCGGGCGTGATCGTCACGCCATTTCACGACGACGTTACGCCGCCGGAACGAATGGAGCAGTTTCGTGAAGCCGCGCCGCTTGGCCGTAACGGCGAGGCGGAGGAGATTGCCACGGCTATCGCTTTTCTAGTCGATAGTCTGTTCACCACTGGCGAGACTCTCGACATCAATGGCGGACTGTTCATGCGGTAGATTGGCCTGAAAGGGACACATCATGAGACGAGACATTATTGCCCTCTACGCGATCGTCCTGGCGTCAAGTCTTCTGTCTGCGAATGCTCTTGCCGCGCAGCCCGCAGCGAAGCCGAATGTGCTGTTCATCGCCATCGACGATTTGAACGATTGGGTCGGCCACCTGGGTGGGCATCCGGACGTGAAGACGCCGCATATCGACCGACTGGCTCAACGAGGCGTCAGTTTCACCAATGCCCATTGCGCCGCGCCGGCCTGCAACCCGTCGCGCGCGGCGTTGCTGTCAGGATTGCGGCCGTCGACCAGCGGTATCTATCGCAACTCCCACGACTGGGTGAACACGCTGGCCGATGTCATCACGCTGCCCCAGTATTACCGCCGGCAAGGATACCTCGTGCTCGGCGGCGGGAAGATCTTTCATGGAAGCGGCAAGACCGAGAAGTATTTCGACGACTACTACCGCCGAAAGGAGTTGCCGCCGCCAAAGACACCTTACAACGGCCTCGACTTGGCCCATTTCGATTGGCGGGCAATCGAAGTGACCGAAAACGAAATGCCCGACTACAAACTCGTGAGTTGGGCAGCGGACGCACTGAACGAGCCCTCGGACAAACCGCTATTCTTGGCCGTCGGCATTGTCAAACCGCACTTGCCGTGGTTCGCGCCGAAGAAGTACTTCGACATGTATCCCAAGGACAAGATCACGTTGCCCGAAGTGCCGGACGACGACTTGGATGACGTTCCGACGATCGGCCTGAGAATGGCCAATCCTCATCGAGACCACAAGGCCGTGACCGAGGCTGACCAGTGGCGTGACGCCGTACAGGCTTACCTCGCGACGATCACTTTGGTCGACGATCAGGTCGGCCGGTTGATCGACGCATTGGATCGCAGTCCGCGGGCCGACAATACCGTGATCGTTCTTTGGGGCGACCACGGTTGGCACTTGGGCGAGAAACATCACTGGCGCAAGTTCACCCTGTGGGAAGAAGCGACGCGGGCCCCGTTGATCTTTGTCGCTCCAGGCGTGGCGAAAATCGGCGTCTTGTGTTCGCGACCGGTCGACTTCATGAGCATCTACCCCACGCTGGCAGATCTTTGCGGACTGTCGATACCCGAGCACGTCGAAGGCGTGAGCCTACGTCCGCTGCTGGAATCTTCAGACGCCCAGTGGGATCGGATGGCTCTGACGACCTATGGCCGCGGCGAGCACGGCGTACGTTGCGATCGCTGGCGTTACATCCGCTACCACGACGCAACCGAAGAGCTGTACGATCATGCGAACGATCCAATGGAATGGACCAACGTGGCCGGAAAATCCGAGCATGCCAAGTTGAAAGAACAGATGGCCAAGGGGATGCCAGAAGACGAAGCAGAGAACGCCCCCGTGGCTGAGAGTTACAGGAGAAGAGGCAAAGGGAAACGATAGTTTAGCCAGGGGACCACAGGAGCCGCTCCATGAGCGACACCGGAGATGACAAGGTTGTTTCGCAGGCGCGGACTACGAGGAAACGACGAGATCGACGGCACTCTCGGCCGCCGTTGCAGCGGGTGACCGCTGGGCAACGGTTTTGGGGAAGGCTGCTTTGCCGCCGTCTGTGATGTTGGCGGGTTTCGGGTTGGGATAGCGATGTCCGCGGCGCCGCACTTGTGAAAAGATAACGCGACGGTCGTGTTGTGCGTCGGCAGATCGGGCAGTGACAACGCCAATTCCAATACCTAGAAGAGAGACAATGGTCATAGCAATAGCAAGCGTTTCGATCATTAGACCGCCCAATCGAAATAGATGGATCTGAGAAGTGACTTCGATAACAAGGAATCTTGTCGGCAGCGGGCGTTTGCGCGATCCGCAGGCCCGCTCTCAAGAAAGCGTAGGTTAGAGCTAGGTTAAAGCAAAGTATTTCCGTGGCTTTTCTGTTTTTGCACAGCCCGCATCCTCTCGCGCATCGCCATTACGCCGCTTTCGCAAGTCCTTTTGTCGAGGATGTTTGCGCCGTAGAAGGGTGGCGTTTCATGCTCGCCGAATGAACTGGGCGGCGTAGCTGCGGACCTGTTTGCCGTTCAGCACGTGGACCATGCGCAACTGCTGAACCGTCGAGTCGCTGAATTGGCCAAGCGGCAGATGCACCCAGTCTTTCTTGAAGCGTCGTGCCAGACGTCGCCACCCGGCGCCAGGCGGCAGGGGGCTGAGCAAGGCGATGTGCTTTGAGCGGCTGTGCAGACAAGCAGCAGCCAGCATCCGCTCCTCCATCGTTTCGGTGAAATCCAGCCGGCGGTCGGTCCAGACGTCGTGGATGTGGACCGGCGGATAAAGGAACAGCGCCCCGCCGTAGGTGGCCACGCAGATGCCAGGTCCAACGGGTTCTTGCCGAAAGTCGGTGGCAAAGAAAGCCAGAGTCGATTCCATGTCGTGTTCGGCGTACCACGTGGTCCGCCAGGGATAATCGCGAGGGTCGGCCGGCGAGTCGAACAGCATGACCGCGCAATCGAGGTTGCCGCGGGCAGGGGGCAGGACCTTTACGTAGATGTCGCCATCGTACCAGTGTCGCAAGGTCTCTCGGATGTCGATGCCGTCCATGACGCTGGTGGTGAACTTTTCGGATCGAGCCAAATCGGCGCCCATCACCGTCTTGGCACGATCGAAGACGTGCGTACGAAAATCCTCGATTAATTCGTCCTCCGGCGGCCAACTGCATTGCGAGTACGGGTTCCATTGCATGCGCCAACGCTGGACTTCCTCGCGTTCCGGACGACGCCGCAAATCGCAGCTCCGCCAAACCACGGGTGGACCGGGCAAGCGGCTGACCAAATCGACGATGTCGCCGTCGGGCAGTTCGGCTTGTTGGATGCCTAGTTTGACCGTTTCGAATTCCGTGTCCTCTTCATAGGGATAGTCGCGAGCCCTCTCCGCGACATGAATTGCGTACTGGTCGCCAAAGACCTGTTTGGCGGCGATCACCAGGTTGTACAAGTCGGGCGTCATGCGCCGCTCGATCAGCGACAGGTTGCGAATGTACTTCAGGCACTGCGACAGCAAGTGTGGTGTAATCTTGCGTGCGCGCCCCTTGAACTCGGCCAGATACGAGGAGCGTGCAGCCAACAACAGCTCCTTTACACCGTCGATCGACAGGTTTTCATCGTCCTCCAATTCGGCGCGTGCCCGTTCATACAATCCGGTAATGAACGGCAATTCGCCCAGCAGAAAAATCAGCGTTCGCCGGCTGGCTTGGTACGTGACCGTCGATTCCACCAAGTCGTCTTCGGCGACCGCGGGCGTGCGTTCCATGTACGCTTCTCGGACCCAGGGCCAATCCAGGGCCGAACATACAAACAGGATCGATTTGTAACGCTCCTCCAAATCCCGCAATCGCTCGGCCATGTGAACGACACGATCCTGAGGTTGGCCGGATGGCAATCGGCCGATGTGCGGCAGCAGAGCTGCTGCGAACCGTTCGATAGCGACCTTCTTCAACGCGTACGGATCCGGCAACACAGCGCTGTGAGGCTCGAATCGCGACGTTTCCAGATCGATAAAGCGGCGCGGCATGTGCTCCCCCATCGCGATGCGCAGAGCCATGATCACGCCTTGACAAGGATCGATCGGCACATAGCTGAACGTTCGGTTGCCTTCGTCGTCCTCCTCCGGTTCCAGGTCGGATTCCGGTGACCATTCGGTTCGAAAGAGCGGGTTCTCCGCCTGCGTGACCAGAGTGGGTGCCGGCAGCAACTCGATCGCTCGTTCCACGTCGTCCTGGAACGAAGGCGGTAGCGGCACAGCCAGACAATCGAAGTCGTGGTCGAGCATCACTCGACGCACTTCGAGCGCGAAATCGCCGCTGCCGTGTATGATCGGCAGCACCGAAATGCGAGGCCCGATCTTAAGTGCGTCGTGCAGCATGAGTTGCTCGTCGTTTGTTCGTAGTGCCGCCTTCAGGCGGTCCCGGAGTATATGACGCCACAGAGGACCGCCTGAAGGCGGGACTACGAACGGTGTCCCGTACCTCGATTAGAATCGAATCTCGTCGTCGTCTTCGTCATCTTCTTGCCGGTCCGGGTGCAACGGATCGGTCGGATCGAAAAAGAAATCTCCCAGTCCCAACGGCACCGCATCCCCGCCCAGCGTCCGTGCGCGACGCTCGGCCAAGGATTCCAGATCCAAAGCATCCTCGCCCAGGCACGCCTCGAGCGACTCGCGCCACGCGGCGTCTTTTGCCGCCGGATGGTCGGGGTTCTGCTGCAATCGCTTCATGGCGTAACGCAATAGATTGATACCGTCGCGAGGCGAGAAGTCCAGGTTCAACGCGTGCGACTGCTGTAGGAACATGACCGTCATTGCCAACATGTCGGTCTCGGCAAATGGCAAATGGTATTGGAGAATCGCCAATTCGTCCTGTTTGCTGGGAAAGCCGAGGCTCAGGGTGGGCTGCAACCTGCTGAGGATGTAGTCGGGAATCTCGTATGTCGAATCGTCCTGGTTCATCGTCACGGCGCAACGGAAATCCTGGTGGGCCCGAACCGTAACGCCAGCCACCACCGATTCCACATACCGGCGATGATCGAGCAGCGGCGCGAGGCTGGCCCAGGACTTCTCGTTCATCCGATTGCCCTCGTCCAAGATGCAGACGCCACCGCGAATCATGGCCGTGACCATGGGTGAAGCGTGATAGGCGATCTTGCCGCTTTCGGCCAGCACGGGCGTGATCAACAGGTCCTCCGGACGCGTATCGGCAGTGCATTGATACACGTACAACTCCTGCTCTTTCGCCTGCGCCCCGGCCATCGCCAATGCGGTTTTGCCAATTCCCGGCACGCCACAGATCCTTGGCGTAAGAGGCAGATCGTCGTCGCTTACCACCAGCCAGCACGCCAGCAGTTGCTGGAGTATCTCCTGCTGTCCAATCCACTCGCTCTTTGCGTCCTGGGTTTGGCTCAACTGCAAGTTGACGCCGTCGATGCTGACTTGCTTCTTCATAGAGTCTCTCTCAACAGGATCTTTGCTGCGTTGGCGATTGTCTGTTCTTCTTCGCTACCTCTCTTTTACCGTGTCTTTGGCTGCGCGCCTATGTGCCGTCAAGGCCGCACGGTCGGCACGTTTAACCGCAGGCCCAACGGGCCGCGCGGGGGAACGGAGGTTCGTATCGGCATCTCTCCCCGCGTCGGGATAGAGCGTCACCCGACATCCCCGCCGACGCGCGGCCCGTTGGGCCTGCGGTTAAACGACCGTCACGCAATGCCTTTGCGGTTTCGCTGAGGTAGCTAATCCAGCTCGAACTGCGCCAAGTAGTCGTCGATTTCGTGCTGCTTGGCGTTGGGTTGCTCGTCTTTCAATAGAACGAACTGGTCCAAGACCAGCACATCCATGTTTGTGGCCATGAAACAACGGTAGGCGTGTTCCGGCGTGCAGACGATTGGCTCGCCGCGAACGTTGAAGCTGGTATTGATGATAACCGCCGAACCGGTCTTTTCTTCGAATCGCTTCAACAACCGGTAGTATCGCCCGTGACGGTCGGCGTCGACGGTCTGTACACGAGCCGAATAGTCTACATGAGTAATCGCCGGAATGACCGATCGACACGTTTTCAGTTTGTCGATGCCCTGAAGTCGCGCGTCGTCGCCGCTCAGCTTCGACCGTTTGTCCGGCTTCACCGGCGCCACCAAAAGCATATACGGGCTTGGTTCGTGCGGACGCGTATCGAAATACTCGTCGACGTGTTCCTCCAGCACGGACGGCGCAAACGGTCGGAACGATTCGCGGAATTTGATCTTCAGATTCATGACCGACTGCATCTTGCGGCTCCGCGCGTCGCCCAGAATACTGCGAGCGCCCAGCGCCCGTGGTCCGAATTCCATCCGGCCCTGCAGCCAGCCAATGACTTTCTCCTGTGCAATCAGATCCGCGACGTGGTCACACAGCTTGTCCTCGTCGTCAAAATGTCGGTATCGAGCGCCGACCCGGTCGAGGAATTGCTGGATTTCCGCTTCCGAGAAGCTTGGCCCCAAATACGATCCCTTCTGGTGATCCAACGGATTCGGATGGCGAGGCTGATCGAGCAGTTGATGCCAAATGAAAACGGCGATCCCCAAGGCACCGCCTGCGTCGCCCGCGGCCGGCTGTATCCAGACGTCCGTGAACGGGCCTTCACGGAGGATTCGGCCGTTGGCGACGCAATTGAGCGCGACGCCGCCGGCAAGACACAGCTTGTCCAGCCCCGTCTCGTCATGCACATGGCGGGCCATGCGCATCATGATTTCCTCGATTACGGCCTGGATCGACGCGGCCATGTCCATCTCGCGCTCGGTCAGCGGCGATTCGGCGCGGCGGGGCCGGCCACCGAACAGCCGATCGAAGCGGCACGAGGTCATCGTCAGGCCCTGGCAGTATTTGAAGTACGACATATTCATGCGGAATGAACCGTCTTCCTTCAGGTCGATCAGCTTTTCCAGAATCAAATCGACGTACTTCGGCTCGCCGTAAGGCGCCAAACCCATCAACTTGTACTCGCCGGAATTGACGCGGAAACCGCAAAAGTACGTGAAGGCCGTATACAGTAGGCCCGGCGAGTGCGGAAAATGCAGTTCGTTCGTCAGCGTGATGCGATTCTCTTTGCCGAAGCCGTAACTGGCGGTCGCCCATTCGCCAACGCCGTCCACGGTCAGGATCGCGGCCTCGGAAAACGGCGAAGGGAAGAAGGCGCTGGCCGCGTGAGACTCGTGATGTTCGGCGAAGATGTATCGTTTCTTGTAGGTGTGCTTCAGCCCGCGATTCAACTCGCGCCGCAGGTACAGCTTCTGCTTTAGCCAAACGGGAATGGCTTTCAGGAAGGACTGAAAACCTACCGGCGCGAAGGCCAGATATGTCTCCAGCAATCGCTCGAATTTCAGGAAAGGCTTGTCGTAGAAGCCGACGTAGTCCAAGTCGCCCGGTTCGATACCCGCTTCCTGCAGGCAATACTCGATGGCGTGAATTGGGAATCCCTCGTCGTGCTTCTTGCGGGTGAATCGTTCCTCCTGGGCCGCGGCAACGATTTCGCCATCAACCACCAGAGCCGCAGCCGCGTCGTGATAGAAAGCCGAGATTCCCAGAATCGAGGTCATTTCGATGAGCAGTCCAACGTGACTCGTTTGACGAGCAGTAGTTGTCTCACAGTATAGCAAAGGGGCGCAACTCGGATAATGGCCCGACCACATTCATCGGGATCTTGCGTGCGCCCCACATCTGGCCCAAAATGATTCGAGCGTTAATGCGACCATGGTCAGTGGAGAGCGCACGCACGAATGAGTCGTGAGGCCGTTCGTAGTCCCGCCTTTAGGCGGTTTTCCGCGATGCTTCTTGTTTCAAGACCGCCTAAAGGCGGGACTACGAGCCAATTTATGCGTCTGCTCTGGAGAAAACGATGATTTACGTGATTGCATCGGTGGAGTTAAAGCAAGGCAGACGAGACGATTTTCTCGGCGAGTTTCGCAAGATCGTGCCTTTGGTGCAGGCGGAGAACGGCTGCCTGGAGTACGGCCCGACGGTCGATGTGGGCACCAACATCTCGGCTCAGGGAGACGTGCGCGAGAACGTCGTGACGGTTGTCGAGAAATGGGAGAGCATCGAGGCTCTGGAGGCCCACCTGATAGCACCACACATGATCGAGTACCGCGGAAAGGTCAAGGACATGGTCGCAAGTACGCAGTTACGAATACTGGAGCCCGTTTAGTGGGGCACGATTCCATCGTGCCGAGGAATCATCTACAAAGAAAGCGAACAACACTATGCAAGAGCAATTCTCCATCCATGGAAAACGTCTCGTTGCCTTCCTGATAGTCGTTCTCACTAGTTCACTGGGTGGGACATCCATTGCGGCTGATTCGAAAGTCTCGCCAAAGGTCGAAGGAGATATCGCATGGCATGACGTGCGCGACTGGGGTATCGAGGGAAAGGGCTGGGAGGATACCGCTCGCTACTTCGATCGCTTGCCCGCCAAGGCGCAGAAGACGGTACGATCGGCCGTGTGGAATCTGAGTCGCGATTCAGCGGGCATGCTGGTCAGATTTGAAACCAACGCTACCACGATTCACGTGCGGTACTCGCTAATGGACGGCGGTCTGGCCATGCCGCACATGCCGGCTACGGGCGTCAGCGGCTTGGATCTCTACGCTCGCGACGATCAGGGCCGGGATCGCTGGCTGGCCGTCACTCGTCCGTCTGCACAGCAGGTGAAGACGCAGTTGGTCTCGGGCGTCGATCCTTTGCCTGATTCGAAGCCGCGTTTGTATACGCTGTACCTGCCGCTGTACAACGGCACCGAATCACTGGAGATCGGCGTCGACGCCAAGGCAGAGTTTCTGCCCGTACCGCCGCGCACCGACAAGCCAATCGTCTTCTACGGCACGTCGATCATGCACGGCGCCTGCGCTTCGCGTCCTGGTATGTCTATCACCGGAATCGTGGGCCGTCGTCTCGAGCGGCCCGTGATCAACCTCGGATTCTCCGGCAACGGCAGGATGGAGGCAGAGGTGGGCGAATTGCTGGCCGAGTTGGGTGCGAGCGTCTACGTCATCGACTGCCTGCCCAACATGGCGGCTGATGCGGTTGCCGAACGAGCCGAACCGCTGGTACGTCAGCTACGCAAAGCACGCCCGGACACGCCGATTCTTCTGGTAGAAGATCGGACGTACACCTACGCCCCGTTCCGCAAATCGGCCCGCGACCGCCATGCGACCAGCCGCGCAGCGTTGCGAAAGGCTTACGAGAATCTCGTCGCTGCAGGTGTTCAGCATCTGTACTACTTGGAGGGAGACGTTCTGTTGGGCGACGACGGCGAGGCGGCTACCGACGGTTCTCATCCGAACGATTTGGGGATGGTACGATATGCGGACGCGTACGAACCGATTCTGCGGAAGATCCTGGATTGAGTCGACGTTGAAATGTCTCTGATCGCAGAACGCATTGCTGATAACGTGGCTCGCACACGCCAGTCGATCGCGGATGCCGCCCAGCGGAGTGGCCGGCGACCGGACGAGGTGTCATTGATCGCCGTGACCAAGTACGTGGGGGTGGAGGAAATCGACGCCTTGGTCGCGGCTGGCTGCACGGAGATAGGCGAAAACCGCCCACAGCAGTTGTGGGCCAAGGCGGGCCAGTTGCAGGAGCGTCCGATTCACTGGCACATGATCGGTCACTTGCAGCGCAACAAGGCACGACGCACGTTGCCTTATGTAACGCTGTTGCACGCCGGAGACAGCCTGCGTCTGTTGGAGGCCATCGACCGTCTGTCGCAAGAGGCGGGGCAGGTCACGGATGTGTTGGTGGAAGTGAACGTCTCCGGGGATGCCACTAAACACGGGTTCGAACACGACGAAGTGGAACCGCTTCTGCCGAAGCTCGCTGAACTGGACGGCTTGCGAATCCGCGGCTTGATGGCGATGGCCAGTTGGGGCGGCAGCCTGGATGAGGCTCGACAGGATTTCATCCGTCTGCGCGACCTGCGTGACCGACTGGCGGCGTCCTGTCCGTCGGGAATCTCACTGGATGAACTGTCGATGGGGATGAGCGGCGATTTCGAGGTGGCCATCGAAGAAGGCGCCACTATGGTGCGAATCGGTTCGGCTCTGTATGAAGGTATCGGACATTGATCGAACTGGACGTGACCGTCGACGGCGTCATTCTACCGGTTCGAGCTCAACCAGGAGCCCGATCCTCGGGCATTCGGGGCGTGCACGATGGTGCGTTGAGAGTGTCTGTCACTCAGGCGGCAGAAAAGGGGAAGGCCAACAAAGCGCTGCTCGGCATACTCGGCAAGACGCTTGGCCTGCGGAAATCACAGATCGAACTGATCTCCGGACCGACATCGTCGCGCAAACGGTTCCTCATTCGCGACGTTTCAGAAGAACAACTCCGCCAACGAGTCGAGGCGGCGCTGAGTCAGTGCAAATGACGGCGACACTACGCGCTTTGGCGGAACTGAATCTGATGCAACCGGCGGTACAGGTCACAGCGCTGTGTCAGATCGTCGTGCGTGCCGATATCGACGATGCGCCCCGCGTCCATCACAAGAATACGATCGGCCAACTGCAATGTCGATAGTCGATGTGTGATGATGATCGCCGTGCGGTCGCGGACGAATTTTTCCAGGGCCCGGTGGATCAGTTGCTCGCTCTCGATGTCTATCTGGCTGGTTGCCTCGTCCAAGACCAGGATTTCCGGATCGCGCAGAATGGCTCGGGCCAGCGCAATCCGTTGACGCTGTCCGCCCGACAAACGACTGCCGCCGGGGCCTACGATGGTCTCGTAACCGTCCTCCAACTTCTCCTCAATGAAACGATGCGCATGCGCTTCCTTGGCAGCCGCGATTGCTTCCTCTTGTGAGGCGCCTGTCGAGCCGTAACGGATGTTATTCAACACGGTATCGTCGAACAGCAGTGTCTGCTGGGTAACGACCCCGACCGTGCGACGCAGTTCGCGCAAACGCACCTCGCGCAGGTCAACGTCGTCCAGCCGAACGGAACCGTCGACCGGATCGTGGAATCGAGGCAGCAAGTTGGCCAACGTTGTCTTCCCGCATCCGTTCGGCCCGACGATGCAGAGAGTCTCTCCGAAATTCACAGTCAAGTCGATATCGCGAAGCACCGGCTGGTCTGGCGTGTAGTGGAAACAGACATCGTCGAAAATCAGTTGACGATGGGGCCGCGGTACGGGACGAGGGGCCGGCGGGTTGGTGATCTTGGGTTTGCGGTCCAGCAACGGGAAGATCCGGTCGGCCGCGGCAACGCCGCCTTGGATGCCGTTAAAAACATCGGACAGTTTGCGGGCAGGATCAATGGAGCCCACCAGCGCCGCGTAGAAGCCAAACAACGCTTCGATGCTGAGCGGCCGATCACACATTTTGATCCCCAAGATGGCCAACTCCTGATTCAATACGAGATAAGTGCCGGCCATCAAAGCAACGAAGATCATTCCCATTCCCAGGATTTCGACGGCTGGCTTGCTGAGCGAGTTGTACAGCACGATTCTCATTGCCTTGCGCAGGCATTCTCGAGAGACTCGGCGAAAGCGGCCGCGCTCGTACTGCTCCATGGTAAACGCTTTGACCGTCTGCATCCCGTTGAACGCTTCGGACAAGACGCCCATCAACTGGGTGTTCTCCTCCATCGCTCGCCGGTTGGCTCGCTTTATCGAGCCGGCCAGCGTGCGAATCAGGATCGCCGCGATGGGTGCTAGAATCAACGAGAAAAGCAGTAGCCGCCAACAGATGAAAGCTGCTACGGCCAAACAAGCCAGGGCTTTCAGAGGCTCCAGCAGCGCTTTTCCAAACAGGCAATTCAAGCCTCTGGACAGATAGTTGATGTCCACGTTAAACCGCGCCATCATCTCGCCGGTGCGCTGCTCGCCGAACTCGCTCAGGTCCATGCGCAGCGCGTGATGGTACAATTCCTTGCGCAGGTCGAATCCTACCAGTTGGACGGAACGCTGGACCAACATGTTGTTCGAAAAGATGAAGACGTTTTTGAGAAGCGTGGCCACCATTAGCGCGGCCACGATCGCCAGGATCGTCTGGAACGGGTCGATCGGGAGGCAGCCGTGGATGCCGGGCTGCAGCCAACGCAGGATGGCCAGCGCCCGTTGTTCGGCTTTCAGTCTGTCCTGCGCGGAAGCGATCTCGAAATCGGTCTTCGTTTCGTCCCCCTCCGGCATCCCCTTTTGGGATGCTTGCAGCAATTCGATCCTCCGACGAAGTTCGGTGGACGTTCGTTCGCGTTTATCGATGTCCTTATCCACCCACTCCTGCAAGGATTGGCCATGGATGCACACTTTGAGAATCGGATACAATGCGCTGATGTTCGCGCCCCATAGGACAGCCACAAAAATCGCGCTCAGAACGATGCCAACCAGAGTCAAGCGGTAGCGAAGTGTGAGCTTCAGTGCTCGTCCGAAACTGTTCATCGACGATCCATGTCGTTGGGTGCTAAGAGGCCGTCCATCACCAGCGGAAATGCCGCGGATGGTACCGTGGCCGACGTGGCGGGGATTCTAACGGCTTTTCTCAATTCGCGGCAATGGTGATCAGACCTAGTGCCTTGTCAAATCTCGTTTGACGGGTAGCTGGATTCGCAAGAATTCAGGCCAATAGAGCGGGTGGCTGAATTCTTGCGAATCCAGCTACCGATAATGCTTCAATCCAAGATTAACGGAACGCTATGCTGCACCTGCATCATGCGGCCGACGGTAGATCCGCCTTGCTAGCATGCTTCTGGGCACGATCTTCCCGTTCTGTTTCCAGGTCCGGTTGCGGCAAGGCGTGTTCCATTTCCCACAGCCTTCCTTGCTTGACAAATGTGTTGTAGAAAGCGGTCAGCATGCAGATTTGAAGACCGGCCAGACCGTCCACAAAGCCAAGCTTCAGGATGTAGAGTTGGAAGAAACGTAACATGGGTCTGACGAACAGGCCGACAAAGCTGGCCCGTTTGCCGCGGTCCCACTTATCCAGGGCGACCAGCTTGGTGTACGACTGGTACTTCTGAAAATACTCGTCGTAAGTCCAGTAGCTGTAGTGGTCGATCTTGTTGCGGAGTTTGCCCGTCCTGTTGCGTGGCACCATGTACTCCGGATGAACCCGGCATTCGTGGTTGCGACACACGTCGCGCCGGATCAGGCGGATTGCGTCGGTGTTCCATCGCGAAAACGTCAATGGCCGTCCCATGAAGTAACATTTGAACCCGACCCAATAGCCATCGAATTGGTCCGACGGATTCTCCATGATCTGCCGGACCTCGTCCGCCAGGGATTCCGGGACCCGCTCGTCGGCGTCGACGATCATCACCCACTCGTGTTTCGCGTGTGGAATGGCCCAATTCAAGAAATCGCCGTGATTGACGTACTCGCGCTCGATGATGCGGCAGCCGTCTATCGAGCGAAGTATCTCCAAAGTGCCGTCTGTGGATCCGGAATCCGCGACCAGTATCTCATCGGCGATTCCCTGAATCGTCTCGATACACGGGCGGATGTTCTTCCGTTCGTTCTTGCAGGGCACCAGTACGGTCAGTTTCTCGGCCATCGGAGGGCTCCACGGTTATCCTCAAGAGAGGGTGTTGGTAGTCAAACGTTTGCTTAGGCCGCATTTGGCTCTGCTGCGTCGATGCAGCGAGGTTCGTGATCCTCGCACACGTTCAGTATCTCATCCCATCGAGTCGTCCGCCGGTCGACTTCTTCGATCGTAAAGCGGTCGTTTTCGTAAAGGTCTGATCGTGCGTTCTTCTTCCTTTTCACGCGACGGCTCAACCACTGATCGACCGATCTGCCGGCCCTTCGCACGGACTCGGCCACGGCGCGCCATCGCGGTACCGGCGGTGGTGCCGACGGCGCCGAGCGACTGCCGTCGCAGATCGACGCCAGCACCTCTGCTGTATTCGCAATCGGGTCGCCACACGACAGCAAGTGCCGCTCGGCCCACATCGTCAAAGGGCCGGAAACGGGTTGTCGATCCATGTTGGCCAGAAGGTCAAGAAACTGGCTCCTGGTCGTGATGCGTGGCGGAACGTCGCACCAATCGGTCCGGACACTTTCGCAGAAGGGCACGGGCGCAAGCAAGGCGATCGGTTTCCTTGCTATCGCGGCCTCGATCAACGAGGTGCTGTACGACGACACGACAAGATCGCTGGCCAGTATCCACTCACGGATCGAATGGTCCTTGATGAAATGCAGGTTGCACTTGGGGACGTCGCCGGCAATCTCCTCGAAGGCATGGACGAACGCGTCTCGTGCAGTCGCTGGCCTTGGCCGAATGATCACCTCGACCGTGCCCATCGCCGCAGCGTCCCGACACCACGGCATGATCTCTCGGAAGGAATCACGGGCGAAGTCGCGATAGGCGTAGACCTCCGCGGGGTCCGCACCGCGGCGAACCCTGAAGCGAATCGCGCTCCGGCCCAAGAAAGCCGCTCCGAAGTTCTCCGGAAAGAACAACCACGGCTTGTCGGCGTCCAGGCCGTATCGCCGTGCAAACGTCTCGCGTTTCCTGTCAAAAAAAACCCGATACGGCGTTCGGTATAGTACGCCGGGTGGGCAGCCGACGATGGTCACATTCTCCGGACGCACGCCGTGTTCGCAGAGGAAGTCTCGAAAGAAATCACCGGCGGCCAAATGCAGGACTTGATGGCGAGCCGCTTCGTCCTTCGGGCTCCTGAACTTCTTGTTCCCCTCGGACAGTAGCTGTTCCAACGCCAGATTCACGACCCTTGCGCCCGGAAAGAGTCGCAACAAATCGCGGACTCCCGGATCGCGGCGCGAAAAGAAATAGGGCACTGCGATCAGTCGCGGGCGGTAGTCCCGCGCATGCCCGTTTGTGCATTCCACGACCGAGGTCACGTGCATGTTCAGCCCATGTCGGCGCCGAGCCAGGCATCTGACTGCACAGGCAATATCCAATTCCCGCGCCACGTGTTCAATACAATACAGAACGTCTACAGTCTGCATAAACCGCCTCGGGCGTCGTATGATTAGGCGGCGTATGATATCCAACCGCTCTATCGGAGACAACGGTAATCTGGGAAAGCCCGAGTGGGCAGGTGTTGTTGTTAGAACACGAGGTTGCTAGCTTGGTGGGCATCCTTTCGCTCCGCATCGCGGAAAGGGGCGTTTGGAGACCTGCAACGTTATGCCAAGCGAATGTACAGGAATTGACCACACTGTTCTGGGTGATCTGACGAATCGGAGGAAACCATGAAACGCAACATTACCCGAAGAGATCTGATTCGAGCCGCAGGCGTATCTGGACTGGCCGCTGGATTCGGCGGTCTCCTTACGAACGAGGAGGCACAGGGGCAGCCGGCCGCTCGGAAGCTAGAGTCGCCCAGCGTACGTGTCGAGGGGGCCGACACTTCGTCCGCCGTGATAGTCGACGGACAGGTGATCCAACCACAACGTGAATTACCCTTGCTGCACAAGACGGAAGTCCTCGTTGTCGGGGCCGGCCCAGCCGGTGTCGTTGCGGCTTTGGCCGCCAAGCGGACCGGAGCGGAGGTTACGCTGGTCGAGCGGTACGGTCACTTCGGCGGCCAATGGACGGGTGGATTGGTGCTGATTGTGGCCGGCGTGCACGACAAGACGAACAAGCAGGTGACTCAGGGCATCGGCGAGGAGATCATGCGGCGAGTCGATAAGCTGGACCGCGGCATAATGAACCGCCAACCGGGCGTTGATCCCACGGTCGACGCCGAGGCGGTCAAGTACGTCATGGTGGAAATGCTTGTGGAAGCCGGCGTGCATATGTTTCTGCACTGCTGGGGCGTCGACGCGATCATGGACGGTTCAACCGTCAGGGGAGCCGTTTTCGAAAGCAAATCGGGCCGCCAAGCCATCCTGGCCGAGCAGACGGTCGACGCAAGCGGCGATGGCGACGTGTTCGCGGCCGCAGGTGCCGCGCACGAGCGCATTCGATTCCACATCGGGCTGGTCTGTCGCATCGGCGGCCTGGACAAAGTCGACCAGGCCAAGGCCAAAGGAGCCAGACGGCCTCGTCGCCTGGGCGCGCCCACGCCAATCGAAGGCGTCAATTGGGTCAATATGCACGGTCCCGACGGTGACGCGTTGGACGTGGCCGACTTGACCAAGATGGAATTGGATCACCGCCGGCAGATCTGGAAAGACGTCCAACAGATCCGACAAACGCCGGGCTACGAGCAAGTGCACCTGGTCGAGACCGCACCGCAGTTGGGCGTTCGCATGTCCCGAATGCTGGCCGGCACAGATAAGCTGATGTTCGACGATGTCATGACGGGCAAAAAGTTCTCGAACTCGATCGGCGTAGGCGGCGATTGGCGGAAGGTCAGCGAACGAATCGGCGAGTGGCAGATACCCTACGGCGTGCTGGTTCCCCAGAAGATCGACAACGTCTTGGCAACGGGCCGCTGCGTCTCTGGCGACCCCAGACTGGCCGACTACCTGCGGATCATCCCCACGTGTTTCGTCACGGGGCATGCCGCCGGCTGTGCCGCTGCGTTGGCCGTGCGCGACAGATGCCGGCCACGTGACATCGAAGTGCCTACGCTGCAAAAGGTACTGAAGGACCAAGACGCATATTTGGGATAGTACCGGGTGGACGAGACGCAACAGAAAGGTAAGAAGCGTCGAGCATTTCGACTGCTCGTGCGATGTTGCGCACTCGTGGTCGCCGCAGTTCTTGTGCTTCCCATCCTCCCTTGGGAGTGGACGTCGCTGGTCTTTCCTTCGCTAAGTCCCTTCATCCTGATTTGTTCGGTGGTTGCGACACGGACACTCGGTTTGGCGACGTTGCTCGGATTGCCGATGCTGATACTCGTGCTGGCCCATCGGCGATGCTTCTGCAAATATGCTTGCCCAGTTGGTCTGCTTACCGAGTACACGGGACGGCTGAGGCGGAAGAAGGGAAAAGAGCCAGTTTTTCAGATCGGACCGTCCGTTGTCCGCGGGCGGAAAAAGGGGACAGGTCCAATTTGCCGGAATGGCCCAGAGGGTGCTTCGCACAAATTGGACCTGTCCCCTTTTTCCGCCCCTCGCTCGGATGGCGCAACACGAAAACGGAAACAGTTCTCCTTTTCCGTACCCGTCGCAAAGCTACCGCCTATTGGTCGTTGGGCTGCTTTGCTGACCTTTGGCGGTGCCTTGTTCGGCTATCCCTTTCTCCTTTGGCTGGATCCGCTGGCAATCTTCCACGGCGTGTTCACGGTATGCCACGATCCGCTCAGCTTGGCCGGTCAGGTATCGGCCGTCATGTTGGGCGCCGTCCTCAGCATCAGCTTACTGCTACCCGGCGTCTGGTGCACACGGCTGTGCCCGTTGGGAGCGACACAGGATCTTCTCGCAATGCCGCAACGTCTGTTTCGACGCAAGGCAGCGACAATGGGCGAGCCGCCCATTGAGAGAGGATCGTTACTGTCGCGCCGATCCGCTTTCTCGGCCGCACTTGGCGCAGTGTGCGTGGGTCTCGGAGGCCGTTGTGCGCCCGCCGCCTCGACGCGATCCGCAGGCAATCGCTCGCCCTTGCTCCGTCCGCCGGGATCGCTCGACGAGGGGCGATTTGTTGGCTCGTGCATTCGCTGCGGCAACTGTATCCGCGCGTGTCCGTCAGGAATCATCCAACCCGATCTGGGAAGCGAGGGGATCGCCGGATTCCTGGCACCGAAAGTCTCGTTCGAAGACGAGTACTGCCGAGAAGACTGCCACCGATGTACGCAGGTCTGTCCGAGTGGCGCGATTGCGCTACTGAGCTTGGAAGAGAA
This sequence comes from uncultured Pirellulaceae bacterium, assembly GCA_964623055.1. Lineage (GTDB taxonomy): Bacteria > Planctomycetota > Planctomycetia > Pirellulales > Pirellulaceae > JADHUC01. Next base: position 52,770 of record CAZURK010000013.1, read on the forward strand.
GAACAAAGCTCCGATCGGCTTGGCAAGACTCGAGACGGAACTTTGCCTGCTCTGGGATGACGGGGAATGCGACTTGTGTGAGAAAGTCTGCCCTTTCCAGGCCATCACGATTGACTGGAACCCCGACGAATACGTTGCTTTGCCCGTTGTCCACAAGGACAAATGCCCTGGCTGCGGCGCGTGCGAACTCATGTGCCCAGGCGCGAACAAATGGGAACGCGAGAACTCGAACGAGCCCGTTCCGGTGCGAAAGGCGATTGTGGTTAAGCCGCAGCTCTGAACGAGGGAAGGTCTATGTCTCACCGACCGCTGTCGACGTTTGCCAAGGCTTCAGGTTTGATCGTGTTTATGTGCGTTCTGGCGTGCTACGAGGCACGATATGCCCAGTCGGACGAACGCTCGTTTGACCGCGACCCAACGGGGAGCGCGGGAGTTGACGTCACGCGACGCGCTCCCCGTTGGGTCGCGGTTAAACGACCAATGGCAGGACTCCGGGAACGATCCGCTGGCAAGCAAATCCCATGGGAGCCCGTGGGCCTGTCGGGCGGGGGCGGTATGTTCTCGCCGGCGATTTCGGCGGCCGATCCCGATTTGATGATGCTGAATTGCGATATGAGCGCCGCTTACATCTCCGACGATGGTGGCCGCAATTGGCGGATGATCAATCAGGCACAGCTTCGTACCGATACGCGGTGCCGGCCCGGCTTCCATCCATCCGATCCCGAGGTCATCTACGCTTCTTCGGGCGGCCGGTTGCGAATCAGTCGTGATCGCGGCAAGACTTTCGAGCCCATCGGCGATCTCAAGGATTCGCTATTCGGCGAAATCGCGATCAATCCGAGCGATCCCAACATCATTCTAGTGGGCACGCGACGGGAGCAATGCTGGTTGTCGCGTAACGCGGGTGAAACGTGGACCGTGTGCGCCGGCCCAAGCGGCCAGTTGATTGGGTTTCATTTCGATCGAACCAACGGTTGCCGCGTTCTGTTTGCCGCCACGGATCAAGGCATCTGGCGATCTGACGACGGCGGGGCGACGTGGGCTGAGAAATCGGGCGGCTTACCGTGGAAGGAGATCCAAGGGTTCGCGGGCGGTTCGAATGCATCGGACAACGTGATCATGCTCTATTGTGCCGTGACTAGTAAGGACGAAAACGGCAAGTTCAAAGGCGGCATCTACCGGTCTCGCGATCGCGGAGAAACGTGGCAGTGGGCCATGGGCCGTGGTATCAACACGGAAACTCAGAAAGCCGACCAATGGGCCTACGGACCCATTTCGCAATACGAACAGCTTCTCACCACAGACACCGAACCGCTAACCGTCTACGCGACGAACACTAGCACGGGCTTTCACCCGCCGCACCACGACACGGTGTATCGCTCCGACGACGGAGGCGAGAGTTGGCGCGACACGTACTTCATGGACCCGCGTTTTGATCGCTACAACGTCGCACCAAACTACGTGACCGCATCCACTGGACAATGCTGGAAGGGCGGCGAAGCACCGCGCGGGGCGGCAATCTGCGGTTCGGACCCGAACCGTGTGATTCTGGTGCGCAGCAAGTGCTACATCACCCACAACGGCGGCGATACGTGGTTTAACGGCCATACGTACCCGGTTCCTGGCCAGGAACCCAAGCCGGGATGTGCGTGGGTGAACAACGGGCTGGTGGTCACCACTACATGGCACTACTACTTTGACCCGTTCCAGCCAAACCGCCATTACATCGCCTACACTGACATCGGCCTGGCAAGGTCGGTCGACAGCGGCAAGACGTGGATCTGGTGGGACAAGCGTTCGTGGGCTCCGTGGCGGAATACCTGCTACGAGTTGGCGTTCGATCCGGACATCCCTGGCAAGATTTGGGGAGCGTTTTCCGACGTACACGACATCCCCAACGACAATATCATTTCCGAACGTCACGGCCACAACCGCCCCGGCGGCGTGTGCATCTCGGAGGACTTCGGCGCCACGTGGAAGGCCGGGGCTCAAGGCATTCCGCTGCGACCGGTGACGTCGATCGCGCTCGACCCGAATAGCCCCAAAGGTGCGCGCACGTTGTACGCAGGCGTCTTCATGGAGGGCGTGTACAAATCCACCGACGACGGAGCCACATGGACGCTGAAGAAGGATGGACTGGGCCATCCGAAGAACATGCGCGTGTACCGCGTATTCTTACACAAGGACCGAACGCTGTTCGCCGTCGTCTGTGCAAAGCGTCCTGCATACCGCAGGCCGCTGATCGGCGAAGGTGTGGGACTGTATCGGTCCAAGGATGGTGCGAAAACTTGGCAGAAAGTCAATGCCAACCAGCCTTTTCTGTATCCCAAGGACTTCACGGTCCATCCCGAAAACAGCGATTTGATCCTGCTGGGGGTCTGCGACACGGGCTGGGGTGACGAATCCGGCGGCCTGTATCGTACTGAGGATGGCGGCAAGACTTGGGAGCGAATCGGCCGTGAAGGCCGTCAGACGTTCGGCGGTTACTTCCATCCGAAACATGACGGATGGATCTACATGACGCTGACCGAGGGTGCACCCGGCGCCGGCTTGTGGCTCACACGGGACAACGGGCGAACCTGGGAAGCGTTCCACGACTTGCCGTTCTCGAACATTCAACGCGTGGTGTTCGACCCGTCGGACGAAGCCGTAATGTACGTCACCACATTCGGCGGCAGTGTATGGCGAGGACCAGTCGTACCGCACGGAGTAGCGAGTCGATAGCGAATGGGTAGCCGGATTCGCAAGAATTCGGACAATTCGGCGGCGAACGAGGGAGATTCCGAATTCTTGCGAATCCGGCTACCACTTGGCTTCAGAGGTACTGAATCAACAATCCGCGAGGACCGAGTGACATGTTTCGAGAGCCTATCGCGACTGTTCTAGTTCTTGTCTTCTCCGCGAGCCTATCCGCCAAGGTCTTCGATATCACGGAATACGGCGCAACGCCCGATGATCCGTCAGATGATACCACTGCGATTGAAAACACGCTGGCGGCCTGCGGTGAAGCTGGCGGTGGCACCGTTCTCATCCCCGCCGGCACGTTCATCCTCTCGCGTCGGAACAACGAATCGCCCATCCTCGAAGTCCCGGCCGACACAACGATCCAGGGCGAAGGGGCTGCTTCGATCCTCAAGTTCGACCCCAGCGTCAATCAGTCGAACTTCTGGCGCATGATCGGAGCGCCGGTCGCCACAGGGACTAAGAATGTCGTCATTCGTGACCTTCACCTGGACGGATCGAATACGTATCCGAAGTACGTTAAAGGAGAGACTCACGAACACAACGCTGGGCTCTGGTTCTACAACCGAGATCATCCAATCGAAAACATCACTGTCCTAAACGTGTTCGCCGAGAATTTCTCCGGCGATTGTATGGCCTTTTCCTACAACTGCCGCGGCGTCACTGTGCGCGATTGTACGCTGCGCAACTTCCTTCGCCAGGGGATCCAAATGGGCGGCAGCCCCGATGCACGGGATTACCTGGTTACCGGTTGTCGTGACATGGAACATACCGTCCAACCCGGCGGTTCGACCATTCACGTGGAACACGCCCGCGGTTTGAAAAATGTGATCATCGAGAACAACCAGTGCCGCAAATCCATTCTGGCCGGGGGCGTCGACGGCATGATTATTCGCGGCAATACGATTTCCGGCAGACTTGTCGGCAACACGAACACAAACCTCGTCGTCCATGACAATATCATTAAGGCCAGCGGCAGGGGCGGCGCTGTCGTGCAATTTGGCTACACCAAAGGCCTGATATTCCGCGGGAACATCGTCGACGGAACGGACGACGATCCCATCGGCCTGTATGTCTGGGGCACTTCACGCTACAACGCACAGCCGGGTGAAAACGTAATCATCGCCGACAATCAGATCACCGCCGCCGAAACCGCCATTTCCTTGAACGGCACGAAAGACGTTCGCATCCACGGCAATACCCTCAAGGCCCCGCAGCCTTTCGTGACGAAGCGCACCGAGAACCTGACGAGCGATCTCTCGGAAGAAGAAGACGGGTAGCTGGATTCGCAAGAATTCAGCCGAATACGGCAGGCGACTGAATTCTTGCGAATCCAGCTACCGACAACGCATCAACTCACATCAGAATTCAACAACGACCACGGCCATGTGTTCGAATTCGGGAACGGCGATCGTAACGCTGGCCTGCAGAGTCTCAAATGGAAGTATGCTGCCGCCGACGGCGTCGAAAACCCGCTTCGGCTTCTCGTTTCGGCGGACAACGATCTTCACGCCTCGGCAAGGTCGAGGCGTCTTCGTCAGTTCAGCGACCTCCGCCGCGTCTGGTGCGTGGCCGGTGTACACCCAGGAGAAATCGTTGGCCAGCGCAATCGTCAGGCGGTCGGCCTCGCGATGCGCGAAGCAGACCGCATGCATCTTCTCCGGACCACCGACCACGCGAACCGCGGCGGAATCGACCAAGCCGGACAGCTCTTCCATGAAAGCCTCGGTTGCTTGCTGCTGCCCGCCGTCCGGGGCGTGCCACTGCCACGACTCACGTTGCTCGACGACGGTGCCACCGGAAGCCGCGAAATCCTGGACAGCCGCCTTCATTCTTGGCGTCAGATGATTCGGGGCGGGAAGAAACAGGACCTGGTAGCCGGACAGCAGCCCTTCTTCCAGTTGGCTGTCCGTGACGACGCTCACCGGCAAACGAGCCCGCAGTAGCGCCCGGTAGGCGCCGTAGAGGGGATAAAGCACTTCCTTCCACTGGCGGATCTCGTCGGGTGCCAAGGCATTCCGGGCCGACTCGGCATAGTGCACTGCAGCCCACCGCAGCGGTGTCGTTCCGGCAAAGCAGGGCGAAACCCGCTCGCCGAGCGCGAAGGCTTTCTTGAACATCGAGTTCGGGATCGTCGCTTCTGCGATATCCAGATTGGCGATCGAGCCGTGCGTAACCATGCCGGCTGTGGCATAAAGTGTCGAAGTCTCGTCCAACAGCCCGTGTGTCCAGATGTGGGCTGGGCGTCCATCGGCCGCGTCGCGAGCCAGCGTGTATCCCAGGGCAAGCCGCGCGTCCGGTTCGGGTTCAAGCATGGATTTGTCGATGGAGAAGATCCGATTCGGGCCTCGCCGAATGGGGATCGAATACTCCATCTTGACCGAATCCGCGATCCGAAACAGGCGATTGTTCAAATGATGATCCGTCATGCCGGTCCACACGTGGCTGCTGATCAGCATGACCAGTTCCGGGTTGCGTTCGTGAAACGCCTTGCGCCAATTCAGGAAAGCTGTTTCGATGGTCCGGTTGTTAAACTCGACCAACTTCCGCCACAAGGGATCATCGGGATCGCACTTTCGCGGGTGATCCAATCCAGTTGCCTGATTGAATGCCGCGCGGCAGTGGTTGCACCAGCAACCGGTCTTGGGCATGTGGACGAAATCGAAGTAGAAGCCATCGACGCCCATATCGACCAACTCTAACGCTCGTTGTTTGTACAGATCGGGGTACGGCGAGTTGTAACACATAAACGGCATCTTCCCGTGGCAAAGAGGTTCGCCACGCCAATCGCGGCAGACCCAATCGGGATGGGCCTCGCCAAGCAGCCGGTCGTACATGTGCACGTGGTAGACGATCACCCGGCAGCCAGCTTCGTGAGCGTTGTCGATGATCTCCTTTGCCAGGTTTCGGTTCTCCGCCAAGGGATGCACGGGGCTCACTTTGCTCGGCCACCACGCGCCTTGCGTATGCGCTTGGATATGGCGGACGAACACATCGACCCCCATTTCACGGAAACCCGTCGCCGCGTTTAGGAAGATGTCCCGTGTCATATGGGCGGCGGCCAGCCGCGTGTGTGCTTGCACGCGACATTGGTCGTACCACGACGGAAGACGGTAGTCGGCCGCCCCGTCCAGCCAATCGGGTCGAATTGGCACGACCGGTTTGGCCAACAGCGTTCGCGTCGCCGCGTCGTACTCGGCCAGCGGATCCGAGCGGATCACTTCATCAGTCGGCGGATTGTCGCTGGCGGAGATGAAAATGCAGTCGGGGCGTATTCCGGCACGTCCAATCGCCAACGTATGATTGCCGGCCGCAAGGTCCGCCGTGAAGAGCTTGGCCCACTTCCACACACCAGGACCGATCAGCCCACCGGTCGCCGGCAAAGCCGCCCTCTTGAACGTAGGCTCCTCCTTCGGATCCACCGCCACGTTGATGCCAACGCCGCGGTTCGCAGCGTACCGCAACCAGCCCGAATACTTGCCCTCTTCCGGCACCTCGAATCCGTAAACGACGTATTCCCCACTGAAGAAACTGACAAGCACTTTGCGTTTGCTGGCAGCAATCTCCCGCGTTGGCCTCGCGAACGCCTCATCCTCGGGAACCTTCCGCTGATAGTCCTCCGCCTCGATGAGAATTCTGCGAGACTCGCCTTCAGCACGCACATCGTGAACTACGGAGACGAATGGCAACACCAAAGACGCGCAAGTCGCAACGATTGTTGAACTCACGTTTCAGTTCCTCTGCTATTAGCGGCCGGCCTGGAGGCGTTACGAGCATGTACACTGTCGCAATCTTGATGGACCTCATATCAAGGGCCTGAGCCAAATCGGCACCGGTTCGTTCAATTCTCGAAGACGACCCTCTTCGAAGATGGCGACCTGGCGGAAGGGCGCAGCCAAGTCGTTGTTGTCGTAGACGAGCACGTGGGGAAGCTCACGAAGGGCGGCCTTGAGATTCGCTATCGTGCGAGGATAGCGTGAACGGAGTTTCTCGGTGGGCACATCGTGCCCCCCCTGCGAGGCTCGCATCGCGACGCGCACTTCGGAGACATCTGGACCGGCGATGCCGATGTAGCACAAGACCACCGTGTAACCGGATTCGGCTGCCTGTTTCAGAAACTCCACTTTGTCGCCAGCGGGATCGGAAAAGACCGTTTCGAAGACGAAGCTCTCGCGCCGCCTGATGAACTCGCGCCGCAGCGCATCGGCCACACGGGCTGCAACATACGGTTCGAGATCCAGTTCGTGGGCCAGCGCATCAGCGTTGACAAACGGCAAGGCCGCCCGTCGCAAATGGGCGTGATAGAAAGTGGTCTTGCCTGCACCGTTTGGCCCTGCGATCGCCACCACGATCGGGCGCTCGTTGAAATGAGCGAAGTCCATCAATCAACCGCCTTGAATTGTCGATTGACAAACCGACCAAGCGTGCGTGTGCCGTCCGCCTCGATACGAATCAGCATGCCCGGCGCATCCTCAGCGGGTTCATAATGCGGGAACGGCTGATTCTCAAGATGTTCGGCCACTCGACGGCGACCTTCGGGAGAATCGACCGACTCCAAGCATTCCGAGAGCGGCTTTTCCGCCCCAGCGCGCAGCAGCGCGAGCACCTGAGCCCCTTGCAGCAGCGGCTCAACCGCCCGCCCCAACTGTGCCCAATACTCAATCTGCCCCGCGATCGACCGCTCGGCAATCTCCGCTGTAAGCCGAGCATCGAGGACGATTTCGTCTGACAATTTGACCGGCTGGCTCATGAACCCATGGTAGCAAAACGCTACCGCACAGTCAAGGAATCGTAGAGATGCTTGTCATCCGCACTGAGGTCACCTCTGCGGAGACGATGTTAGCAGCAAATCACCGTGGACGTTGTCGAATCGAATGCTCCATCGGTTTGTGTCGGTTCCCGAGTGGAGTTGCAGGTTGGTCCTGCGGACCGATGCCCCGTCGATGATCTTGTAGGTGCCGGCGGGGACTTTCAATTCTGTGACGTCCAGGATGGCTGCATCGACAAAGTCGACGGTGCGGGCGTGGATTGTGCTGACTCCGTCGCCGGTCAGTTTCAGGACGGCAAGCCCCGATCCCAAAACCGCGTCGGTCTTTGTGTTGAGCGCGCCCTGAAACTTGTTGCCCCAGAATTGGATGTCACCAACGCGGATCTCCGCTTGCCCGCCGTCGATCTCCCAGGTGCCACACCAGATGTCCACACCGTGGTCTGATTCCGGTTCGTTGTTGAACGTGGCTTTGCCTCGCAGCCGAAGGGCGCCGGGACGCTCGGTGTCGCAGGTGGACATACGCAGACCCTGCCGGGCGGTCAGTCTGCCTCCGTTGACGACGATTTCCGAACCGGTCGAGCGGGCGAAAAAACGAGGTCCCCACGGAGAGGACGGGGCCGATTCGGCTCTGTAGCTTGTGTTGATTCCTATAAACCATGCCTCCACAACGCCGGTAGGCCCCACCAGCAGATGACAGCTTGCCGGCTCGTTCATATCGGGCCGCCCCCAGGGACCTCCCACGCGGAGGTCAGTCCGTTTGTTTGGACAATGCAGCGTTCCGTCCACGTAGAAACAGCTTTCCCGGTCCTTGGACAGAATAGCCGAACCGGCGACGGTCAATCGTGCGCCTTGCTCCAGACGGAGCGTCGTGCCCTGGGTACGTGCGTGCTCGGCCAGTTCGAAGGCCAGACAAACTGCCTCGCAGCCCGTTGGGATCACGCAGTGCAGGGCCTGCCCGGAATGATCGTCGCCAATTTCAACGCACAGATCCGCGTTGGGGACGCCGCGCGTCCAATTCTTCGCATCGGTCCACAGATACCGACCACCAGCGTCCTGGCGGTTCATCTCGAATTGAGTCCACAGCGGCAAGTCGGCTGCTTGAGCCGGAAGCTCACAAGGATGAGAGGTGAGGATGAAAACCCATCCGAGCGGTACGGCGGCCAAGGCACAACGGTTCCTTGCGACCTGATCCATTGACAAAGACCGTTTGGTTCTCAGTTCTTCTTCCTTCTGCCCTTTTTCGTTTTGGGTGGCCTGGGCGGATAGGGCTCTCCGTTGATGTAGTTCAGGCGGCGGTCGATGTCGCCTCCTTTGCTGACGGGATGGAAGTCCGAGCGTTCAACCGGGTATTGGTCCTGGAAGAAGTCGCGGAAGAAGACGACGGAGTTTAGGGCTTCCGTGGCAAGGATCGGATCCTGCGTTGTGTTGACGATCTCGGTGAGGATCGGCTGCGGGTTCTGCTTTCCAATGATGCCCAGGAATTCGGCCGCTCGAACGCGTACGATCTCGCAATCGTCCTTCAACAGCGGCTCGACGCAGATGGCCAGATCGGCTGCTTCCTTGCCGCACGAACTGCACACCATGATTCCCCAGTAGCAGAGCACGGGATCGTCGGACCTGAGCGCTGCCTCGATTCTCGGTCTGTTCTTTGCGGGGTGAAACAACGCGAGGTCGGCTACATCGACCAGCTTTGCGATTTCGGCTTTGTGGCTCTGACCGAACGCAACAGGATTCTCCAAGGCGTTCGCTACAAGGTAGCTTTCGGGATAGAAGCTCAGATCGGGCAAGCCCTTCACGATTTGTTGCAGACGCGCGCGCAGCCGGGCGAGCACGTCGGCGTGCTCGGGATCGCCGGCCAGATTGTTGACTTCGTGTGGATCGGCCTCGACGTCGAACAGGGCTTCCATCGGCCTGGGCTGGAAGAACTGAAGCTGCGGTCCGTCGAGTCTTCCAGCCTCGAAGAACTCACGCCATTCTCTGTACGCGAGCATCTTGTAGCGGTAGTTGTTCTGTAGAGCGTCGGGCAAGTACGGCTGGTAGTTGCGCATGTAATGATACTTGCCTTTTCGGAGCGAGCGGATCAGGTCGTATTTCTCGTCGAATCGGTCGGCGTAGCCGAAAGACTCGTCGCGCGCGTTGACCTCGGCCATCGAAACGCCTCTTCCGAGGAAAGGTCTGCCGTCGACCTGGCTGGGAACGTCGACTCCGGCAAGCTGAAGCGTGGTGGGGCCAAAGTCGATGAAGCTCACAAAACCGTCGATCCGGCTGCCGGCTTCGGCGTCGACGAGGTGTTTGAAGTTCTCCGGGACACGCACGACCAACGGTACGTGCAGTCCGGACTCGTAGACGTAGCCCTTACTTCGCGGGAGCACACCGCCATGGTCGCCAAAATAGAAGATGAACGTATCTTCCAGGAGACCGTCTTCTTTCAGCTTGGCAACGGTATCGCCAACGATACCGTCGATGACTGCCATACGGTCGTGATATCGTGCGAGCGTGTAGCGGAACAGCGGCGTGTCCGGAAAGTAGTCAGCCAGTCTCACAGAATTGGGATCAGTGGCGGTTTCTTCGTTTTCGTAAGTTGCCTGCTTGAAGTGCAGGGAACTCTCGTGCGATTGCCCATGCGACTGCATGTGAAAAAAGGGTTGCGAGCTATCCGGACGATTGCGCCAGGACGCTTTCCCGGACGATTCGTCCCAGACGCCAGTGCCCTCGACGGCGTTGTAGTCCTTCTTTGAATTGTTGGTCGTGTAGTAGCCAGCGTCGCGAAGGTACGCGGGAAACATGCGCAGCCCTTCGGGCATGGGAGCCATCTTGTACTTGCGATGGAATTGAGTCCCGATGCGCGGGCCGTAGCAACCGGTGGCCAGCGTGGTACGGGCGACGGAACAAACGGGACCGTTCGAGAAAGCGTGCTCGAAAGTGAGCCCGTATCTTGCGAGCGCCTCGATGTTCGGTGCGTCGGCGCCGCCAGGGAAGAAGTGCCGAAGGTAGTGCACCGAGTTGTCTTCGGAGACGATCCAGACCACATTAGGACGTTCGGCCGCTCGACCGAAGGAAACGAGACCGATTGTGAGGCAAACGACAGCGAAGAGGAGTATGTGTCTTTTCGTCACGGTAAGTGGACTCCAATGGTGGATTTGTTAACGGGCTAAACGTGGCTGGTTGTAGATTGGGGGGCATAAGTCGAAGAGGAGGAAGTCGATTCTCTGCTGGTCTTGATTGGGTCTCTTCTTCTGTTCTTCCATCTATGCCCCTCAATCTATAACCTGCTACGAAAGGTCCACGTAGATGGTATTGCCACACATGATACCACTCAATTCATCGCAAAGATGCCCCGCAAACACTCCTGCCTCATTCTTCGGAAGCCGGTGGAAGGCAGGAATACTGTGGGACAGGAAAATGACGCTCTCCAACGAAGTGTCACTTGGACGCCTTCTTCCTCGTCGCGGTTGTGTTGGGCCGTGTTGCGGAGACTGCCCCGGCCGGTCGTGGCATCTCGGCGGTGGGGCGTCGGGTGGCGTTGATATCTGCCACGTGTGCGTTGTAGGCGGCCTGCAGACGTTCTACCGCCTCCGGGAACTCGGCTGCGAGGTTCTTCGTCTCGCCGATGTCCGCCAACGTGTCGTAGAGTTGCACCGGCGGGGCCGACGGATCTGGCTTAGACGCCGCGCCGCGCCGGCCGCCTTTCCCTTCCTGCCAGGGGTAGAATTTCCATTTGCCCGACCGCACGCAGCCGGGGCCATGCATCAGGCAATAAGCTTCGTGAGGGCTCTTTGCGTCGGGTTCCCCTTTCATCAACGGCCAGATGTCTTTGCCGTCGATCTTCCGCTCCGGCAGATCGGCGCCGGCCAGGCCGGCCAGCGTTGGCAGCATGTCGATCGTGGCGGCGACCTCGGAACAGACCGAGCCCGCGGGGATCTTGCCGGGCCACCGCATGACCGTTGGCTCCCGTATGCCGCCGTCGTAGACGCTGCCTTTCTTGGCACGCAGGGGAAGTGAGCTGCCGACAGCGGCACCGTTGTCGCTGGTAAATATGACAAGTGTCTTCTCGTCGATGCCCGCCTCGGCGACCGCTTTGAGAATCTGACCCACCGACCAGTCGACTTCTTCGATCGCGTCCCAGATTAGTTTGTCGGTGCGGTTCTTGAAAGCATCGGAAACGGCCAGGGGCACATGGACCATGGTGTGCGGAAGATACAGGAAGAAAGGCCCATCCTTGTTTTCCTGGATGAACTTGATCGCTTCCTCCGTATAGCGTTTCGTCAACGTGGATTGGTCGGCGGGATACTCGATGATCTCGTCGTCGCGCATCAGAGGCACTTGATTACGTTTCTTGTGGCCCGCTTTGACTTCGTCCAGCGTAAGCCCGTGACGAATCAGGATATCGTCGGCCAGCTTGTTGGCTGGGTCGATCCACATGTCGTTGCTGTAGGGTATCCCATAGTACGAGTCGAATCCCTGCATGGTCGGAAGGCAAGGAGGCAGATGGCCGAGGTGCCATTTTCCAATGCAAGCAGTGGCGTAGCCGGCGCCCTTCAAGACTTCGGCGATCGTGACTTCGTCAGGATGCAGCCCTCTGTCGCTGTTAGGAAACAGGACCGCCGACACACTGAGCCGCTGGTAGTGACAACCCGTCAGCAGCGCCGTGCGCGAACCGGAACACACCGCACAGCCAACATAGAAATCGGTGAACTTCATGCCTTCAGCGGCCATCCGGTCCAGGCACGGCGTCTTCGGGCCGGTGGCGCCGTTGAAGCCGACATCCCCGTAACCAAGGTCGTCGATGAATATGAGGATCACATTAGGCGGATCGTCAGCGGCCTGTGCGGTGGTATGAAACGCCAGGAGGATGGTGAGGAAGAGCAAGAGTTGTTTCATCGGACAGATCTCCTATTGCGGTTTCCTGGAACAACGTGGCAGCAATTCTTCACGTTTCGTTGTCAGCACTCACTGGCGGTTCAGATAGTATACCGTTTTCGCGTTCGCCGTGGTCGCGGAACACGGCAGGCAACGATTCCGATGTCGTCCCACAAGTCGCCCGACGGTAGCCGAACCAGTTCGACACATCTGCGAGGAATCTCAAAGAAGTCCGCCTGGGCAACCATACTGGTCAGCCGATCGCGTTTCACGTAGTTGCAGAATCCATCTGTCGCCACGATCAGCGTGCCGTTCAACGGACCGTGGGAAAATCGCGTTGGACGAGCATCGCCGGACCCGAGTAGCGGTTTCCGTATCTGATTGACGGTCAGATCCACAATTTCACCGTCAGAAACGATCCACGCCCGGCTATCGCCAACGCTGGCACCGACGATGGCGTCGGATCGCAAGTCGGCGATTACGGCAGTTGATTCGCCGACGCCGATGCGGAGGTCAATCTGTCGAAGTTCCGTTTCCCAGGCTTCCGCGGTTGTGATATCGAGATGATCGTTTCCAACCTCTCGGATTACTGTTTCCGCGGCCAAATCGCCATACCCAACGCCTCCGGCTCCATCGGCCACCACAATGACCGTTCGATCCTCACGGGGGAACACAGCGACGCGATCCTCGCAACGCTCCCGGTAGGGCTCGGTCAGGTAAGCGGTTTCAAATCGTGCCATCGTGTTGCGGGGATTTCATTGACAGAATCTCTGGGCGGCTGCAATGCGCTGGTTGAGCGTCTGGAGCATGAGTTGCCTGTTAAGTTGGGGCTCAGACGATTCCAGAGCGAGTAGGGCCTTTGCAGTCTTGGCGGCTTTGCCCGATCCCTTGATGCCGGCAAGAAAGTTGCGACACCGTTCGTCCGTGATGCCTTGGCCAGTTTCGATCGACAGTTCCTTGAGCAGGTCGAGCAGTTTGGCGAAGTCGCGTGGCATCTTGTCCGGGGCGCCGCATAAGCACCGCTCGAGCGATTGCTGAACGACGAGGGTATGGGGCGGCGAGATTCGTGCGACCTCGGAAAACGTCTTCTGCCAACGGCCGGGTTTGATCAGTCCGGTGGGCAGCAACTCTGCAAGCATGGCACCAAAGTTGTCGGAACCCAACCGACCGTCTTCGATAGCCTGAATGGCGATATCGGTTGCGAGTCCATTCTCGCCCGGTTCCTTGGCGGCCAAAGCCACGCTCAGCAACAATAGGCCCATCGTTCGCAGTGGCGTGCCCGGATCGAGCAACGGTTCCAATAGGGTCTTGTTCTGCCACCGGGCTTCGTACCAATCGACGTTGTCGGCAATGTCGCAGGCGGCAGCAGCGAATAGGGATTCCCGCGCCTGCGGCCAGATGGTTGTGGTCCAGCGGACGGAGCCCTCCGTCCGCCCGCCCGCGCCGCCCAATTCCCATGTGAGCCCTTTGACGGCACCGCGCTGTGCATGCAGGATGACGGTCACGAAATCCGGATCTACTTTCTTGGGCGGTCGGGGATCAGATTTCACCGTCAAGTACGTGTGGCGGTAGTATTCGGATCCCCTCGTGCGGCGTTCAAAGGCGAACGAGGCCGTGCAGCCCGCGTCTGGGCCTCGTTTGGGAAACGCCTTTTCCAGCTTCGCGTCGTCGCACCACGGCGACCGGGACCGCGCCGCCGCGATCCACAACGCGGCCGTTTTTCCCATGCGGACACGGTCGGCCCCGAGAGCATAACGGATTGCGCGGCCCCATTCAGTCGTGGCCTTCTTCAGTTGACGTAGCGCCTGGCTGCGGTTGTCCGGAGCTAACCGCAGCATCGCCAGGCACGTGTCCGTGATGTCCGGGGCGGTGCCACTCCACGCGTTCAATCGCTGGACAAGGTCACTCGCATCAATCCATCCGCCCGCATGGGTCGGCGCGCTCAGCAGTGGCGCCGCCCGACCATCCGCCACTCGCCGGGCCACGGCCAACGATCGGCGCGAGAGAAAGCCAATCGCTTTCTTCATGTTTTCTAAATACCACCGTTGCTCCTCCCCTTCGACTTCGAAGTGAGACATCGTGCGGCCGTGTGGGCGCTTCTTCTTTCCCTCCAGCACGATGCCTGTGCCCCACGCGTAGACCAGTCCGCATATGTCGTCATCGGGTCCAATGCCGAGAAACGGTGCCATATCTTTCTTCAATCGTTGCGTGGCTCGTTTCAGTAGCGGGCCGATCCGCCTTTCAAAGTCATCGGGCTTCTGGCCGCACAATCGAGACAGTCCGTCGATCGCCCGTTCGGCTTCGTGGACCAGTGAAGCGTCCTCAATCACTCGCGCACACACGTCGATCAGTTCGTCAAGATCTTCGATCGTCGTAAGCCGCTGGTCAGGGGCGAGTCGGGGAATGTCCATTCCGTCAAACGAGGCCGCTGGGACTTCAACACGCCCCTGCTCGATGTTCTCGATCAGCGCGTCGATGGAGAAGAGTTTGGCCAACTCTGGGCCGAGCCCTTTGAGTTGGTCGATCGGGAAGGACGTATCATCTGGCAGGGTCTCGCGCGAGGCATGCGTCGTCTCGTTCGCTGCACCAGTCGGTTCCGTCCATCTGCCAATACGTGCGCGTAGCGAAGGCGCAACCAAGTCAGCGTAGTCAGCGATCCGCGAAACGACTTCGCCATCTTCCGCATCTGCAAATCTGTCGATGACCTCGAACGCGGCTTCCTGGACATCGGATGCTTCGTGCCCTAGTGCAGTGACCGCGACAAGGGCTACGTTCCCCGCGGAATTGGGGCACTCCTTCGCCGTTCGTGTTAAGAGTCTGAGTGCCTTCTTCACGATGCCTTTCTGGCGCGACTCCAAAACGGGCCTTAATCCGTCGGTCAAAGCACTTGCTTCATACACACCGCCTTTACACAGCGTTTCGACCTTCCTATAGGCCCACGAGACGATGTTTGGGGCCGATACGCCCAACAGCCGCAGGTACCGAGCGGCGAATTCGGTTTGCTCCGCAAGCGAAGGTTCGAGCATGTCGTGAAACTTCGCGAACCACTTGGCTCGATAGTGATTGAAGTCGCGGTCGAGCGCATCAAGCGAGCAAGTCAAGAGACGCTCGCGCGGCAGGTGGCCCTTTTGCATTAGCGAAATCAGAGCGACGGACCACGATCGCTCGCCGGACCACCGGTCACAGTTCGCCAAGCTGTTGTCGCCGCCGCCTTCGTATTCGAACAACCGCCAGACCTCGTCTTCGAGCAGCTTGGGATCTTCAAGGAAACACCGTTCGAAGGGTTTCGCGTCTTTGAATCGTGGGCCAGCGATCCCGTTGATCATTCCGAGATAATAGTTTGGATGGTCCGGCTTGTTGGCCAGCCCCGCGACCACCAGCCCGCGGATAAGCGCCCACCGAGCCCAATACTGGTCGTCGTCGAGCAGCGTTGTTACCCACTCGTCAATCCATTTTGGGCGTCGGTCACGCAACAGTTCATGAACCAGCGTATCGTTTGGTCGTGCCCGCCAGCCCAGTCTCTTCAACTCTGACAGCGTCGCTGTCGCGAACGCCGCCGTGGCAGCCACGGACATGAGGGGATTCCCGGAGAAGGTGGTCCCCTTGATCTTCCGGAACCATTTGAGACACAAGGGAGCGAATTCTCGTCGTCGTTGTTCGGACATGCCTTTGAAGAATCTGACGCACGCTTGTTCGTCGCCCGCTTCCAGAATCTCTTTCAGCATCTGCTCCTTCACTGTTCGCCTCCTCCAACAAGATGCGAGCCACCTTTTGTGTCATGATCGACGCCGCGACGCCTTCTGAACAGCTTCGATGGTGAATCCGCCGACCAGATTCCCTTGAGAGTCCATGTAACCCCAATCGTTGAGGTCCGCTACTGGCACCGAAACCTTCGAGCCGAGTTTGAGTGGGCCCAAGCCCGCCGGGTCATTGCCAAGTTCCCCATAGATTCTCTCACCCTCCAGGGCAGTCACAGAGATCCAGATGAACTCTGTATTGCCCCCATGGGAGACTGGTGCCTTGACGGAGAAGTTCTCCCCTGCGTTCTTCTCGTAGGCGGCAACAAACTCGGGCCAAGTTTCGTGCGCCTTCTCCATCGCCTGCTTCATCAACGGATCGTCGGACGAGACTTCGAGGATCGGCGCCGTCAACGTTTCGTCCAAGGCCCTGACGGGGTCCTGGGACCGCAGTGCCGTCTCCGTGTCCTCATTGATTGGATAGCCGGATTCGGTGTCCGGCAAGAAGATCAGCAGGCAATTCTCGTCCAAGAACTCTGCGAACAGC
Source organism: uncultured Pirellulaceae bacterium (assembly GCA_964623055.1). Taxonomy (GTDB): domain Bacteria; phylum Planctomycetota; class Planctomycetia; order Pirellulales; family Pirellulaceae; genus JADHUC01. The sequence continues at coordinate 69,424 of CAZURK010000013.1, forward strand.
TTCCCCAGGCGCCGATACCATTCGAGGATTTCTTCCTCGGAAGTCGTGCCGTCGACTCCCATGGCGTCGAAGGAAAACCACGCTTGATGCTGGAGAAAAAGAGAGCGAATGCGCGTATCCGCGATTCCCTCCGCCGCCGCCTCGACGTCCTCGATGTACGGCACGGGAAAACTGTTGACAAGGAACATTCGACCATCGTGCATGATCGTGCTCGTCACACCGACTCCAACCACAAAACCGTCGGGGCCTTCCGTTGTGCCGTCACCCAAGTCAGCGTTCCAGACTCTTCCCGCCACACTGGCGAGCACAGCCGGATCGAACGTGACTGGCTCTTGCACCAGCGCCACGAACGATATCAGCCGAGTCCGCCGCCGCCTGCGCCGCCACCAATAGACCAAAGCCGCAGCCAATACCACGATCACACCAATTGCGATCCATATCATTTTCTTTCCTTTCGATTGGTCCGGACACAGTATATCCCCCGGCCTCGGAAGATCGGCCCGAAGCATCCGTTGCACGATTCGCATTCGGATTTGCGAGTGTCACCGGACTTCCATTGGGCGACGAGATGGGGCTCTCGGATTAGCGGGCGACTGAGTGCAATGTAGTCTGCAGACCCATTTTCGATCAGTTCCCTTGCCACTTCATAAGATCGAATGCCGCCGACGAGGATTAACGGCACGCGGATGGTTCCTTTGAACTGTCGGGCGGCCTCTCGGTAATATGCTTCTTCGTCTTCGGTGGCGGGCGTCCTTTTGCGCACCGGAATTTGATAGCCGGCGGGGTCGATTGTCCCGCCGCTCATCTCGATACCGGAAATCCGCGCCTCGGCGAGCATCGCGGCTATCTGCAGCATTTCCTCAACCTGCAAACCGCCCTCAAGAAAATCCTCGGAGTTCATCTTGATCAGAACGGGAAACGCCTCTCCCAACGAACTTCTGATCCGCTCAAGGATGATCACGACAATGCGAGCCCTGTTCTCGGTGCTTCCACCATACTGGTCCGTTCGCCTGTTGAAATACGGAGACAGAAACTGGGACAAAAGGTAGCCGTGGGCCGCGTGGAGCTGCACACCGTCGAATCCAGCATCTTTGGCCCGCCCAGCGGCATCGACAAACGCCTTGATTGTGGCTTCGATCTCTTCGTCCGTCATAGCACGACCGGCGGCTCCGCTCCCGCCAACGGCAGCCGATGGGCCAAGCGCGTCCATCTTTGTCAGCGACGTGGCCGCCTGTAAGCCGGCGTGGGCAAGCTGCAAGACAATGCTACTTCCATGACTGTGGGCGGCACCGGCCATCTGTCTCAGGCCTTCGACGAACCTATCATCATACGGCGCGACTTGCCGCGGGCTGGCTTGGCCTTCGGGACTGACGTAGGCGTGGCTGGAAATGATCAACCCGACTTGGCCCTTGGCCAAATCGGCGACGACTTCAGCGACCTCGGTAGTGCATGTTCCATCTTCGGCCGCCATACCCTCCCAGGTCGCGGAGCGAACGAATCGGTTCTTCAACGTCATCCCGCCAAGTGATGTGGTTTCAAAGGGATCGGCCAATCTACTCTCCTTCCTTTGCAGCGTGTTTCTTAGCACCGGCAACGTCCCACGGTCATGCAAGCCGGTGAGCGAAACTGGTACGTGAATCAGTATACCGACTCTAGCGTTGGGAAAACCATCGAAACGCCAGAATACATTACAGGAATTACGGCACTCGAAGGGCTGCGTTCCCGCCGATACTCTCGACATCGCCAACTCTCGGTCGGCGAAGAGGAATTTTGATTGCGGAGAAACTGCGTTTCGGGGATATTAGACGGGTGTGGATCACGCGGGTGAATCCAAGCACCGCGTGGTGACCCGACTTGCCGACATCATGGCGACTCGAACCCATTTGGCAGCCTGCACATGTGCGATCGATTTCTCATTCTCTGCGCTCTTGCCTTAATCTTCCTCGGGGGATGCGACGATGGCTCGGCAACGCAGGCAATCCGCGAACGCAGCACTACTGCCAAGCCACACAACCCGAAGGTCGCCGCGAAGGAAGACAAGGACGACTCTGAAACACAAGACACTGCGAATCTGTCCAGAGCTGCGAAGGATATCGAGCAATTGATTGACGAGTTGGTCAATGTTTCAGAGCCCGGTTTCGGATACGCTGGATACTTCTCCGGTTCGGAATTCTTGCCCTACGAAGATACTGAAGAAATGGCGACTCTGGTGTTCGGCGGCACGAGACGAGCGAGGTCGGACACGCTCCGTGAGATCGTCGAAAAGGGTGCTGTCGCAGTGCCACTGCTGCTGAAACACCTGGACGACGATCGGAAAATCAAGATGAAGCCACTGTCCGGAATGATGTGGATGGATTTCGCTGACGAGTACGACTTCAATCGACGAACGCGGAAGGAGGTTCCCCAGGGGGTAAACAAAGATACGTTTGGCGATCAAAAGGTTTATCCAGATCACCACGCGGTCACCATCGGTGATTTGTGCTTTGTCGCCCTGGGCCAGATTGTGAATCGGCGCTACTCGGCCACTCGATATCAACCAACCGCTGGCTTGGTTGTGAGTTCTCCTACGTACTCGGAGACGCTGCGAAAAGCCGTCCTTGCAGACTGGTCCGGACTCACCGAAGAACTGCACAAGCGATCGCTGATCGCCGACTTCACCACGCCAGATCACGACGGTCGACGCATCGGTGCCTACCTGCGTCTCTCGTTGTATTATCCCGAAACCGTCGAACAACTCGTGCTCGACCAACTCTGCAAGCCGACGTTCGATGTGTACGCAATCGAGGACTTCTGCCGTAACATGCTGTACAAGACACAGGACAAGAACGAGCGACAGCGGAAGTATGACGCGTTCATTCGTGAGCGTGGCGACGCGTATTCGGTTGGAATAATGTATCAACTGTTCGACGACCTTGACATGCTCGAAGCTTCTGAAGAAGGCCGGATTAGTCCACCTCTAACAGAATACGGGGCCCAGCCTCGTGAACTGCTTATTCAGCTTTTCGGCAAACCTGCCAACGTCAAGAGCAGCGACCGACCGGTCGTGGAGGCGTCTTCTGAATCAGAACGAGCAAGGCTGATTGGCGCGTTGACGCACGACACGAGCAGGAAGATTGGAGATGTTGTCAGGCAGATCTTCCTCGACAACCCCGAGGACGATTACATGGCCTCGGCATGCTTATCGTGCCTAGCGAATAGAGGCTATGGCGACTTTCTGGTCGAACAGTTGGAGAGAATCGACCCCGCCGAAACCAATACCAACTACTTGCACCTCGAATACCTTGAGTCCATCAGCACCTCGAAGGAAAAGGTCGTTCAAGACCGATTGCTTGAGATAATCAGATCGACAAAGAACGAACAATACTTCATGGCAGCACTTGCCGGTTTGGCTGAATCCGATGATGCAATGGTATTGGGTTTGGCCGAGAAGATCCTCGACGGTCTTCCCGACGAGACGGAGCGGGGCCGCGAGATGCTGGAGATGATAGGCGAGCGTTTTCCGGACAAAGCCAAAGACATTTACGAGGACTTCTTGTCGAAAGGCAGTGCTCGGCGAGCGGAGACAATGTGCGTTGTGTTATGGTACGGTGGTCCTTTGTCCGCAGAAGTCCTTGCACCTTTGCTCGATGACAAACGGAAACTTGACGGCTTTTCCATTCCCATGCGGGTCTGCGACCTCGCGGCGCAAGCGATCAGTCATACAACCGACGAACTCCGTTTCGACAGTGATTGGTCTCTACCACGCAAAGACGCGACGATTTTGAAGCTCAAACGGTATTGCGCGGAGTCGATCAAATAGATGGTTACTTCTTCTCCATAAACGCAAGATTCATCCGATGAGGCTTCCATTTCCCTTCCACCTCAACGGTCTTCAACGATTTCACAGTGAAGTGCGGCTCGAACAATTCCCTCAGTTCTTCCTCGGACGAGAGATACAGCGTCGTACCCAATGAGGTCGTGTGGTACTTCCCCGTGCCGCCGAACGCATCGTCCGTGTCGCTGAAGCAGACGGAAAGGTATCTCCCACCCGGGACGAGCAGCCGATGCACTGCCTCGATATACTCGCTTCTTCGGTCCGGGAAGATATGGTGGAGCAGCGCCCAGTCATAGGCGAACTCGAAGACTTCCGAGAGTTCCCCAAGATCTGAAAGGACATCTGCGGCCATGAAGCTGCACACTACCCCCTTCTTCTTCGCGTTGGCTTGGGCGAGGGCGACCGCCGAAGGAGAGATGTCCACGCCCGTCACGTCGAATCCCATGCCGGCCAGATAAATCGCGTAGTTGCCGGCCCCGCACCCCATGTCCAGTGTCTTGCAGGGATGGACCCGTCCGTCTTCAACCAACTGGACAAGTGCGTTGGGCGGGGATTCGATGTTCCACGGAATCTCCGCTGGGGGAATCCCGCTGTAAATCCGTTCCATTTCGTCGTGGATCATGGTCTTTTCCCAAGCAGAGAGTATCCCTTCCGTGTCAACCTTCCAGTTGCACAATGATCTTGCCCAGAGATGATTTTGCGTTGAAGCAGCTTCAAAACCCTACATAACGCCGACCGTCATTCTGAGCAAAGCGAAGAACCTCCGAAATGGGGCGAGATCGATCCTTCGCTGCGCTCAGGATGCGACGAAATCCGGTTTTGAAACCGCCTCTTGTCTTCTTCGGGCAAAATGATGGTCGGGCAAGATCATTGGATCCTCCCCTTTTTCGAATGTTCCCCGATTGAATCAGGCGAGCCCGCTACGCGATCTTGCTCGGCTTTTTTCCAGCCAGCACTGGGCGTCGCCTCATCAGCCGATACCCGCAGGATCGGACCACGAGCAAAGAGGCAACGAGCAGGACGCCCTCTGTCAAAGCCATGCCGATCCAGTATACCACTGCGAAAGAGACCATCTGGCCCACTCCCCACCCGGCTCCCGTAGCGACAGCCAACAAGATCATTCCCCGTACGACGACAAGTCTCCCTCCCAGTATCGCCCACGGCGATAGCACGCCAACCAGGGCATAAGCAGAAGCAAGGATGACGAGAAAAGGTACCTCGCCAATGTCGGACAAACTGAACTTCAGGTTTCTGCCGACGGCAAGCATCACTGCAACCACGACAGTGAGAATCAGCAAATGCCGAATGCTGAATTGAAGCTCGGTCCTGTCATTACATTCGGACGTCGGCAAGCCAATGCGGAACCTGATACAGCGGAAAACGGTGAGTACCGCCGTCACCGTGACGGACGTGAACGCGAAGATGAAAAAGGTCTCCCAATCTGCCTCGCCGATGGCAATGCCAACCCCGATCCCCAGACAACCGCTCCCGACGCCGAGTACAATCAGCCTGAGCCACCATGGACCGGCTGCCAAGCCGGACCAGACGCCAAGGAGACTGGCCTGTGCGAAGACAAGACCAACAAAGAATGCAAGCGGCACGCTTGGGAGGTTGCTGTGATCACCCAGCCGGACGACTGCTCCGAGAGCCAACCCGAACAACAGATGGGCACCGATCAGGCAGAGCATCATGACGCGTCGTCGAAAGACTTCGGGGTCGTCTTCGTTGACATGCATCACCATGGTCTTTGCTTCAGACGCCTTAGGCCGCGGTCAGAGATCACGGCCGCTAACGGGCGCGAACAGAGGTGTCTCCGTTGACGCCCCAAACGCCCATGAACCGCCCATCGCGATCTCGAATGATGCCCTTGCCGTCGACGCGGTAGCGGCTTCCCAGGGCACGCACGTTCTCCGCACGCTTCCCCTCGAAGCATACGACATTGCCATTCTTGGTCGAAATGTACAGCCGACCGTTGGCCGCAGCCATGCCGTCGTAAACTGGTGGGCTTTCGAGCGGGTACTCGGCCAGCTTCTCCCCGTCCGTGGCGGAAATCGCCCATAGGACGCCGCCCTTTCTGCCGTCGAACGCCGACCAAGGGTCGTCGGGATCGACCACGTCGGGCGTGCCGGCCACGAAGAGCGTGGGACCGGCGATCACCATGGCCTGGATGCGCACCGGAACTTGGATGGACCAGCGAGCCTTGTGCTCGGGGCGCTGGCTGGCGAACAGTGTGTAGCCTTTCGAGCCCGGCTTGAAGATGGCTCGCGAATGCCGAGCACTGGCGCCAAACGGCTTGACCCCATATGCAGTGTCGGCGTCAAACACCAGCAGCTTGCTGTGTGCTTTGCCGTCGACAGTCCAGTACGTCTGGTTGAACCAGTCGTCGTCCAGCAATCCGGCGACGGCCGTCAGGTGAGCACCCACGGCCGGGTACGCTCCCCGTTTTGCCTTTGCAGTTTTCGCGGCACTTCCGTAGGTCAGATAGGACGGGTCGAACTTTAGGTGTCGCATAAAGACGCTTTCGCCGTCACCTACCAGGATATCCGGCAGTGCGCCCAATGCGTCCGGCGGCATATCGTAGGGCAAACGGCACTCGACCATGTCGCCCGTTTCCGGATTGGGGCTAAAGACACGGCTCTCTCGGATGACCTCTCCCGTTTCCGGCTGGACGGCATAGACGTAGATGCCTCCGTCCAGGAACGACGACCGGCCGGCGGCAACGTAAGCCACGCCGTCCTGAATCAGCACGCTCCCATGTACCGGCCAAGGCGACTCCAGTTGGTCGTCGTTCACGATGCGTTGATCGTCGTGTGCCGCCCGGCGTCGCCATACCAGTTGGCCGTCTGCCGCTCGCAGGCAGTAAAGCCAACCGTCGGCCGATCCAAACAAACAAACGCTGTTCGTAGTCCCGCCTCTAGGCGGTTCTTGCGTGGAGCGAGTGTTGTTGTCCGTCTCGACGGAGCCGCCTGAAGGCGGGACTACGAACGTATAAACCGTCGGCGGTGTGTCGACACGTCCCCCCACGGTGTAGCTCCAAAGCGTCTTGCCATCATCGGCGCTCAGGGCCGACACAGTGTGTGCATCACACGACGCCAAGTAGACCTTTCCGCCCGCAACAACCGGACTGCTTATCCGGCCGCCGACGAGTGTTTTCCACGCGCGGTTCAAGTCACTTGATATGACCGTACTTGCACATCCGCTGCGAGCCGCATCGTGACGATAGGTTGGCCAGGAAGAAGGCTGAAGGCTGGAGGCAGAAGACTGAAGGTCGGATGCACCGTATGCGGGACCCTTCTCGATACGCATGTCGCTTTCTGACTTCTGACTTCTGACTTCTGACCTCTGACCTTCCGGCGCCAATGCCCAAAAGCCGTTCAGCTTGGCTGTGATGTAGCAGATGCATGGGTGTGGTGGTACGTACAGGAGTCCGTTGCAGGGCATAACGCCATATCGGCACGTTCCGCGTGTCCAGTGATGCCGCGAATTGTCTTCTGACTCGATATCGACGAATTCGACTCCTCGCCGTCCCGTGATAACGAAGCGCGGCGTGGCCTTGTTGCGGTAACAGCGGTGATGGTGCCCCTGGTCCAAAGCCTCTTGTGTCGGTAGCGTCCGTTTTACGTCCCCGGTGTGCGGATCCAAGCCGAGCATCGAGAAGGATTCCCCGTCATGCACCCACGCCAAGTTGTCGACGACAAGGATATCGCCCTGGTTGTAGTGCCCCCACAAACCGACCGGCCGGGTCCAAAGCACGTCGCCCGTTTTCGCCGCGATGCCCAACAAAGTCGCCTTGGCCGGACCGTTCCAAGGCTGTCTGGTGAGTTTCGGATCGGGCTCCAAAAAAAGCACGACTTGATCGTGATAGACCATACTGCAGAGATTTGTGAAGTAGTAACTGCCGTAGGTCACCGCGCGCCCGCGAGGGGCCCGCTCGGTACGCCACAGCCGCTTGCCCGATTCCATGTCCAAGGCGACAACTGCGTCCTCTTCCAGGCAAAACACCTTGTCGTCGCCCAGAACCAAGGACAGGTGGGTGACTCGCTCGACAGCGTCCGCCTTCGAAGCGATCCCCACGAACTCGCCCGTCTTCCAGAGAACCTCGCCCGTTTGCGCATTCAGCGCCATGACCTCCTTATTGACGGGCGGCTTCGCTTTGAGACTCCCCGGACCTGTTGGGGCGACGTTGACTGACAAGACCAAAGTCCCGTCGTGATAGAGGATCTCGTCGGCAAACTGGCTTTCGGCGTAGGTCATCACCGTACGGCCCGTTGCTGCGTCCAATGCCGTCAACGGCGCATTGAAATTCAGGGTCACGTAAACGCGATCTTCCACGGCAACCAACCGTCGTGCCACATGTGTCGGATGATTCCAGCGACCGTTCCCGTACGAATGATCGCTCCACTGGCGCCAGCCCCACTCGGCGATCGGGCGTTTCCAAAGCAGTTTCCCGTTGAACGCATCCCGGGCGACCACAGCCCAGCGATCCGGCATTGCGTCGATTCCGGTTGGGGCCTCGTTGATGATGGCAAACACTCGACCTCCCGACGAAACCATGGCAGATAGACTAGGTGACGCCTCGTGATGCCGCTGCCATCGAGGCGGAGCGAGCCACTGCACATGCCGCGGCGGCCCCACCACGAGATCATCGGCTACTGCATTTCCATCAGGGCCGTGGAGCCAGTGCGTCCATTCGTCGATTGTCTCCGGCCGAGGCTTGCGAAAAGAGTCGAGAGTCGAGAGTCGAGAGTCGAGGGCCAGAGCAACACCACCTGGCGCCAGCACCCGCATGATCTCCTCATCCCGTATCTCACATCCCGCACCCCGTATCACCAGATTCACCAGACCGTCGACGTATGGCAAGCGTCTTCCGTCAAAGCCGTCGATCGCAACACGCCCGTAAACACCTAGGGACTGGACGTATTCTCGCGTCTGCCGCACTTGAATCGCGTCGGTTTCGAGTCCGTGCACCAGATAACTGTCGCTCTGCCCCAGCGCCGCAGTGAGCCGACCGTCACCGCACCCCAAGTGGACAACCAAGCCGCCCCGGACGCCCGACGCCTCAAGGATCTGTTGTGGCAGCTTTCGTTCTGGTTCGTCATCGGAAGCGTTTGCCACCGCCGGGACATCAACGAAGCAAAGTGCAGTTGCCAACGCAAGAAGCCCAACGCACGAGTGAACGATCGACCGTTTTTTCGAATCCATGATTAGCCTCCAGGGCCTAGGTGCGAACGCGGAAGTACTTAAGCTGTTCGGTATTGTACACATTTTCAGCGCATGATATCCCGCCGAAACTCCTAGGAGGTGTATGAACGTGCTATTTCGAGAAGCATGGAATGGAGCAAATCCATCGGCCATTTCAAACGGAATCCCGTTCACCTAAATTGGTCTGATGCGAACCGGCGACCCTTTAGAGAGTTGACGGCCATGCGTCAGGACCTGAAGATTACCTCCTAGCAGCCTGTTTGCCTCGGTATGCTCATCCCCAACTCAAACGGTAAGGGAATCATGTTCGGCATCATCAATCTTTGTGATATCCGGCCACCGCTGGGGCTTGTCCCCGCGGAGCCATGTTCAATACCAGACACGTCCTCGGAAGACGAACCTTCCCGCTTCGTTCCTCGCCGCCTCCGGCGGCGAGGGGCGGAGCGGGGCGGGGAAAGCCGAGTTTTCTCAGAACGCGATCTGGTATTGAACATCGTTCCCCGCTGGCAAGCAGCGGGGTGACGGGACTGATCCGTTTGAGTAACAGCACAGCAGTGAGGCGCGTTTCAAATGCAGATTAGCGCGATCGAAGTCCATCGTTTGACTGGCGGTACGGTCGATGGGGGCTGGCCGGAGGGGTACGAACCGGAAGACGATCTGCATTCATTGGTCGAGGTCGTTACGGACGAGGGCCTCCGCGGCGTTGGAAGTGTGTACACGTCATCGGCGTTGGTTCGGGCCGGCGTGGAAACGTTGCGGCCTCTGTGGCAAGGCGAAACGGCGATCGAGCCGGAGCGAGTCAGCGAGAAGCTACGACAAAGCAGTTTCTGGCAGGGCCGCGGCGGCACATTGGAGCATGTGATTTCCGGCATCGACATCGCCCTGTGGGACTTGTTCGGGAAAGTGACAGGTCAACCCATCGCCCGGTTGCTTGGCGGCTACTATCGAAAGAAGATCAAGCCCTATGGCTCGATCCTGTTCGACGAACCGGAGCCGTTGGCCGAAACGCTTCGGGCTACGGTCGAGCGAGGGTTTCGCGCCATCAAACTCGGCTGGCGGCCGTTCGGCCGGCGTGATTCGGCCTTTGACGAGTTGCTGGTACGCACGGCACGCGAAACGGTTGGCCCCGACGTCGAATTGCTGGTCGATGCCGGTGGCAGCGAACAATTCTGGCCGCACGGGTACAAGTGGGCGATGCGGACCGCCCAGATGTTGGCCTATTACGACGTGGGCTGGTTCGAGGAACCGTTGCCCCCGGACGATATCGAAGGTTTCATTCGGCTGCGAAACGCCTCGCCGTTGCCGATTACCGGTGGAGAAACCTACACTCGCAGACAGTCGTTCATTCCTTGGATTGAACGCGGGGCATTGGACATCGTACAACCGGATGCGACCAAATGCGGCGGTCTGTCCGAGGCACGGCGCATCGCCTGGATGGCCTACGATCACAACATACAGTTCGTAAGCCATGGCTGGAACACGGCGGTCGGCCTGGCGGCGGATTTGCACTTGGCCGCCGCGTTGCCGGTTGCCCATTACGTCGAGTACCTGACCCCAGCCCCGTACATCGAACAAATCATCACCGAACCGTTCCAGTTGGATAGTGACGGTCTGTTGACGATCCCTGAACAGCCGGGGCTGGGTATCGAGTTGGACCGTGACGCCTTGAAACGATTCTCTGAATAGCCGAAATGTCTCGGAGCGGTTTTAAGACCCGATTTGGTTGGCTGGGGCTGGACAGAAGGGAAGCCCCGGTTTTGTAATCGCCGGGGTTTCGTATGACTCCAACCCCGGCCACCCCGCTACACAAACGGTTCCGAAGAGCCCTCTAGACACAGGAATGCACGCGAGTTTGCCCGTCGGCTATGAACGCATCGACACCTTTGTTGGAGGACATCGCCATGTTGCCAAGAGCCGTAGCAGTGTTTGCGGTTTCCGTATTTCTGCTTGAAGCTGCAAACGTCGAGGCCCGCGCCGGCGAAGCGGCGGGAATCCGTGCAGGGGCCGCGGTGGTCGACATTACTCCTCGCGAGTATCCGATTTCGATGTTGGGGAGCTTCGGTGATCGAAAAGCCCAATCGGCACACGATCCGCTGGAGGTACGGGCGATCGTGCTGGACGATGGCCGAACGCGCATTGCGATTGCCGTGTGCGACAACTGCGTGATACCGCAGGAGTTGATAGATCGAGCCAAGAAACTGGCGGCCCAGCAGACGCAAATTCCAACCAACCGAATGTTGATCGCGGCCACGCATACGCACTCGGCACCTGCAGTCATTACCCTCAGCGATATTCCGGTGGATTCTCAATACACGGAACTGCTGGTGGCCAAGATCGCAGAAGCCATCTCCGAGGCGGCTTCACGCCTGGAACCGGTGAAGATCGGGCAGGCCGCCGTCCCCGTGCCCGAGGAGGTGTTCAACCGCCGCTGGCACATGAAGGAAGGTGCGATCCAACCCAATCCGTACGGCGTAGTGGACAAAGTGCGCACGAACCCGCCCGGGGCCAGCCCGGACTTGGTGCGTCCCGCCGGACCGACCGATCCGGACGTTTCCGTGTTGTCCGTTCAGACGGCCTCGGGAAAGCCGTTTGCGCTGTTGGCGAATTACTCGCTGCACTACGTAGGCGGCGTTCCGGGCGGACAGGTTTCAGCCGACTACTTCGGCGAATTTGCCAGGCAAATACAACAGCGTCTGGCCCCGGACAGCGAACGAGGCCAGTTCGTCGGTATACTGAGCAACGGTACCAGCGGCGACGTAAACAACATCAATTTCCGCCAACCGCGTAAACGGGCCGAGCCGTTCGCGCGGATTCGTACTGTGGCTGGGCGAGTGGCCGATGCAGCCGAGGAGGCCTACGGGCAAATCGAGCATCAACAGAGCGGAACGCTGGCGATGGCCGAGCGTGAAATCGCCTTGGCGGTGCGCAAGCCCAATGCGGAGGAACTTGCAGGCGCCCGGGAAATCGTCGCCCAGCCCGATGACAGCGGCCTGCCCCGTTTGGCTCGATACTATGCCCAATCGAGTATCCGTGTGAGTGAGTTTCCGGACACGGTCAAGGTGAAGCTGCAGGCGTTGCGGATCGGCCGCTTGGGCATCGTCGCGATCCCTTGCGAAGTATTTGCGGAGATCGGGCTGGAGATCAAACGCCGCAGTCCGTTGCCGTCAACTTCTGTGATCTCGCTGGCCAATGGCTACAACGGCTATCTGCCCTCTCCGGAGCAACACGCCTTGGGCGGCTACGAGACGTGGCGAGCGACCAGCAGCTACCTGGAAGTCGACGCATCGCGGAAGATCACGTCCAGTTTGCTGGAAATGCTTGCCGAGGTGTCGCAGGAGGCCCCCGGCCGAGATTCCGGTTCTGCAAAAAGGAGCGTTCGAATGAATGAATCGGTACGCATCGTGGCCTTTGGCGATTCGATCACCAATGGCGTAGGCCCGGCCGGGATGACCGAGAAGGACACGTTTCGAGACATCGTGCGGCGGGAGTTGAGCAAGAAGCTCGGGTCGAAAGTCGAAGTGGTTAACGCTGGGGTAAACGGCGACATTGTCACGCTGGCGGCCGAACGGCTGAAGCGCGATGTGCTGGACCGCAAACCGGACCTCGTCACAATCATGTTCGGAGGCAACGAAGCGGGATTCTATCGGCCGGAGACAAATGGATTCGCGGATACGCCGCGAGTAAGCCGGGATGACTTCAAGGCGGCGTTGCTCAAGACCGTCGACCGCATCCGGGCGGCGGAGATTACGGTCGTATTGATGACCTGCCCGCCCATGACCGAACGCTACTGGGGCATGAAACTGGAACCATACCAGAAGAATGGAATCAACTTCCTGGTCAAAGACTACGCCCAAACCATGCGCGATGTAGCTGCCGAGAAGGACGTGGAGCTGATCGACGTGTATCGTGCGTTCCAGCAGAAGCCCGAACGGCTGGACTACTTCCCCGACGGCCTGCATCCCGACGCACGAGGCCATCGTGTCATTGCCGATCTACTGGTTGACCGGCTGCCCCGTATCATTGACCGCTGACTACTACTACATGGTGCGACCAACGGTCTGCCTCTAGCATTCGAACCGCCGGTTTCCTCGGGAGGGCGAAGCTCCTGCTGAACCGGTCTGGCGCCGACGCGCGGCTCGGCAGGAGCCTCGTCCTCCCTCGCCATCTAGCGCGTCGAAGCCTCGTCGTCACCGCTCAGGCACACCACCTTTCCGTCCACGGTGGACAGGAACAGACGCCCGTGCGCGGCGGCCATGCCATCCCACACGGGCATGGCGTCGAGCTTCACTTCGCTCAGACGCTTGCCATCGGCGGCCGAGACGGCACACAGCATCGCCCCACGCTTGCCCTCGAACGCGGCAAGGGCTTCGTCCGGGTTAACCAGGGTCAGGCGGCTGGGACCCTGCGGCTTTTCCATTTCCGGCGGACCGGCAATGAACACGGTTTTCCCGGCCAGGGCCATCGCACGCACCGCGATCGGCACACTGGCGGTCCAGCGATACTCGATGTCGGCGTGCCTGCCCTTCTTGATGCGCATCTGCCTGACTCGTTCGCGGAGTTGGTCGGGGTCGATCTCGGCGGCGCTTCGAGGACTGGCGAAAAGATGGTAGGCTTCGCCACCGCGCCACTGCCCTCCCATGAAGCCGGGGTACATGTTCCGGCCGTACCCGTAGAAATGCTGATCGTCGTAGACCATGATTCGGCCGGACGGCACGACGTTGCCCAAGTTCCACCAGTCGTTCCAGCCATTGCCGGGGCAGTTCGGCTGACCCAACCCAAGGAGAAACTCCCTGGCGTACAGCCAGTACGAACGGTGCCACCAAGTGTCGTCGAGAAAGCCGGCCGGGCAGTAGAGATGCAGACCCAACTGCGTCTGGCTGCCGCGATCAAAGTCCAATCGGAGGTGCCGCATGTAAACCGACTCGCCATCGCTTGAAAGGATATCGGACTTCACGCCCGACAACCGTTCGGGGCGCCCATTCGTCACCGGTTGGATATGCGTCTCAGGATCGGGGCTGTAAAGCACCGTCTCGGAGATCATCTTGCCCGTAACCGGCTGGAGGCGATACACGTGGATGCCGCCATCCAAGTAGGAAGAACGTCCGGCGGCCACAATGGCCTCGTCGCCTTGGACCAGCACGCTACCGTGCACGGGCCAAGCCGATTCGAGTTGCCCGCGCACAACGACATGCCGCTCGTCGGGAGCGGCCCGGAACCGCCAGACGAGTTCGCCGTCGCTCGCTCTCAGACAATAGACCCAACCGTCCGCTGAACCAAACAGGCATAACGCCGTAGGACGGATTGCCAATCCGTCCTCTGCTCCAGATGGATTGCCAATCCGTCCTACACAGATCGTCGGTGGCGAATCGACGCGTCCGCCGGCGGTGTAACTCCACAGGCGATGTCCGTTGTTGGCATCCAACGCATGAACCGTGTGCGCATCGACGCTTGCGACAAACGCCTTACCAGCGGCGACCGTGATCGTGCTTGGTGTGCCACCGACATCGGCCCTCCATGCCACCTTTAGCCAGTGCGGAACGGTTGTTTTGGCCGCTCCGCTGCGTGCGGAGTTCGCCCGATAGGTCGGCCAGGAAGAAGGCTGAAGGCTGTAGGCTGAAGGCCGGAGGTCGGATGCGCCGTATGCGGGACCTTTCTCTACACGCCTTTCGCTTTCTGACTTCTGACCTCTGACTTCTGACCTCTGACCTTCCGGCGCCAACGCGAAGAACCCTTCCAGTTTCATCCTCATTTCGCAGGCGCAGGAGTGCGGCGGCGCGTACAGAAGCCCGCCGGACGGCATCACACCGTACTGGCAGGTCCCGCGGGCCCAGTGGTGCAGGCGCATTTCGCCTGTTTCCAGGTCCACGAACTCCGTGCCACACCGCGCGGACAGGATGTAGCGGGTCGTGGCTTTCGGCAGGTAGCAGCGCGCGTGGCCAAGCGACGGGTACATGTCATCGGGTGGCTTGATGGTCCTGCGGGCTTCTCCGGTCCGGCAATCGTGCCCGGTGACACTAAGTTGCGTATTGCCCGTGAGGTTGGTCCACACGAGTCCGTCGATGACTGCGACAAAAGGACGAGCGTGGAAATAGACGTTCGTCGGCGCGTCCCAAAGTTCCTGACCGTCGGCCGTGGACAGCGCCCGAAGCGTCGTGAAATCGGCCGAGTAGGCCACGTCTTCGGTGACGACCAGAGCAGGTGTGCCCCAGGAGGGGAGTTTCTTTGCCTTGCCAAAACTCATTGGACAGGCCGCCTGCCAGAGCTGCTTGCCGGAGTCAAGTTCCAAGCAAGACACACCTTCTGGGCTCTGATACACGACTTTGTCGCAACAAACGGCCACTGTCGCGTAGGCGGCTGGGTCGATCTCTTTCTGCCAGAGTTGCTTGCCCGAATCGGATTCCACTGCAACGATCTTCGTGTCCCCGACCAGCACGACCAGCGTGTTGCCGCAGTGGAGGATCTGCGTCGCGCCTTCCGTATCGGCGTAGGTCTGCAGCGTCTTGCCCGTAGCGGCATCCAACGCGCAGACCGCCGATTCGATGCCCAGTGTAACGTAGACGCGATTCCCCACGGCCACCAAACGCAACGTCAGGTTCGCCGGCCCCGATCGGAAGGCGTGCAGATGCGAGTGCCATTTCTCGATCTCCCGCTTCCACAGGACCACACCATTGAAGGCGTCTCGGGCAACCAGCATCCACTTTGCCGGCAGCCGGATCGAGGCCCTCGGCCCTTCGTCCATGATGTAGAACATGCGCCCACCCGCTGAGACCATCGCACTGAGGCTGGCCAGTTCCTCGTGGCTACGGTCCCATTTCGGTTCGCCGATCCACTGCAGTCGTCGCGGCGGACCAACGATGGTGTCCTTCGACACGGGGTTACCGGTGGCATCGTGCATGAAATGAGTCCACTCGTCCATCTCCGGAGGAACGGGCTTCACGTATTTGGACCATGCCTTGCCATCAATCTGAATTCGCTCACCGCTGATTGCTGACCGCTGACCGCTGATCGCCGACATCAACGCCACACCTCCCGGGACAAGCACCCTGGCGATTTCCTCGCTTGCCATCTGACACTCGCCCCTTGCCACCACCAGATTCACGAGGTTGTCGGCGTAGGGCAGTCGTCTGCCGTCGAACTGGGCGACCGACACTTTGCCGTAAAGACCGAGCGAGTGGATGTACTGTCGCGCGGCCGCGATGTTTCCAGCGTCGGTGTCCAGGCCGCGAATCAGATAGCTGTCGTTGGCACGCAGTGCCGCGGTCAGCTTGCCATCCCCGCAGCCGAGATGGACAACCAGGCCGCCCGTGACGTCGGCAGCGTCCAGAATTTGCCGGGCCTCCGACGTATGCGAACCTTGTGGATCAGCAGACAACGCCAACCCGCACACCGTCGACACGGTGAAAGAAGCTACAGTGGCTGTGAATTGGACCGATACTCTCATGGTTCGTACTCCTCAACGTGGCGAAACCAACGGGAGGGCGAGGCTCCTGCCGAGCCGGGCCATCGACCGCGCACGGCTCGGCAGGAGCCTCGCCCTCCTGTCATATGCATCCGTTATCCTACAAATCGCTCAACGCTTTCCGGAGCATCGAGAAATCGTCAGAAGCGGCGTTTGGCACGGCGTCCGCGAGGTTCTTCTTTTCCGCCGGGTCCGTTTCGATATCGAAGAGGCGGCCGTCGTTGTACAGTTTCCATCGCTGCGTGCGTACCCAATGCTTTCCGCGTCCTTCGGCAAAGGCCCATTTGCGCGGCGCTGGGCCGTCACCTAGCAAACACGACGCGAAGCTCTGGCCGTCGATTTTCGGTACCGCCGCAGGCGGGGACTTGGCCAGTGCGGCAAACGTTGCGTAGAAGTCGCTGAAGTCAACCAGATCGTCGACCATTCCACCGGCTTCGACCGTTCCGACCCAACTGCAGATCAGCGGCACGTTGGTGCCGTCGTTCGTCAGGTTGCCTTTGCCGCCCGGGACTCGTTTGCCGTTGATTTCGGAGTGGACGGGATCTCGTATGTACCGCCAACGATCTCCGGACTTCTCGGCGCGAATAATCGACCCTTTCGCCGTTCCGTTGTCGCCCGTGAACAGGATGAGTGTCTTCTCACGAAGTTTGAGACGATCCAGCGCGTCGACAACGCGACCGACGCAACGGTCCATTTGGGCGATCATTTCAGCATAATTGTCGTAGCGGTTCTTGCCGGGCGAATAGGGAACCGGCGCCTTCAAGTCATCGGTCACATCGTGACATAGGGCCATCGAATAGAAGGCAAAGAACGGCTCGTCGCGATGACGCTCGGCAAAGTCGATCAGAAAGTCGACATAAAGGTCCGGCCCATATTGCCCCTCGGTTCCCTCGCGTTTCTTGCCGTTCTGCCAGATCAGTGGCTCGTGATAACGCGCGCCTTCGTGCCATCCGAACAGGCAGTATTCGTCAAAGCCTAACCGGTGTGGATGCGGCAGATCCTTGCCTAACAGCGCAAGTTGCCATTTGCCGGCGACCGCCGTGACGTAACCGGCTTGCTTCATGCAATGGGCGACCGTTTGCCCTTCTAGAGTTTTGGGAAACGATCCCCATCCGGGATTGCCGGTGTGCATCGGGTATCGTCCGGTCAGGAACGTCGTGCGCGTCGGATGGCATACGGGCATGCTGTAACAGTGACGGAACTTCGTACCGCCTTCGGCCAATCGGTCGATGTTCGGCGTGGGGTACGACGTGCCGCCATAGCAGCCAAGCGGCTCGCAGCCAACGTCATCGGCCAAGATGAAAATGATGTTAGGTTTGCCGGATTCCGCAAAGCTCACCGACGGAGCAGCCAGAATCAACGTCAACAACACGAGGGTTCGGGGCATGGTTGTTCCTCCTGTACGCGGGGTTCTTTTCATCCATGTTATGGAAACGTCACGGGATCTCAAGCACAATGAGGCCCTACGAGTCGATATTCAGGAGTTGCCGATTCAGGAGGTCCGGTCGATGCGTAAGCCTCATTTCCCACCGTATGTGATCGTTCTTGCATTCTGTCTCTGTCTGATCGGAGCCGCGCGGGCCGCTGATGGGCGAATCGTGCATGTGGCCGTCACGGGCGACGACCGAAATCCGGGCACCGAAGCTAAACCGATGGCCAAGCTGCTGAAGGCCTACGAGTTGGTCAAGAACAGCGAGACGCCGTCGGAGATCATCATTCACGCCGGGGTCTACGAAGGCGGCGTTGCGTTGGGGCGACGAGAGGACCGCTTCGTCGAGTGCCAGCCCATCCTGATCCGTGCGGCGACCGAGACGGATGGCTCGTTCGAGAAGGTAGTCTTCGACGGTGCCAAGCACATCCGCGAGGCCACACCCGTGCGCGACATGCCCGGTGTTTTCAAAATACCCGGCAAGTACCAGCCCGACCGACCGCCGCAGATGTGGGAGACTGATACGCGGAAGCGATACACTTTGGTGGCCGACAAGACCGCCGCCTCGGAGTATCCGGCGAGCTTCTGGTTCGACGAGGAAGACGTCTTCTTTCATACCTCGGACGACAACCCGCCGAAGGATCATGACCTGGGGATCAGTAAACACTCCTACGGCATCAGTTTGTGGCGATCTAACATCACGTTGCGGGGACTGGAGTTCCACAGCCTGCTGACGTGGAACTACTCCCATGGCGCGGGCCTCTTTGCGGCCAAGACTGCCGTGGAGGACTGCTACACGTGGAATGCGGTCCGAGGCTTCTATGCCTGGATGGACACGCCCAAAGGTCGCATCGTTCGCTGTCGAGCCGAGGATGTGGGCACCGGTGTGTTCAGCCAAGGTCTTGGGACGATCATCGAGGATTGCCGGCTGAACAAGGTCCGTGATGATTTCCTCGTTCCCGTCTATTCGCAAGACGACACAGGGATCCACTATTACTATCCGGCCGAAGACGGCGAGATTCGACGGAACTTGATCACCGGCCACTGGTGGGCGGGCATCTTCGTCAAGTGCCCGAGTCACAAGTTTGTGGTCGAGAACAACACGGTGCTGGGCTATCAATGGGGAGGCATCGGAGGCACGGCTTACGACCCCGAGGGCGTTTACCGATTCAACATCTGCGTTGGTCGCGGCTCGCCATTCGTGTTCACAGACGGTCTCAAAACAGGCACGGTGATGGACTACAACCTGGGATGGGGATTCGCCAACCAGTTCGCTCCGCGCAACTACCAGAAGTCGTTCGAGAAGAGCGGCACGGGCCAACACACACTGTTCGCCGACCCTCGATTCGTATCTACGACCGCTGGCGACTACCGTCTGTTGCCCGATAGTCCTTGCGCGAAAAAGGGGCCGAACGGCGAGACATTTGGGGCCATGCCTGTGGTAGAAAGCGGAACCGAATCCGGGGAACCACCCCGGCCGACCATCGCGTTGGCCAAGCCCGCCATAGCAATCGAATTGCCCAAGCTTTGGGCCCAGGGCGACCCTTGGCTGGCCGGCGGCGTTGGTCCGGCCCTGCATCTGCAGCCGCACGATCGTCCTGCCGAATGGATGACGCCGAAGCGCAACATTCCTCTATCGCTGACGTTGCCTGAAGGAACGGCCAAGCCCAAAACGATGCAGATCAAGCTTGGAGACGGCGAGTGGTCGTCGAGTCGGCGGTTTGAGTTCAACCCAGAGATCGGCTTGCCTGTGGGGCAATCGGCCGTCGCCGTCCAGGTTCGTGTCGGCGACGCCGGTCGCAACTGGGGCCAACCGGTTGGCGTTGTCGTACATGTCGCAGAACAAGGGCCTCAGTTGGTTGGCAAACCAATCGTGTACGCCAATCGTCACGGTGCGGCGATTCTCTTCCAGACAGACATGCCCTGTAAAGCAGCCGTGGAGTTTGGTTTGACCGAGCGTTACGGCTCGACCGCTGCCGTGCCTCGAGAGGCACAACGCGTGTGGACGGGCCAATTCTCTGGCGACTGGTTCGCGTGCGCCGCGAATACATGCACGTCCAACGTGTTGGCTTTACTGGTCCCACAGGTCGAATCAGGCAAGACGTATCACTACCGGCTCGTGCTGACCGACGCATTGGGTAACGACACGGCTACGCCCGACGCGACATTCTCGGTGACGGGCGAACCTAGACAGTATTACGTCTCGCCACAAGGCGTTGATGTCGAGAGCGGCGGTGCCAAGGCGAAGCCGTGGCGGTCGCTGCAGTTTGCCGTCGACCGTGCTTTGCCGGGAGACCGGATCACGTTACTACCCGGCTTGTACCCAGGGCAAGCCATGCTGACGCACGGAGGATTGCCCGACGCGCCGATTACGATCGAGGCAGACCAAGCCGCCACGGTCGTGCTGGACGGACGCCGGGCGGTCGAGTCCTGCTTGCGACTGGACGCTGCGCCCAATGTGTGCATCGAGGGACTAGAAATCCGGTGGTTCCAGGCCGCCGGAGTGCAAGCCACCAATTCGCCGAGCTTGACGATATCGGACTGCCGCATTTGGAACAGGATGGCCAGGGGCTGGGTCAATGGTGCCGGGATCAGTGTGCGAAACTCGCCCGGCTTCGTGGCCCGAGGCAACGTTCTGTACTGCGTCGAGACGGGAATGTTTCTATATGAAAGCCCAAACAGCCGCGTCGTTCACAATACGGGTTTGTGGAACATGTACGGGGCAGCGTATTTCTTGCGATCCGCATCCGGCAGCGTCTGCCAGAACAACTGCTTCGCTTTCAGCGGCAACCAGATGTATCGCATCACGACAGCCAACGAAGAGGAGCTGAAGACCTTCGACGCCGACTACAACAACCTGGGCACGCGGCTGCGCGAATGGCAAGGCTCGCGGCCGGCACACAGCCTGATGCCCGAGATCAAGAGCCTTCAGGTTGGTTCGAAGACGATGGTTACGCTGAACGAAGAGTGGTACCACAGCCTGGACGAGTGGCGCCAGCGCAGCGGCAAGGACATGCACTCCATCTTTGCCGATCCGAAGTTCGTAGATCCGGACGAACGCGATTTCCGCTTGCGGCCCGACAGCCCCAATATCGGAGCGGGCAAGAACGGAGCGACCATCGGTGCGTTTGGAACTGAGTGAGCTATCCCAAATCCAACGAAGGAGATAACCATGGCATCTTGCACAGTGGCATTCGTGGCAAGCCTGAGTCTATTGGGTGCGGATCAGGCGATCGACGGGTTCGACTACTCCGATGACAAGGCGGCCCAAAAGGCTTGGGCCGACCGTGGTGAACGGGGAGAGTCCTCGGCTGTGACGATGGTAGCCGATGGCGACCGGAAAGTCCTTCAACTGGTTGCTCCTTTTGCCGCTCAGCCCGAACTCGGACGCGTCTACATCGATCGAAAGGTCGAACTGGATCTGGCGGCGGTCGGCGAGTTTACGCTGGATATCGTCAGCAGCGCACCGGAGGCCGCTGGACGAATCTCCCTCTACTTTCACAGCGATAACGGCTGGTATGCAGCCGGGGGTGGATTGTCCAGGAAGGGATGGAGCACGTTGCGCTTCTCCAAGGCATCGTTTGGAATCGAGGATCGTCCGGTGGGGTGGCACAAGGTGGATACAATCCGGATCGCCATCTGGCGAGGCCAAGCCCAGGACTTCACCGTCCGGCTGGGCCGTCTGGCAGCCGCGTGGCATGACGTCGCTTTGATCATCCCCGGCGCCGACAGGCATCAGGAACACAGAACGGCGACCGGAACGGCTGACGACGTGGCCGAGATGATCGCCGAACTGGGCCTGGGAAGCGACGCCGTGGAGGATTCCGCATTGGCGCACGGGGCGTTGGGCGATCGCTGCGTGGCGATCCTGGCCTACAATCCGGGTCTTCCCGCCGAGGCGGCCGACGAGCTGGTACAGTTTGTCGACCGTGGCGGGAAGCTACTGGTTTGTTATCAATTGCCGGGCAAACTTGGCCAAGTACTCGGGTTCGGCAAGCCCGAATACGTCGGCAGAAAGCAGCCGGGCCACTTCGCCGAGATTCGTTTCGATGCCGGCGACGTCCAGGGGCTGCCAAAGTCGATCCGCCAGGCTTCGTGGAACATCACGACGGCCGAGCCAACGGATCACAACGCTCGAGTGATCGGTCGCTGGTACGATGAAGAGGGCAAGGCGACGGGCGACGCTGCGATGCTTTTGAGCGATCGCGGCGCGTTCTTCTCGCATATCATTTTGCGAGACGATCTGGCGGGCAAGAAACGGATGTTGGCCGCCGTTCTCGGGCATCTTGCTCCCACGCTATGGAAACAGATGGCCCGGAGCGAACTGGACCGCGTGGGTCAGGTGGGACATGTCGATAGCTTGGACAGTCTGACGGAATTCCTCCAATCCGCCAGCCATGCTGACATCCGGAAACAGCTTGAATCCGGCTTGAAGAAGCTGAACGAGGCCCAGGCGGCATACGACCGGAAAGCCTACGCACGAGTGGTCGATTTGGCCAGCACTGCTCACGACCAACTGGTCCAAGCGTATCTGCTGGCCCAGACGAGTCCAACCACGGAGGGCAGGGCCTTCTGGAATCACTCGGGCACCGGGGCGTACGACGGAGATTGGGACCGAACTGCCAAGGAACTGGCAGCGGCTGGATTCAATATGATCTTGCCTAATATGCTCTGGGGCGGTCGAGCCCATTACCCGAGCGACGTTTTGCCCCGCAGCGGCACCTACAAGGAATACGGCGACCAGATTGCCCAATGCGTCGCGGCTGCGCAAAAATATGGCCTGGAGGTCCACGTCTGGAAGGTGAACTTCAACCTGTCGGGTGCCCCAAAGGAATTTGTCGAGCAGATTCATCGGGAGCGCCGCAACCAAGTCTCCGTGGACGGCAAGGCCCACGACTGGCTTTGTCCGTCACATCCGGAGAACTTCAAGTTGGAATTGGATAGCATGCTGGAAGTCGCCAAGAAGTATCCCGTTGATGGGCTGCACTTTGACTACATCCGCTATCCGGGCCGCGACAAGTGTTACTGTGACGGATGCCGCAAGCGATTCGAGGCCGACATGGGACAACAGGTGTCCGACTGGCCCGCCGACTGCTACCGAGGGGCCTTACGCGAGCAATACGCTCAATGGCGTTGTGACCGGATCACACGGTTGGTCAGAGCAGTACATGACGAGGCCAAGAAGATGCGGCCCGATGTGAAGATTTCGGCCGCCGTGTTCGGGGCGTATCCGGATTGCCGCGCGTCGGTGGCGCAGGATTGGCCGGAGTGGATCAAAGCCGGTTACCTAGATTTTGTCTGCCCCATGGACTACACGCAAAGTGACCTGAACTTCATCGGCCTGGTCAGCAACCAACTGAAGCTGGTCGAAGGCCGTATTCCGCTCTATCCGGGCATCGGGCAATGGCGGCTCTCGGACGACCGAACGGTGGGCCAAATCTACCACGCTCGCGAACTCGGCGCTGCCGGTTTCACGATCTTCAATCTCAGCCGTGGCTCGGCCGAATCGGCCGTCCCAGCCATTGGCGTCGGCGTCGGCAAGCAGAAGGCTGTGCCGCCGCATCAAGGGAAGTGAAGTCGTACCGGGAAACGACAACAGAACTGGCGCTTTGGGCTTGCGTGACTGTAGAGAAACGCGAGCTATGCCAGATGAAACATCCGCAGACCCAGTAGTTCCAGATTTCCCAGTAGCCGAAGTCGCAGGACTTCGGAGAGTTGCGAGAAAGCCCGAATTCTTGCGAATCCGGCTACCACGGGTGGTGGCCCCACCTTCGAATTTGGAACTACTGAAACAAGGACACGATGAACCGGCGGCAACAACTCGGCCGAAGTCAACTGCTAGCACGATGAGTTTCCGGACCCGAAAACCGTCGTTCTGAACCAGCAGCCGGCCTAATTGGACTTGAACGGGACCAGCAGAATCCGTAGCATCCGCCGTCCTTTTCTCTTGTCTCGTCTATTGTTCGGCATGTTCTGCCTTTTCTGGGTGATTCAGTGACAGAGTCACAAAGTGCTCTTCGCCGTTTGGCGTCGTCGACTTTCGTGCGCTACGTGGTGGTCTGTGCGCTGGTCGTGGTGGCCTTTCTTGGTTGGGTCAGCGCCAACTCGGGCGGCGGTCAGTACGAAGCATATCCGCTTCGCTACAAGCGAGCATCGGACGTCGAGGCCCACCTTGTCGAATTGTTGCGCAATGTAACGCCAAAGCCGCATGTCGTTGCTGACCAAAGCGATAACCAATTGCTGGTGCGCGGTTCCGATGCCGCCCAGCGGATCGCCAGGCAATTCGTCGAGTCGGTCGATCGCCCTCCGGTGTCTCAAGCCAAACCGCGCCCCGCACCCGTCGTCAAAGGCTACCACATAGCAAGGGACCGGTTGGCTGAGACTGCCGCCAGACTGCAAACGCGATATGCGGGACGTGGCGATGTTCGCGTGACCACGGATCCGGGGACGTCGCAAATCCTCGTGCTTGCGCCGTCGGAAATTCACCGGGCGATCGCGTTGGAGCTTACCAGTCCGGCCGTGGTTGCAGCGCCAACTCAGCCGCCACGCACGCTGCCGCCTCGTCCGCAATTCGCCGAGCAGACCGTTCAATTGTCACACGTGCCGGTGGATCGTTTCGAGCAGCAATTCCGTCAACTACTGGGTTCGCGTCTTGAGCCGGTCCGCAGCAACGTGGCCGGGCGGCCGAATTACGTGTTTGTGAAGACAACCCGTCGCGTCGACGTGACTTTGGATCGGCAACGCGGCCTTGTGCGGTTGGCCGGCGACAAATCCGTTGTAGGCCAGTTGGTGCGGCTGACTTATGCCCTGGACATGCTGGAAAACTCGACGAATGAACTCGGCTCGACCACGCGAATCGTTCCTGTGCATCGCGCCGATCCGGCCAAGGTTCGCGAGGCCGTAGATGCCTACCGCGCGGGAACAACAAGATCGCCGGGCCAGGTCGCGCCGCCCGGTTCTGCCAAAATGCCCGCGTCGCACGACACAAGTCGAAGCAGGACTCGGCCACGGATGCCCATTGCCCTGGTGCAGCATGCCGAGCCGGCCGGCGGCGCTGCTGAACCGAACGGCGCACCGAGGGCCGGACAAATCCCAACCACCGAAGAGGAACTGGCGGAAGAACAACAGCGCCAGGAGGCCCTGCGCGAACTGGGCGATAACGTCGAGATCGAAGCGCTGCCCGATTTGGATGTGATCATCCTCCGCGGACGCGACCACGAGGTGGACGAAGTGGCCCGCATCATTGCGGAGATCGAGCGCATAAGCGAGGAAACCGTACCGGAAATCGACATCTATCAGTTACGACACGTCAACTGTATGTCGTTGTCAACGATCCTCGAGCTGGTGGCCACGGATCTGGCCGGCGGTCGGCAAGGCAAAATCCACGTCACGCCATTGGTCAAGCCAAACGCGATGCTCCTGGTTGGTTGGGGCGAGGCGGTCGCGGCGATGAAGGAATTGATCGCCAAGCTGGATCAACCTGTGGCCCCGGAAAGCCAAATCCGTGTGTATCGCCTCCGCCATACGCCGGTAGCCGAGGCTCAGACTGCTATCGAGGGAGCATTCGCCGATCCGCAGGGACTGGGACCGGCAGTCGAAGTGACCGCCGACCTGCGCACCAACTCGCTGATCGTGCGAGCCTCGCCGCGAGACTTGGCCGAAGTGGACCACCTGATCGCTCGATTGGATCAAGGAACAAGCGGGATCGTCAATCAGGCGCAGATTATCAAACTGAAGAACACGTTGGCGATGGATCTGGCCACCACACTCCAGAGCGCTATCACTGCTGCGGCCGGCGGGCCCGGCGAGCAGCGATCGGCCGTTCTGGAACTCCTGACGGCCGACGTGCGGGGGCAGCGATTGCTGAGATCCGGCGTGCTGAGCGACGTGCAAATCACTCCCGACCCGCACACCAACAGCCTGATGGTGACCGCGCCGGCCGAGAGCATGGGCTTGCTGGCCGCGCTGATCGAAGAACTGGATTCGCCGACGGGCGTAGCCCAGATCAAGGTTTTCCAAATCGACAACGGCGACGCCAACAGCCTGATCGATATGCTGCGAATCCTGCTGCCAGCCGAAGCGATGGTGGCCGGGCCGCAATTGGCCGGCGCCGAAGGTGAATCCACGTTGGTCCCCGTCCGGTTTTCGGTCGACATGCGGACGAACAGCATCATCGCCACCGGATCGCAGGGTGATCTGGAAATCATCGAGGTGCTGCTATTGCGTCTGGATCAGAAGGAAGTCGAGCAGCGGGTGAACGAGGTCTATCGCCTGAAAAACTCGCCCGCCCTGGATGTTGCCGACGCTATTAACGAGTTCCTCCGCAGCGAGCGCACCCTACAACAGGAAGCGGCGGGTCTCGTCAGCCCCTTCGAACAGATCGAACGCGAGGTCATTGTTGTCCCGGAACCCGTGAGCAATACCCTAATCGTCAGCGCCTCGCCGCGTTTCTTCCAAGAGATCAAAAAACTGATCGAAGACATGGACAAGCAGCCGGACCAGGTGATGATCCAGGTGGTGATCGCCGAGGTGGAACTGGAGGACTACGACGAATTCGGCATCGAGATGGGGTTGCAGGATTCCGTGCTGTTCGACCGCAGCTTGTTAGGTGATCTGGAGAAGGTCACCAGGACGATAACTTCGCAGACCCCGGGCGGTGCCACTACGACTGTGCAGGAAGACGTCATCATCGCGGCAACCAACACTCCCGGCTTCGATTTCAACAACAATCCCCAGGGCAATGCCGGCAGCGACAAGGCTTTCGATAAATCAAGTATCATCGGCGCCCAGGGGCTAGCGCATTTCGCACTGGACCGTCTCAGCGCCGAACGTGGTTACGGCGGCATGGTGCTTTCGGCCTCCAGCGACAGTGTCAGCGTGTTGATCCGGGCCCTGCAACACTTGCGCACGCTGCAGGTGCTCGGCCGGCCGCAGATCATGACGTTGGACAATCAGCCCGCATTCATCCAGGTTGGTAAACGCGTGCCGCGGATCACCGGTAGCAGTTTCTACGGCGGTCGGTCATCCACCGAAGTCGTGCTGGAGAACACGGGGCTGATCCTCGGCGTCACTCCCCGGATTAGTCCCGACGGGATGGTGGTGATGGAAATCGATGCCGAAAAGTCAACGGTAGGCTCGGAGGCCGACGGAGTAGTCGTTTCGGTGGCGGAAGGGCAGCCGGTACGATCCCCGGTCATCGACGTCACGATAGCGCAAACAACGGTCAGTGCGGCCAGCGGCGAAACGATTGTCTTAGGCGGTCTGATTACCAAACGGTCGGAAATGATCCGGCGTCGCGTTCCGTACCTGTCCAACATCCCGCTGCTAGGAGACCTGTTCCGTTTCGACAGCGATGACGTCGTGCGGACCGAACTGCTGGTATTCCTGACTCCTCACGTCGTCGGAAGTCGCGGGGATGCGGAGCGTATCAAACAGACGGAAGCCGCCCGAATGAACTGGAGTCTGGCCGACGTGCACGATATCCATGGGCCCACTGGTCTGTACGAGGACGAGGATACGTACTTGCAGGGCGAGGGTCAGGTAATCTATCCCGACACCAATCCGCACGCATTGACGCCGGGTGAATTCCGGCCTCGAGTCGTGCCCTTGGAGGATCTGGAGTTGTCGCCACCGATGAGGCAAGTTCCCACCCCGGCAGACGACCCGGATCCCGGCGCCGAGGCAGGAGCGGCCAACGACTTGCACAGCAGGTGGAACCCAGGACGAGGCGTCGTGCCCACCGGCTACTCGATGCCAGCGGCCCCGCGTCATCCGCCTCTGGACCCGCGAGCGGCAAGGTGGCAACCGCCGCCGATGGAAATGGAAGCGTATGCGGAACGTTATCGTTGAATCGGATTCAGACAATCGGGAGGTCATGCCACCTCGTAGTGAGCCGCTTCAGAACTAGCCAGAGTGTTGTGTGGCACTGCTTACTTGTTAGCAGTGTTTGTCAATGCAAGGGAAGACACGGCTAACAAGTAAGCCGTGCCACACCGGACGGGACAACGAACGGCGTTTGATTCATCGCGTGTTGGGTAACATGTACCGAAACTCGGACAAGAAGAACACGAAACGCATCCGCGGCAGCGTGGCTGCCACCGCTGGGCTGCTGGTCGTCGCCGTCCTGTGCGGATGTGCGGAATGGGATTTGAGCGAAAGTCTGGCGATCTATGTGCCAGAACCCAAGCCACAAACTCCGGAACGCGTTGCTGCCGTGTGGACGAACGCGACGTTGCACCAGCCAGGCAAACCGGCCGTACGAGGATTTGGTGGCCGTTTGATGTTCTACGCGGATGAGCAAGAGGATCCGGTCCTGGTCGACGGCCGCTTGACCGTCTACGCGTTCGACGATGAAAACCCGAATCCCAACAATCCATCGCCGGAAAAGAAATTCGTGTTCCCGGCAGAACTGGTACCCAAACACCAAAGCGAATCGGCGTTGGGTCCGTCCTACAGCTTCTGGCTGCCCTGGGACGAACTCGGCGGACGCCAGCGGCAGATCAGTCTGATTGCCCGATTCGAAGACGCCAGTGGCAAGAACGTGGCTTCCACAATCGCTCACCTGAACCTGCCAGGCACGGGCCCCGAAGCCGCGGGTTATGACCCGGCGAACCAGTACAACGTAAGTGCGTCTGATCTCAAACGTCCGTACCCGGCGCAGCAGGTCTCGTACGAAACGCGGCCAGGCAAAACGGGCGGCGGACACGCTAGAAGGAATTCAAAGATGGCCACCACGACGATCGATCTTCCGCCGAGGGTCGCCAGCAGACTGCTGAGTGGAAGAGGTGGTCACGCTGTAGCCGATCGGGCGGTCGTAACGCGCGGGGCCACAGCCGATACAAGCCCGCAGCGCGAGCGAGGGACGCAACCTATTGCCTCATTTGCGCGACCGGCTAGTGGTACGAGGCCCGACACTACTGTTCAACGGCCCGCGGGGCCGGAGCAGACTTCGCAGCCGGTGGCTTCACGGTCAACTCGTTTCGGGAATCAGCGATTCCAGGTTCGAAACGAACCAACAACCCCGCCATTCGCCGATCGCGTTCGGAGGCAACCTCACCACGCAGAATGGCCACGTCGCCTTCCACCAACACCTCGATCGAACTGGAATCGTCCAAGGACAAGACCGACACCAGACGATCAGCAACCTCAGTACTGACTTTGCTTGGTGGCCGAGGCCGGAAGTCAAACTTCACCTGTAGCCTCGGTGGATACATGCCCGTTCTCGCCGGGACGATCGGCTCGGCGGTCACGTTGGCGTCTGGCACCAATTCGAGTTGAAAATCGTCGACTGCCGATGTGATTTCTGGTTCACCCCCTAGCTCGGTGGCTTGCTGGCTTCCCACGAAGCCGCGCTCTTCCCCTGAGTCGGCACCGACGAAGGCAGTTGCCTCCCGGTTATCACGGTAAAAGCGAGATTCTTCAACAGAGCCCATACTCTCGAACAACGTATCCAGACGACGGGTTGGGCTCTCTTGCGCCTGTCTCTGCCGAAATGAGCTAGAAGACCGAGACGCCCTCGAAGACTGAGCCGACGGACTCTGACGTCGGGACAAAGACCTGCCCAAGTCGCGTTGTCCGAACAACTGAGTGCTTGCTTCTTCGGTGCAGCTCAGCAGTACGACAACGGCAAACGCTACGAGTGCGGGATTTCGTTTCATCACTGCGATACCTTGCGTTTTGCGTGATTTCAGGAGATTATAACAGTTGTAAGGTTTGGGTGCCAGTTTTTTCCTTCGTCTGCCTTGCCGGATTGGACCTCCCTGGCACGCAAACCACCAATCGGTTAATGCCGCGGCATGCGGCCTCCTTATAGGATCAACGAGACCCAGCAAGCCAGAATTCAGTTTACCTGCCTGATTTGTCTGAGTATCTTGGATATTAGCGCAGAATGTTGCAGACAGGGTGTTGCTAACGGCTTACCCAAGATCACCAGCTACCCCACCAACGCGATAGTCTTCGCCGCCCAGCGGCTGACGTTAGGTCGTATTTCCAACGGTCGCATCTGGCCTTTGGACGAGGTCCAGAAACGATCTGCGCAGATAGTCCCGCCCGTTTAACGCTAACTCCAACGGAGTGTTGGCCGTGATTGTTCACATTGCCCGCTTCCACACGTGTGTTTCCGCTTTTGCGATTGCTGTTTTTCTGTCCAGTGGACCGGTAATCGCTCAAGAGAACACGGTGCCGGCCGAGAAGCCGCCAGCCGTTCAACCGGCCGAACAGCCTCCCGCTGCCAAACCGGCCGAAGCGGCACCGGTGGCCAAACCCACGGAAGAACCGCCCGCG